>JASMDM010000013.1 GCA_030752795.1 SAR202 cluster bacterium | reverse complement strand
CTTCTTCGTGATCGGGTTTACGGTGGGCTACACCCTGGCGAGCGCGGTAATCGGCTACGGTTCCCAGAAACTGACGAACATGGAGTCATTCTATGTCTGGCAAAGGTACATTAGCATCGGAGCCGGCATTCTGTTGCTCCGCATGGCGTTGAGGGTCGCGGCCCGCGCCCGAGCCCCGCTCGTGTGCAAGATGCCCATCCTTCGGAAGACCTCCGCCGACGGAGCGACCTCCCCGTGGGAGAGCATGTTGGTCGGGGTTGCCTTCGCAACCGGATGCATGACCTGCTTCGGGTCGGCAATCCTCATCGGGATGGTCCTGTACGTGGGACTGGCCGGTTCGCCGATAGTCGGCGCCACGCTGCTGTTCCTCTTCTCGCTGGGCATGGGAGTGCCGCTGGTCATCGGCGCGATGGCAATGGCGCGAATACTTCCAATGCTGTTCCGTCTCGAAAAAATCGTCCCGTGGATGGGCTTGGCCAGCGCTATCCTGATCGCCGGGTACGGCATCATCCTGATGACTGGAAACTTGATGACTATCAGTGGCTGGTTCTACCGCCTCATGGGCATCGGGTCAACATTATCGTAAGCGAACGTTCGCTGGGCGCTTGAGCCACGCCTAGTACGCGACGTCTCGCTTCTCTGGTGAGGCTCCGTCTCCGATCCCCTCGGAGGCGGAGCCCTTTTTTCAGCGTTAGGCTTGTCTGCCTCATGCCTGGATTTGCGTTCCGGCGCGAAGGGTTTTTCGGCATCTGTTGTGATAGGATTGGGCCGCACAATCCCACGACGGAGGCGCCATTATGCCGTTCGGAGGCAATGACTGGCTGGCACTCACCACCGAACCCACTCTCGAGCCAGAGATCCCCATTTGCGATCCCCATCACCATTTCTGGGATCAGCGCACGGCTCGCATTCCGCACCAACGCTATCTGCTCGACGATTTGGCCGCCGACGTCAACAGCGGACACAACGTGCGATCCACGGTGTTCGTCGAGGCTCGATCGATGTATCGCGCCGATGGACCCGAGGAGATGCGCCCGGTTGGCGAAGTCGAGTTCGTGCAGGGTCTAGCGGCTGCGAGCGCCAGCGGGCTTTACGGTCCCACCCGAGCCGCGGCGTCCATCGTGGGACACGCGAATCTGAACCTGGGAGATCGCGTCGAGCGGGTTCTGGACGCGCTGCAAGCCGCTAGTCCGAACAGGTTCCGCGGAATCCGACACTCGGTAACCTGGGACCCGCACCCGGAGATCGAGGTCACGTCCGCGCACCGAACCGAAGGCCAACTAGGCACGGACAATTTCCGCGCCGGTGCTCGCGTACTGGCGAGCAAGGGGATGTCACTTGAAGCGTGGCTCTACTTCCCTCAACTGCCGGAATTGGCGGATTTTGCGCGGGTTGTCCCGGACTTGACGATCATCCTGAACCACATCGGTGGCTTGCTGCGAGTGGGCCCGTACGCGAACTTCGACGAAGTAATGACGACCTGGCGGAACGGAATCGCGGCGGTCGCCGCCAACCCGAACGTCGTCGTAAAGCTTGGCGGCATCGGCATGCCGCGCACCGGCTTCGATTGGCACGGGCGGGATGTACCGGTGAGCTCCGAAGAACTGGCAGAGTCGATGGCGCCCCTGATGAACTACTGCATCGAGCGGTTCGGCCCGGACAGGTGCATGTTCGAGAGCAACTTCCCTGTCGATAAAGTGTCGTACTCGTACAACGTGATGTACAACGCTTTCAAGCGGTTGTCGAGCGGTTACTCGGCGTCGGAGCGGGCCGCGATGTTCCACGACAACGCGGTTCGTGTGTATCGGGTCGAGGCGTAAAAACAACTTCCGGCTGTGAACACGCCGCGTGACCCCGTGCGGCGAAACTTAGGAGGAATCGTGACTTCTGAATACGTAAGCAACGAAGAGATCGTCCAAGCGGCACGAAAGAATCTCCCCCAGTCTGCCTGGGATTTCGTGTCCGGCGCCTCTGAGTCGGAAACGACCCAGCGCCGGAACCGATTGGCATTCGACCGAATCGCATTCCGCCCGAGGGTGCTCCGAGACGTGTCCAACGTCGACCCGTCGACGGAGTTCCTCGGTCAGCGTCTGCGAATTCCGGTCATGCTGGCGCCCGTGGGAGGGTTGCAGAACTTCACGCCGGAGGGCTCCGCGGCATCGACCAAAGCCGCGGCGGAGTTCGGGATCGTGCACGTATTGAGTTCGGTAACGGAACCGACACTCGAACACACGGCGGCGGCCGTGGACTATCCGAAGATGTTTCAGCTCTATCTACATGGCGACTGGGAGTGGACTCTAGGCCAGATCGCGAGGATCAAAGCTGCCGGCTACACGGCCCTTTGCATCACCGTCGACACGGCCAGCTACAGCCGGAGAGAGAGGCCGCTGCTGGGTCGTACGACCCCTGTCACCGTTCGCGACCCGTCCGCGCGGTCTCATCAAGCGTCCGTGACCTGGGACACGATCGACCGGATCAAGGAGGTGGCAGGCCTCCCGTTCATGTTGAAGGGCATCGCGACGGCAGAGGACGCCTCCATTGCCGTAGAGCACGGCGTCGACGTCGTGTGGGTGTCAAACCACGGTGGACGCCAGTTGGACCACGGCTTGGGCACGATGGACATGCTCGGGGAGATCGTCGATGCGGTCGACGGAAAAGCCGAGATCGTACTCGACGGCGGGGTACAGCGAGGCAGCGACATCGCCAAAGCCGTCGCCCTTGGGGTCAAGGCGGTGGCGATCGGAAAGATGCAGGTTTGGGGCTTGGGAGCAAACGGCCAAGCGGGACTCGTACGACTGCTGGAGATTCTCGAAGAAGAGCTCACTGTCGCGATGGGTCTGCTGGGAACGCCATCCATCTCGGACATCACATCGGACTACGTATGCCCGGCCGAGCCTGTCACGGCGCCGCACGAGATGAGTTCGTGGGTGAACATGCCCGTCGACAGGATCATGTAGAGGGCGAGACCGTTCGCGACGATACCGCAGGGGAAGGTTTCAAACCCTCCCGATGCGGTGCATCAGCAAGCCATGTCAGGCAACAAAACGCCCTTCAGCCCGGTTGCCGCCCGTTATACCCGCTGGACGATGCTCCAGTTCTGCGGAACCATGCGGGAGGGTTTGACCCTCCCCTACGGTATGTTGTTGCGGGTTCAGTCGGTTTGGCGCGCATTCATGCAGGGCAAAGGGCGCTGGTTAGTGACATTGAGTCTTGCTGCGGAGCGCGGTTAGTTCGGGGCGCTGGTGAGCAGGAAGCCGCCGTCTACGGGGAGAACGACACCGGTCACGAACCTGGCCTCGTCGCTCGCTAGGAACACAGCCGCCCAGGCGATGTCCCATCCTTCGCCTTCGGTCGGGAGCGGCGTCGAGGTTTGGCGCGTCTCGCGCCTGGCGCCCGCTCCGGACGCGACGCGAGGCGTCCACATCAGGCCGGGCATGATGCAGTTGACTCGAATGTTGTCGGCGGCGTGGTCCAACGCCATCGCCTGGGTCAGTCCGACGACCGCGGCTTTGTTCACCGTGTAGGGCGCTGAAGACGCTCCGGCCTTGGGTCGGAGGGCGGTGACGGACGATACGTTGGTAATGGAGCCGGCCCCGGCCGCTTTCATGTGAGGCACGGAAAATCGGCTCATGTGAATCATGCTCATCAAGTTGACCGAAGCGCTCCGCTGCCAGTCCTCTTCGGTCGCTTCGACCACGTTCCCGCGCACGCTGCCGCCGCCGACGTTGTTGTGCAGCAGATGGACCACCCCGTAGGTCTCGACGGCCTTGTCAACGGCGCGCTGGCAGTCGTCGGCATTTGTGACGTCGGCGACCACCGAAACTGCTTCGCCGCCCTCGGATTCGATGGTGGCCTTGGTCGCGTCGACCCACTCGGCGACCGCGTCAACCAGCACGAGTCGAGCGCCTTCGCGCGCCATCAGGATCGCGGTGGCCGCGCCGTTGCCGACGCCCTGGCCTCCGTGGGTTCCGGCGCCGCTGACGATCGCCACCCTGCCGTTGAGTCGTAGGCTCTCTCGTCTGTCCATTTTGGTCGCCCTCGCTGTCGCTCTATTGGCCGGCTATCCGGCGTCTTCGTCGTGCTCGAGCACTTGCAGGTACATGAACGCCCCGGTCAAGATGACGCCGTCGTCGCAGTGTCCGCCTACGAGCTCGCCAGAGGGTCGTGCCGTGACGATGTGGATGTGGGTGCGAATCTCGCCGTCAGGCAGCGGCTGAACGTAACCTTCCGCGCTCACAATTTCCAAGATTCCGCCGATATTGTGCCATTGGAATTCGGAGCGATCGCCGTCCCGTTCGCAGAGATTGCGGAGCCGCAACGTCGAAAGGCTGCCGATGCACGATGTGATGATCGCGGAACGGATGCCCTCGGAGCGGGCGAAGGCGTCAAGGCCGGCGACCAACGATTCGCCCGGATCAAACCTTCGATAGACCACGCGACTTGGGGTGGCTTTCCATGTCTCGCTCATCGGACGCCTCCGGGTTTGGTTTCGGGATTTGTACGGGCGTGCTGCTCCGACCGTGTTTGATTTCAAAGGTAGACGGTTTTGCGACTCGAGTCGATGATCTCCTCGTCGCGGGTCCGTGCTCAGGCAATCATAATTCCGGCCACCTATGTCGTCAACCGTCACTCAGATCCACAATTCGCTTATGAGCCGGCGCCTTGTATAGCGAGCCACTCATCTTTGAGGATTGCGTAGAGGTACTCGTCGCCCCATTTGCCCTTGAACCAGATATTCTGGATGAAGTGCCCTTCCCTGCGCATCCCCAGTCGCTCCAACAGCGCGATCGAGGCATCGTTCTCGCAGTCGGTGCGAGCGATGATTCGATGTAGGTCCAGGCTCGAGAACACATAGTCGAGTACGGTCGAGACAGCTTCACGCGCGAATCCTCGGCGTTGATGCTCCGTCGCAATCGAAACTCCGAATTCAGCCTGCAAAGGGTCCGCTTCGTCGATCTTCAGGTAACAGTCCCCGATCAGATTGCCGGCGCCCTTCTGTTCGACGGCAAATTGGAACCCTCGTCCGGGAACATCGGGTTGAGCGGTTTGCTGGGATTCGATGAAGTCCGCCGCTTCCTGTCTGGTGATCGAATCCCAGAGTTGGTATCTGGACACATCAGGATCGTTGCGGTACGCGAGAAACGTCTCCAGATCCGATTCGTGGAATCGTCGGAGCAGCAGGCTTGGCGATTCCAGTGCCGTGAATTGGTTGGGGCTCATCGTTTGTCGTTCGATTTCGGTTGGTTCGTTGCGATTGCCTTCAATCCGGTGCTCAACGAGGGCGTGTGAGGCGCATCCCGATCATTCTACCGCTGTCGCGACGGGCCCGTGTTTCGGTCGTCGAGTTCGGATTGTCGGGAACTTGGAACCAATCTCGTCTTCCGAGCGTCTGAATATATGCACGCACTTGAACAGACAGACCCCGGTGACCGAGCCGATCCGACGGACGGTGCAAGACCAATGACTGACCGCTCGGTCGATCGCAAGGATGAATCAGAATCGGCCACGATGGCCATGTTGGATGCCAAGAGTCCGGGTACGGTAAGCAGAGACGAAGACGGGACGGACGTCTTCGAGAGGAGCCAGGCAATGTTAGCAACTATCCGACCCCAGTTGGTGATCTACGGTGGAATTTGGGACGGTTTGTCGATCCAGTTGACCCCTCGTCCCACGATTATCGGACGAGAAACGACCTGCGACGTCATCGTCGATGATCCCGCGGTGTCTCGGAAGCACGCCCTCATCGTGGACACTCCACGCGGTGTTGTGCTTCGCGATCTGAACTCCGTCAACGGCCCATTTGTGAACGACCGGAACACCGGGAACTCGGAGCACCTGCTCAAAGACGGCGATCGGATTCGACTGGCCGCTGGCAGCACCGCTCTGATCATCAGGCACGCTGCTCCAGGGGCAGCGGAACGCGACGAGCGGTCGGTTGACGCCCGAGTTGGAGCGGTTGCCTAACTCCTCGCAACGTTCCTCGGCGTCCGATCGCAGATCCGCGATGTCAGCGTCCTCAAGGCGAGCGGGTTCAGCCCCAAGCACATCGCGATGCTTTTCCTTGGCCAGCAGCTCGCGCTCGGTTTGGTCGCCACCGTGCTCGGGGTCGTGCTCGCGGTTCTCGCGACTCCGCTGATTCTGAATGCTTTCGGAGAACTGCTCTACGCTGGGGTTTCTCCCGACAACGAGCCGATTCGGAAAGCGGCGGTCGTCGCAGTCATCGGAGCGATGATTGTAATCTTCACGCCGCTCCCAGCCTGGCAATCTGGTCGTGTCCGAACTGTTGAAGCTTTGTCACGGCGCTTCCAGCGTGGCTCATCGAACCTGTCGAAGCTCGCGGAACTCGCCGTGCGGTTGCACATGCCTCACGTCGTCGTTTTCGGCACCAAGGACGTTTTCGCCCGCAAAGCCAGGGCGTGGCTGGCGATCGCTGCAATGGCGGTCGTCGCAGCCGTCGCGATGATGACGATCACGGTATTCGGGATGCTGGATCGGCTGGTCATCGATCCGACATCGGTCGGCGCATGGCCGTCCGAGCTTCGCATGGAGCGGTTGGCTGGGCGCGGCGCTGCCCGCAAGACGCACTGCGGGGATTTCCGTAAAGGAGGCGCTCAGGATAGAATAGGCGCACATCCGCGGAAACGATGATGCGGATCGGGAGCGACGCTGGCATTGGCTGACGAACGGGAAACAAGCGCGGGCGGGAAATGACCAAAAGGATACTCGGCTTTTCGACGCTTGGGTGCATGGGCTGTGTCGGATTCATCGGCCTATTCGTCGGACTTTTGCTCTTGGCGCTGCTCGTTATCAAGCTGGTGTGGGCATGGACGGTTCCCGATCTGTTCCCCGGCGCTGTCGAACAGGGGCTCATCGCCGAAACGCTGTCTTGGTGGTCCGCGTTCAAGCTCGCCATCCTGGTTGCTTTGCTGGGTTCGCTGGCTGGCCTTCGGAAAGGCTCGTAACACTCGGTTTCATTCGCAGACCCGGTATCGACGCGGAGAAGTTCGAAATTCCCACCAGGCTTGGTCGGCCAGCCTTATTAATACGCCTATCTCGTGATACCCTGCCCGGCAGTTGCAACAACAAACAGCGGACGGAGAACTCATGGTCGCGACAACAATCTACCAGAACCCACGACGACAGGAGACAGACGGCGAGCGCATCGTCACCAGCACGTGCGCCTCCGGGTGCGGAGGGCGCTGCATCGTCAACGCCCACGTTCGCGACGGCAAAATCGTAAAGATCAGCACGCAACCGGGAAAGTGGGACGCCGAAATGCCGCCTCTGTTTGCCTGCGTGCGAGGCTTCGCGGCCGAAGAGCGGGTTAACCATCCCGACCGGCTCAAGTACCCGATGCGGCGCACCGGCAAGCGCGGATCGGGCGAGTTCGAGCGCATCTCCTGGGACGTGGCGCTCGACGAAGTGGCGAGCTCCATGCTGCGAATCCGGAAGGAACACGGGTCCGCGTCGATACTCAACGCGTCCAGCGGTGGCGCCGCTCCCCTGCTCAACAACCGCAACACCGTTCAGCGATTGCTCAACATGTTCGGCGGCTGCACCGAGCCCTGGGGCAACATCTCCAGACAGGCCGAAGCGTTCGCCTTTCAGCACACCTTTGGCGATTACGCTGGCCTCACTGGTCCCGCCGGGCGAGATCCGATCGACTACGCCAACTCCAAGATGATCCTGCTTTGGGGCTGGACCCCGGGCGACGGACACTTTGGCACGGGCACGCTCGAATATCTGAAGCACGCCCGCAAACAGGGCACGCGCATGATTTGCATCGACCCGCGCGGCTCCCACACGAGCGCCACGGTGGCAGACGAGCACATCTACATCAAGCCTTCCACCGACGCGGCGATGCTCGTCGCGATGGCGTATGTGATCGTCACAGAGGAATTGCAGGACCAGCACTTCCTCGACCGTTACGTCCAAGGCTTCGACGAAGCGCATCTTCCGGACGGCGCTCCTCCGGGATCCGACTATCGCAGCTACGTATTAGGCGCCGCCGACGGCGTTCCGAAGACGCCCGAGTGGGCCGAGGAGATCACGGGCGTCCCCGCGGCGAAGATCGCCGAGCTCGCCCGCGAGTTCGCAACCAGTCAGCCCGCGGCGATCCACTGCGGCTTCGCGCCCGGCAGGACCGCGTACGGGGAGCAGTTCCACCGCGCCGCCTTCGCACTCGCGGCGATGACAGGCAGCATCGGCGTCTCCGGCGGCAACACCGGCGTCAGCTCGGGGTCGACTGGAAGCGCCGGAGTCGGGTTGTCCGGATTGCCCACGGGCCCGAACCCGGTAACGACCAAGGTCGCCAAAGCCAAACTCGCGGACCTTCTCGAAAAAGGGACCTCCGGCGGCTACCCGGTGGACGTCAAGATGATCTACGGGGCGTTCGGCAACTGGTTGAACCAGCTCCCCAACACGAACAAGACCTCCGAGGCGATGAAGTCTGACAACATCGAGTTCATAGTGATCCACGACCACTTCATGACGCCGATGGCCCAACACGCCGACATCGTGCTGCCAGCCTCCTTTTCTTGGGAGCGCAACGACATCAGCACGCCGTGGGGAATTGGCCACTACGCGATCTTCATGAAACAGGCCATCGAGCCGATGTACGAGTGCCGAAACGACATCGACATCTGCACCGATCTGGCGAAGCGCCTTGGCATCTCGGGATACAACGACAAGGCGTCGGACATCGAGTGGCTGCGTGAGTTCTGTGAAGGCACCGCGATCGACGACTTCGACGCGTTCATGGAGAACGGTTTGGCGCGACTGCCTCCGCCCAGCGCTCCGGTCGCCTTCGCGGACCAAATCGACAACCCGGACAGCAACCCGTTTTCGACGCCGTCAGGCAAGATCGAGATATACTCGACCGCCATCGCGAGCGAACCGGATTTCTACGGCCTTGGCTCGATTCCGGCGATTCCGAAGTACGTCCCGCCGTTTGAGGCCGACCTGGCGCATCCGCTGCAGCTTGTGACGCCGCAATCGAAGGCGCGGTCCCATTCGACCTTCGGCAATCTGACAGTTTTGCAAGCCGTCGATCCACAGGTTGTTTGGGTGCACACCGACGATGCCGTCGACCGGTCGATCTCCGATGGCCAGCAGGTTCGTGTCTTCAACGATCGCGGGGCAACGATCATGCCCGTGAAGGTGACCGACCGGATCACGAGGGGCGTCGTTTCGATGAAGGAGGGCGCGTGGTTCAGTCCCGACGAATCCGGCGTCGACACCGGCGGCTCGGCGAACGTGCTCTCGCTGGATAGCCCGTCGCCGTCCGGAGCTCAGACATACAACACATGCCTCGTCGAGGTCGAACCTGTAGCTTGAGGATACTCGCCGCCGCGATGCACCCGGGTCCCGCCGAAGCCATAGCGCCGGTCGTCTCGAATCTCCGAGACGCCGGGCACACGGTCAAGCTAATCGGCGTCCGCAACGACACGCCGGAAACGCGCAACCACGGCGGCTCGGCACTGCTGTTCGAGCAAATGGGAGTCGAGCACAACGAACTCCAGACGGACGGATGCCACGGCGACGTGACTCGCGTCTCGCTGGATTATGCCAGTTCGCTCTTCGAAAGGTTCACGCCTGACAGAGTCCTTGTCGGATGCTCGGTGGACAGGTCGGGCGAAATCATGTGCATCGAAGACGCGGTGATTTTGGCTGCTTCGCGCCGTCAAATTCCCTCGGTGCATGTCGTCGGAGGTTGGGATGTTTGGTATCCGCGCATCGCGGGCGCCCTGGCGAGTCGTTGGGCAGTCTTTGACGAGGCTGTTGCTGAAGAAATGGTCCAGCGCGGCGCGCCGCGCTCTAAGATCGAGATCACAGGCAATCCCGCTCTCGACGCCTACTCGACTCCCGATTTGAGCCGCAGGCAGGATGTGCGCGATCGCCTGGCCATAGGCGATGAACGGCTCATCGCCTATTTCGGGCAAGCCCGAACGCCGGGCTCCATCCCGGACAATCCCAGGACGCTCAGGTGGGTTGTCGACGCCCTGGGTCCCGAGGACAGGCTGATCTTCGCCCGCCATCCTCGGGACGACCGCGATTACGGCGACCTCTTGACTCACCCCGACCGCAGATTGTTGGCAGTGGATTTGCCCACCGACCAGCTTGTGTACGGCATAGACGTGGCGGTTTCTCACTTTTCGACCATGTCGCTCAAGGCGGCTTTGCTCAGCATCCCGACGATTCTCGTGTTGGTGGACAGCGACATCCCTGATCGTCGAAAGGATTGCGGAGGATACCCGCTTTCCAACATCGGCGGCGCTTACGAGGTCAACGCCGAACCGCAGCTCACCGATCTGCTTCAGCAAAAACTCAGCGGCAAAGCCTCCACGCTGAGAGCAGCAGTGAACGTGGACGGCAGAGCGACCGAGCGCGTGGCGGGGCTTGTTTTGCATCAGGGCGCGGCCTGACCTCGGTCGATTTTATGTCAAGTTAATCAGACGAAACCCAGTCATGTCCCCTGGAGCCGCTAACCCTCTCACATGAGTAATCGCTGCGATGGCTTTTGGGCTAAGGCTCGGGTCGGTGTCGCCCCACCAATTCCGCACGTGCCGGTGGCTATGTCAGGGTTCTTACAGGCGCAGACGGCCACGTCGATAGAGTGGCGGCCTGCTATTTCCCGAATGCGGGTGAACGACTCTTTTCTGACCATGGTCGGCAACGCCGTGGTGGTCGATTTGCCGGCCCGAATATCCAGGCGCTCGGAATCCTCATAGGTGGTCAGAATCCGCCACAGGAGTCGCTTGTCGTTCACGTCCGCGTAAAGGGTATGCAGAATTCGAGGCCGCAGGAACAGAAAGCCTGCCGCCACATAATCGATGCCCGCGGCGCCCAACGCGGCGAACAGCCGATCCAACCCTTCGGTGTCGTCGGTAGCGCCCGGTATCGTCGGATCGAGTCGGGCCCGAGTGGCGAGCCCTCCGACGATCAGCCTGTCTAACTGTTCGAGTCTGGCCCTGGGTGTCGCGGCGTTCGGCTTGAACATCTTCGATAGGCCCTCGTCGAGTGTGGTGATGCCGATCTGCATGCTGACTCGGTCGGGATAGCGCAGAAGCAAATCTAACGTGCGATCCGGAATTTGCCCTTTCGTCAAGATCACGACATCAATGCCGGCAGCCAGCAGGAAATCGAGGATTTCGTGTGCGAGGTCCAGCACTGGGCGACTGGCTGAAAGATGTCGCTTGACGGGCTGAAAAACACCGATCGCGGCGCCTTCCGCTTTCGAGGGAGTTCGCGCTTAAGCCTTTCGAGGGTATCTTCGTAGAGAACCACGCTTCCTTCGTCGGGGTGCGACCCGTAGCCGACCGCGTAACAGTAAACGCACCCGATCGCACATCCGGCGGTCAGGTTGATCGTGGGCATCCTCGATAGGCAGGCGAGGCTTGATGGAGCAGGCACCGCCGACTTCCGATGGGTTCGCGTGACGGATACCGTGATGGATCACCTCACATGCATGCTCTGAACCACTGCAGCTCGGGTTCGCTCACGCGCTCCTCGTGATCACCCAGATCGCCTGGTGGCTTGAATCCACACTCGGGCTATCTCCGTCATCGCCTGCGAAACTTAGCACGGTTGTTCGCTTCTGTCAACATTACACTTCCCTTGCCTCCCAAAGTCTGCGGGTGCAGCCGATTTGCACAATTACGGGTCCCATGGCCTTCACGAATCTATAATCGGCAGGGGTGATTCAACTCCAACCGACGTAAAGGCCCGACGTAGTCTCAGCCAGAATTGCCCAAAAAACGATACCTGACCTGCGCGAAACCAGATACAATCGGGTGGGCTCGGAGTGAGCCGACAGACGGACGGGCTCAACAGTGACAATCCGCAGAATCGATGCCGCGTCGGATAACGCTGGCGTGACTCGGGAGAACAGGAACGCACTCTTGAATTCGGAAACCCAATCTCCGCCTCCTGCGCCTCGATTTGAACTCCTGACCACATCCGAAGAGGTCGCCGATCTCGCCCGGGCACTCTCAGGCGAATCGGCAATCGCGTTCGACACCGAGTCGAACAGCAGGCACGGGTACCCGGAAAAAGTGTGCCTGATCCAGGTGGCAACTGAAAACGCTGTGTATCTGATCGACACTCTGGCTGTTGACGACATGGCGCCGTTCGGCGAAATCCTGTCGGACGAGTCGACGATGAAGGTCGCTCAAGGAGCGGAGTACGATGTTCGTTGCCTCGACAGGGAGTGGGGGTTTCGGATACGAAACCTGTTCGACACCTCGATCGCCGCCCGTTTCGTCGGCATGGAACGCACCGGGCTATCGGCATTGATTGAATCTCTTCTCGGCGTGACCATCCCGAAGCTCGCTCGCCTCCAGAAGAGCGACTGGGCTCGCCGTCCAATCAGCGACGAAGCGCTGAGCTACGCGGCGACCGACGTATCGCACCTGCTCGACCTTCGGACCAAGCTCGAAACCGAGCTAACCGATCTCGGCCGCTATTCGTGGGCCGCCGAGGAGTTCGTCCGTACGGAAGAGATTCGGTACAACGGACAGGACCCGGAGACGGCGTTCCTGTCGATGAAGGGCGCTCGCAAGCTGAACGGTCGACAGAAAGCAGTCCTGAAGAGGCTGTTCTCAGTTCGAGAGGCCGAGGCGCGACGACGCGACCGTCCGCCCTACTTTGTGCTCCCCCACGAAGTCCTGATGCACCTGGCGGCCAACCCCAACACCGATCTCACCACGATCCCGCCGCTCAAACGCCAAGTTCGTTCACGACTAGGCCGTCAGATTGGAGCCGCCCTGCAAAAAGGCCAGACCGACCCGCCGATCAAGAAACCGCCCCGACGGACCGGTCTCCCGACCACGCCGATCACGATCGAGCGCCTGCAGGAGCTCAAAGCCTGGCGCATCGAACTCGGCAAGCAGCTATCGCTCGACCCTGCCCTGCTCTGGCCGATGGTCAGCCTCGAACGCCTCGCCAAAGCCCCCGACACGCTCGACACCGAGTTCACGACCGGCGACGTGCGGCGCTGGCAGCGAGCGGAGTTCGCGGATGGGTTGACGGCGGCGTTGGGGTGAGTAGGCATCAGGCGACCTGTTTGCTCTGCAAGCGAGAAAGTTCGCAATAACGATGACCACCGATTCTTCAGATTCCTTCCGAACAAACGTCAGGCGTGGACGCGAGTTTGAGGAGATAGAAAAGAAGGAGTGGGAATTCATCCCGTCCGAACGCCGTGCGTATGAGTGCGTCGTTGACTTACTCGACGCGCCCGGCAAAAAGGGCGCATCGACGTCATGATCGAGGAACTGGACGGTTCGATATCCGTGGTCGAAGCGAAAGCTACGAACTGAGACAAAGTGCGCGATCACCGTGTCCGACCGAACGCCCAGCGACACGCCAGACAAATCTGGAAGTACATCATGCCATTCTGGGACCAGGGGTTGGACGTATATCCGGGTGTGATTTACCCCAGCGCGCCGGTTGACTCGAATCGCCGGAAACTGATCGAGGATCTGTTTGAGGATCGCTGAATCCAAGTTGTTTGGGCCGACGAAAGGGACGCCGATAGTCGGGATTAAGGCAGACCTCGACACTAGCGCTCTAATCATGCCCGTCCCCCGGTAGTGGCCCTTCATAACCCAATGCCCTCTTTCCTTTTTGTTGCCCGAGCGCGGGAAAACAGCAACGCCTCGACTCTTCGCCAACCGGTGTACAATGCGCCTGACTTGCACCCTACCCCCAACTCCCGAGGCAGCTATGAGACTACCGGAACGCGTTCTTTCGACGGTTATGCCGCCTATCGATGCGCTCAATAACCGGATGGCGGAGTTGGCGGCTGAGGGGCAAGACGTGATCAGCCTTGGGCAGAGCGTGCCGTTTTTCGGGCCGCCGGTTGAGATGATCGCTGCCGTGAGCGAGGCGTTGTCTTTGGACCCGCGCATCCATTCGTATGGACCCGACGCGGGGATCCCTGAGCTGCGGCAGGCGCTGGCGGAGAAGCTGAAGCGTCACAACGGCGTCGACGCGGACCCGGCGACTCAGATCATGGTGACGCCCGGGTCCAACCAAGCGTTCATGGTTGCGATGCTGACGTTGCTCGAGCCCGGGGACGAGGTTGCCATCGCGGCGCCGTACTACTTCAACCACCACATGGCCATCGAGCTCTGCGGAGGGCGGGTCGTCGAGGCACCAACGTCGGAAGAGGATGGCTTTCAGCTACACCTGAGCGATGTGGAGGCCGCGACGACCGACCGGACTCGCGCCATCGTCATCACGTCGCCGAACAACCCGACCGGCGCCGTGTACGATCGGGCCGAAGTCGAGCGCATCGCGAGGTTCGCGGCCGATCGCAGAATCCAACTCGTGAGCGACGAGGCGTACGAGTTCTTCGGCTACGACGGCGTGAGCACGTTTAGTCCGGGCTCGATTCCCGATTTGGGTGACACGGTTATCACGCTGGGCAGCCTGTCGAAGACGTTCGGCATGACGGGTTGGCGCATCGGCTACATGGTCGCGGGCGAGGAGTTCTGCCGTCAGGCGCTCAAGGTGCAGGACGCGACAGCGATCTGCGCGCCGATCATCTCGCAAATCGGCGCGGTGGTGGCTTTGGGCGTGATCGACGCGTTCACCGAAGGCCATCTCGCCGAACTCGAAGCCCGCCGCGATCTCCTGGAACGAACTCTCACGAGCATCCCGTCGCTCGATTGGACGAAGACGAACGGAGCGCTGTTCGCGTTCGTCAAAGCCGCCCCGACCGCGTCCGGACGGGAGCTGGCCTGGGAGGTCCTAGACCGGACCAACATGCTCATGGTGCCCGGCTCCGCGTTTGGGGATGCGTGGCGGAACTTCGTGCGCATTTCGTACGGCTCATCGACGCGCGATCGATTCGAAGAGGCGCTGAATCGCCTGGCCGTGTATTTTAACGGTTCGGGCGGAGCCGGAGTTCGTTGACCTTGCTGGACTCCGAGGCCCATCGCCCCGATCTCACCGCGGCCGTGTGATAGATTTACGGGCAACAGATTCTGGGATCAGGAGAATCCGCGTTGAAAATTGAAGGCTCGTACGATTTCGATGCGCCGAGACAGGACGTTTGGAACGCCCTGCGGTCGCCGGAGTTCCTATCGAGTTGCATCCCCGGCGCGGAAGAGTTCCGATCCGTCGGGCCGGATTCGTATGACCTGACTGTCGCGATGCACGTGGCTGGGTTCGCGGGCAGCGCCTCGGCAAAGATCGCGATGGCCGGTCAGGTTGAACCGGAGTCGTATCGGTTGACGATCGAAGGCAACGGCGTCGGCGTCGGCGTAAAGGGCGAAGGAGCGCTGGAGTTCACTGAGATCGACTCTGCTCGAACCCGCGTGGAGGTTGATGGCAACGCCAAAGTCAGCGGGTTCGCAGCGCGACTGAGCCAGCCCTTGCTGGGAGGAGCGGCCAAGCTGATGATGAACGATTTCTTCGGTCGCATGAAAACGAAATTGGAAAACGGATAGCCGTTCTCACTTCGAGCAGAGGCAACTAAGACGGCTGAATACAAGGCAATTCGGAGGACGAAAACCATGGGATACAAATTCATCGACGCTCAAGAGATCGGCGCCGTGCTGGTGCTCACGATGGACGACCCGCCGACCAGGAACTCGATCGGCGAGGAGATGGCTGGCGAGCTCAACCAGGAGATCGACCGGCTCGAAGGCTCGTCCCAGCTTCGGGCGCTCGTGCTCACCGGTCGCGACCCGTCGTTTTGTTCGGGCGCCAACGTCAAGCGGATGGATGACGCCAACCAGTCACGAGAGTCCGAGCCGCCATTGCCCGAGGGCGTATTGCCTTGGGAAGTGCTCGAACAACGATGGGCAGAGATGCCGGAGGTCGCGGACGAAGGCACGGAAGAGATCGACGACGTCAGGTTTGTCCCGCTTCGGTTGCACGAGCTGCAGAAGCCGTCGATCGCGGCCGTCAACGGGTACGCGATGGGCCTTGGAATGGGCATCGCGCTGTCCTGCGACATTCGAATCGCGTCCGAGAAGGTGGGGATGTCCGAGATGTTCGTCCGCCGCGGTTTGATTCCGGCTGACGGCTCCTGCTGGCAGCTTCCCCGGCTGATCGGTCTCGGCAACACGATGATGCTGCAATACACTGGCGACATCATGGACGCTGACGAGGCGTTCCGATTGGGAATCGTGAACAGGGTCACGCGCCACGAGGAGCTAATGGACACGACGCTAGAGCTGGCGAAGCGCATCGGCGACGGAGCGACGTATTCGATGGCGCTGATCAAGAGGTTGGTGCAGCAGTCGTTGTACGTGGACTTCGCCGAGAGCCTACGATTGGCGGGCCCGGCTCAAGACATCGCGCGTCGCACCGAGGACCACAAAGAGGGAGTCCGCGCGTTCGTCGAGAAGCGCAGGCCGTCTTTCGTAGGAAAATAGCGAGCCAACCGACTAAGTAAAAAGAGGCGCGAGCGATGCTCGCGCCTCTTTTATTATTGCGATTCAAGCGCAAAACGTTGCCGGTTAACGGTCGTCTCTGGGCCTGGCCGAGTAGTCCTTGAACGGGCCGTCGCGCCATTGCAGTGCCGCGCGCAAACCCTCTTCCTTGGATATCTTGCCGAACTCACCGGCCGTGTTCCGATAGGTCGACAGAACTTGCCAGTCGACGCCCACGTCCATCGCCGTTCGGATTCCCATGATCTCGTAGGCGCGATTCGTCGCCTTCTTGTTCGAAGCCAGCATGTCAGACGGGATCGTTGCGATGGCGCGAGCCTCCGTCCGAACCGCCTCATCAAGCTCGTCCGCGGGGAAGGACTTGGTCGCCCATCCTATGTCGACGGCGTCCTTGCCGAGCACCGGCTTGCCCGTCATCATCAGATACTTGGCCCAGCTCATGGGCATCTTCCATGGGAAGTACATGGTGTCGGGCGAGCTCAGAGCTCGGACCGGCGGGTAGCCCAGTTGCGCGTCGTCGGCAACGAACAGGATGTCGCACATCGAAGCGAGCTCGCTGGCCCCGGCCAAGCACCAGCCGTGAACCTGAGCGACGACGGGCTTGGCGAGCTCCCAGATCACCCACCAGCCGTTCACGAGGTCCCGCGCGTACTGGCCAGTAAGTTTGTCCAGATCCGGTGACACGTAGCCTCCAGGCGGTTGGTTCGGCGACGGATCAGCGGGCGTTAGGTCGTAGCCGGCGCTGAACGCTCGTCCGTTGCCCTTGATCACGATGCAGCCCACGTCCTGGTCTCGCTCGGCGGCTTTCAGCGCGGCGTATAGCTCTTGTCTCATGTCCCAGCTCAGCGCGTTGATTTTCTCCGGTCGGTTCAGCGTTATGGTCGCCACCCGCTCGTCGATTTCGTACTTCAGGTTTTCGTAGGCCACGGTCTCCTCCTTGGGCGGTGTTGTTTCGGTCGCACGATTGCGTGCGAATGATTCGATTCCACGGCACAGAGGGTAATGCAATCGGGGACGGGATTCAACGCGATAGTTGCACTCAGCGAGCCGGAGGTTCGAGGGGCGACGGGAGGGACCGAAGGGACTAGAGGGACGTCAGGGGCGGTTCACGGCGTGAATGAAGACCGGATCGATAAAAGAGGCAGACAGCACGCGGCTTGGACAGCTATTCAACGAGGAATCGAGTTGGGTTTGGTCGCTGGGAGATGACCGACGCCCCGCCACGCAGCTCATAGGTAGCTAAGAGGCGCCGCCGGCCTCAAGCACCTCGATGTCTTCTTCGACCTGGCCCAGTTTGACGTACTCCTCGCCGATGAGGTGGAAGCATCGTTGAAGATACAGGTTGGCCAGTCTGGCGCCAGCGTCGCCGGTGATTTTGGCGGAGGCGACCAGGTTGTTGATCTGATGGTTGTCGGGAAGGTGGTGCGCCAGGATGTCGATTTCGCCCTGGGATTCGACGGTCAGCGCCTCATCGCCGGTGTCGACGGCGTCGCGCAGCCGTCCAATAAGCTTCGTGAGCTCGGCGAGTTTGTCGCCGTCGGTCATCAATTCGTACAAAACCTCGCTGACTCTGAATCCGGTGTCCGTTTCATCGGGTTCGTCATCGTCTGGGAGCGCTGTGAGCTCCGCATCGTTGGAGTCAGTGTAAGCTTCCGCGTACCAGGCGATTGCCTCATTGATGCGCATCATCGTGGAAGAAATGTCGCTGGGGTCAACCGTGCCCGCGTACACAACGTCGTCCTCGCGCACCAACGCGAGGTCCTCTACTTTTGAGTAACTGCCAATCTGCTCCGGCGCCGGAGGGAACGCGAATGCCGACAGGTCGTTCGCGCCTATCTCGCCCATCTGGCTCATCAAGAACGGCGGAACGTACTTGGCGACATCCACCTGAATCGGCAGCACGATGATGTAGGTGGCCCAGCAATCCTCGGAATCTTGAGCGTTCCGAAAATAGATCAAGGCGTGGCCTCTCGGCGCATTCAAGTCGCCGCGTTCGAACGTGAATTTCATATCGTTGGGCTCCCACCGCATTCGCGCAAAGACAGACTCTCCTACCGAACCATCATATACCAACAGGTCGATCCGTGCCCAATACGATTCGAGCGAACTAGGTAACCGCTTTGGTAATTTGGGATTCCCTCCGGCTCGCCACCGCGATCCATCAGATCTGCCATTGACAAATGAACGGAAATTTGCTATGTCAAAAAGGTCCCAAGTGGTTAAGCCGTGATGGCTGAAGCCCGGTGGGCGGCGGGTGGTCCAGACTACCGGCGGCATGCAGGGCGGAGGACGGCGGTGAGGTCACTTGGGGCTTTTTCCCTCCCGAGATTTCTCCACACAAAGCGCTTCGTGACCACACTCGCCTAACGACTATTGCCGTATTCCATGATTGCGACGGCAACTTTCGAGCCTCGATAGCATTCTTGCTGTTGCTTCCTGTCGCAATCGTCAGGCTGGTCGGGCAACCGTGATAAGATCAGCCAATTCAACTTCCTTCGTCGATCCGCGTCAATTCTTACCAACACAGGTCCCGTGCTGCCCGTTCGCTTCAAGGTCGCAATGACGGGTTGATGGAGATGCGCGGCGCAACAGGTACAAGGACGAAATGATCGGGCCCCCGGATCAAACCAGAGAGGTTTGAGTTTCGATCGTCTCAAGACGGAAATTGGTCGGATGAGTGACGAAATGGTCGAGATTGACGAGTTCGTCGCCGAAGAGAGCGACTACGAAATCCTCGGCTTCGCCAACGACGAAACAACGATCTACGTTAATCAACTTTTCGGTCAGTGCCCTGATGAAATGGGCGCATTTCTACTTGTCACCCATGGTGAGGGTTCGTTTTCGATATACCAAGCTGAGGCGGGATGTGAGTTCTGCGGAACGGACGCGTTCTCCAACTGGCGCGTATCTGTCGACGAGCCGATAACACGCCAGAAAGCATCGGATTTCGTCAACCAGTTTGAGTTCACACCTCTCGTCGTGATTCCAGTCGGTTTGATGCGCCGCGTGTGCGTGGACCGAACCATCGCCGACATGATTCGAGACGACTTTGACGGCCCCAACTTTCCGAAAGCCCGAGTTGGACGGGAGATCGTCAAAGCGGTGAAACTGGAAATGGGGTGGCCGCTGGTCGAAGCCGACGATTCGCTCGAAGCGGACAGGCAACATCGCTCTCGGAGAATCAGGTCTTTTTGGTTGGCACGCATGCACAATGAAGGCTGGGAACGGGAGACGGTCTCGAAACAGCGAAGCGTTCCTGATTCATCCGTGGACGGCCCCGCGTGGGCCTTCGATCTATTTGCAAAGCAAGATCGCGAACCGAAATGGGTCACTCCTCGCGTTGGCAGGGACAAAAGGATCGTATGCCGTCGAGGACCGATCAGCGCGATCGACTTCACGGATAATTCCAGTGTGATCGTCCCATCTGAGAGGGATAGATGGGTTACAGACAACTTCATGCTGTCTGTAACGGTCAAGCCCGACTATGCCCACTGGCCTGGGTTTGATAATTTCCACGTCACATATGCAATGAACGAGGATCGGCGCTGGCACGACGACGAAGGAGACTACAACTTCGAAGACAACGTTCCTAACACGCCTTGGGTAGGAAACGATTTGAGCACGGGCGTCATCGGCGCACTCAATTCCGATAAGTTGATGAACTCGTTTTTGTTCGAAAACCCGCTGTTATCAGTCCGCGCCGAGTGGGTTGTTGAGGACGCACGCGTTTACGGAGGGATTCTCGGATATTTAGCCAAGCAGTCGATGCTAGCCCGTAAATGGACCTCAAGACCAGCTTGGAACTGGCATACCTCGCACAAACGACGCCTGATCATCTCCTTCGATATCGAAACAGGCCAAAAACGGTCGCCATATCGTCCTTCGGATCCTTGGCGAGGGTGGGTTGAAGACGAAGGTTTCTGGTTCGGCCTGGAAACCGTGGCTCGTCATCTTTTGGGGGGGCCGTCCGAGCCTCCCGAGCAACGTTCCGGTCATGCCACATCCCCTGAAACGCCAATTGTCGACGAACCGGCCAGCCACAAACGTCTTGAGGTCGTGCTTGCCTTACTGGGGAACAATGTCTTCCTGGTGTTTTGGGTTGTCTATGTTGTCGCCTGGCCTCTCACAGCCACGCTGAAATCCATTGCAAACCGAGTTGTGGCGGCTCGACCGAGACGGCAGGCGCCCTTGACTCGATGTGGGTAGCGACGAGCGCAGAAAATCGTAACGGGTACTGGCTCAAAAACTGTTTCATCCGTGTCGCAGGTTTCCCATTCAAGGTCTCAACGGATGCGTACATCGGGGTGACTGAAGGCGACGAAATCGTTGTCCGGCATTGGGTACGGAACAAGAGGGTGATCGAGATACGTCGGCGCGACAAACCGAATGCGTGAACGATGACTCCCCGAACTCGACACGAAGTGACCAGCCAATCGCCTCGAGATTGACAGAGCGACCGACTCACCGCATTCGTTGATTCGGGCCGCCCGCGGAAAGCCGATGCTATAATGCACAAATGTTCGGATTGAAGGTCGACGAATGAACGTTGGAGTGTGCAAGGTTACGCCTCGTTTGCCCGAGAACCATAGCCTCAAAGGCAAGCGCAGGGTGGTAAGCTCATTGTGCTCCCGCGTTCGCAACAAGTTCAACGTGGCCGTTTCCGAGGTGGGCGACAACGAAGCGTGGCAGGTCACTACGATCGGCATCACGTGCGTGAGCAACAGCGGACGGATCGCGGAGCAAATCCTGGACGGCGTCATCTCGTACATCGAATCTTCCCCCGAGGACATCGAGTTGCTGGACTCTCAGGTCGAAGCGATTTCCGGGTTCTAGGCTCGCGACGCCTCGCCCAATTTGGTGTGCATGCATGCGGGCGGGACGTGGCGCGTCAGCGTCCTTCGACAGGTCCCGACAAAGCCGGGATCCCGATGCGTCGGGACTCAGATTTGGAGAGGAGTTCAGGACGAACGGGTTTCGTGGTGCGCCCACGAAGCGATCATCGTCAGCAGAATTACGCAAGGCAAATGGATACCGCCGACTTTTTGAGACATCTGCAGAGTCTGCTCTGGTACCAAGACCAGATGGTTCACGTCGAGCAGATTCCGGTCCGCGAGGCTCGAACGGCGCAGATCGATCCTCCTCTCGATGAGCGACTCTACGGCCGGTTGGACGACTTGGGCGTCACATCGCTGTACGCACACCAGGTCGAAGCGGTAAATGCGCTGCGGCAAGGCCACAACATCATCGTTGCGACCCCAGCGGCCAGCGGCAAAAGCATGTGCTACAACCTGCCCGTGATCGACGCGCTGCTGGCGGATCGATCGGCGCGGGCGCTGTACCTGTACCCGACCAAAGCGCTTGCCCAGGACCAAGAGACGAAACTCGCAGCTCTGATTCCGGAGGAACGTCGAGTCCGTCACGGCATCTTCGACGGGGATACGCCGTCTGAAGACCGATCCAGTATCCAGCGACTGTCGCAGGTGGTGATCTCCAACCCGGACATGCTCCACATTGGCGTCCTGCCGAACCATCGCTCGTGGTACCAGTTCCTGCGCGGACTCCGGTACGTGATCGTCGACGAAGCCCACGTGTATCGCGGCGTGTTCGGCTCCCACGTGGCCAACGTGATGCGGAGGCTGCGCAGGCTGTGCAAGGCGTTCGGCAGCGCCCCGCAGTTCATCCTGTGCTCGGCGACAATCGAGAACCCGGCCGAACACGCGGAGCGATTGGTCGGGCTGCCGTTCGAGGTGATCGACGAGGACGGCTCGCCGTACGGCGGCAAGGACTTCGCGTTCTGGAACCCGCCCATGATCGACATGGCTAAGGGCAGCAGGCGAAGCACCAATGGCGAGGCGACGCAGATCTTCTCCGAACTCCTGCGCAAACACGTCCGAACGATGACGTTCGTTCGCAGCCGTCGCACTGCCGAGCTCATCTACGTGTACGTCCGTGACCAGCTCACGCCGACTCACCCAATAGTCGCCAAGCGAATCGCGCCGTACAGGGCCAGCTACTTGCCCGAGGACCGCCGGCGCATCGAACGCGACCTGTTCGAGGGCCGGCTTCTGGGCATCACGACGACGAGCGCGATGGAGCTTGGGGTCGACGTCGGCAACCTCGACGCCACGGTGATCACCGGATATCCGGGCAGCATCGCGAGCGCTTGGCAGCAAGCTGGACGCAGCGGACGGCGGGGCGAACGATCGCTGAGCGTGTTGGTCGCCAACGACAATCCGCTCGACCAGTACCTGATGCGTCACCCCGAGTCGTTCTTCGGCAAGAGCCACGAAAGCGCGCGAATCTCGCCGACGAACCCGTACATCCTGAAGCCGCATCTGCTGTGCGCAGCGTACGAGTCGCCGCTCACCATGGAGGACACCGAGTTCTTCGGTCCCGACCTGCTGTGGTACGCCGACGAGCTCCAAGATGACAAGTTCTTGCACACACGATCCGAGCGCTGGCACCTACAGCCGGAGGTTTCGTATCCGGCCGAACAGGTGAATATCCGCTCAGCTTCGTCGGATGTCTACACGCTGGTCGAGGAGGAAAGCGGCGCGATCCTCGAGACTGTGTCCGAAGAGACGGCGTTCATGCAGCTCCATCCGGGCGCGATCTATCTGCACCAGGGCGAGCCGTACCTGATCAAGGACCTCGACCTGGAGTCGCATACAGCCTATGCCGACAAGTCCGACGCTCCATATTACACCGTTGTTCGCGACTACACGGAGACGCGCGTTCTGAACGAGTTCAAGAGCAAACCAGCCGGCCGCACGATGATTCACCTCGGCGAGGTCAACGTCTCGACACACGTGGTCGGGTTCCGGCGTAAGTCGCACTACACGGACGAAAACCTGGGCGAGGAGTTCGTCGATCTTCCGCCGCAAAGCTACGACACAATCGCCTTCTGGTTCGATGTCCCAGGCGAGACACTCCAGTTCATCCAGGAGAATAAACTCGATCTGGCGGGTGGCTTGCATGCGGTCGAGCACGCCGCGATCGGTCTGTTGCCGCTCTTCGCGCTATGCGACCGGAACGACCTCGGCGGAATATCGACGCCGTTGCACCCGGACACCGGCCAGCCGCAGGTGTTCATCCACGACGGCCATCCGGGCGGAGTCGGGGTGGCTGAACGCGGGTTCGAGGTCATCGAAGACCTATGGCGAGCGACGTACGAGGTGATCTCCGAATGCCCATGCGAGGCCGGTTGCCCGAGCTGCATCCACTCTCCGAAGTGCGGCGCCAACAACCAGCCGCTGGACAAGGAGCTCGCCAAGCTCGTGCTGAAAGAGATGCTCGGCCCGGAGTGAGGCTTTGCGGTTGCCATGTCGAGATACGTATCGCGTAACACTCGTGAAATATCGAGCCATCAACCCGTCAACGTTGACACCCAAATTGCCCTGTGGTACCGTCAATTGATACGCAAAGCGTTGTCGACCGGTGGGATTCTGGCGAGCGTGTGTCGGGAGCGGGTCGAGGGGCGCGACACAGGAGGAGGCACGTATGGCCGGTGAAGGCAAGTTCGAAATCGAGATTATCTACTGCGTTCCTTGAGCGCATTTTGGTACGGCGGCCTGGATGGCCTCCGAGTTTTTTGCCGAGGGCGGCAAGGACGTAGCTCTTAAGCTCACCCCCGGCGATGCCGGCATTCTTCAGGTTTATGTCGACGGCGACAAGATCTACGACAAAAAGGAAGAGGACGGACAGTTCCCGAATCTTCCGCGAGTCAAGCAGATGCGCGCTGTCGTCCGAGACCGGCTCGGCTCCCTGGTTGCAGCCGACGACAACTAACCTGTAGACCGGATTTTGAATCCAACGAACCCCGGACTTTTTGAAAGTCCGGGGTTTTGCTTTGCCCCGACGCCTTGACACCTGACACCGCGCGACCAACAATAAACCTCGCGAACGCATGCCCCCGCTGGCCAACTCAACTAATCGCGGAGTAAAGATGTCTTCGGACTCGAACGAAACCCAAACTGAAAGCGCCCTCAGCGGAATACTCGTCCTCGATCTGAGCACGGGGATGGCAGGCGCGCTTGCGACCATGTTCCTGAGCGACAACGGCGCCCGAGTGGTTCGGGTCGCTGAACCCGGGCAGCCCGTGATTCGATCCGCGCCCGTCTATGCGCTCTGGGATCGCGGGAAAGAAATTGTGCTGGCCGACCTCGACTCGGACCGTGAAGCACTCGACCGGCTCGCGGCGATCGCCGACGTCGTCGTGGAAGATTCGCCTCCGGATGGGTCAGGCCACGCTGGCGCCTTGACGGCTAGTCTGCATTGGAACGCCCGTCAACTCGTTCACTGCTCGATCACCGGCTATGGCGCGTCCGGGCCGCTGAAGGACGAACCCGCCGACGCCGATCTGGTCATGGCTCAGATGGGCGTGCTCGCCAGCCAGCCGTCTTTCAGAGACGGACCCATTCACGTAATGCACCCTGTCCCCAACGTCGGCGCCGGATTGCTGGCGGCGCTCGGAATCGTGGCGGCGCTCTATCAGCGCGAAGAGACGGGGCTCGGCACGAAGGTCGAGACCTCGCTGATGCAAGGCGCGCTCCTCTACTCGCCGAGGGTGCGCGGGGACAATCTGAAATCAAGATCGTTCCGCATGTCGTCTCCGCAAGGAGGCGGCCCGTTCTACAGCGTGTTCGAGTGCGCGGACGGCGAGTGGGTCCAGCTCGGATGCATCCATTCCGGTTTCGTCGACTTGGCCGCCGCGGTCATGGGCATCGCTCACCAAATGATGGACCCGGAATTCGGCGACGGTCGCTTGCCGCAGAACGAAGATGCGCGGCTTCGGTTGTTCAATATTGTGGCCGACGTCATGAAGACGAGGCCGGCGGCCGAATGGCAGACCATGTTCGAGGCGGCGGACGTGCCTTCCGCGCGGTCGGGAACGGCCATGGAGGCGCTGGACGATCCGCAGATTCTTTACAACGGAATGGCGATGGAGCTCGACGACCCCGCTTTCGGCGAAACAACGATGGCCGGTGTGCCTATCGACCTCTCGAAAACGCCAGGACGCGTCACGGGCCCGAGACCGTCGGAGGCCATCGGCGTGAGCGAGCTGCTCGACGCGCTCGACGTGGAAGGCTTCACTGTCTCAGACGGCCAACCGGGCCGTGATCCGACGAAACTCGACCACCAAAACGCGCTCCCATTGACCGGCGTGAACATCCTCGAGTTCACGAACGTCATCGCCGGTCCAATCGCGGGACGATTGCTCGCCGATCTCGGGGCTGACATGATCAAGTTCGAATCGCTGGACGGCGACATCTCACGCCCCAGCGGATGGTCGGGTTTCCTGTTCTACAACGCCAACAAGAGATCGATCTCGGTGAACACGCGGACGCCGGAGGGGAAGGATGTCGCGCGACGGCTCGCGTCCCATGCCGACGTGCTCCTGGCCAACATGAGGCCCGGCGCGACCGACAGGATCGGTCTCGACAGCGACTCGCTGGCTGAGCTGAACCCCGAGCTCATCGAAGCCCACGTCACCGCCTATGGCTGGACCGGACCATACGCGCACCGACCCGGAGTCGACCCGCTTGCCCAGGCGATCACCGGTCTGCAACGCGAACAGGGCGGCGCCGGGCCTCCGATGTTCCTTGGAATCCTGGCCCCGTGCGACTACACCGGAGGGGCGACGGGAGCGTTGGGCGCCGTGCTCGCCCTGTACGTTCGCCGGCGTCGTGGAATCGTCCAGAAGATGAACACGAACCTACTGAGTGGCGGGATCATCGTGGGCGCCGACGGGTTCATGCGTTCGGACAACAAGCCGCCGCGCATCCCCACGGACAGCGAACACTACGGCCTCAGTGCGCTGCGACGGTTGTACCAGGCAACCGACGGCTGGCTGTACCTCGCGGCCGATTCGGAAAGCCATTGGAACCCGCTGTGCAACGCGCTGGGAGCCAATGACCTGGCGAGCGACAATCGCTTCGAATCGAGCGAGTCGCGTTCAGCCAATGGCTCCGTGCTCGCTGAACGGTTACAGGTCTCGATCGGCAAGCGAAACGTTGACGACGCCATCGAAGCTCTGCGAGGCGCCGCAGTGCCGTGCGCGCCGGTCGTGGGCAGCTACGACGAGGCGTTTTTCGAGCATCCGCAAGGCGCCGACAACGGATTGGTTTCGCACCTGCGCCACCCAAACATCGGGGGGCTGAGTCTCGCCGCGAACCTGATCAAATTCTCCGGCAGGACCGGCGGCGTGCATCTGGCGACTCCGCTGCTCGGAGAACAGACCCGTGACATCCTCGGCGACGCCGGGTACTCCGAGTCAGAGGTCGATGAACTGTACGAGAAGGGTGTAGCGAAAAGCGAATTTCCGGCATGAACCGGGCCGAACCGGGAGCGGTCCGATTCGTCCTGGTGGCCTCGGCGCTGGCACTGGGCGGCCTCGCACAATACCTCATCCGGGACGGCAACCTGAAGTGGGCCGTCCCGCCTCTGGTCGTGGCCGTGGCGTCGATGACTCTCGCCACGATCCGCAAGCCTCTCTCGCGGGACGTGGCGCGCCCTACCCGACCTCCCGACGTGTCCGTCGACTCACCACAGAGGGAGCCTGACGCAACCCCTGTCGATTCGCCGCCCTCGTTCATTTCCCGCGTCCGGAAATGGCGATCGGACCTGACCGTCGAATCTGAGCTCGGTGTCTGGGCGTTTTTCGTCAGCGCCGGACTCGTGCTCGTTTCGATCCGCGGGTTCGGGCTCGACAATCCCGAGAGCCTAACGATTCCCTGGTACGCGTTCGGCGCTTCGATATTGCTAATGCTCACGGCGCTCCCCACCATCGAGAACCGATATGGCGGTTTGGCGCAAAAACTTCGCTCGGATGGCGGGGTGCGCCTGCCGCTCCAGGCCTTGACGCCCTGGGTGATCTTGGCGGGAATCCTCGCCCTGGCTTTGGCGCTCAGGCTGTACAACCTCGAACAGCTCCCGGCCGGGCTTTGGTTCGATGAGGCGGACAACCTGCTCGAAGCGCGTGAGATCGCACGCGACCCGGGCAACGCCGCCGTCTACGCTCCTTCGACCAATCTCCCGACCCTGTTCCTGCTCCCAATCGCCGCGTTGGTAAAGCTGGCCGGATCTGCAATCACAACTGGCAGAATCGTGGCCGCGTTGTTCGGGTTGGCTGGAATCGTCACCACGTTTTTGTTCGTGCGGCTGGCGTTCGGCCCGCGGGTCGGGCTCGTCGCCGCGTTCCTGGTGGCCGTGATGCGGTGGGACATCAACTGGAGTCGGATCGGGATGCATGGCATCACGGCGCCGTTCGCCGGAGCCCTCATCGCGTATCTGATGTTGCGGGCGCTGAGGTCGGGGCGTTTCTCAGATTTCGGGTACGCAGGCGCGTCGCTCGGTCTCGGGATGTGGTTGTATGCGTCGCTCCGTCTGTTTCCGCTCGTCGTTGGATTCATGCTGCTGCATCACCTCCTGCTGCGACGGTCGGGCTTGCGGCAGCTCATCGCCCGCGGTCTGCTCATGACTGTTGTCGCGTTTGCGGTGGCGGCTCCGGTTGTTCAGGTCGCGATTGAGGACTCGGAGGTGTTTTTCGCACGCGCACGCGACGCCAATGTTTTCAGCATCGTCCCACGCGATCAGGTCGCGTCGCAAATCCAAACAAGCGCGGCCAAACACGCGATGATGTTTAACGAGCTCGGCGACCCTAACCCGCGCCACAATCTGCCCGGCGCCCCGATGCTCGACTACCTGACCGGCATGTTCATGCTGCTTGGCCTGGGAATGGCGCTGATGCGATGGCGAGACGCGGTGGTGCTGAGCCTCCCGTTCTGGATGCTGTTCATGGTCTTGCCCGGGATCTTGACCGTGCCCTGGGAGGCGCCACAATCTCTGCGGTCGATCACCGTCATCCCAGCGGTCGCTGCGCTGGCGGCGCTGGCGATCGGCGTTGCGTGGCAAGCCGGTCGCGACGCCCCGTGGAGTTGGGTCCGGCGAATAGCGACTCCTGCCGTGTTGGCGCTGCTCTCGCTGATCGCGTACGACAACGTGGATACCTATTTCGACGATCAAGCCCACAATCCGGAGGTGTACGCGGCGTTCTCGACGGACGAAACTCTGATGGCTCGCGACATGGTGAGGCAGCAGCAGCGCGGTTTCAGCCTCTGGATATCGCGACAGTATTTATACGGACTGACACTTGGCTTGCTCACGGACCACGCTCGCCAGTCGGTCATCGGCTCCCCGCACCAGATTCCGATAGATTCGGCGAACGTGTGGAAGGGCGCCGCGATCTACCTCGAGCCCCGTGACTCCGGGTTCTACGAGACGTTGAAAGCCTACTACCCAGACGGCGATTTTTCGGAAGTCCGAGCGTCCGGCGGGCAGGAGTTGCTGTATTACTCGGTCAAATTAAGCGCCGAAGAGATCGCAAATCGACAAGGTCTTGAAGCATCGTATTTGTACCCGGACGGCTCAGACATCGGCGCCGTCGACGTCATTCGGGATTCGACATGGCAGGTGGCGATGGGGCCGGCGGTGCAATATCCGTATGACGTATTCCTGGATGGGAGCATTCATGTCATCAACTCGGGCGAATACACTCTCCGCTTAGAAGGGGACGCAGGGGACGTCGTCACCTTCGACGGCAGCATCATCCTGGATCACAGTCAGAGAGAAGTGACGATTGTACCGGGTGTTGGGCTCCATTCGCTTTCTATTCGGGGCACTGCCCTCGACCCGCGAGGGGCTTTCAGGTTGTTGTGGCAACCGCCAGCAGCGGATATGACGCCAATTCCGTATGGAAACCTGTTCCACGGGTCCGTGAGACCGATCGGGCTGGCCGGTCTTTTTTACTCCGGCTCCGAAGAGCGGAGGATCGCCGAGCAAGCTCACACGACGCCTTCGATGGACGTTTTCTACTACGACCCTGTCGTCCCGGAGCCGTCGATGACGGTTTGGCGTGGGTCGTTGAAGCGTTTGTTGCCCGGTCGGTACAACTTCCGCATCGAAGGCTCGGGCGACGTGAAGCTGTTCATCAACGATTCGCTGGTGGCACAACACAGCGCAACCGGCTCGGAGGCCACCCAAAAAGACGTTCGCCTCAAACCCGGAGAAAACGACATCCGCGTCGAGTACCAGTCGCCTAGCCCGCCCAATAATGTCCGCATCGTCTGGGAACATGAGCAGGCTGGAATGCAGCCGATTCCGCCGGACTTACTGACGCCCTCCGGAGAGCACATGTTCCGCATCGTCGAGTAGCGCCCGATTCCCTCCGTCGGGTAGCAAACCAGGTCGATCAGTTCACTCGTCGGAACCGGTCGTGCGTGGGGTGACAGAGGTTGGCGCTGATCGGGTTTGATCGTCCGGGGGCGGGGCCGGTTTTCGCGCCATCAGGAAGAGGACGCCGCCGAGCACGTTGCAGACTCCCAACACCGCGAAAGCGAAGACGTAGTCGCCCTGGATGACTCTCATTATGCCGGCGAAGGTGGGAGCGATCAGGAGCAGCACGTTCATCGGGACCTGCGAGACGCCCATGATCTTCCCGAACGATCGGCGGCCGAAATAGTCGCCGCGGATCGACGTCGTGAGCGGGTTTCGGCCGCCGAAGCCGATGCCGAACAACACTGCAAACACGTACGCCGTAGCAAGCGTCTCACTCGCAAACGTGAGGATGAAAACGGCGACGGCTTGGATCATTATGAACACGAACAACGCCAGGTGCTTCGGGACTCGGTCTCCTAAGTAGCCTCCCACGATCTGGAACACCATTGAGACGGCCGTGTAAGTCGTGACCACGTAGGAGGCTGTCTGCAACGAGTGGCCTTGGTCGGTCAGCAAGGGCGCCAGGTGCGCCATCATCGCGATGAGCACCATCGAGGTCAATCCGTGGCCAATGGATATGAGCCAGAACGCGGAGGTTCCGATCGCTTGCTTCACTGTGAAGTCGATCTGGGCAATCGCCGAGCTTAGCGCGTGTTGGCCGTTCGAACGTTCGCCTTCTTGGCCGAGCTCTTCAGGCTCGTCGCCGTCGGGGAGCAAGCCGTACTCTTCAGGCCGGTTCTTGATCAGCCTTGAGATCGGGAACGCCATGGCGATCACGAACACTCCGAGAATCGAGGCCGTCATTCTGAAACCCAGATTGTCCGCTTCGGGGTCGAGGCCCCATGCGATTGCCGGTATGAGCCCGAGCGAGCCGAGGCGGCTCACCGAGTTCGACCAGCCCATCGCAGTCGCTCGTTTGCGATTGAACCAGTTGTTGAGCATCACGGTGAGGGGCAACCAGCTCCCCATGCCCTGGCCCAGCGCCATCACCAGATAGGCGACGTAGAACATCCAGAGCGACCGGACCTGGCCCAACATGAGTAGACCGGTCCCCATGATCGTCAATCCGACGAACACGAGTCGCCTGGTTCCGAGCCGATCTGTCAGGTAACCCTCTACCGGTCCGAGCAACCCACCTTCTACGCGTGTCAGTGCGAAGGCAATCGAGAGCTCTGCCCGGTTCCAGCCGAATGCGCTCTCCAACGCAACGAACCAGAGGCCGATCGCATGGAACATGGGCGTGGTCGACATGACCATGACGAATCCGGCGACGCCGACGAGCCACCAGCCGTAGAACACGCCCCGGGCGCGCGTCGGCAGATGGGTCACCTGGTCTATCAAGCCCAACCGGAGCGTCCTTTCGTCAGGAGACGGTTCCCGTATTTCAGGAATCGCGCATCACGATGCTAGCGGGAACCGTCGCCAACTACAAGGCACGCTGATGGGTCAAGTGACGCAATTGGTCGAGGGATGTGCCGCAACAGGCACTGGAAGGCGTGACCGAGAGCGTTCGGGTCGAGGCGGTCGATCAGTTGAGCCGGTAGCCGTAGCCCCTCACGGTGATGAGCCGGTTAGGTTTGGACGGCTCTTCTTCGATGCGGACGCGAACGCGCCTCACCGATTGCTCGATCGCGTGGTTGCCGACGTCGCCCTGAGGTCGTTCCGGCCACACCGAATTCGCGATCTGCGACTTACGGCCTCGCCCTTTCGACTCTCGAGAAGCATCAGCAAGTCGAACTGCGTGCGGGTCAACGGAGGCTCCAGGCGCTCCCCTTTGACATAGACCTGGCGCGCTCTGGTGTCGACGACAACGTCGGTGGTTGCCGGCCCGACGGTCGAGAGCCTCATGGTCCTGCCGCCGCCCAATCGAATCACGTCGCCGTTTTCGATGGCCCGGTCGTCCTCGCCGATGCGCTCGTCATTGAGATAGGTGCCGTTCGTGCTGCCCAAGTCACGAATGGAAAAACCTGCCCCCGTCTCCATGTTGACGGCGTGGCGTCGAGACACCAACGCCTCGTCGAATACGACATCGTTGTCGGAATGACGGCCCAACGTGGTGTGGGACGTGCTCAGGGCTAACGTTTCGCCCGTGTTCGGCCCGCCCTGCATCAGCAGCATGGGCCTGTCGATTCCTCCCGAGTAACTCGATCCGGGAGAACTGCTTTCGGTTGAGGCCAACTTTTGGGCTCCTATGTATTGGCAAGCAACTCCAAACGGGGCTGGTTTCACCTATCAGCGAGTTTAATCGCGGCGCATTTCAGTGTCAACGCAATACCGGCGGTAACGGGGCTCTTCGCGGCGCAAACCAAACCTGACTTTCCAGTCGGGAGACTGTCAGTACTGTGGCAGCCTCGGGTCAAGTGCCGGTGCAATCTCCCTGTTTTAATAACGGTGTATCGACTTTAATCATAGGTGTGGGGTAAGATCGCTCATCGCCAGGCGCCCTGGCGGCCGCAGCGACGACGTTCCACAGGGATGTTTCCTGATGGTAGCAGCAACACTTGACCGAAATCCGTCGACCGCACAATCGTTGCTCGTCCCTGAAGCCTCGCTCGATTCCACCATCGACGTTGGAGCGTTGAACGTCACGCATCTCACGACCGCCGCAAAATCGGTTTCCGTGGTCGACGTTCAAATCGAGGACACCCAAGCCGCCGGTTCATTAAGGATCGCGAAGTTTGCCGTCACGGCATTACTCACGATCGGGCTTCAAGTCGTTGCTCTTGCATTCATATTTCGATACATCGACGAACTGTCGCAGATCAGCGCCCTTGCCTATCCGGGTGTAATGCTGGCTGAGTTTAGCAACAGCGCAATGGTCAACCTCCCCACTCCTCGGCCGGCGTTCACGCTCGGCATGGCCGTCTTCTTGAACCCGTTTCTTGTTGGGCTGTTAGGAGGCCTGACAGCGGCGACGAGCGAGCTCGTCGGTTACTTCCTTGGTGTGCGTGGTCGGAGCATCGTCGACGGCGGTCGTTTCCACGCACGGGTGCAGAAGTGGACAGACCGGTTCGGCGCAAAAGCCATCTTCGTTTTCGCGGTTCTGCCGGTTCCTTTCGATTTAGCCGGCGTTTGGGCAGGCACAGTCCGGTTCCCGCTTTTCAAGTTCTTCTACCCCGTGACCGCCGCGAAGATCATCCGCATCACACTGTTAGCCGCGGCGTCCCACTACGGGTTCAGCTTGCTCACGAGCTAGTTTTCATCGAGCACAGTACTCGAAATAAGTTGACACGGCGAAATTCGCCCGATTACACTCCATCCGTCGACCAAACGTCGAGCACTATCTGGATGGAGGTCTTTCCCGAAACGTGGAGGAAGCACGACAGCCGAGCCAGAAGCTCTGGATCTCGGTGTTCATATTCATCGCCGGCGGTTTGCCGGCGATTGTTTTGCGTCTTTCCGACGCTCACATCGACCCGATATTTGCGGCGCTGCTCTACGGACTCGGAATCGTAGCGGGGGCGTTTCTGCTGTCTTGGGCGGCCGAGGTTGCCCAGATGGACATCTCCGCCTCTTTCGCCATCGCCGTCCTCGCGCTCGTCGCCGTTTTGCCCGAGTACGCCATCGAAACGGTTCTCGCCTGGCAAGCCGGCGCCTCATACAACCCTGAGATCGCCGAGTTCACCGACGAGATGGGCCGTGTCGCCGCAAACGTGACCGGCTCGAACCGCCTCCTCATCGGCCTCGGATGGTCGCTCGTCATCCTGATCTACTGGCTCAAGCGCAGGACCATTTTGGACATGCGCGGGACGATGGGCCTCGAAATGGCGATGATCGTCATCGCTACGGCACTGACGGCGCTGATCTTCATCTTCGGAGAGGTCAATCTGCTGCTGGCTGTGGCTCTAATCCTGCTGTTCGTGTATTACCTCTGGCGAAGCTCCATCAGCGAATCAGAGGAACCCGAACTCGTCGGCGTGGCGAGACTCGTTGGGGCGTTGCCGCCGGTTCAGCGCAGAACCGTCGCGGGCGCGTTCCTCGTCTACGCGGCGGGCATCATACTGGTAGCGGCCGAACCTTTCGTCGAAGGCCTGGTCGAAACGGGCGTCGAGTTCGGGATCGACGAGTTCATTCTCATCCAGTGGCTGGCGCCGTTGGCGTCAGAATCGCCCGAGATTATCGTTGCTGTTCTGTTCTCGCTACGGTCGAACCCGACCGCGGGTCTCACCACGCTGATCTCGGCCGAGGTCAACCAGCTCACGCTGCTGATAGGCAGCATGGTTGTGCTGTTCAGCGCATCGGCGGGAGAGTTGCTGAGCTTCCCGTTAGACGATCGACAGTCGATCGAGTTCATGTTGACGACGGCGGTCTCTGTCTTCGCGGTTCTTTTGATCGCACCAAGAGTCCTTCACTGGTGGATGGGGGCGCTGTTGTTGGCGCTGTTCATCGCGCATTTGTTCTTCCCTGACCAGGACGTTCGGCGGTTATTCGCATACCTGTACTTTGGTCTCGCTGCCGTCCTGATCGTCGCCGACCGGTCGCGAGTCGTCCATTTGCTGTACGCGCTCAAAGACCAATTCCGCCCGGCAAAACAGGATGGCTGAGCCGTCGCTGATGCACCCGAATCGTGCCTGGGGTCACGCAGGCATACTTGTGTGTCGCGCGACCAGGTTCTTCACCTGCGGGCTCAAAATGACAATGAATTGTCGCGTCCAACTGTTTGGTTTTTCGCCACAACATCACCATGAAGCGATACGCGCGATCATCGAGACTGCCACCAACGGTCAATCCGGAGTCGCCACACCCGGCCTGATCGGTCGTCTGCCGCTTCCATCTCGTTAACGCTCGTCTTGCGCCCATAGCTCCCTCCTCCGCCCGCTCATCGACAGCAGATCCGCCACTCGTTCCCTGAGAGTTCGGCAGACCTACCCTTCTTGATGGTTTCGCCGGAGCCTTCGGTTCGATCGCCGTGGGCGATGCGACCCATAACCCACACCAAAGAAAGCATTCCAGTCGACTTATGTCATGGTTTGTTCACACACTTCGCGACCATTTTCACGAGTTCCTCACAACTTCTATGAAACAATGGCGGCTACGAGATATTGTGACTCAATTCACGACCTGCCCGACTGGGCAGGCCAAACAATCTCGATCACCGCTTGCCCAACCGGCAACGGGCGCAGGACCTCGACGGACGCCACACGAGATGACGGTCGTCAATATCTCTCAACTCAACCGTTGAACAAGAGACCGTTGGAGGGAGTGTCGATCCATGAAGATCAAACGTAGGGCCTTCGTGAAAGGCGGCGCCGCGGCCGGAGGGTTGGCGATTGCCAGCGGCATGCTCCGGGGCAACCTCTTGGCCTTGTCAGCCAAAGAACCCGAATCGTCCCTAGCCGCAGTGGGCGAGGAGACGGTGCCGACGACATGTTGGATCGGCAAGCAAGACTGTGGACTGCTGGCTCACAAGGTCAACGGTCGACTGGTCAAATTCGAAGGCAATCCAATCCATCCGCAAAACCGAGGCACTCTGTGTCCGAAAGGGATAGCTCAGATCTCGGCCGTGTACGACACCAATCGGGTCAAGACTCCTCTGAGGCGCACGAACGGCAAAGGCATAACGGGCGAATTCGAGCAGATCTCTTGGGATGTCGCGTTGGGTATAGCCGCCGATAAGATGAACGAGACGCTCGCAAAAAATCCTCGACTCCTCCTTTGGCAGAAGGGCCGCAGCAAGGCGAAAGCTTTCTACGACACCGCATTCGTCAATGCGTCCGGCGCGACGAAGCTTCACCCGGGGCTTTCTGTTCCGACGCGGGATATCGAGCGTGCGAGTATACCGTCGGGCCGCACGGCGTGCTGCACCCTGACTTCCGCTTCACCAATTATCTGCTCTCGTGGGGTTGGAACGCCACCAACGCCGGAGGAAACAAGATCTGCTGGCTAACTTGGAACCAACAATTACTGGACGCCCGAGAACGGGGGCTGAAACTGGTGAGCATCGACCCGCGTATCCGCGGCTCCGGAACTCAAGTCGACCGGTGGCTGCCGGTCAAACCCGGCACCGACCTTGCCTTTGCTCTTGCCGTATGCAACCTGGTGGTCCGACAAGACACGATCGACAGGGACTACCTGACGAAACACTCGAACTCGCCATACCTGGTCCAAGGCGACGGGCACTACGTCCGCCGAGACGACGTGGAGCAGGTTTGGGATACGATACCCAGCTCTCTGATGCCACGCGACGCCGAAGGGATCGAACCTGCACTCGAAGGCGCGTTCACCGTCGATGGCGTCGCGGTGAGGACGGCGTTCCAAGTTTTCAAGGAGCACGCTTCGCAGTACACGCCCGGATGGGCGGCTGGGATGTGCGGGCTGACGGCTGACGGCATACGCGAGGTGGCACGCGAACTCGACGACAACGCCATGATCGGCAGCACGATCATGGTGGACGGCGTCGAAATGCCGTACCGGCCCGTGGGCATCATGGCCTATCACGTGGCCCAGCGGGAAATGGGGTTCCAGGCGCTCCGAACGATGTGCATGCTGATGATGATGCTCGGTTCTATGGGCGCGGCCGGTGGGCAGCAAATCGACTTCTCGTGGAAGGTTCACAAAAACTACGAGGGGCTCGACAAGATAGAGATTGACGAGACTCCGAACATCCATCTGAACAAATGCAAGTTCTGGCCGATCAATTCCAACAACTCGTCGGTCGTTGCCAAAGTGATGCAGGATCCAGGCAAGTACGACGTGGAGTTTGTCCCGGAGACGGCCATCATCCACATGGTCAATCCACTGGCATCGTTCGCGTCGGCGCCTGACATTGTGAAGGCCTACAAGATGCTCAAATTCGTCGCGGTGATCGATCCTTGGCTGTCCAAGACCGCCGACATGTTCGCCGACATCGTGCTTCCCGCGGCGACCATTGAGAAGTACGAGGGACCGCTCTCGGCCACCGATGCGTACATCGACGCGACCGCGTTGCGGATCCCGCCTATTGACCCGATGTTCGAATCCAGAGGAGAAATCGAGATCTACCTGGATCTGTGCGAGCGAGCTGGGATGTTGACGGGCGAAGGCGGCTATCTCGACGAGATCAACAAAGCGCTGAAACTCGACGACGATTTCGCTTTGCCGCTCAACGCCAAGCCAACGGTTCGTGACATCTTTGACAGATGGGCGAAATCGGACGGCACCGAAGAAGGAATCGAGTTCTACGAGCGCGAGGGCATCAAGATCAAGGGCCCGTTCGCACCGACGAAGCGCTACGGCTACGTTTCGGACCTACCGTTCGGCGGAGCGGTTCATCGGTTGTACGGTGAGTCGCTGCAGGTGCTACAGGAGAAGATGATCGATCTCGGCGTGCCGGAGATGTACTGGCAGGACTACACTGCCCTGCCAACGTGGCGCAACCCGACAATGAACGGATCGCCCGCGGAATACGACCTGAACCTGATCGGTTTCAAGCTTATCGAGTTCAAGCAGGGCCGGGTGTCTATGATTCCACTGCTCGCCGAACTGGCGCCTGAACAGCGCCTCGACATTAACTCCAAAACGGCCAGGGCCAAGGGGATCGAGGACGGCGACCGGATCAACGTGGAATCTCACAACGCTGTCACCAACGAGACTCGAGTGATCGAGACGAAAGCCCACTTCAGGAAGCGATCCGACCCGACGTTGTCGGCCTGCCTCACCACTACGGCGAGGTGGCCAGACATCCATGGGCCAAGGGCCAAGGCGCGAACGCGAACGAATTGACGTTCTCGGGCGAAGGCTATGTGACGAACACAGCCGGCCAGTCCTTCCACGTCCGAGTCAAGGTATCTAAGGCTTAGGAGGTAACCGTCATGCCACGCTACGGGATGGTAATCGACCTCGAAAGATGCGTCGGGTGTCGCGCGTGCATGGAAGCCTGCAAGGTGGAGAACAACACCCCGCAGGGAGCGTTTTGGATGTACGTGTTCCGCCTCGAACAAGGCGAGTTCCCAGACACCCAGATGCAGTTCGTTCCGCGTCCTTGCCAGCACTGCGACAACGCACCATGCGTGAAGGCGTGCCCGGTGGGCGCGCGCTATAAGCGCGAAGAAGGGATGACCGTCACTGACTGGGATCGGTACATCGGGTGTCGGGACTGCGAGGTCGCCTGCCCGTACGGGGTCAATTACTTCAACTACAAGAGCCCCAAGAAGAACCCGTATTGGGACTGGAAGGACCCCGACGTCGCGGCGATCACCGGAGGCGCGTCTCCGGGTTACGACAATCCCGATCTCGACGAAAAATGGGGCACGGAGAAGCGGCACATTGCCGGAGGCGGCCACGCAAAAGGGATCATGGAGAAATGCACGTTCTGCGTACATCGCGTGGAACAAGGCCTCAAGCCAGCGTGCGTCGCCAACTGCCCAGCGTTCGCGCTCAAGTTCGGCGATCTGGACGACCCTCAAAGCGACGTATCTCGCCTGCTTAGGAACCGCCGGTCATTCCGCCTGGAAAAGGGCATGGACACGCAACCCCGTGTTCACTACTTGGGGACGCCTCCGAAAGAATCCGCTCGGGAAATCGAGAGGCCCAAGACGAAGGTGTGATCATGGCAACTCACGCGGAAACCAGAGCTCTGCCATACGGCATGGGCCACTTCAACATCGGATGGCTCGTTGCAATCGTGGCTCTCTTCGCCCTGTTTGCACTGGGTTTGGTCGCCTACTCGCGCCAAATCACGGAGGGCGAGATCGTAACCAGCATGCGCGACGTCGGACCGATGGGCGGGGCGCCCTGGGGCCTCTACATCGCATTCGAACTGTACGCCGTGGGCGTCGGATTCGGCGCGTTGCTGTTGCTGGGCGTAATCCGGATCGGCGGTTTTGCTCACCTCAGGCCGCTGAGCAGGACGCTTGGCCTCATCACTCTGGTGAGCCTCATCATCGGATACCTCAGCGTAATCGCCGACGTTGGCCAACCTGTCCGAGCGATGATAAACATCGCACGCTACGCCCGTCCGATATCTCCGTTCTCCGGCACGTTCACAATTGGGTTGATCCTGTCGCTGTCGCTGACCTGGGTGTACTTCTACTTGGAAAGTCGGAAAGATGCGGCGATATTCGCTCGGAGGGCAACCGCATGGAGCGGGTGGCTTAGATTCATTGCCGCCGGATACGGCAGCAGCCCCGGCGCCGAAGCGCGCCACCGCCGATCGAGCCTCGCGTTAGCGGCTATCATCCTGGCCGTCGGAGTCGCTGCCGCGTCGAGCTCGGGGTTCGTTTTCGGCATGCAAGTCGCCAGACCGGGTTGGTTCGGCGCGTTGCAAGCCCCCGGGTTCGTCACGTTGGCCGCGGTGACCGCCACCGGTGTGCTGCTAATCATCGCCGCCGTGCTGCGCAAAGTGCTGGCCGAAGGTGACCGATTGGACATGCGAGTTTTCGGTTGGCTCAGCAACCTGCTGACAGGGTTGACGCTGGCGTACATCTACTTCTTGCCAGCGGAGCTTATCACTGCCGGATACGGCGCTCGGTTGGCAGAGTCTCGAATCACGGAGGAGATGCTCACCGACCATTACGCCTGGATGTTCTGGCTGTCCGGCGCGTCGTTCGTGGCGGCTTTCGCCATCGGGGGAACGCAGGCTCTTAGGCGGCGCCATTCGCTGCCTCTGATCCTGGTCGCAGCGGTGCTCGTCAACGTCGCCGCGATGATAAAACGATGTCTGATCGTCGTGCCGTCGTTGACGCACGGCAATCTGCTTCCGTATCCGACGGGCAGCTACGGTCCCACTTGAGTGGAGTACTCGGTGATCGTCAGGTTGGTGGCGCTTGCTGCATTGCTGTACGTGATGTTCATGAAAGTGTTCCCGATTATGGACGTTCAGGAAGAAAATTAGGAAGGTTGTAACATGCGAATCGGGCTTTCCGCTGCCGTTCTCGTCATTGGAATCGTCACCGGTGTGGTGAGCTACTTCGTGCTCGCCGCGCCTCTGGGCACTCCGACGAACCCGGACTACAGTAATCCGAACATGCCGTTTGCCGCGACTTTGTTCGTCGCAAGCATCGTGGCAATGTGCATCTCGCCATTGATCTATGAACTATTGCCAGGGGCAGAAGGCGAATAATTCCCTCATTTCGCGCTGCTCCTCAACTCCCGTCAAGGCGGCGCCGAGCCCTTCCGGCGTCGCCCGTTCTTCATGATATGATCCTCGAATGGAAGTAAACGAACTCGTTCAGCTCCGGCGGCTGGCATACGGCATGCTCGGAGCGATGCTTCTCTACCCTGAAGAATCCACCCTGGCCGAGATCGCGGACGTTGCACGCCATGTGCGTCACGATCTCGCCTGGGACTCCGAGCTCACGTTTAGCGTGCCTTGGGACGATTTTGTCGGCGCCGTGGCAATCCTCACTCCGGCTTCGGTTCCGATGCTCCAGGCGGAATACTCGGGATTGTTCGACGCTGGAGCTTTCCCCAAACCGGTCCCGATCATGGAGTCCGGGTATCTGGACCCGACCTCACTCACCTCCGGCCAACTGCTCGCGGACCTCGAATCCGAGTACATCGACGCCGGGCTCGCGGTCGTCACGGAAGGCGCACAAACCGCCGATCACGCCGCGGTCGAGCTGGAGTTTGTCTCGTTCTTGTGCGAGCTAGAGGCCGACGCTCTCGAATCAGGCGACATGCCAGCGATTCTGGAATCCACTCTTCGTCAATGGCGATTTCTCCAGCAACACCCGTGCGAGTGGATCCCAAATTTCGCGCGAGCAGTAGAGTCGCGAGGCGGCTCAGAATTCTACACCGTCACGACGCGCACCGCCCACGCGCTGACTTCACACGATGTCGACTTTGTGGAGATGTGGTCCCAGCACCTGGCCGATCACGTGGATGGAGAGGATGCAGAAGCGGGGGATGGATTGGCATGCCGGAAGACCAATCAACACAATCAGACGCGGAAGATCGATCCGACGCCTGCCTGATCTTGATCTGCGGAGACGCACAGGCTACGAATGAGGGCCTCGATCTTTCGGCGATCGGTTCGCGACTTCCAGCCCGTGTATCAGACGTCGAAGTGTCGATCATCGCGGGGTCGTGCAAGCGACCGGACGCTGTCGGAGAGGCGCTCGAAAGCTCTTCCGCCCAACACTTGGTCATCGGAGCGTGTTCAGGCGATTTTCCGGCCATCGAGGTTCACTCCCGGATGCGCCGTCGCGGGATCGACGCGCTCGGGTTGCAGCTAGTCGAGATTGGGAGCGGCGACGCGCCGAAATCGGCCAACCGATGGATCACCGCCGGAGCAGAGCTGTTGCTCATCGCCGCGGTCGCGCGCGCTAAGGCGTTCCCGGGCTCGCTGCCGGAGAACCAGCGGGCCACGCTCGCAACCTCGGGGACTCGCGTCAGCCGGCGAGCCCTATTCACGCTGCCGCCAATCTCGTACGAGACCGCTCCGACGATCGCGATGAATCGATGCGCGGCCGACGATGGTTGCACTCGGTGCGTGGACGCGTGCCCCCACGACGCCATGAAACTGTTCGGCGACCGTGTGACGGTCGATCGTTCCCAGTGCACGAGTTGTGGCATCTGCGTGGCCGTGTGTCCGCACCGGACCGTCGAATATCCCGGCGCCTCGATCGGAGAGGTCGAACACCAGATTGAGTCGCTGTTGTCCGCCGAATGACCTGCCCAGCGTCACGTCGCATTTGTCTGCAAGAAAGCGACGACACGGCCATCGCCTTCGCTGCCGATCAAGTCGCCATGTGCCGGAGGTGTACCGACGGCGGCCATTCTGTAAGCGCTGGCCGGAGGCGCGTCAACCGTCGAGATGGCCTTCTGTGGCAACAAGTGCCCGAACACCGACACAGCGACCCTTGAAGGCAGGGTTGACTACTGCCGCCAGCTCCTAGAACAACTCGGCGACCCGTCGTTTGAGGACCGCATCCGTATCCAACGCAAGGGCGAAGACCGACCGGCGCCGTCAACCGATCTGCCCGCGATCGCGAGTGAGCCGTCAGGCGGCCAGGTCGAGGCGTTCGGACGTCGCGCGGCGACTCAAGCGGTGCTCGCTCTGGAGCACGCGCATGCACCGCACGGGCGAATCGAAATCGACGAGGCGACGTGTATCGGTTGCGGCTCGTGCGCCATCGCCTGCTCGTCAGGCGCGTTGACGTACGACCAGACCGGCGACACCGCCGCGGTCGCGTTCGACGGCGCCGTTTGCGTCGCCTGTCGTCGGTGCGAGGAGTCGTGCCCTAAGATCACAAGGCAGGCGCCATCAAGACGACTCCCGCAACCGAGCTCGACCCGTTAACCGCCGGACCCAAGGCCCTGTACAAGAGCGAACAGGCAAAGTGCGAACGGTGCGGCGCCCCTGTGGCGCCGAAAGCCATACTGGATCGAATCGCGGCGATCCACGGGGACTCGTACAGCCCGCTGCACGTGGGCGGCCTTTGCTCCGACTGCCGCGGGCGGTAACCCCAGGCGATCCGGCATGCGGCGGTACACGTCCCTTCCCCGCCGCCACCGAGAACCCGCAAGATCGATCGGCAACAGGCGCAACCGCTGCTCGGAAATCAACACCCCGGCGACCACGCCGACGCAGCAACAATGCTCGCCGAATCGCTAGCCATCGCCAACGAGTTCGGAATGGGCCCCTTCGCCGAACGCGTGCAGGCCCTGCGCGAGGGGCTGGGGGCGTAAAGGCCGGCGAGTGAAACCCCGGGAACGAATTCGAAACCCCATTCGCGCCGACGCTCAGCTACAATTCAATGGGCAGGACTGAATGACGAATCCGCATTCGTCCCCCGAGTCAGGGCTTCCGTCCGAGGATGCCCCGGCTCGACGGATCTTCATGCGTCCAGTTTGGCATTTATCGGGGGCGAAGCACCGTTGCTACATCGTGGGCAGGGCCGGCAACGAGAGTTCGGCGGTGATGTCGCTGAACCACTCGATGACCTCCGGGTGAAGCGGGATGCCGTTCTGGCGGCGTTCCTTTTCTTCCTCGTGCTCCGACACGCCAGGATAGATCACGGCGTCGTGGCCTGGCGCGGGCTTGGTCGCTTTGAGCGTTGCCAACATCTGGTCCATGTTGTCTTTGAACACGTCCAGGTCGCAAAACGCCTCGATGTTGTAGGCCGCGAAGTAGTGGTGGCTTCCGCCGCGGCTGCCTTCGACCATCGTCGGGAGGTCGCCGGTGAGCATCGTTGCCAGGGTCTCGGCCATGAGCGCGAAGCCGTAGCCTTTGTGCGATCCCTGCTCGCGCGTTCCGCCGAGAGGAAGCTGGAAGAACTGCCCGCGCTCCGGGAGCTTGACTTCGTCCATGATCGGAGCGCCGTCGAGACCGGCGATCCATCCGGGCATCATCGATGCTCCGACCCTGTCGGCCAGCCTGAGCTTGTTCCCTGCGATCGCGGACGTCGCCGCGTCGAAGAGCAGGAACGGCTCGTTGCATGCTGGCGCCGCGATGGCGATCGGGTTGGTGCCGAAACGAGGTTCCGCGCCGAACGTCGGGACGACCAGCAGTCCGCCGGACGTGGCGACCATGCCGACCATGTCGTTTTTGGCCGCGAGCATCGCGTGATGGCCGATGGCGCCCGAGTGCCCGGCATTGGACATCGTGACGACGCCGACGCCCACGTTTCGCGCCTTCTCCATGGCCATCTCCATGGCCTTGGGCCCCAGGATCACCGCCAGGCCCTTGTCGGCGTTCACCACCGCCATCGCCGGCGAGTCGCGAAGCACCTGAACGTCCGGCCTCGGGTTCAATGTGCCGCCAGTGAAGCCTTCGACGTAGGATCGAAGCATGTTCGAGACGCCGTGGGTCTCGACGCCGCGCAGGTCGGTCGCGACCAGCACCTCGGCGCCAAGCGCGGCGTCGTCCGCGGGCACTCCCATCTTCTCGAAAATCGAAGTGACCGTCTCGGCAAGCGCGTCGTGCGCTACTCGGACTTCGTCGTCTTTCGGAACCTTGAATCGTTGAAGCATGGTTACCCTCCGTGTGTGTGAGCGCGGCGGCAGTGGCTGATCGGCGCCACTCGGGGTTATCGGGATGGTTTGGCCGTGAACGGCCAGAACACCGGCATCGCCTCGGCGACTTCCGAGGCAGCGCTCAACGAGAACCGTCATGGCCTTGCCCGAATTAGCGATGCGCATTGTATCATGTCGCTTGCTCCAAGCAGCAACCGACTGCCGCTTGCAGCGCGGCCCCGTGTGTGGCCGAACTCGATAACGGAAATCAGGCTACGAAGGTCTGAAACTACCCGAACGAGGGTTGTGCCGTCGTCCCGATTTGACATAGAATAGACGTTGAACCGGCGGTCTGAGCTAAGTCGGCGGAACTGCCGGAAAACAGAATATAAAGCTACCCTTTAAGACAGTCCTGCGAGGCTGGCAAGGGGCACAGACTGGCAACGACGTGCAGTATTGAGACGCATGCCGATGCTGAACCGCAAGCCTCTTGCCGTACCAGGGCGAGAGGTTTTTTATTGGCCACAAATCCGCCAAATACGAGCCGAAGCGACCCGGGACGCAGGATCCTCACCGCAGACGAGATTCGGCGTGCTTTGCGGCGAGTCTCTCACGAAATCCTCGAACGCAACGAAGGCAGCGCCAGCCTCGTGTTGGTCGGCATGCACACCCGCGGCGTCCCTCTGGCCGAGCGTCTGGCCGCTTCGATGAACGAGATCGAAGGTGAGACCGTGCCCGTTGGCGCCGTCGACATCGCCTTCTATCGCGACGACCTTGCCGACGGCTCCCGGCCGTTGATGCAGCGCACGGATCTACCCGACATCGAAGGCCGGACCGTCGTTCTCGTCGACGACGTGCTCTACACGGGTCGCAGCATCAGAGCGGCGATGGATGCGCTAACCGATTTCGGTCGCCCCAAACAGATACAACTCGCCGTTCTGGTCGATCGAGGCCATCGAGAGCTGCCGATTCGCGCCGACTACGTCGGTAAAAACGTCCCGACCTCCAGAGACGAAGAGGTGGACGTGAATCTGATCGAGATCGACGGCGCCGACGAAGTCGTGTTGTGCAGGAGGGAAGACGCATGACTGGCGCTGAGCGTACCGAAACGCGACCAATGACGAACGGCCAGGATCTGGGCGCAGCGTCGCCCCCTGCTGCCGCGGCTCGAATCGACGCTCCGAAATCCGGACTCGCGGCCGGGCGTCGCCACGTCTTGGACATGGACGACTTCACGCGCGAAGAGATTCTGGGAGTGTTCCAGAATGCCGACGCGATGACCGAAGTCCTTAATCGCGACATCAAGAAAGTTCCCACGTTGCGCGGGAAAACGGTCGTGACTCTATTCTACGAAGCCAGCACCAGAACGCGGGTGTCGTTCGAGCAGGCAGGCAAGGTTCTGAGCGCCGACGTGATCAACGTGTCCGCTGACAGCAGCAGCGTAAAGAAGGGCGAGTCTCTGTACAACACGGCGCTGACCCTGCAGGCCATGAACGCCGACATCATCGTCATCCGCCACGGACACTCAGGCGCGCCCCACTTCCTGGCGCGACATCTCGACGCTTGCGTCATCAACGCGGGCGACGGCACTCACGCCCACCCGACTCAGGCGCTGTTGGACCTGTACACGATCCGCAATCACCGGGGCAACATCGCAGGTTTGAAAGTTGCGATTATCGGCGACGCGCTCTACAGCAGAGTTGCTCGCTCGAACCTGTGGGCATTGACGACCATGGGCGCCGAGGTCGTGCTCTGCGCACCACCGACGCTGATCCCTCTCGATTTTCTGGATGGCAGTCGCTTCGAAGACGGCCACCCATTCGCTTCGGTTCAGGTCGAATCGAACGTTGAGCGAGCACTGGAAGGCGCGGACGTAGTGATGGTCTTACGGCTCCAGCTCGAACGCCAGCACGCCGGCCATCTGCCGACGCTTCGAGAGTATTCGCGGTTGTACGGGATCAACGAGCGGCGGCTTGCATTGGCCAAGCCAGGAGCCCTCGTCATGCACCCTGGCCCGATGAATGAAGGCGTCGAGATCGACCCCGAAGTCGCGCACGGGGCCCGCTCGGTGATCGAAGAGCAGGTTACCAATGGTGTAGCGATCCGCATGGCGCTGCTTTACAGCATGGCGACCCCCGCCCGTCGGCAATCAGAGCGCAAACGCAAGTCTGGGCGTAGCGTGGATCCTGCACAACGAAAGATGCTGCTTTGATCAGGAGCCGCGAACAGGGACACGACGGGACAATCAAGTTGGGCGCCGAGAAACCACACGTATGAAACCGACACTAATCAAAGGCGGACGCATCGTAGATCCGTCGCAAGGGATCGACCGAGTCGCCGACCTTCTCATTGAAGACGGGCGGGTCTCCGGCATCGACGACCGGATATCGGGCCCGGACGGTGTCGACGTCATCGACGCGATCGGGTTGATCGTCAGTCCCGGCTTCGTCGATTTGCATTGCCACCTGCGCGAGCCGGGACTCGAATACAAAGAGACCGTCGCAACCGGCACGAAAGCGGCGGCGAAGGGCGGGTTCACAACCGTGTGCGCCATGCCCAACACCATCCCGACGATGGACTCCAGAGCGACGGTCGACTACGTTCTGCAGAAGGCACGCACCGAAGGCGCAGTCCGCGTGCTCCCGATCGGGTGCGTGACGAAGGGAAGCCTCGGCAAGGAGCTCGCCGAGATGGGCGAATTGGCCGAAGCCGGATGCATCGGGTTCAGCGACGACGGCAATCCGGTCGCCGACCCCAACATCATGAGGCAGGCGCTCAGCTACGGCTCCGCGCTTGGCCTGCCGATCATCAATCACTGCGAGACGCCGGAACTCTTCCGTGGCGGCGCGATGAACGAGGGCTGGGTCTCAAACCGACTGGGCATCAAAGGCGTCCCGAATTCCGCCGAAGAGACGATGGTCTCGCGAGACATCTCGCTGGCCGAAATGGTAGGCGGGCGGATCCACATCGCCCACATTAGCGCCGCCGGTGCGGTCGAGGCTGTCAGACTGGCGAAAGAGCGAGACGTCTTGGTGACGTGCGAGGTCACCCCGCACCACCTCACGCTCACCGACGAAGCAGTGATGGGAAACGCTGGCGATGGCTCGGTGTACGGCGCCCTGACGTCGGCAGCTTACGACACCACGGCCAAGGTCAACCCGCCGCTGAGGGCGACGGCGGACAGGCAGGCGATGATATCCGCGCTCGCTGACGGTGTCATCGACTTCGTCGCGACAGATCACGCGCCACACAGCAGCGTCGAGAAACTCACCACCTTCGAGGAAGCAGCCTTCGGGATCAGCGTGCTCGAAACCGCGCTCGGTTCGATGATGTCGCTAGTGCACGCAGGCCAACTGCCGTTGACGACAATGATCGAGAAACTGACATCGGCCCCAGCTTCATTTCTGGGCAGGACCGATATCGGAACACTCAAACCAGGCGCAAACGCGGACGTGACGATAATCGACCCAGACGCAGAATGGACTGTCGACGCTGACGCGTTCCTCTCCCGAGGCAAGAACTCACCACTCCACGGCGCGACGCTCAAGGGTGCGGTGGTGACGACGCTTGTAGGAGGTGAGACGGCGTACACCGTTTAAAGATGAAGTACACGTTTTCGCGTCATGCATTGGAGCAGTTGGGGCGGCGCGGCATTCCCCGCGAAATGGTGGAGCGTACAATTGGCGCGCCTGGGCAAGTCGTGCCCGAATTCGGAGGTACGGTCGCTTTACAGTCGCAAGTCGAGATCAACGGCAAGTTGTTTCTCTTACGAGTCATCGTTGCATTCAGCGGCGAATCTGGGACCGTTGTAACCGTCTACCGTATCAGCAAGATCAACAAATACTGGAAGGTGACATGAAAGTCGTATATGACCAAGAGGTCGATGTGCTCCGCATCGTGTTCAGCAATGCTGAAATCGAAGAGAGTGACGAAGACAAACCCGGAGTTATCCTTGACTACGACACCAACGGCAACATGGTCGGGCTTGAGGTGTTGGAGGCTTCGAAACGCATTGAGGATCCGAGAGCTCTCGACTATGCCGTCACTGGCTAACCGGAAAATCAAAAAGCAATGACATCATCCTTCCACAACGCAATACTCGTCCTAGAAGACGGCTCCGTATACCCCGGAGATGCCTTCGGCGACACAGAGACCTCGACCTATGGCGAGGTCGTGTTCAACACGTCCATGACCGGATACCAGGAGATCTTGACGGACCCGTCGTACGCGGGACAGATCGTCGTCCCGACGTACCCGCTCATCGGCAACTATGGGATCAACAGGCATGACTTCGAATCGCGGCGCATTCGGGTTGCGGGATTCGTGGTCCGCGATCATTGCGACGCGCCCAGCCACCCGGACAGCGACATGACGTTGGACGAGTTCCTGGCGTCCCAGGGCGTCATCGGTATCAGCGGCGTCGACACGCGGGCGATAACGCGGCGCATCAGGACGCGGGGCGTCATGATGGGGATCATCGCCGTCGAGCAGAGCCCCGAGCAAGCGCTCGCGAGGTTGCAAGAACTGCCGCCGTATGCAGCCACCGACTTCGTAAGCCGTGTGACGACCGCGACGCCGTACTCCTGGGACCAACCCGTCCCAGGCACCGGAGTCGGCGGTAAACGGTACCGCATCTTGGTCAGCGACTTCGGGCTCAAGTACAACATCCTGCGGCTGCTCAAAACTCGCGGTTGCGACGTCGTGGCCTACCCGGCCAGAGTGTCCGCTCGAGAGCTGCTCGACTGGAAGCCCGATGGCATCCTGATGTCGCCGGGCCCTGGCGACCCCAAGTTGCTCGACTACCTCGTCGAAACAGCCAAAGGTCTCATCGGCAACGTGCCGATTATGGGCATCTGCCTCGGCAACCAGATCCTCGCCCGCGCGTTCGGCGGCGACACGTACAAACTCAAGTTCGGTCATCGCGGCGGCAACCATCCGGTTCGCGATATCGAGACCGGCCTCGTTCACATCACCGCCCAGAACCACGGGTACGCGATCGACGGCGATAGCCTTCCGGCCGAGCTCGAAGTCAGCCACGTCAACTTGAACGACGGCACCGTCGAGGGCCTACGTCACAAGTCGTTGCCGATCATGAGCATCCAATACCACTCGGAGGCGTCGCCCGGCCCCCGTGACAACGAGTACCTGTTCGACCGTTTCTTGAGGCTCGTCCAAGATCGCAAATGTTGATGTACAATTGTGATGCACTATTTTGATGAGGCAGATTGATGCGCACCACTTTGGATATCGAAGAAAACTTGTTGAACGATGTTGTCAAATTGACCGGCGAGAGGACCAAAGGTAAGGCCGTGAGCACAGCCCTGGCCGCTTTTGTACGACACCAGCGAATCCAAGAGCTGCGCGACATGTTGGGTAAGACGGACCTAGTCGATAATTGGTACGAACTTCGTCACATGGATCCGAGATAGCAGGCGTGGTTATCGCAGATACGTCAGTCTGGATCCGGGCGATGAAAATTGAGACGTCAAACGAGCGAAAGGTTCTGGATTCGCTATTGCAATCGAATGACGTTGTGATGATCGGACCCGTGATGGGCGAAATCCTCCAGGGTTCCCGAAATGCGGGCGAATACGATCGGCTGCGATCACGATTGTCAGCGCTCCCATTCATAGAAACTACAAGGAATATCTGGAGCAGGAGCGGTGAAATTTCGTACCAGCTGTACAGGATCGGCACTCCCGTCGCACTGCTTGATATTGTTATTGCGGCGTTGGCTCTAGAATACAATCAGCCGTTGTACACGCTAGACGAACATTTCGGGCGGATACCGGGTTTGGAGCTTTACTCGCCATCGCCAACGGATTAATGAGCTTGACAGAATCGAACACACGAATGGCGTCAACGTCAATGAATCGAGCGATTCATCATTTAAACGGGATCAAGGCCATAACGTTCGATCTTGACGGCACCCTGTGGGACTACGACACGGTGATGCGTAGGTCCATGGCGTACGCGCTCGCCGAACTCGGCAAACACGATGCGGTCGCGGCCTCGATGCTGGACGTGGACAGAATGGTCGACATCGGCGAAATGGTGTCCCGAGAGTTGGTTCCGCCAGTGGTGGACCTGGGTCTTGTCCGATTGGAGGCGTTCAAAAGGACGTTAGTCGAAGTGGACAGGGGAGACGACGAGTTGGCAGAGCGCATCAACGCTTTGTACCTCAGACACCGCTTCACCAACGTCGCCTTCTACGACGATGCCCTGCCGGCGCTCGAGGCGTTGGGTCGTCGGTACGACCTTGGAGCGTTGTCAAACGGCAACAGTCGTCCGAGCCTGATTGGCATCGGGGACATGTTCCGCTTCGTCGTGATGTCACAAGACCACGGCGTCGCGAAACCGGACCGACGGTTATTCGAGATCGCAGTTCGTGAGGCGGGCTGTTCGGCCGACCAGGTGCTCCACGTGGGCGACGACGTCGATCACGACGTTCTGGGCGCGATGAATGCCGGAGTCCGAGCAGTCTGGGTCAACCGACACCGGGCGGCTCGACCTGATGAAATCGACGGAGTGGCCGAGGTCGCCGACTTGATCGAGTTGCTTGAAATGCTGACCAACTGATGGCGGCGGCAGAATAGCGAATACCCATGGCGATCGCTGACGTGCTCAAGATATTCCGGGACCTCTAGAAAGAAGGGCAGTACAAGGCTATCTCGTGTTTGGCTCCGTTGCCGCAATGGCGCACACCCGCCCGTTCTACACGAAGGACATCGATATCGGGGTGGCGGTCGATTCGGACCAAGAATATTGGGCGCTGTTCCAGCGGTTGACAGAGTTTGGGACGGTTGACGGGCATTCGGTGGTAATACACGATACGCCCGTGGAGGTGTTCCCTGTCGACATCAGCCCGATCATCCAGGACGCTCTGGATCATGCGGACCGAAAAAGAGTCGAAGGGATCGTGGTCAAGGTGGCGCCTCCGGAGCATTTGTTGTTGGAAGCGTTACGGGTCAATCGAAACCAGGACAAGGGACGCGTATTCTTGCTCGATGACGTGATTGACAAGCAGTCGCTACGAGCGCTGCTGGAGAGATTGGACGATGACGGCGAACTCAAGCGGCGTTACCAAACGCTTACTGGAAAATCTTCTTAAAGATCAGCAGCGCAGAGCCGACAGGGAGCGGAACATGCCTTACGCCCAGAAACTCCGGATTGTCGACAAGCTGATGGCCGACGGGGAACTTCGAGTCGAAGACGCAAAGCAATAGCTTCGCATGACGGTGCCTCTCAACGCACGAAATAATCGAAACTGATCCAAGAAACGAGACGGACAGGCCATGCCATCCAACACGGGATTTTTGAACATTGCGCACCGAGGCGCGTCTTCGTACGCGCCAGAAAACACCTTCGCCGCGTTCGATCGGGCGCTCGCCATGGGCGTCGACCACGCCGAACTCGACGTCCACTTGACCAGCGACGACCAGATCGTGGTCATCCACGACGATCGCATCGATCGGACGACCAACGGCTCGGGGCCGGTCGCCGATTTCACGCTGGCCGAGCTCAAGGTGCTCGACGCGGGCACCTGGTTCTCGCTTCAGTACGCCGGAGAGCGAATCCGGTCCTTCAGCGAGATTCTCGAGCACTATAAAGGTCGCATCTATTTCCACGTCGAGGTCAAAGCACGGCCCGGCGCGGAAGGTCTCGCAACCCGCACGGCCGATATGATCCGTGCGTTCGCGATGACCGACCAGGTCACGATCACGTCGTTCTGGAAGCCGTGGCTCGAAGAGACGCGGGCGTACGCGCCGGAACTTCTCACCGGTTGGCTGGTTCCGATGGGACCCGGCAGCAAGTGGGACGACTCGATAGTTGAGCAGTCGCTGGAAATGGGCCTGACTCAGGTGTGCCCCAGAGCCGACATCACGACGCCCGAATTGGTTGAGATGCTGCACTCGACAGGCTTTGAGGTCCGATGCCACGGCATCTTCGACGAGGCGCTGATGCGCCACGCCGTTGACTGCGGCGCGGACGGGATGACAATCAACTTCCCGGATAAGCTCGTCGAATATCTGAAAGAAATAGGACGCTGACCCAACATATGTCGAACAATCGACCCCAAAAAGTTCTCGTCATCGGCTCCGGGCCCATCATCATCGGACAAGCCGCGGAGTTCGACTACGCCGGGACTCAAGCCTGCAAGGCGCTTCGCGAAGAGGGCGTGACGACCGTGCTCGTCAACTCTAACCCGGCCACGATTATGACCGACGAAGGCATCGCCGACGTCGTCTACATCGAGCCGCTGACGGTGGACGTCCTCGAACGCATCATTTCGGCTGAGCGGCCGGACGGCGTGTTGCCGACCCTCGGCGGCCAGACCGGCCTCAACCTGGCCGTTGAACTGGCCGACGCCGGCATCTTGGACCGCTACAACGTACGGCTGCTCGGAACGTCGCTTCAGACGATCCGGAACGCCGAAGACCGAGAGTTGTTCCGGACGCTTCTGACCGACATCGGCGAGCCGGTGCCCCCGAGCGCCATCGTCGAGACGATCGACGAAGCGCACAAGGCGGTGTCCGACATCGGACTGCCGCTCGTGGTGCGGCCCGCGTACACGCTCGGCGGCACCGGCGGCGGGATCGCCTCGACGATCGAAGAGTTCGACCGCATCGTCAACGGCGGCTTGGCTGCAAGTCCGATTACTCAGGTGCTAGTCGAGAAATCGCTCGTCGGATGGAAAGAGATCGAGTACGAAGTCATGCGCGACGGCGCCGACAATTGCGTCACGATCTGCAACATGGAGAACATCGACCCGATGGGCGTGCACACCGGCGACAGCATCGTCGTCGCGCCCAGCCAGACGCTGTCTGACAACGACTACCAACTGCTTCGCTCCGCAAGCCTCAAGATTATCCGAGCGCTCGGGATCGAGGGAGGCTGCAACATCCAGATGGCGCTCGAACCGGGCACAAATGTGGCCGAGACGCTGCCGGACGTCGGACGAGCCGACAGTCGCTACTACATCATCGAGGTCAACCCGCGCGTGAGCCGGAGCTCGGCGCTCGCATCCAAAGCGACCGGGTACCCGATCGCCAGGGTCGCCGCGAAAATCGCCGTCGGCAAGCGGCTCGACGAGATACCGAACGCCGTGACCGAGCAAACCCTCGCCGCATTCGAGCCCGCGCTCGACTACTGCGTGGTCAAGATTCCTCGCTGGCCGTTCGACAAGTTCCCGCACGGGGACCACACCATCGGCACCCAAATGAAGGCGACCGGCGAGGTGATGGCAATCGACCGCTCGTTCGAAGCCGCGTTCCAGAAGGCGGTGCGCTCGCTGGAGATCACGAGCCGCAACCTGCTCTGGGAAGACCCGAGCTGGGGCGCCGAACCCGACGACGTCATCAACAGCCTGCCGTTGCATCCCAACGACGATCGGCTGTGGGCGCTGATGGCCGCTCTTCGCAGAGGAACGAGCCCGGACGAGCTGTCCCGCATCACTGGCATCGACCCGTGGTTCACGCGCGCGTTCGAACGACTATGTGCGATGGAGAATCGCCTGCTGTCCGAGAACCTGACGCCCCGGTTGATGTGGCTCGCGAAGCGACTGGGCTTCGGCGACGAGAAAATCGCCGTGCTAACCGACCGGACGCCGAATCAGGTTCGCAAACTGCGCAACGACTGGGATATCCGTCCCGTGTACAAGATGGTCGACACGTGCGCCGCGGAATTCGAGGCTCAGACGCCGTACTTCTACAGCACCTATGAACAAGAGAACGAAGCCACGCCCATCGAAGCGTCCAAAGCCATCGTGCTCGGCAGCGGACCGATCAGAATCGGGCAGGGGATCGAGTTCGACTATTGCTCCGTCCACGCCGCGTGGGCGCTGCAAGAAGAGGGCATCCAGAGCGTGATGGCCAACTCGAACCCGGAGACCGTATCCACCGACTTTGACACGTCCAACAGGCTGTACTTCGAGCCGCTGGACGAAGAGAGCATCCGCGACATCATCGAAAACGAAACGATCGTAAACGAAAACAACGACGTCGAGGTTCCGCCGTCGATGGTGCAATTCGGCGGCCAGACGGCGATCAACCTGTCCCAATCGTTGGATAAAGCGAGACTCCCGATTCTCGGGTCGACTGCGCAATCGATCGACACCGCGTCGGACCGTCACCTGTTCGAGGAATTCCTGGCCCGCGCGGACATCCCCAACCCACCGGGCGCCGCCGTCTCCTCACTTGAACACGCGCTGAATGTCGCCCAGGAGATCGGCTACCCGGTGCTGGTCCGGCCGAGTTACGTCCTCGGCGGTCGAGCGATGGAGATCGTCCAGAACGCGACCGAGCTCGTCCGATACATGAATACCGCGTTGGAAGCCGGGATTGGCCGGCGCGTCCTGATCGACCGCTACTTCGAGGGCCGCGAGGTCGAGGTCGACGCGGTTTGTGACGGCGAGACGGTGCTCATACCAGGCATCATGGAGCACGTCGAAAGGGCAGGGGTGCACAGCGGCGATTCGATGGCCATCTACCCCAGCCTCACTTTGACCGAAGACGAAGTCAACACCATCGTCGACTACACGACCCGGATCGGGCTGGCCCTCGACGTTCGAGGCCTGATGAACATCCAGTACGTAGTCGTGGGCGGCGACGCCTACCGTAGCCCCGACTCGGGCGACGCAACGAGCAACGGAAAAACCGAGGTTTACGTCATCGAGGCCAACCCCCGTTCCAGCCGTACGATCCCGTTTATCTCGAAGGTCACCGGTGTGCCGATGGTCAAGCTCGCCATCAAAGCGATGCTCGGGAAGAAGCTTAAAGACCTCGGATACGAAGGCGGATTGTGGAAGCGGCAAAAACTCGTCGGGGTCAAGGCGCCCGTGTTCTCGATGTCTAAGCTAGCCGGAGTCGACACGTACCTGGGACCGGAGATGAAATCCACCGGCGAGGTCATGGGCATCGACACCGAGTTCCGACCGGCGGTGGCCAAAGCGCTCATGGCCGCTGGCCTGACCATCCCGAAGGGCGGAGCCGTGTTGTTGAGCATCGCGGACCGCGACAAAGCCGATTCGGTGGAGATGATCAAGGGCTTGGACGAGGCTGGTTGCAAGCTCTACGCGAGTGAAGGCACCGCCGATCTGGTTCGAGGACTAGGAGTCGAGGTCACCGAAGTACCCAAGAAGCTCAGCGAAGGCCACCCGAACGTCCTCGACGTCATCATGGACGGTACCATCGACGCCGTCGTCAACACTGTGACCCGCGACCGAGAAGTGCAGCAAGACGGATTCCGCATCCGCCGAGCCGCCGTCGACATGCGCGTGCCCTGCTTTACGTCGTTGGACACCGCCCGAGCCGCCGTCGAGAGCATGGCCGGCACCGGCGCGGAGTTCAACGTGAAGCCGCTGCCCGCCTACCGCGACGGGACGTAGAGTTGGGCTCAAACCCACGCCGAAAATCCCCTTTCGTCCCTAAGGTCCCTTGCGTCCTTCCACCGTCTTGCACCAACCATGGAAACCCCTCGCGCAACCGAAAGGACACCCCCCATGCCCAGTGACGTCCCGCAATCAGTCCTCGGAGAGGAGCTGCCTCGAGGCGTACGACGCAGCACCGTCGCCGTCGACGTGGAGCACGTCGAAAAGATGCTCCACCGCGCGACGCGAAACCAGTTCGAGGTCTTCGTCGACGAACCTCCGACGATGGGCGGCGACGACAACTACCCGCAGCCGCTAACCTACATCGCCATGGGCATCGGCGCTTGACTGCTCACGCAATTGAAGCGGTACGCTTCGATGAAAAAACTGGGCATCAAGAGCGCGCGAGTGCACGTCGAGGGTGACTACTGGCTCACCGGCTCCGTCCTCCGAGGCGACGTCACCAGCGGCTGGAGCGGAGTCCGCACGCACTTCGAAGTCGACTCCGACGAACCCGAGTCCAAGCTCATTTCCCTGATCAAACTAGCCAAAGCCGGCTGCTTCGCCGAACGCCTAGTCGACACCGCCATCCCGCTGACCAGCGCGATCACGCTGAACGGGGTGGGGGTGGATGTGGGGTTTCCGGAAGGCAGTTGACGCCATCCGGTCCTGCGAACCACTCTGGCAGTCTCAGGCTCAAACCGCGAAAACGTCCCGGGATCGCCATCGCGCAGAAGCGAGACCCACGCAATTGCGAAGGTGAGAGACGAACGTCGAACGACCCGCGACCTCACCCTCGGCGCGGCTTCACGGGTTCGGCTGCAGAGTCACTCGAATCGAGCGGATGTCGTTGACGGCGCCGACGGCGTCGACGACCCAAACGGTGGCTTGCGCTGGGCCCGCGCTGAAATCGTAGCTTGAGGCGGCTTGGATTGTCAGCGTTGTGCCGTCGAAGACGTCCGGGGCGGCGGGGTCAAGGGTCACGATCGCGGAGTCGATTGTGAACGCGTTCCATCTCAGGTCGCCGTCTCCGGCGTTGCTGACGGCTATGGTTTGAGTCGGTTGGTCCGCGCTCAGCGCGATCTCGGCGCGATCGATGGCGATCACGGGCTCGGTCGCCGTGTCCGGCGGCTCGGAGGTTCCCGCGTCGAGCGGGGCGCCGTCGTCCGGGTCAGCGATCCCGTCTCCGTCTGTGTCAGCCGACAGCGGATTGGATACGTGGCCGTCGGACCCGCCCGCCAACTCTTCGGAGTCTGAAAGGCCGTCCCCGTCGGAGCCCGCGGAGTTCGGGTCGGGACCGGTTCGGGTTGGCGAGCGCTCTCCTTATTAACCCTGCGTTAATGTCGTGCGTCAATCGTCGTGAGGCGTGGCGGCGGTAACTGATGGCGGAGCCGTGCACGTTGACCGGCGCGCCGGGTGTGAAGCTGATATCCTGGCGTGGTCGGCAGGCGCGGGCTGGCGGCCTGGCAATCACAGGGGCGTTTTCGATGCCTGAAGCTCCCGAACTCGAGGTCGTCAAGGACTATCTCAACGAGCGTCTCGTTGGGCGGGAGGCGGTCGCGGCGAGGGTTCTGCGGCCTAGCGTGCTCCGGTCGCTTCAAGGCGACATCGCCGAGGATGTCGTCGGCAGGACGTTCGGGATCGTTGAGCGTCGCGGAAAGTACCTCTTACTAAGGATGTCCGGAGACCGGGTCGTCGTCGTGAACCCGAAGCTCACTGGCGGGCTTCAGTTCTGTGCGCGGAAGCAGCGGGTTTACAAGCGCACCTGCGTCGTGATCGAGCTCGACGACGAGATCGACCTGCGCTACGTCGACGATCGGCAGATGGGCATGTACTACTACGTGTCAGAGTCGCAACTCGACGACGTGCCTGGACTCGACGACCAGGGGCCGGACGTGTTGGACGACCAGGACTTCGACGATTTCAAGGAGAGGCTGAGGCGTTTCCACGGCGAGATCAAGGGCGTCTTGACTCGCGGTCGAGTCATCTCCGGCATCGGGAACGCGTACGTCGACGAGATTCTTTTCGCTGCGAAGGTGTACCCGTTTAAGAAGCGCAAGGCGTTGAGCGACGACGAGCTCCATCGCATTCTCGACTGCTCCCGGCAGGTCATCGTAGAAGCGACGGAGACGGTCCGAGAGCGCATGGATGGAGCGCTGGACCGCAAGTTGCGCGATTTCTTGAAGGTGCACAACAAGGGTGGCGAGCCTTGTCCCGATTGCGGGAACAAGATCAGCCAGCTCACGGCGAACAAGCAGATCACGAGCTATTGCCGGCGGTGCCAGCCTGGGATGCTGATTCGGAACTAGCGCCTGCGGTTTGTTCGTGGGCGCGGACTCAGTGTGGCGGGTGGTTCGACAGGCTCACCACGAACGGACAAGGCAGGGTGTTCGACAGGTCCCGATAAGGCCGGGGTCCCGATGCGTCGGGACTCACTACGAACGGACACTATGAGGCGCCGTTCGCTCCGGATACCGACCCCGCTTTGAGACCTCCGACGGGCTGCCGAGTGACCTGGTTGTCGCGCGAATTTCGGCGGCCGGATCGGCGGCGAAGTGCGGCCCGAGCGCCCGGTTGCGGGCTTCGCGATTTTCGTCGGACTCACCGGCGCCCGACGCGCGGGACGGTCGATGGCGTTTTCGTGCCTAAACGACGGCGGAAATCCATTTGACATGCCAAGGTCATCTGAGTACAATTTATGTTTGTCGCCACATAGGGCGGCTCGTTTGTTTTGTCTTCCAACTCAGTAGTGACCAGGGGTAGACTATGCCTACCGTAAATCAGCTTGTGCGGAAGCCCAGAAAGCTGAAGCAGAAAAAGAACAAGGCTCCTGCTTTGAGCTTCTCGTACAACTCGCTGAAAAACCGAACTCGCAGGGACACGGCCGCGCCTCAGAAGCGCGGAGTGTGCGTTCAGGTGAGGACGCAGACGCCCAAGAAGCCCAACTCTGCCCTACGGAAAGTAGCCAGGGTCAGGCTCACAAACGGCATGGAGGTCACGGCCTACATTCCGGGCGAGGGACACAACCTGCAGGAACACTCGGTCGTGTTGATTCGCGGCGGTCGCGTCCGGGACCTCCCCGGGGTGCGATACCACGTGGTCCGAGGTTCGCTGGACACCGCCGGCGTCATCGACCGAAAGCGCGGCCGGAGCAAATACGGCGCGAAGGTCGACCCGATCATCCAGTAATCATCGCCAACATTGAACGCGGCCGTTCGACGAGCATCCTTCGACAGGCTCAGGATGAACGGTTCAGTGATAAGGAAACAACAAAATGGCTCGACGACGTCGACCGGAAAAACGACGGATCATACCCGATCCGAGATTCCATAATCTTGAGCTAGCCCAGTTCATCAACAAGGTGATGCTCAATGGCAAGAAGACGACCGCTCAGCGGATCGTTTACGACGCCCTCGAATCGGCTGGAGAAACCGCACGCCGTCCGGGCATCGAAGTCTTCGAGATGGCCATCCGCAACACGATGCCCATGGTCGAGGTCAAGTCTCGTCGCGTCGGCGGCGCCACGTATCAGGTTCCGACCGAGGTCCGACCCAATCGTCGTCTGGCGTTGGCCATGCGATGGCTGATCGCGGCGTCTCGCGCAAGATCCGGAAGGCCCATGGCCGAGGGATTGGCCTCCGAGCTCACGGAAGCGTCCCGAAACCAAGGCGCGGCCGTCAAGCGCAGGGAAGACCTTTCTAGGATGGCCGAAGCTAACCGCGCCTTCGCACATTACCGATGGTAGTCAACGGGGCGACTAACGGCACCAAAGTGGGAAAGTCCGACAACCACGTTCTCGAGAACACCCGCAACATCGGGTTCATCGCGCATATCGATGCGGGCAAGACAACCGTGACCGAACGCGTGCTCTACTTTGCCGGCAGAATCCATAAGATCGGCGGCGTCGACGACGGCACCGCGGTGATGGACTGGATGGCCCAGGAGCGAGAGCGCGGCATCACGATCACGTCCGCCGCCACCACTTGCGACTGGAAACAGTACGCGATTAACATTATCGACACACCTGGCCACGTCGATTTCACCGCCGAGGTAGAGCGCAGCCTGCGCATCCTCGACGGCGGCGTCGTGGTTTTCGATGCGGTCGCCGGCGTGCAGCCGCAGTCGGAGACGGTGTGGCGTCAAGCCGACAAGTACAACGTGCCGCGAATCTGTTTCATCAACAAGATGGACCGAGTCGGCGCCGACTACAACCGAGCGATCGAAAGCATCACGCATCGACTGGGCGCAAACCCGGTCGCGATTCAGATACCGATAGGGGTCGAGGACGAATTCCAAGGCGTCATAGACCTGATCGAGGAACGAGCGATCACATACACGGAAGAAGGCCCGAGCGTCCCGACCGAAGGCCCGGTGCCCGAAGAGATGATCGAAGAGGCCCGAAACTTCCGTAACGCGATGATCGAGAAAGTCGCCGAAACCGACGACGATCTCATGCTCAAATACCTCGAAGACGAGGAGATCTCGCGGGACGAGATCAAGCGAGCGTTGCGAAAAGCGACCATTGCATACGACATCGTTCCGGTGTTGTGTGGAACTGCACTCAGGCATCGCGGCATCCAACCCCTCCTCGACGCAATCGGCGACTACCTCCCCTCTCCCGTCGATGTGGCCCCCACCAGGGGACGAGACTACAAAACCGGCGAACCCATCACCCGACACTTCACCGACACCCCATTCTCCGCGCTGGCGTTCAAGACCGTCGCAGACCCGTACATCGGCAGACTTGTGTACTTCCGTGTGTACTCGGGCAGCGTCAAGACCGGCGCCATGGTCTACAACTCGACCAAGGGGCGACGCGAACGGCTGGGAAGAATCGTTGTGATGCACGCCCAACGTCGCGAGGAGATCGAACAGGTCTACGCGGGCCAGATTGTGGCTGCCGTGGGCCTCAAAGAAACGACAACCGGCGACACGATATGCGGCGAAGATGTACCTGTCGTTCTCGAAACGATCACGTTCCCGCAGCCAGTCGTGTCCATCGCCATCGAACCGAAATCGCGCATCGACCAGGACAAACTCACCGACGCGCTCGGCACGATGGCTGACGAAGACCCGACGTTCAAGGTCAGCTTCGACAAGGAGACCGGCCAGACGGTGATCTCCGGCATGGGCGAATTGCACCTTGACATCATCACCGACCGAATGCGGCGAGAGTACCGCGTCGAGGCCAACGTCGGACGGCCTCGCGTCGCTTACCGCGAAACGGTCGATTCGCCCGCTCGCGCTGAAGGTCGCTTCGTTCGACAGTCAGGCGGCCACGGCCAGTTCGGACACGTGTGGATGGAGATCGAGCCGTTGAAACGCGGGTCCGGCATCGAGTTCGAGAGCCGAATCCGAGGCGGATCCGTGCCGCAGGAATTCATCCCGGCGGTCGAGATCGGCGCTCGCGAAGCGCTCCGTACGGGACCTCTATCGGGCTATCCGGTGGTTGACGTCAAACTGACGTTGACCGACGGCAGTTACCACGAAGTCGACAGCTCGAAAATGTCCTTCCAGATCGCGGGCTCGATGGCCGCGAAGTCGCTGGTCACCAAGGGCAAACCCACCCTCCTCGAACCGGTTATGAAGCTCGAGGTCGTGACACCGGGCGATTACCTGGGCGAGGTTCTGGGCGACCTGGGCCGACGCCGAGGCCAGATTGAAAATATCGAAGGCCAAGGTGACATCCAGGCCATTCGAGCGCAGATACCGTTGGCGGAAAGCTTCGGCTACGCCAACACCCTGCGGGGGCTGACCCAGGGCAGGGCCAGCTACACCATGGAATTCGACAACTACCTGGAAGTCTCAGTCGAGCTAGCCGCGGATCTCTAACCGAACCGACTCAAGTACAGGATGAATGAGCATAAATGGTCACACGTCAAAAGATAAGGATCATCCTCAAAGCCTTCGATCACAGGATCCTCGATCAGTCCGCCGGACAGATCGTCGAGACCGCTGAACGAACGGGAGCTCGGGTTTCGGGCCCGGTTCCGCTGCCGACGTCGATTCGTCGGTTCTGCGTAATCCGTTCGCCGCACATCGACAAGGATTCTCGTGAACACTTCGAGTTACGGACGCACAATCGGCTCATCGACATCCTGGAGCCAACGTCCAAAACGATCGACCAGCTCACTCGGCTCAACGTGCCGGCTGGAGTCGACATCCAGATCAAGCTGTAGGAGCCGAGCTCAGCCGAGCGATGCTCCTCGCCACCAATTTGTAGGAAGCACCGGGGACGAAATGTCTATACACGGAATCATAGGAAAAAAGATCGGGACGACTCAGGTGTTCCGCGAAGACGGAACTGCCGACTCCGTAACGGTCATCCAAGCGGGGCCGTGCATGGTCACGCAGGTCAAGACCCAAGAGGTTGACGGCTACCCGTGCGTTCAGCTTGGATTCGAGGAGACTCGCAAGCTCAACCAGCCGCGAAAAGGGCACCTGGCCCCAGTCGACAAGCTGTTCCGTTACCTGCGAGAGTTCGGGTTCGACGATCCCGCCGACGCCGAGGTTGGCCAGGCGATCGACGCGAGCCTGTTCAACGCGGGCGACCGCGTGGACGCGATTGGCCTCACGAAAGGTCGAGGCTTCCAGGGCGGTGTCAAGCGGCACGGCTTCCACGGCGGGCCGAAGACTCACGGACAGTCCGACCGCCACCGCGCCCCAGGCTCCATCGGCGCGGGCTCGACGCCCGGCAAGGTCATCAAGGGCCTCAAGATGGCCGGACACATGGGCAACAACCGTGTGACGATCCGCAATCTCGAGATCGTGGAGGCCGACGCCGAGCGCAATTTGATTTTCGTTAAGGGAGCCGTACCCGGCGCCCGCAACTCCATCGTCATGCTCAAACGAGCCGGAAGCAGAAAAAGGGCACTGAAGTGAAGCTCCCTCTCAAGAATTCAAAAGGCGGAGACGTCGGCGAAGTCGAAGTCAGAGACGACGTTTTCGGCAGGCGCATGAACTCGGCAGTGATCCATCAGGTGATGGTCGGTCAACTGGCCAACCGTCGTCAGGGCACCGCCAAGACCAAAACCCGGTCCGAGGTGTCCGGTGGCGGCGCGAAGCCGCGCCCGCAGAAGTACACTGGCCGATCCCGACAGGGCTCCATCCGCTCACCTCAATGGAAGGGCGGCGGAACCGTGTTCGGGCCGATTCCACGAAGCTATCGCCAGCGGACGCCGAAGCGCATGCGACGGTTGTCCCTCGTCACTACGCTGTCGGGCATGGTGCGAGAAGGCCGGCTTATCGTGGTGGATCAATTGACCGTGGACCAGCCAAAGACCAAAGACATGGTTCAAGTGCTGTCGGCGCTTTCCGTCGGCGCTTCAGTCCTTCTGGTCGCTGACGGCGCCACGCAAGAAGTTCTGCGCTGCGCGAAGAACATCCCACGGGTCAAGACCGTCCCGAGCAGCGCGCTCAACACGCTTGACCTGCTCAACCATCGAACTATCGTAATGACGCTAGACGCTGTCCGAGGCGCTGAGTCGCTTTGGGCCGGGTCCTTCGTCAGGAAAGCCAAGCCGAACGCAGAGTCCGACGCGGCCGATGATTCCGAACAGGATTTCGCGGACGACGAGCCGGTGGCCGAGGTCGCTGCCGTCGAACCGGAAGCCAGCGCCGAAGCTGCAGACGATGTCGCGGACGCGGAAGATGCCGGCGACGAAGCCGACTCCGAAGACGCGGACGCTGACGAGTCGGAAGCCGACGACAAAGCGGATGCGGACGAAGATCAGACCGACGAAGAGGAAGCCGCCGAATCAGACTCGGACGATGCTTCCGATGACGATGAAACGGTGGAGAAGTAGACGATGCAGGTTTTCGACGTACTACGCAGGCCCGTCGTCACGGAAAAAAGCACACTGCTCCAGGAAGAAGGACGCTACACCTTCGAAGTCGCTCCTCGTGCAACCAAGCACCAAATCAAGCGAGCGGTCGAAGAGGCGTTCAACGTGGAAGTGCTCAAAGTGAACACCATGAACGTGAAAGGCAAGCGCCGGCGGTTCGGGCCCCGATCCACGACAGGGCCGTCCAAGAAAAAGGCGATCGTCCTGCTTGCTCCCGGCCATACAATCACCATATTCGAGGGGGTATAAATGCCTCTCAAAACACGGAAGCCCCATACACCCGGACAGCGAGGGTTGGTCCTTCAGACGACCGACGACATCACCGAGTCCAAACCCAAAAAATCGCTGCTCAGGCCGCTCAAGAAAACGGGCGGGCGCAACGGCAAGGGCAGGCTCACGGTTCGTCATCGCGGCGGAGGCCACAAGCGCAGGTACCGAGTTATCGACTTCAAGCGCGACAAATTCGGCGTGCCCGGAGAGGTCACTTCGATCGAGTACGATCCGAACCGGTCCGCGCGCATCGCGCTGATCAAGTACCCGGACGGCGATTGGCGCTACATTCTTGCGCCGAATGGCCTCAAGGTCGGCGCGCCGGTGGAGTCCGGAGAGAAGGCGGAGATCCGCATCGGAAACGCGCTGCCTCTCGAAGCGATGCCCGCGGGAACGCAGGTTCACAACGTTGAGCTCCGCGAGGGCAAAGGCGGTCAGATCGTCCGCTCGGCTGGCGGCTCGGCGCAGGTGCTCGCGAAGGAAGGCAAGTACACGCTGCTCAGGTTGCCCTCGGGCGAGATGCGCAACGTGTTGAGCACGTGCATGGCCACTGTTGGGCAACTGAGCGCGCTCGACCACAAGAACATCAAACTGGGCAAAGCGGGACGCAGCCGGCACAGGGGCCGGAGACCGCAGGTCAGAGGCGTCGTGATGTCTCCGAGGGACCATCCCCACGGAGGCGGCGAGGGCCGCTCGCCTATCGGAATGCCCGGACCGAAGACCCCTTGGGGCAAGCCTGCCCTCGGTCTTCGAACGCGACGGAACAAGTCCACGGACAAGTTCATCGTTCGCCGAAGGTACCAGAAGTAACGTCAACACAGTCGAAAGAGGTTTCAGGCAATGTCGAGGTCTATCAAAAAGGGACCATACGTTCACGAAAAGCTCGCCAAGAAGGTCGATTTGGCCAGGCGAAGCACGAGCCAGGCTGTGATCCGCACCTGGTCCAGGGCGTCGACCATCATGCCCGACATGCTGGGCCTGACAATCGCGATTCACGACGGGCGGCGACACGTGCCGCTGTACATCACGGAAAACATGGTGGGACACAAACTGGGTGAGTTCGCGCCGACGCGAACGTTCAGAGGCCATTCGTCCAAGTCGGACCGCGCCTCCGCAATCCGGTAACCTGGCCCGAGGTCAAACAATGCCAATCAAAGCAAGCGCGACAAACACGGGCATATCGGTCAAGAAACTGATGCCCATCATCGACCTCGTAAGAGGCAGCAAAGTCGAAGACGCTCTGACGACGTTGCAGTTCCTCCCCTCGCCCGCCGCGGCGCAGGTGGCCAAGGTGGTAAAATCCGCCGCGGCCAACGCGGAGAACGAACTGTATCTGAACGCTTCCAGCCTCAAGGTCGTTGAGATTTACGCCAACGAGGGCCCGCAACTCAAGAGGTTCCGAGCGAGGGCGCGAGGGCGCGCGTCGCGCATCATCAAGCGAAACAGCCACATCACAGTAGTGGTAGACGAAATCGAAGAGGAGCTCTAGATTGGGCAATAAAACTCACCCGATCGGTTTTCGGCTGGGTATCGTCAAGGACTGGCACGCTAAGTGGTTCGCCCTGAAACAGGCAGACTACCGCGCGTTGGTTCTCGAGGACCTGGGCATTCGTCAACGCATAGCTGGCAAATACCCTGACGCCGGAATCTCGATGGTGGACATCGAGCGCGGCTCAAGCGAAGTCATCATCACGATCCACACGGCGCGCCCCGGAATCGTCATCGGTCGCGGAGGCCAGCGGGTCGAAGAACTTCGCAAAGAACTTGAAAGCCTGACCGATCGCAGGGCCAGGCTAAACGTTCAAGAGATTCGACAGCCAGAACTCGACGCCTTCCTAGTGGCGCGCAACATCGCTGACCAGCTCGAACGCCGAATCGCGTTCAGGCGTGCTATTCGACAGTCGATCACCCGGACGATGCAGGCTGGCGCGCAGGGCATCAAGGTAATTTGCGCCGGCAGGCTCAGCGGCGCGGACATCGCGCGTTCGGAAAAAGCCATGGAAGGCCGGGTTCCGCTGCACACGCTCAGGGCCGACATCGACTACGGTCTCGCGGAAGCGGCAACCGGATTCGGTCGAATCGGCGTAAAAGTGTGGATATACAAGGGCGACATCCTCCCTGAGCCTCCGCCCGAGCCAGAGGTGGAGGAAGAGGTATCGCCGATCGAAGTAACAGTGCGCGCGGATGCAGTGCCCGAGACGCCCGAGGGCGTAGCCGAGGCAGCGGCGCCGACGGCAGTCGCAGAAGCGGCTCCGACGGCGGCAGCTCCTCCGGCAGCGGCTCCCGAGACGACTCCGGCCGCGGCCCCAGACGTGGCTCAAGGTGAAGCTCCCGAGGCGCCTCAAGCTGCGGCGCCGGAAGTAGTCCAACCAGAGGCGGAAGACAATGCTTCAACCGAAGAGGGTTAAATACCGGAATATGCATCGCGGTCGCCGCAAGGGCATGGCGGTCGCGGGCAGTACGATCAGCTTTGGCGAGTTTGGGTTGAAGACGACCCAGGCGGCGTGGTTGACGTCCCGCCAGATCGAGGCTGCCAGGCGCGCCATGACCCGCTACGTGCGGCGCGGCGGCAAGCTTTGGATTCGGATCTTTCCGGACAAATCGGTCACCGCCCGAGCCGCCGAAACGCGGATGGGCAGCGGCAAGGGCCCAGTGGACCATTGGGTCGCCGTGGTCAAGCCCGGGCGAGTGCTGTTCGAGATCTCCGGTGTTCCGGAGGACACGGCAAGGGAGGCGCTCAGACTGGCGTCGTCCAAGCTGCCGGTCAACACGAAAGTGGTTTCCAGGCAGACCGTATAACGATATTCACGACTGCGCGGCCTGACGGCTGCCCGGCGATCAGATGGGGCGTCGCGGTCGACGGCCCCGGACAGAGGCAACAAAGATGGAGATCGACGACCTGAGAGCATTGTCCGATGAGGACTTGGACAACGAATTGTATGATACGCACCGAGAGTTGATGAACCTTCGCTTTCGTGCGGCAACGATGCAATTGTCCAACACCAACGAAATATCGAGTGCAAGAAAGCGAATCGCGCGTATCAACACTCTGATTCGCGAACGGGAAATCACAAGGGCGGTTGCATGAGTTACGAGAGACGCAAAATGCGGGTCGGCCGCGTTGTCAGCGACAAGATGGACAAGACCGTGGTCGTGGTCTACGAATGGAGTAGGCCCCACCCGATCTACAAAAAGGCCGTCCGACGCCAAACACGCTTCAACGCCCACGATCCCGAGAACCAATGCCAGCTTGGCGACATGGTGAGGATCGTCGAATCTCGGCCGACGTCGAAGACGAAACGTTGGCGAGTCGCAGAGATACTCTCCAGCAAGGAAATTGCTGAGCTGCAACCGGAAGAGATACAGGTGGATGAATCTGTCGTGTCCGCGGCGGCCACTTCCGCGCTGGGCGCACCGGCTGAAGATGCGGACGAGTCCGCGTCGGCCGAGACAGACAACGAGGAGACGGACGCACAATGATCCAGATTTACAGCCGCCTCAAGGTTGCTGACAACTCCGGCGCCAAGACGATTAGCTGCATCGGCGTACCCGGCGGAAGCGGAAGACGCTATGCCTGGCTGGGCGACGTGATCGTGGCTTCGGTCAAAGAAGCCGCCCCAGCCGCCGCGGTCCGCAAGGGCGAGGTGGTCAAGGCCGTCGTGGTGCGGACGACCAAATCTCATCGGAGAGCCGACGGCTCGCACATCCGATTCGACGACAACGCGGCCGTCATCATCAACGACGACCAGATGCCTCGCGGGACCCGGATTTTCGGTCCGGTCGCACGCGAACTCAGGGACAAGAATTTCCTGCGTATCGTGTCGCTGGCCCCGGAGGTGCTCTAAATGCGGGTCCAGTCCAATGACAACGTACTCATAACAAAGGGGCGCGACCGCGGCAAACAGGGCCGCATCAGCCGCGTTTTGCCGAAGCAGGACACCGTCGTGGTCGAGGGCATCAACGTGGTCACCCGCCACCAAAAGCCGACCGGCAACTTCCGAGCGGGCGGCATGATCCAAAAAGAGATGCCCATCCCGGTGGGCAACGTCGCGCTGATATGCGCGCACTGCAACAAGCCGACCAGAATAGGCTATACGCGACTGGCCGACGAGACCAAAGCCCGCGTCTGCCAGAAATGCAAGGAAGTCGTCGAATGACACAGCAAGAGAATGGACAGGAACGGCCGCACCGTCGCCGTCGCTCTCAGACTCAAGAGGATCAACCGGCCGCGGAAGCCGAAGCAGGCCAGGGCGAACACCAGCCCTCGAACGGCAAGGCTCCCGAGCCTTCGCCGCCGCCCAGGTTGCTGCAAAGGCTCCGTGACGAGATCGGTCCTCAGATGACCGAAGAGTTCAGCTACAAGAGCACGATGCAGATCCCATACCTGGATAAGGTGGTGCTCAACATCGGACTGGGCGAAGCTCTGCTCAACGCCCGGGCCATGGAAGCGGCCACCGGCGACCTAACGATGATCTCGGGACAAAAGCCTGTGATCACGCGCGCCAAGAAGTCGATTGCCGGATTCAAAATCCGCGAGGGAATGGCCATCGGCGTTAGCGTCACCCTCAGGGGACGCCGCATGTATGAATTCATGGATCGGCTCCTGAACTCCGCCCTGCCGAGAATCAGGGACTTCCAGGGCGTGCCTCGCGACTCGTTCGACGGACGCGGCAACTTCTCGCTGGGAATCAGGGAGCAGGTGATCTTCCCTGAGATCGACTACAACAACATCGACCGCATTCGCGGGCTGCAAGTGGCAATCGTCACGACCGCCCGCAACGACCAGGAAGGGTTCCGGCTGCTCGAGTTGCTCGGCATGCCCTTCGCCAGAACCCGTGACTCTTTAGTGGCGTAGCTCTGAATCAACCGTCGCGAGAGTGGCACGGACAATAATCAGCGGGGAATAGATATGGCGAAAACATCGAAGATCGAGCGTTGGAAGCGACCGCAGCGCTTCAAGGTGCGTCAGCACAACCGGTGCCACAATTGCGGACGGCCCAGGGCGTATATCAGGTACGTCGGCCTGTGCCGCATCTGCTTTCGGAACATGGCGCTTACCGGAATGCTTCCGGGCATCCGGAAAGCAAGCTGGTAGCCTCAGGGCTGCGAGCGGACTGATCCGACGGGCCCGCGGTGGGCCTTCGACACCTAGTTCAAGGCAAAAAGGGAAACAGAGATGCCAGTCACAGATCCGATAGCGGATATGCTCACGCGCATACGCAACGCGATAATCGTTCGGCACAGGACCGTGTCATTCCCCGCATCCAAGATCAAAGGGGAACTGGCGCGAATTCTCGCCGAAGAGGGATTCGTCGAGGGCTACGACACCGTACAGCCTGGCGACCCCAAGTCAACGATCAGAGTCAGGCTTCACTACCGAAGCAAGGACGAGCCCGCGATCACCGGTCTCAAGCGGGTGAGCAAGCCCGGCCTGCGTGTGTACGTGGGCAAGGGCGAAATACCTCGATATTACGGCGGACTCGGCGTAGCCGTGCTCTCGACGTCCAAGGGCGTCATGACAGGCAGGCAAGCCTGGCGAGAGGGCATCGGCGGCGAGTTGCTGTGCTACGTGTGGTGAGGAGCGAATTATGTCACGTGTAGGCGGACAACCAATCGATCTCCCATCCGGCGTGGATGTATCCGTCAGCGGCCAAGATGTAACCGTCAAGGGCCCGCGAGGGACGCTGAACCAGACCTTTCACAGCGAGATGAACATCGCGCGAAACAGCGGTCAGGTGCTCGTCGAACGCCCGTCGGATTCGTCACAGCACAAGGCTTTGCACGGGCTGACGCGCAGTCTGCTCAACAACATGGTTGTCGGAGTCAGCGACGGCTTCGAAAGAATTCTCGACCTAGTTGGCGTTGGGTACAGGGTGCAACAATCCGGAGAAGGCATCACCCTGAGCGTCATGTACAGCCACCCAGTCGAGGTTGAGCCGCTTCCAGGGATAACCTTGGAGGTTGAGGGCAACGCTCGGATTCATGTGCGCGGGATGGACAAACAGGCAGTCGGCCAGCAAGCCGCGGAAATCCGCAAAGTCAGGCCGCCCAACGTCTATACGGGCAAAGGGATTCGATACGCCAACGAAATCGTACACATCAAACCGGGCAAGAGTGCCAGGAGAGCCTAGGAAATGGCCAAAGCGAAGACAGGCAAGTCTCGAAGAACGATACGGCACAAGAGAGTGCGTCGCAAGATATCGGGCAGCGCCGAGCGACCTCGACTCTCGATATTCCGTAGCCTCAACCACGTCTATGCACAAGTGATTGACGACACCGAGGGCGTCACGCTGGCTGCCGCGTCGAGTCTCGACACGGAAGTCAAACAAGAGCGCGACGGCAAAGCGAAGACCGAGGTCTCGACGCTGGTTGGGAAACTGGTGGCCGAGCGGGCCAAAGAAAAAGGCGTGACTTCGGTAGTGTTCGATCGCGGCGGATTCAAGTTCCATGGAAGGGCCAAGGCGTTGGCGGAAGCCGCGCGCAAGGAAGGTCTGGTTTTCTAGATGACATTCGATAACCAAAGAGGCCAGGGCGAGATGGAAGAGGCCCCGTTCACGGAGCGGGTGGTCCGAATATCCCGTGTGGCCAAGGTCGTCAAAGGAGGCCGCCACCTCAGCTTCAACGCCGTGGTGGTGGTAGGCGACGGAGACGGCCAGGTTGGCATCGGCATGGGCAAGGCCGACGCTGTTCCCGACGCTGTTCGCAAAGGCGCCGCCAACGCGCGGAAGAACGTCGAACGAATCCCCATGAAGGGTAGTACCGTGCCTCACGAGGTGATCTCGAAGTACGGCGGCTCGGTCGTGATGATTAAACCAGCTTCTCCCGGGACCGGCGTGATCGCCGGCGGTGCGGTCCGTGCAGTGGTCGAGCTCGTCGGCATACGCGACGTATTGACGAAAGCACGCCGCAGCACGAATCCGGTCAACGTGGTGAAAGCAACTTTCGAGGGGCTCAAGACGTTGCGGGATCCCGAAGAAGAGGCTCGCAAGCGACTAGCCTTGGTCGAGACGATGCGAGAACGACGGCAACAGCAAGCGGAACGAAGGACGGCTGCCCGACAACAGCAAGCGACCCGATTCAGCGTGCGGTCCGCGAGTCCGATAATAGGTCCGAAACGAGATTGATCCGATGGCAAAATTAGCAGTAACGTTAAAAAAGAGCACGATCGGCTTCGCGCGAAATCAGCGCAGGGTCGTCGAAAGCCTCGGTCTGCGAAAGCTGCACCAAACGGTAGAGCACGAAGACACCCCATCTATCAGAGGAATGGTCCACAAGGTCCGGCATCTGGTGGAGGTTCGCGAGTTCGAATCTTCCTGACGAGCGTCGCACGCCCTGGCTGATATTTAACGCAACGACAACAATGACCACAATCGACTGACGGAGCGATTCACGGCAATGGAACAGCATTTGATTCGGCCCCCCAAAAAGGCCAAGCGAAAACGCAGGCGCGTGGGTCGCGGTGACGCCAGCGGCTTCGGCAGCTACTCCGGCAGAGGAGTAAAAGGACAGAAATCCCGAACCGGCGCTCACAGGATGACCGCGTTCATGGGCGGCCAGCTCTCGCTGCTCAAGCGGCTCCCTTCCATCCGGGGCTTCACCAACATATTCCGACAAGAGTACTGGGTCGTAAACCTAGACCAACTTGGCGGGTTCCCGCCCGATACGGTGATCACACCGGAAACCATGATGGAAGCCGGCATCATCAGGAACCTGAACAACCCAGTCAAGATTCTCGGTCGAGGCGACCTTGAAGGCGCAATTTCGGTGTCGGCGCATCGCTACTCCCGGACGGCCAGCGAAAAGATTCAGGCGATGGGCGGCATCGCCGAGGTCATCGAGTAATGTCGGCGCCGCTAAACCAGCGAGCAAACACAGCCTCACATGAGGTCGCCGATCGATTCGTGGGCATCAGCAGCTAGCACGAAGGAGACCGCTTAATGCGGCAAAGCCAAGCCGCCAGATCACAGCAGTCGGCAACGCCACAGCTCATCCAATCGATGATGGACGCGTGGCGCGTTCCGGATCTGCGGGCCAAAATCCTGTTCACGTTGGGAATGCTGGTCATCTTCCGGTTCGTGGCGCAGGTTCCCGTTCCCGGCGTGGACACTCAAGCGCTGTCCCAGGCGTTCGACCAGCAGGCGCTGCTCGGATTCTTGGACCTGTTCAGCGGCGGCGCTCTCGCCAACCTGAGCGTTGCAGCGCTCGGAGTCTATCCGTACATTACCGCGTCCATCGTGATGCAAATACTAACGCCCGCCATTCCCAGTCTCAAAGCGATATCGCAAGAGGGTGAGTACGGGCGGCAACGAATCAACCAATTCACGCACTGGCTGACCGTCCCGATTGCGTTCCTTCAGTCCTGGGGCCAGCTCACCTTGCTTCGACAGTCCGGCGTGCTTCCCGGCGTTGATTTCGGGTTGAACCTTCCGACCGCGGCGATGCTGACATCGATGGTCGCGGGCACGTTGTTCCTCGTCTGGCTAGGCGAGCTCATCACCGAACGCGGTCTCGGGAACGGCATATCGCTCATCATCTTCGGCGGGATCGTCGCCCGGTTCCCGTCGGTCGTCGGCCAAGGGCTCCTCGAGAGCGGTCAAACCGGCAGCCTGCTGTTGCTCGGGCTCCTCGGATTCGGCATCATTTTCGTTATCGTCATGTTTACCGAGGCACAGCGTCGCGTGCCGGTGCAGTACGGTCGCAGCGTGTTCCGCGGCGGGAGGATGCAGCGTCAAAGCGGTTCCACGTTCCTGCCCCTCCGAGTGAACTCGGCGGGCATGATCCCGCTTATCTTCGCGTTCTCGATTATCATTTTGCCCGCCACCATCGCGAGCTACTTCCGCGACCCGCTTTCAGACTCGTTCTTCTCGCGCTTCGCTCGTTTCCTGACCGACACGCTCGACCCTTCCAATTTCCCATATTGGGCAGCGGTGTTCTTCCTGGTGGTCATATTCACGTTCTTCTACACACTCGTCATATTCCAGCAGCAGAACTTGGCCGAGAGCCTACAGCGAAACGGCGGGTTCATACCCGGCATCCGGCCCGGGCGACCGACACAAGAGTACTTGAACCGCGTCATCATCCGCATCACCTGGGGCGGCGCCCTGTTCTTGGGCATAATCGCCATCATCCCGTTCTTCGTGACGCAGGCCACCGACGTGCGGTCACTGACGCTTAGCAGCACGAGCTTGCTCATCATGGTCGGCGTCGCGCTGGACACGATGCGCCAGCTCGAAGCCCAGCTATTGATGCGCAACTACGAGGGCTTCATCCACTAACGACACGCAGCATTGCCCAATGCGATCGCGCATCTCCGCGCAACGCCACTATGATTCACGGTTCGGCACGCCTCCGCGCGGGTCAATCATCCATCAAGGAGCAGACGAAGTTTGAGAGTGATACTCATGGGACCGCCGGGTTCGGGCAAAGGAACCCAAGCGGCCTCGATCGCGAAGCGCCTGGGCGTCGAGTCGGCATCGTCCGGCGATCTGTTCAGGGACCATCAGCGACGCGGCACCGAGCTCGGCCAATTGGCGCGGTCCTACATGGAACGCGGAGCGTACGTGCCTGACGACGTGACCATCAAGATGGTCATGGCCTGGATCGACGACCCGGCGCACTCCGCCGGCTTCGTGTTGGATGGCTTCCCGAGGACCCATGCGCAGGCGGTTGCCCTGGACGAGGAGATGAAATCGCAGGGCGGCGTCGACCGAGTTCTGTTCTTTCGTGTGTCTGATACGGAGTTGGTTCGAAGATTGACTGGACGCATGATCTGCCGACAATGCCAAACACCCTACCACGCAATTTCGTCGCCGCCGAAGCAAGAATGCGTATGCGATGCGTGCGGCGGTGAGCTCTACGAGCGTGACGACGACAAGGCCGAGGTCGTTTCGAAGCGAATCCAGGTCTACGGCGACGAAACCGAACCTGTTGTCGAGTTCTATCGCAGAAGAGGGACGCTCCGCGAGATCGACGGCGAAGCGACGATCGACGCTGTCGGCGAAGCGGTCGCAGCCGCGGTTTCGGGCTAACTTGTTGCGACTGGCTGGTTTAGGTAAACTTACTTAGTGATTTTGAGGCCGGTGATTCGACCGGCCTGTTAGAGTTTGTCGCTAATTCGTCAGCCGAAGCGGCGACCGACGAACAAGGCGCGTCCCGCGGACGGGACATCTTAGTTGAAGAGCAGTCACGGATCGGTGAGCATGCCTCACAATGGGATCACAATAAAATCGCCCGGCGAGATCAAATTGATGCGCGAGGCAGGCCAGATCGTGGCGAACGCCAAGGCAGCGGTGCAGAAAATCATCGAACCTGGGATCGAAACACGTGAACTGGACGAGGTTGCCGAACGCGAGATTCGCGGTTTGGGGGCGGTCCCGTCATTCAAAGGCTACAGGGCGGTGGCGCCGGTGCCGTTTCCGGCCACGATATGCACCTCGATAAACGAGGAGTTGGTCCACGGCATTCCGGGCAACCGAAAGCTGAAGGCTGGAGACATTATCAGCGTCGACGTGGGCGCCATCTACGAGGGCCTCCACGGCGACAGCGCGTTCACAGCAGGCGTCGGTGATATCGACCCCGAGGCCGAACGGCTGATCGACGCGACCCGTGAGTCGTTGAATCGAGGGATTGCCAAAGTCAGGGCCGGCGCCCGCATTGGGGACATCTCGGCCGCTGTCCAGACGTTCGCCGAAAAGCAAGGCTACGCGGTTGTAACGCAGTACGTGGGGCACGGGATCGGTTTCGAGATGCACGAGGATCCGCAGGTGCCCAACTACGGCGAAGCGGGGCGCGGACCGTTGATTCGAAAAGGGATGGCCCTGGCGATCGAGCCGATGTTGAACGTCGGCACGCGAGACACGAAACAGTTGGACGACGGCTGGACCGTCGTCACCGCGGACGGCAGTTTGTGCGCCCACTTCGAGCACACCGTCGTCATCACGGAACGAGGCGCAGAGGTAACTACGCGATTGAACGGAAGCGAAGCGTAAACCGGGTCTGCACGTGAAGAACCGTACCGAAGGTACGAAGGGAGTCTGATGGCACGTAAACAGAAAGAAGCGATTGAGGTCGAAGGCAAGGTTACCGAGTCCCTGCCGAACGCGAGCTTCAGGGTTGAGTTGGCGAACAGCCATGAGGTGCTGGCCTATGTGTCCGGCAAGCTCAAGCTCAACTTCATCCGAGTTCTTCCCGGAGACCGTGTGCTCGTCGAGCTCTCACCCTACGATTTGACGCGCGGTCGAATCACTTATCGCTTCAGGTAGCCCGAAAACAGACAACTCAGGACTGGCTCGCGGGAATCGCTTGCAGCCGGTCGTAACTATGGCATCCAGGCGAACTCTTGCCGGACAAATTAGTTGTGCGGCGGAATCGGGATTCCGGGGAGACAGATCATGAAGGTGTCGGCATCCGTCAAGGTGCGGTGCGCCAAGTGCAAAATCGTCAGGCGTCACCGCAAGGTTTTGGTAATTTGCGACAACCCGCGGCATAAGCAGCGGCAGGGCTGATCGGCTCGCCCGCAGGGAGAACCCATGGCAATCGTATCCGGCGTAAACATCCCCGACAACAAGCGTGTTGAGATCTCCTTGCGGAGCATCTTCGGCATCGGTCCCACCCAGGCCAAGGACGTCATGGAGAAGGTGGGCATTCTCGACAACCCGCGCGTACGCGACTTGACCGAGACCGACCTCACCCGCATCAGGGAGGTCATCGACCGCGAGAAGATCGTCGAAGGTGACCTGCGCCGCGAGATCAACCTGAACATTCGACGCTTGATCGACATCGGTTCGTACCGAGGGTTGCGTCACAGGCGCGGCCTGCCGACACGCGGTCAGCGAACCCGCACCAACGCCCGCACCAAACGCGGGCGGCGAGTCGCGGTAGCCGGACGAGGCCGTTCGGTAACACGGAAGTAGTACGGAACAAAGGATAAACGATGGCAAGACGACCACGGTCACGACGAAGGGAACGCAAGTCAATCCCAGTCGGAAGGGCTTACATCCAGTCGACGTTCAACAATACGATAATCACTCTGGCAGACCCGCAAGGCAATCCCATTGCTTGGGGCAGCGCGGGCACCGTCGGGTTCAAGGGATCGCGAAAGTCGACCGCTTTCGCCGCTCAGCGAGCCGCCGAGGACGCGGCCCGCAAGGGCATGGATCACGGCCTTCGTCAGGTCGAGGTCTTCGTTCGAGGACCCGGACCAGGTCGCGAAGCCGCGATACGGGCGATTCAGGGCGCGGGCATTCTTGTGACCGTGATCCGAGACGTCACGCCCATCCCGCACAACGGGTGCCGCCCTCCCAAGCGGCGCCGAGTCTAAGGGGCCGGCAGCAGTTTTGATCGAACGAGACACAACTATGGAGGTGCGCGGTCTGACCGACATTCTCGGGGAGGCGTTCACAATTTATGGCCGGCGGTTCAAGCAATTGATTCGCCTGACCGCGATTGTGCAAGTGCCGGCCACGCTCATCGCTCTGGCGCCGAACAGCAGCTTGGCATCTACGATCGCGTTGACCGTGATCAACTTGTTCGCGATGGCAACGGTATCGGGCGCGATGGTGTTCGCAGTCGGGCAACAGTATGTCGCCGACAAAGTGGACGTCGGAAGATGCTACGCCAGGGTGGCCGGGCGCGCGGTTTCGATGTTCGCACTGACAGCGATCTTATCCGTGATCGTCGTTCTGGCCATTGTCCTTATGGACACAAAGAATCCGGTCGCGGCGAGTCTGGCTTTGATCGCGATAACCGCTGGATTGGTTTACGCAGCGTATCTCGCGCTGGCGACTCCAGTCGTGATCGTGGAGAGGTTTAGGTGGGGCGCAGCCCTGCAGAGAGGATTCGCTCTCGCGCGCGGGCACGAGTGGCGATTGATTACAAATCTATTGGCGTATGGCCTTGTCGGCTTCGGCTTGACGATCATTCTGCTGATGCCGTTCCTGTTGGTTGCTGCAGGGAACAACCTTGATGCCATAACAATGCTGCAGCGATTGGTCTTGGCAACCGGCAACACAGTTGTCGCGGTGCTGGTTCCGCCGGTGCCGCTCATCGCGACGACGTTGCTCTATTACGATTTGAGAGTGCGAAAAGAATCATACGACATCGCGACGTTGTCCCAGGAATTGGGAACCATTTCGCGATCGGAAGCGTTGGCATAACTGACGAGACGGTCTGAAACAGTACCGAGCAAGAAAACGCGAGAGGCATAGGAACACCAATGGCAAGATACAAAGACGCCGTCTGTCGGAAGTGCCGCCGGATCGGCGAGAAGCTTTTCCTCAAGGGTGAGCGCTGCTATACCCCCAGGTGCGGTGTCGAGCGACGCCGCCGACCTCCGGGAGAGTCAGTCCCACGTCGGCGCAGGCCGTCAGACTGGGCGTTGCAGCTCCGAGAGAAGCAGAAGACTCGGTTCATGTACGGGGTGCTTGAGCGTCAATTCGGGCGGTATTTCGACATGGCGCGAGAACGAACCGGCGCCACGGGCGACAACCTGATGCAGGTGTTGGAATCACGCCTGGACAACGTGGTGTATCGCCTTGCGTTCGTCGATTCGAGGCAGCAGGGACGACAACTCGTAAACCATGGGCATTTCTACGTCAACGGGAGCCGCATGGACATCCCGTCGTACCTCGTAAATCCCGGCGACGTCATAACATGGAAGCGCGGCGGCGAAAACGGATCGACTCCGGAGTTCATCCAAGAGCTGACCGATGGGCTGCCGAAAAGGCCTGTGCCATCCTGGCTCAGACTGGATGTGGCCAACCTCACCGGCGAAGTAGTAACGCCCCCGGTCCCATCGGAAGCCGATGGCAACATTGAGGTCAGACTTGTCGTAGAGTTCTACTCCAAGTAAGCGGGCGCACAGGAGCACACATATGGTTTTGGACCTGAAGAGCTTCATCAGCAGAGAGATGACCGAAGAAGAAGAGGAGCCGATACCGAGTCCCGCAATCGAAGTCGAGGAGGCGGATGATCGGTACGGCAAATTCGTCATCGAGCCTCTCGAACCCGGATACGGCGTCACTCTGGGCAATCCGCTTCGCCGCATACTTTACGCCGGCCTCGAAGGCACCGCGATCACCTGGGTCAAGATCGAAGGCATCCAGCACGAGTTCGCGACGGTGCCTCACGTGAAAGAGCAGGTCACGGAGATGCTGCTCAACGTCAAAGGCATTCGACTTCGCTCTGAGGTCGATCGGCCAGGCAAGCTCAGGCTCGAAGTGGCTGGCGAAGGCGAGGTCTGTGCCGGTGACATCATGGCATCCGCCGATTTCGTGGTGGTCAATCCGGAATTGCATCTTGCCACGCTGGATTCGGCCGAGGCGAAGCTGTCCATCGAGCTCAACGTAGAGCGTGGCAAGGGCTACCAAGTCGCTTCCGAGGGCGATGGCCACGCCATTGGCGTGCTGCCCGTCGACGCGATCTTCACCCCCATCAACAAAGTCAGCTACGAAATCGAGCGCACCCGCGTGGGCCAGCGAACCGACTTCGAACGGCTGGTTCTGCAGGTGTGGACGGACGGCTCTAAGCTGCCCGTCGACGCCGTGCGACAAGCCGCGAATATCCTTACCAACCAGTTCTTCATGTTCGCCAACGTAACGCAAGGCGTCGAAGAAACAGGCGGCGGTCTGCCGACGGCGCTAGCCATTCCCGCCGCGGTCTACAATGTCACGGTCGAGCGGCTGGATCTGTCCTCTCGCACGTTGAACTGTCTCAAGCGCGCGGGCATCGACAAAGTCGGCGAGGTCCTCGAGATGAGCAAAGCCGATCTCATGGGGATCCGCAACTTCGGCGACAAGTCCTACGTCGAGCTCTACGGACGCATGAGGGAGATGGAACTACTGCCCGCGGGTATGGACCCCGAATTGAACAGCAGCGATGAACAAGAAGCTCTCGCCGTCGAATAACAGGAGCAAGTCATGAGGCACCGCCTCTCGAGAAGAAAGCTCAATCGCCCAACCGCGCACCGAATGCTGATGCTTCGTGGCATGGTGACGGCGTTGATCACCAACGAAACCATGCGAACCACCGAAGCCAAGGCCCGGGAGGTCCGGCGACTAACCGAAAAGATGGTCACGCTGGGCAAGAAGGGTTCCCTGCACCACCGGCGACAGGCCGCATCGATGCTGATGGACGACGACGCCGTGAGGAAGCTGTTTGCCGAGTTGGCCGAGCGTTACGCTGAACGCAACGGCGGCTACACGCGGCTGTACAAGCTGGGCCCGCGTCAGGGAGACGCGGCAGCGATGGCGATCGTCGAGCTGGTCGCCTAGGCCGCGAGCGAGGGCGGACCGATGCGCCTCGCGCTGATAATAGAGTATGACGGGACCGCGTACCGCGGGTTTCAATTCCAGCAAAACGGTCCCTCAATACAAGAGCAACTTGAAAAATCAATAACCGCGCTGACTGGCGAGAAGGTCAGGATCAAGGCAGCGGGACGAACCGACGCCGGAGTCCACGCGTTGGGCCAGGTGGTGGCATTCGACACCGCCGCGACTCACGCGCCTGACACCGTCCTTCGAGCCGTGAACCATCGCCTGCCCGACGACATCGCCGTACGGGCCGCGTATCGAGTCGATGACCGCTTCGACCCGCGAAGGCACGCGCTGAGCCGTATCTATCGGTACACGATCCTGACCGGCACGGCGCCAGCGCCGCTGAGGCGACGCACATCGACGCTGATCCGGGACGACCTTGATGTCGCTCTGATGGACGAAGGCGCTAAAATGCTGATCGGAGTCCATGACTTCGCTCGATTCGGGGGCCCGTTGGAGCCCGAAGGAGCGAGCACGGTCCGAGAGGTGTTCAGCAGCGGTATGGCCGCGATCGATGATACGATCGTGTTCAACGTGGAGGGCAACGCGTTTCTGCCCCATCAGGTGCGCCGAATGATTGGCGCGTTAGTGGACGTGGGCAGAGGGGCGATGACCATCGAGAACCTGGGACAAATGATAGACGGGAAGGAGACTGGAGCGACATCGAGATCGCTGCCCCCTCAGGGGTTGTGCTTGATCAAGGTGACGTACGCAGAATTCCCTCCCAAGGTTGGTGAATAGAGATGCCGTCGATAGTTAAACCATTTGAGACCAAAGCTTCGGACTTGAATCCGCAGTGGCGTCACGTGGATGCGAAGGGCGAGACTTTGGGCCGCTTGGCCACTCAGATCGCCATGATGCTGATGGGCAAAGACAAGCCCTTGTACGTGCCGCACATGATGGTCGGCGACTTCGTGGTCGTGACCAACGCCGAGCTCATCCGCGTCACGGGAGACAAAGTCGCCCAGAAGCGTTACTACACGCACAGCGGCTACATTGGGGGACTTAAAGAGCGAACGCTCGGACAGATGCTCGCGAGGAACCCCGACCGAGTAATAAGGTATGCCGTCAAAGGCATGCTGCCCAAGAACGCGCTGGGCCGAAAGATGCTCCTGCGTCTCAAGGTTTACGCCGGACCGGAACACCCGCATCAAGCCCAATTTGGCGCACGCAAGTCACAGGAACAGGAGTCTTAGATGGTTGACGGCAGCGAGCACTACTACTACGCAATCGGGAAACGCAAGACCTCAGTGGCCAAGGTCCGCTTGTACATGGACAATGGCCCGATCATCGTCAACGGCAAGCCCGTCGAAGAGGCGTTTCCGTGGGACACTTGGTTGCAGCTTATCCACCAGCCCTTCGAGGTAACTGAGTCACGAAACCAGTTCAGGGTCGTGGCCAAGGTCAACGGCGGCGGTGTGGTCAGCCAGGCCGGCGCCCTCAGGCACGGCATCGCCAGAGCGTTGCAGACCGCCGACCCGAACATGCGCCCTCCCCTCAAGAAGGCAGGACTGCTCACTCGCGACGCCCGCGAGAAAGAGAGCAAGAAATACGGCCTCGCCCGAGCCCGCAAGGCCAAGCAGTGGACCAAGCGCTAGCAATCCGGACCTAGCCAAAACCAGGCATCGACACCAAGGGCGGACCGTAACGGTCCGCCCTTTCTTTGTCTCCAGCGGTCAGCGGTCAGCAGTCAGCGGTCAGCAGTCAGCATACAGTTTCACGAATCACCGGCCTGCTGGGTTTCAGGGCAGACGCATGATGGCTGATTTGCGAGCTCCGATCCCGACGCGCATCAATTCTTTGCGTCCCGAGATTGAACGCCACATACTTCGAACGACGGCGTTGAACGAATAAGGGCTCAGAGATACGGAAGGCGGACACGGTGGCGCAGAGCAAAGCAGCGACGGTTGACCAGTACCTCGATGAGCTCAAGTCAGATCGACGAGACGCGATCTCCGCCGTGAGGCGGGTCGTCCTCGACAACCTGCCGGACAAGTATCGGGAAATCATGCAGTTCGGGATGATCAGCTATGTGATCCCGCTGGAGGATTACCCCGAGACGTACAACGGTCAAGCGCTCGGAGTCGCGGCTTTGTCGTCGCAGAAGCGATACATGTCGCTGTATCTGATGAACGTCTACGGCGACCCTGAGATCGAGGACTGGTTCCGCGAACGATACCGCGCGTCGGGCAAGAAGCTCGACATGGGCAAAGCCTGCGTCCGGTTCAAAACTCTTGACAATCTTCCGCTCGACCTGGTGGCAGAGACCATCGCGCTAACCCCACCCGCGGCGTTTATCGAGCGGTACGAGGAATCGAGGCGGAACATGGCGTCGGCTCGCAGGGCGCGGCGTTGAGACCTTTCAACGCAGAGCGCGAATCCAACAAGGCAGAAGTAGGAAATAGTTTGAGAAAGTCTTACTGGGAGGGGATCACGCCGATTTGCTGCATTAACCCCATCATGTCAAGGACAGTCCCGGCTTCCACCATCTTGCCACCGACGATCTTGTGGATATTGATGCCGCGAATCTCGACGGATTTGTTGCTTGCAGGGATGCCCATCAACTCGCCCTGATGAGTGCCCAGGAACGTCACAGGTGTGACCACCTGGTCTCCTTCGGAAGTTTGAGCATCGACGGCGTGCTGCATGTCAGGGAAGGCGGTGTAGAAGCCTTGTGCAGCAACTCGTAGTAATTCCTAACGATTGCTTTGTTTGCTTCTGACATCACATCCCCTCGATCATGCCGGCTTCGAGTGCCAACTATGAGAACGCGCTGGATTGTATCTGGGGTCGGCAACCTTGTCAGCGGCACGGAAAACCGTGGACTGGGTGTGTGCCAGTTGGTCTCAGTGGGCTCTTGGCGTCGGGTGCGACCACGCCGAGTTCGATCGCTTAACCGGGAGTTCCAGCCTGGGTCGACGCCCCAGGTCAAGGAGATTCGTAACAACGAGCTTCACACGGTCAGTCCACTAACGTTGCCCGCTTGCTCGGTTTCAATTCTCCGTCGCCACTGAGCAGAATATCGACGATTCCTGCGCCGATGACATCGATCACGATTTCCCCGCCCAGGTCCAGTTTCAGCTTGGCGCCGCCCCGCGTGGTCACGTCCGTTTGCAGGCTCACGATGTAGCTGCCTTGCATGATTTTGACAGCGAACCATTTAACGGCTCCCTCCGAACGATGCCCATTTGCCCGAGCCGGGATCCCCGAGAATCGCATCGCACGGTCGCTGAGCTCAGGTCCGTGCTAGGCGCGCACACGATCGGGAGTCATGAGCCCTCTGCCCTGATCGCACCGGAACTCATGGCGATGAACTGTAGACCGTCAGCGAAAGCATCACGACTCCACAGAATCGCGTTAGGCCGCCATTGTCGAGGTGCGGAGTGTGTTGTTGGGTTGGAGCGCGCAATCTGCACCTTTTTTCGGGGCTGCGTGCTCGACAAGTGCTGTCAGCCGCCTAGGAGCTATCACTCCGGAGACATCGACCAACTGTCCAGCCGCTCCCAGCCGCCAGTGGGGAGCTTTTGCTCGTATGAGTTCAGAAGCATCATCAAAGAGAAACCAAGAGGGATCCAGTTCTGTTCACCACTCACTCGATGCGCCGTAGGGCGTCTTAGCTTGGCTTCCGAGAATAGAGCACGCAATGGTTCATCGGCTTGGTATCAAGGAATGAGATCACTCCTCCTAGCTTTTCTTCCTCAGCGGGAACGATTTCCATGCCCAAGCCTTCCAACACACCAAGGACCTCTTCGACGCTGTACAGTTGGAACTTGCGATTCGCGCGAAAGTCTCGGTCGTAGACCGTCCTCACGCCGCAGCCAGTCTTAAACATAAGCTGTAAGACTCCGCCGGGACTCAGCACACGCACAAGTTCAGGGACAGTTACATTCATCACGACACTGGGCTCGATGTGTTGGATCACCGAGTTGCAGAGCACGAAATCAAAGGCGTGGTCAGGAAACTCCAACGAGTGGCGTAGATCAGCCACAGAGATTCGTCCGGATATCTCGGGGTGCAGCTTCTTCGCAACGTCGATATTCTCCGTCACCGAATCCACTCCAATTATGTCGTACCCGTCTCGCCAGTAATCAAAGACATCGCGTGCTCCGGCCCCGCATCCCGCGTCCAAACCCCGAGATCCGGGCGATGCCAGTTCCTTCATACGGACGATCAAATCCAGATCAGTCTCCAGCCCTAAGTGTGACGAACCAGAGTAGTGTGACTGGATGAGTTCGTGTGACACCTCGGCATAGCGGTCAGCATGTTGGCCGTAGAACCTTTCAGAGTGGTCACCGATGCTGTTCTCAGTCTGCTTCATGGTCTGGCGACACCCAAGCCCTTACCGGGGGTGAACGAGTTTGACCACTTCAAGACATTACTCTTTGACCGTGTCGGGGTCTCATGCATCTTGGCTGTCCTCTCGGTATCGGCACATCGGTCGCCAGCGTCGGGATACGGTTACTTCGGTGTTCGCAAACGAGGTGGCGTCGTAATTGGTACAGCTCTACAATGGCTTCGTCGCGGTGATCAGGGCGAGCTGGGTCGGTAGAGGAATCAACCGAGTATCTTCGAAGCCGGATTCCCGAAGCCACCCCGCTACTTCTTCACCCTCTCGGTCTGCAGCCCGAGGGTCGAATACCACCTTGACGTATAGATTCTCTAGCTTATCAATCCTGACCTGGTCTGGAGAGCGACCGGTGCGCAGATAGTCCTGAACGATTATCATCCCGCCGGGCCGGAGCAACCCCAGTGCCAACTCGAACAACTTGTGACACTCCTGTTCAGATTTGATGAGGACCACACCAGAGACCAGTGCCACGTCATAACCGTGGCCCAGCTCTGCGTCGAAGAAGTCACCTTCTACCAACGAGATCCGGCCATCGAGGTTGTCCGCCGATATTAGCTCTGCGCAATCGCCAACGGCTCTGGTCGATCCACGACGACCGAGTGGAGCTCGGGGTTTGCCTTGCACAGAGCGATACTGTAGCTGGCGGCCCCTCCGCCTAGATCGATGAGTCTTTGCATGCCTGCCAGATATACATTATCTACCAGATGATCGGATTGGCCGGTCATGGCGCGATTGTGTTGGCCCAACATGTGATTGGCCCGGTAAGTGTTTTCGTCTACAAAGTCCGTCTCGAATGGCAGCAGTGTTTTGCCCTGCCTGATCAGTTCGTCTAAACTGCCCCGGGATGCCCAGGCATTCGTGTGGAGCAAGGCGTGGCCTCCAACGTATTGTTCCCTGCCTGGCACCAAGAAAGCAGACGCCACGGCACTGTTTGCATACAGGTTGCTGTGCTTTTCGACAAGACCCAGCACTTCGCATGCATCGAGAAACGCGCGCACGAAACTCAAGTCACCGGGAAGCTCACGCGCCATCTCAGTCGGGGTGAGAGGCCCGCCATCCAAAAGGGAGAACGCGCCGAGTTTGATTCCCGCCCTGAGTACAGCAGAGTACCAATAGCTGCGGGCCAACTCCCTGATGAGTTCTATCCCTTCTGAATCGGATCGTATGATCGAGCTCGGCATTAGATCTCCCCGTACGTTTTGATGCAGATACGCCGAGCACCCACCCATCGGTTGAGTCTCACAGCTTAGCGTTGGCGCTCATACGCGGGCCTTCTTTGTTCAATCAAACGATACCGTAATGGACGTTGGATCGACTATCGACATCGAGTCGGGTCGAAGTATACCGTGAACACAATATTTTGGCACTGCTGGCTGCGTAACGGCGGTGCCACACCGAACCGTAACTCCCAGGACGATATCACCTTCTTCGAGTCCCAGGGAGTTGCTCTGAAGAACATCGCCCTTGGTGCGAGGGTATATCAAAAGACATTAGATCGAGGGGTGGAGGCCGCGTTCGGAGGCCCAATGGCTTTGTCCTGATGCCGACTGGGCTACCGGATATTCGCTTCGGCGAACCGTTTGATAGAGTCCAGAGCGATCTCGCGGTTCGGTACCGCCACCGAGAACACCAGGTGGTCGAGGCCCGCCTCTTCATAGCGGCGAACGTCGTCGGATATCTGGAACATCGCCCCCGACAGCGGTTGACGGTTTCCGTCGGGAGAGGACACCGACCTCCCCATGCGAAGCGACAGAGACATGGCGGTGGTCACCGAGTCCGGGTCCCGCCCCCCCTCTTCGCAAACCTCACGCAGGGTCTGCCTGGCCTCTTGGAACTCTTCTACACGCATACTGATAGGGAACCAACCGTCGCCGAGTCGGACCGACCGCCGCATGGCGGCCTTGCTGTTTCCCGCTATCCAGACCGGTGGATAGGGCTTTTGGACCGGTTTCGGGAAGAAGGTTTTGCCCGAAATCTGAAAATGCGACCCCCGGTACTTGGCACCATCCTCGCCGCAGAGGGTTTTGAACATCTCGATGTGCTCGTCGGTGACCCTTCCTCTTGTATGAAACTCCGCCTCCATCCCCTCGAACTCTTCGGGCATCCATCCGATGCCCGCACCGAATATCACGCGGCCACCTGATAGGACGTCCAGGGTTGAAATCATCTTGGCGTTCAAGACCGGATGGCGCAGGGGCAGGATGAGGATGCTGAAACCAAGCTTCAGTGTCTTGGTGCTTCCCGCCACGAAGCTCATTGAGGTGAGGGGTTCTATGACGTTCTGTCCTTGAGGATCGGCTTGGCCAGGCCCCCATCGGTCGGGGTAACGGTCAACCAGATCCACGGGATAGACTGTCCTGTCAGCCAGCCAGATCGAACTGTACCCTGATTCCTCTAAGACATCCCCGATCTCTTGCAGATACTCGCCCTCCCGGCCTGGGTCGGCGCCCATGGCGACGGCGAAGGTGGCAGATACTCCGAACTCCATTTATCTCTCCTCGCGGCCGATGACGGCGATTACTATCGTGTCAGGCAGATCATCACCGAGTTTGGGACATGGGGCACAGCCCCGATTATCTCATGTGTAGACCGTCAGCGAAAGTGAGACACTTTCGCTGAGGGTCTACACATCCTGGCCGATAGGGTTCGCCCTCCATCCCGCACGAGCCTGCCTCTAGGGACAGTATAGCCTAGGAGGGAAAGAAGAGACGCCGAGGCTTAGGCGGGGCTGGTAGTAGCGAGGGCTACGAGGCTAGCAGGTGAATAGCGAGGATGCTGTTTTGGCTTATGAGGCTGTTGTGAGGTGGTCGTTGGTGGATTTGGGCTTGGTAGCGCGGCCTCAAGTCCGAAAATTTACATATTGTAATGGCTGTTCAATGTTCATTTCTTTTATGAACGCAATGGTCTCTTGCAAATCATCACGTTTCTTACCGGAAATCCGAAGCTCACTTCCCT
>JASMDM010000012.1 GCA_030752795.1 SAR202 cluster bacterium | reverse complement strand
ACCGCGGGAGGCTTCGACCTTGTCTAGAACTTGAACTTTCTCATCGGTGCTCATGCGCCGAGACGGCTTTCGCCCAGCGTTGGCATCGCCGTTTTTTTCAAACGATGAAGATCAAGGGACAAACTCAGCTACCAGAACCTTGAGGTCAGCGCTTTCTCGCTTGAGATCGTCGATCTCCTGGCGTGTGGCGTCTCTGGTTATGTCCCGACTCAGGCGCTGCTTCCCCGCTTCCATGAACTCTTTGGTCCATGAGTAGAAGTTGGCGGGCTCGATGCCTTCACGACGGCACAGTTCGTTGACGGTGACCTCCCGCCGGAAGCCCTGTAGGACGATGTGGATCTTCTCTTCTGGGGGGTACTTCCTTCGGGTGGCCGGATCGAACCTGACGAACGAATCGCTTGGTGTCCTGGCTTCGCTCTTGTGCGGCTAGGTTCTTATCTTCTGTGTTCTCGATCGCTGCTGCTCCTTCCCTGGGGACATTCTATCCCCCTGCCAGGAGCTCGCTTTACCTACCGACCGCCTCTATTAATTTCAGGCCCAAATATGTCCCACTTTCGCTGACGGTCTACAAGCAGCATCCCTCCGAAACTTCTCGCCATCAGCGTGAACTCGTCGCTAACAGTCGTAGACCAACTCCGCTGGCCTCCGGCCTAACGCAGTTCACCCAGATCAGTTGACGATCAGATCAACACCCATGCTCGAAAGACGCTCGCACCCAGTGTCCGTGATCAGCACAGTCTCGCCTACGGACATCGTCAGACCGCGTTGGCTGTCCAGCAGAATCATGTGCATGAAGATGACCATGTTGGGTTGGATCTCGATTGGGTTGCCGGGGTAGAGCATCGGCCAGTCCATCCACGTCGGCGGATATAGTGCGCCCAGGCTATAGCCGCAAGCGTTGAGGCGGTGCTCTCCGAAGCCCGCGGCGTCCAGGACTTTGGCGTGAACGTCGAAGACTTCGCCGAAGGTCGCGCCGGGTCGTGTGGCGTTTTGGCACGCGTGGAGGGCTTCGACGCAGGCCGCGTGCATGCTGACTTGCGTCGGATCCGGTTGGCCGATCAGGATCGTTCGCATGAGGCAGGAGTGATAGTGCCGGTAGGCGCCGCCGAACTCTAGTTGAAGCTGGTCGTTGGCGCCGATCGTCCCGTATCCGGTGAAGTTCCGAACCATCATCGCGCGCTCTCCGGCGCCGATGATGAAACGGGAGGCGGGATAGTCGCCCCCTCCTCGGAATATGGCGTCGTGCATCGCGGCAAGCACGTCTTGCTCCGACGCTCCCGGCACGGCGAGACGGCTCGCCTCGGCCAGCGCGTCATCGGCAAGCTCGGCGGCGCGACGAACGTGGGTGATCTCCGCAGGGCTCTTCACCAGTCGGAGACGATTGACGAGCCCGGATGCGTCCTCATGCGAGCAGAAACCGTCGAGCGCGGATTTGACCATCTCCCATCGCTGACCGGTTAACGAGTAGGCGTCAAGCTCTACCCCGAGGCGGGTTCCGGCCAAACCGTACTCTTTCAAGATCGACCGCAGGTCCAGTCCTGGGTTGCTGTCCGAGCGATCCACCCACACGCGGATGTCTTCGATCGTCGAAGTTAGCCGCGCCTGCCGCATGTCGGCCGAGCGGGTGAGGAGCACGAGCCGTTCGTCGGCGCCCAGAACCAGACACTGGAACTGAGAGTACCCCATGGTGTCGTATCCGGTAAGGTAGTACATGCTCTCCTGACGGAAGATCAGGAGGGCGTCGATACTGCGGTCCCGCATGGCGGCGATCGCGTTGCGTAGTCGTGCCTCGAACTCTTCCCGAGTGAAATGCAGCATTGGATGCAACCTCCTGGTTACTGGATTGTTCTGCCGCCTGTGTGCGATGCCATCTTTCAACGCTCTGGTGTCCCGGTCGTTTCGGGCGCACCGGTCTCGTATCGAAGCGGATCAGCCCGAGTCCCCCAGCGTCAGCGCGCGGAAGCTTGGCGACACGGCGAACACCATGACGACCGGCGCCATTACGCCGATGCCGCTCGTCATCAGTGCGACTTCGTTGCTGATGGTCTGCGCAATGATGCCGCTGGCGAAGAAACCGATCGGGAAGAGCTGCATCGTGATGCTGAGCAGGCTCGAAACCCGGCCGCGCAGCTCGTCCGGAACCGCCATCTGGACCATGGCATTGATTGTCGTCACGTAGAGAATCCCCGCCGCGCCCATGACGCCCAGCACCGCAACCGACAGGTAGTAACTGTTCGAGAATGCGAAGACGAATGTTCCGAACAACCAGACTACTCCGGGTGCGATCAACATGATCCCTTTTCGCTTTACGTCCCCTGCCATCGCCAGGCCTATGGTGCCGGTTAATCCCCCCAGGCCGAAGACAGTCATCATGATGCCGTAGCCGAGCTCCCCGACTTCAAAGATGTCGCGCGCGTAGACCGGGAGAAGCGGGAACACGAAGCCAGCGAATATCGACAGGACGTTCAGCATCATCAGCGTTCGAACGAGCCTGTTTCCGCGGACGAATCGGAAGCCCTCGGCGATCTCGGAGAGTGCGGACGCCGATCGGTTTCGGCTCTGAACCTTGCGCGACCGGATCATCAGCGTTGTCGCAATCGACAAAGACTGGATGCCTCCGACGAAGAAGTAGACGGGAGCGACTCCGAGCAATCCGACCAGGAACCCACCCATCGCCGGGCCCAATATCATGGCCGTGCTCATCACCGCCTGCGTGAGCGACGTAGCGGTCAGCATATTCTGCCGTCCAACCAGCTCCGCCACGATGCTCTGGTTCGCCGGCATGGCGAACGCCACGATGCCTCCCTGAACCATCGCCAGCGCCAGCAGATGCCAGACCGAGATGACGTCGACCGCGACCAGGTATCCGGTCAAGAACGAAAGCGCGACGGAGCCGGTTCGTGTCACCGCCAATATGTCCCGTTTCGGGAATCGGTCGGCGGCCACCCCGCCGAGCAGCGAGAGGGCGATAACCATGATCGCGGGCAGCCCGTTGACGGCGCCAACCCACGCCTGCGAATCGGTCAGCTCTAAGGCGAGCCACGACTGAACGATGGCGCGCATCTCGAAGCCGAAAACCAGGACCGCGCTGCCCAAGAGCGCCAGCCGGAAGTCATGCAGCCGCAGCAGCGCGAGCGCGAGTTTCCGGCCGGCCGATGCGTCGGGTTGGTTGGCCTCTTCTTCGTCTTGGGTCAGGGCCGTGGGTTGTGGTTCGTCCATCGTCGTTCCCGTGGGCCGCGTTTACGGCCGCCTGTGCCAGTCCGACTGCTTCCGTCGACGCCCACAGAATTCGCGAGGCTGACGTTCGCAGACCGCCCACACTGTAGTAGCCGTTGTTGATCGTGTCAAAGGCCTTCTCGTGGCTGCACGAGATAACGGCGGTTTGAAGGCCATCTAGGACTCGACGCCACCTTGTCGCGATTCGAGCCAGTCCGGCGGATCCGCGATGCGTTGGTGTGCACTCGAAAATCGAGCTGACGAACGTACGTGGGATCCAACTCCTGAACGTCATCGCTCGACTCGCAGGTCAGATCGGCTTGGAGGCCAAACGTGCTGTGCCGTCCTAAACCCGCTCGACAGCTCCTTCGATGCATATTTCCCCGATGAGGTTGCTCATGCTAGACCGTTCGCAATTTGAATCGACTGCCATCGATCCGGAGGTCGCTGCCTTCAACGCCGAACTCGAACGCGTGCTGTCGGAGGCGCCGTCTCTCGACAGTAGGACGTCAGCGGCGGCTCGCGCAGATCGGGAATCGGGGGAAGGTCTGTTCGGACCGACCGAGTATTCGCCCATGGCCGAGGAACGGAGCGTCAAAGGACTGGCTCGCGCCATACCGCTGAGGGTGTTTGCGCCGGAACATCCGTACCCGGCCGGCCCTGACGACTGCGAGGCCGCTGCGCTGTGGCTGGTGGAGAACGCGAAATCCGAGTTCGGCACGGACAACATCGCCATCGGAGGCGAGTCTGCCGGCGGGCATCTTTCCGCCTCGACCCTCTTACGAATGCGAGACAAACACGGATACGCGGGATTCACCGGAGCAAATTTGGTGTACGGCGTTTTCAATCTGTCCATGACCCCGAGCCAAGCCAACTGGGGCGACCGGAACCTGGTTCTCAGCGCACCGATAATGGAGTGGTTTTACGACCATTTCGTTCCGTCGGAGCATCGACGAGACCCCGACGTTTCGCCACTGTACGCCGATCTGAGCGGCCTGCCGCCGGCTCTGTTTTCGGTCGAGACCCTCGGCCCGCTGCTGGACGACACTCTGTTCATGTACGCGCGCTGGGCTGCGGCCGGAAACCCCGCTTCGCTCGAGGTCTACCCCGGAGGCGTGCACGGCTTCAACGGCTTTCCGACCGATCAGGCCAAACAAGCCAACGCTCGCATCGACAAGTTCCTGTCCGCCGCTGTCCGAAACGAACTCTGACGGACTTCGTGAGCGAGGCTACTCGTTCTCGATGTCGGCGGCGACGTTTTCGCCGCGGAGCAGGTGGGTGCGGATGTCGTAGCGCCCCGGGTAGCGCACCGGCAGGTGCCCGGAGTCGATCATCAACCCCAGCGGACTCACCAGCGTCTTGAGCGGCAAGCGAACTTGCGTGTGGGTCCGCGCTGACTCGTACACGGCGTGCACCATCTCGAGCGCCTTGAACCCGTTGATGCCGTCACCTCGGTGGTCGGGAATCTCGCCCGAAACCCAGTCGGCGATCCCACGTGCCTGAGCCGCCCCCGCCTCGAGCATTTCGAAGCGGTCCACGTCGGGCTTGAAGAAATCGCCGTCCGGGGTGTGGAGCTGCCATCCGTTCGTTTTCGCGTTCATGAGCTTGAGGTCGGTGATCGTGAGATCGATCATGCCGTCCGTGCCGTAGATGTTGGCCCCGTAATGGAACTCCGGCGTTAAATCGGAAAGAATCATCCCCAGCGCGCCGCCCTCGAATCCGAACATCGCGAGCGCCCTGTCCTCGATGGGGATCGACCGCGACCAGTGGTCGGTTTCGCGCTCCACGGCGCCCATCGCCCAGGTGCACTCGACGTCCCCGAGCAGGAATCGGAACATGTCCGTCTGGTGGGTCGAATACGGTGGTAGTCCGTCACGGGCAAAGCAGACCATCTGCCTGACAACGCCGATCTCGCCGTCGGCGATCATCTGTTTCGCCAGTACCCAAGATGGCAGGAACCTCCGTTGATGACCAATCGTGAGTTTCACTCCATGGCGACGGCACACCAACATCATGTCCGCCGCGACGCCCACCGACTCTGCCATCGGCTTCTCGCACAAGATCGCTTTGGCGCCTGCCGCGGCCGCGGCGATCGTGAACGGCGCGTGGCCTGTGTCCCACACACCCACAGAAACGACGTCGAGGTTCGCCTTGTCCAGCATCTCGCGCGCGTTGGTGAAGTGCTTCGGCTTGTAGTCGTCGTATTCTGAAAAGAGGCCGTCGAATTCCGTCATCGCCCGCTCGCTCAAATCGGCGAGTGCGACGACTTCGTATCTCTCCGAGTTCAGATACCCGAACGCGTGGTAACGGGTCATCTCTCCGCAGCCAATGATTCCGGCGCGCAGTTTGTCTGCCATTGTTCTCTCCATTAAAGGTGGCTGAGTTCGAGTTGACCGAGGCTAGTCCTGCTGTATCTGCACCTTGACCGACCCGCTTGATTTGTCGGAGGCTGTGTCGAAGGCATCCTGAATCTGTGCGAGCGGGTACCGGTGCGAGACCACCTGCTCGATGTCAGCCTGCCCGGACGCCATCATCTCCATCGCGAGCTCGTAATCGTGCCGGCCATCGATCACCGAGTAGCAGTTGCTGAAGATGATGCTGTGCTCGGCCCTCAACGGCAGGATGTAATCGAGTGTGATGGGTCGTCGGTGACCGCCCAGGATCACGATGCGGCCAAGAACCCGTGTGACGTCGAGCGACTGTTGCACAGTCTCGCCCCCGTGTCCGCCTATCGTCTCGATCGTCAGGTCCGCGCCACGACCGTCGGTGCATTCGTCGATCGCCGCCCTGAACTCGGGACCCGAGTCCGACACCGCTTCGTCGGCGCCCAGAGCCTTCGCCATCGCGGCCTGACGTTCGTACCGCGCCGTTGCGATGATCTTGCCGGCGCCCATCGCCCGAGCCCCGGCAATGGCCATGAGTCCGATCGTGCCCGACCCCAGGACGGCCACCGTCTCGCCCGCGCTCAAGTACCCGCGACGCACACCGTGGATGGACACTGCGAACGGCTCCACCAGGGCCCCTTCGTCCCACGACAACTCGTCCGGCATGGGGCAGAACGCGGTCGCGTTCCGCACCATGTAATCGGCGAACCCTCCGCCGACCGCGGGGGTGGGGTTTCGGCAAGCGCGGAACTGGCCCTGGCGGCAGAACCAACACGTCCCGCACATCCGCGCAAGCCCCACCGACTCGACCGCGACGCGCTGCCCCAATAGCCCCGGATCGACGCCGTCGCCGAACTCGATTACCTCGCCGGCGACCTCGTGTCCAGCAGGCTGCGCGTCAGGCGCGTCCTTGTCGACGTTCATCTGAAGGTCCGTGCCGCATACGCCACAGGCTCGGATTCGGATCACCGCCTGCCCCGGACCCGCAGTGGGCCTGGGATGGTCGTGCAATTCCATCTTGCCGTTGCCATCATAAAAAGCGGCTGTCATGGTCGCCATTGGCGTCTCCTTGTGTCGGTCATTGGTGTGCGCGAAGTCCGATCTGGGACATGCCTGCCGAAAGTCGGAATTCGCAACCTCGAGAGCCGTACGGAATGATCGATGCGTCGCTTAGGTCTGTCGCAGGTCGCGCCCAGTATAGTCCACGAAGGCGCTGGTCTCTAGCACTAAACGGGGGCCGGTGGCAGTTGCGCGAGAAGTCGCGGGACGCGTGCCTCGCCGATCGGCATCGGGCAAAGAGATATCGGCACGAGGGGGGCTCAGAGCGGATCCAAGGGGGAATGCCGTCGGAAAGCGTGGGTCGTACTGTCGGCGGACGGAGGTAGAGACTGGCGGAGGGGGTGGGATTCGAACCCACGATACGCGGTTAACGTATGCCTGTTTTCAAGACAGGTGCCTTCGTCCACTCGGCCACCCCTCCACGAAACGGCAGGCTGTCAGCGACAGGCGGTTGGCCTGTGTCGCCACGCAACCCTGACTCTATTAATCATAGAATGACGAGGCGGGTCAGCGCAATAGGAATGCGTCGAGCGCTCGATAGGACGCACTGAGTCGCGTTACAGGATCCGTTCGCGATTGCTGCGCATAAACCGTTGCAGCGCCACGAGGGACCACGCTGATTCGATGACCATGATCGGGTACACCTCGGCAAGACCGCTGTACAGCGCCGTTGCTGCGGACGCGGTTGCGAACGCAAGAATGAACCACCGCGAGCGTGGTTCGAGCCAGTACGAGAGGAACATGATGCCAACGGCGATGGACCCGAAAACGGTGAGCATGGCTACCTCGACGGCGTTGAGCGCAGTGACGTGCGGACGATCTGCGCGATAGTTGGTTTGCGTGTTTCGACAGTAGCAGGGACGGTGGCGAACGGACAAGGAATTTCGGACGCACGGAATCGGAATGCAGAAGGGTCGTATGTCGCGTGAGGATGTTTCGTCGAGCGTTGACTCGACGCTGCTATAATCTGAGCGCCGCGAACAGGTCCGAACCGCGGCCAGCCTGTGGTGATGAGATGCCCGAACGCTTTTTCGGCAAGCGCATATTTGTACAGAGAGATGAAGAGCCTAGGCGCCCGCTGTCCTTCGAGCTCGACGGGCAGGAGCATTCGATTGAGCACGTGATGGTATCCTGGCAGGACTACGGATTCCCGGACGACGGACGCAAGCATACCTGGATACAACGACGCCACCGCAGTTACTACCGTGTGCGGACGACGGAAGACGAGACGTTCGAGATCTACTACGACCGAGGCGTGTCTCTTGACCATCCGCACCACATGAAGTGGTACGTCACTAAACAGCTTTGAATCGGGAACAACTTTGAGAATACTTATCACCAACGATGATGGAATCGACGCGCCGGGGATTTGGCGCGTCGCCGAGGCGCTTCAAGACTTGGGAGAGATCGCGGTTGTGGCGCCAGACCGCGACCAGAGCGGCATCGGCACCGCGCGAACACTCCTCCAAGTTCTGCGAGCGGACAATGTCGCATCCCGCCTCGACGGCGCGGTAGCTTATGCGATTCAGGGAACGCCCGCCGATTGCGTCATACTCGCGATCGAAGAGCTTTTCGAGGAACCATTTGACCTGATGGTTTCGGGGATCAACGCTGGGGCTAATTTGGGCTTGGACGTGCTCGCGTCCGGGACCCTAGGCGCCGCGTTCCACGGTTATTTCAGGAGCATCCCGTCGATCGCGGTTTCGACGGCCTCGGTTCGCGATCCAAGCTATGAGGTAGCCGCGCAATTCACGAGGGATTTGGTCGATGCAATTTCCCGCGACCCCTCACCTCAGCCGCTGGTCTACAACGTCAACATTCCCAACGTGACCGCGGACAAGATCGAGGGCGTTGAGATGACCAACCTCGGCCCAAGAGCATTCCTCGAGAACGTCGAAAAAGGCACGGTCGGTCCCAGAACACACTACTGGATACGCCATAACAAACCCCTCGGCGAGGATCCTGCCGAAGGCACTGACATATTGGCAGTTCGCAACAATCGCATATCGATCACCTTGATCGACCCGGCATTTCTCTCCGGCGGCGATCGGCAGAGCTGGCCCGAGATCTCTGAGACATTGTTGAAGAACCTGGGCACACGTTGGTGATTGCAAGCGGAACAACTTCGAGCTCCGCACAAATGAAAAGTGTAGTGGATTGAAGATGATCAGCAGGAGGAACAGTGACGATGATCTACGAATATCGTGTCTATGAAGCCATGCCTGGCAAACTTCCGGAACTCCACGCGCGCTTCCGCGACCACACCATGGCGATATTCGAAAAGCACGGGATAAAAAACATCGGTTATTGGACAGCCAGCGTCGGCGACACTTCCGACAAGCTCATATACATCGTTGCGTTTGAAGACGCCGGCCAACGCGAACAGGCCTGGGCTTCGTTCAGAAGCGACCCCGAATGGAACCGCGTGCGCGCCGCGTCCGAGGAAAACGGCTTGTTGGTCTCCAAGGTTTTCAACTCGTTGCTCGCGCCGACCGACTACTCGCCGCTCCAGTAGCATGACTTCACATCACATCGCTGTCGACATAGGCGGCACGTTCACGGACGTCGTCGTCCAAGACATCGACAGCGGCGAGCTCTGGACCGTCAAGACGCCGTCGACGCCTGACGACCTGGCGTCGGGGTTCATGCTCGGCGCTCAAAACGCGTTGGCGCAGGCCGAAGCCGAGGCGTCTAGCGTTCGTCGCATCTTTCACGGCACGACGATAGCCACGAACGCCGTGATCGAACACACGGCCGCCAATATCGGTCTTGTCACCACCGAGGGCTTCAAGTACGTGCTGGAAATTGGCCGGCACGACATTCCGCGGCGCCAGAACATATACGCCTGGGTCAAGCCGCCGCTCCCCACGCCGCCGAACCGCATATTCGAGATCGCCGAACGTCTGGACCGGACGGGCGAGGTCGTCACCGAGCTCGACCAGGGCCAATGCCGTGACGTCGCATCGCGCCTCAAAGCATTGGGCGTCGAGGCCGTGGCGATCTGCTTCCTGTACTCGTACGCGAATCCGGAACACGAGCAACGGGCCACTGAGATCATTCGCGATGTGATGCCGGACGTCCAGATCGCGTTGTCATCTGAGGTCTTGCCCCAGTTCCGCGAGTACGAACGCACTGTCGCGACCGTGCTTAACGCGTATGTTATGCCGCGCGTCGGTCGCTACCTGGCCGGGCTCGAATCCGCCGCTGTGGACAACGGCCTGAATGCGCCGCTGTTCATCATGAAGTCCAACGGCGGCGTGACCAGCGCGGACAAGGCGGCGAGGCAGGCGATCCACACCGTTTTGTCTGGCCCCGTGGCCGGGGTGATGGGCGCCCTGCAGGTCGCGAACGCGGCCGAAACGCCCAGCTTCATCTCTGTCGATGTCGGTGGCACCAGCGCCGACATCTGTCTGGTGCGCGACGGCGAGCCCGAGATGACCGTCGAACGCCAGATCGGCGGACTGCCGTTGCAGCTCCCGATGCTGGACATCGTGACGATCGGCGCCGGCGGCGGCAGCATCGCACGACCGCTCGCCGCTGGCGGCCTGTCGGTCGGCCCGGAAAGCGCCGGGGCGTCACCGGGACCCGCGTGCTACCCAAACGGCGGGTCTCAGCCGACGGTCACGGACGCGCGATTGGTCCTCGGACACCTGCCGCCGCATCTGCTAGGCGGCCAAATGGCGTTGGACGTGGATGCGGCCAAAGAAGCGATTCGTCGACAGATCGGAGAACCGCTTGGACTCGACGTCGATCAAACGGCTGCGGGAATCGTTGAGATCGCCGACAACAACATGGCGGGTGCGATGCGGGCCGTGTCGATCGGGCGAGGACTCGACCCAAAGGATTTCGCGTTGGTCGCGTTCGGCGGCGCGGGACCGATGCACGCCTGCGCTCTCGCGTCGTTACTGGGGATACCGAGGGTGATAGTTCCGCCGACGCCGGGGGTGCTCTCGACATACGGACTTCTCTTCACCGATCTTCGAAGCGACTACGTCCAAACGTTCGTCCACTCGGGGTCGTCGCCCAGTGCCAATGAGGTCTCAGAAGCTTACTCGCGGATGGAACGGCAGGCGCGGGAGTGGCTCGACGGGGAGGGCGTATCTCGGCAAGCGGGCCGGGTATCGCGATCTGCCGACCTGCGGTATCAGCATCAAGGCTGGGAGATCACGGTCGACATCCCCGACGGGCCCGTCACCGATGTGACTCTCGCGGCGATGATTGACAACTTCCACGAGCTCCACGAGCGTCTCTACACGTACAACCTGCCTCAAGCGAACGTGGACCTCGTCAACCTGAGAGTCAGCGCCACGGGAGCGATCCCACGTCACGAAATGTCGCGACTTCCAGATGGCAGCGATTCATCTACGTCGCCAACGGCCACTCGTGCCGTGATGTTCTCAAGGGCGGACGGCTACGTCGACACGGCGATCTACGATCGCGAGATGCTCGGCGTCGGAGCCACGGTGCACGGTCCCGCCGTCATCGAACAGAGCGACACGACAACGCTGCTAGCGCCGGCGTTCGACGCAAGAGTGGACGGCTACGGCAATCTGGTGGTTGAAAGAGGGGCGTGAAGGGCCGTCACGACGTGGCGCCCGACGGTTTTTCTGCACGTATGGAGTTCACGGCCTCCTCGCCGAGTCGCAGGAATTCTGGATTGCCTTGGCTCTCTGCGATGGTCCGGCAGCTCGCGAGGAACAACCTGAACCCTTTTTCCTGATCGCCCCCCCCGGCAGCCTCCATGATTTCCTCGATGCCGAGGCCTGTTTCCTGCGCAAGCTCAGAGAAGCTCGCCTCTCCGGTGTTGTTCGACCGCCCATCTAGAAAGCACGTGGCGAGCGCGTTCCTCCCCCGACTTGCCCAAGAATGCGCCAACTGACTGCCCTTGCAACTGTGCGGCGCGATCAACACGTCGTTTGGCGGCATCATCGAATCTGACCGAGACGGTTCGTTTCTTGGTTGCCATACTACGGTCCTCCATGCTCTTTCCAGATCGCGTTCAGATGGTGGGTGGCTGGCTCCAGTAAATCCGGGCTCACCGTTTGCATGGCCGCCAACCTTGCCGAAATATCCAGCGCTTGTCGGATATCCAATCGACCTTCCGAGAAAAGATCCACGACCAACACCGGAGTACAGAGCACGATCAAACCCCGACGCTCTGCCTCCAGCAACGGCCTTCGATCGTCGATCAGCAGTATCCAATCTCGATGCTCTAGGGCAAGATTGAGGGCATCTCGCTCTCCGGGACCAAACTCGTCGATCTCATCGAACGCTGGAGTGTTTTCCGAAATGAGGTCTTTCCGGACCAACTGCCAGAACTCTCGTCCCGCGGGGAATCTCTGTAACAATTCATTCGCAACGGCCGGACCATAATGAAGATCGAATCGGTCGAGCACATGAGAGGATAGACCGGCCCGGTACGCGTTAATCCAAAACGAACTGTCGAGTGTTGCATTTTGCTTCACCTATTCATTCTAGCGACGGAAGACCATTTCGGCAACTCGAAGTCACGACTATCGTGCATAATTGCCACACACCCACCCGCATGCTATCGTATCGAACGCTATGACCGTTGACCCAATTACACTTGAAATCGTCCGCGGGGCGGTGAACTCGATCATCCTTCAGATGGAAGGGTTGATCGAGCGGACTGCCATGTCGCCTGTCATCAAAGAAAAGATGGACTACTTCGTCGGCATCTACGACGTGAGCGGCAGGATCGTCGATGCGTTTCTGTCGACGTCCGGACCTCGGATCGTCGATCCCGTGTTGAAGGCGTACCCGATGGAGGACATGCGGCCGGGCGATCTGTATTGGTACAACGACCCGCACGGCTCGCAAGGCGCAATCCAGCACACCGGCGACATGTGCTTTCTTTCGCCGGTGTTTCACGACGGCGCAATCGTTGCATTCGCCGTAAGTTTCGGGCACTTCTGGGATATCGGCGGCAGCGTCGCGGGCAGCTTGTCACCCCACGCGTCGGAGATCTTCCACGAAGGCATGCTGGTTCCGCCGATACGCATCATGCGGGCCGGTGAGCTCAACCGCGAAGCGTACGCGGTCATCCTGAACAACTCGCGATTTCCCGACATGCTGGAGGGCGACACCCGCGCGCTCATGGCGGCGTGCAGGCTGGCCGAGGATCGCCTCGATGAGCTCATGGGGCGGTACGGCCAAGAGACCGTGCTCGGCGCGTTCGACGAGATCATCGATCGCAGCGTTGCCGCCTATCGGGAGTTCGTGCGCGAGGTCGTGCCACAGGGCGAGCACGCGTTCTTCGACTACGTCGACGCTGATCCAGTCACCGGCGAGCCTCGACGAATCGACGTCAAGTTCATCCACAACGGTGATGAACTCGTTGCCGATCTCACGGATAGCGGCCCGCAGGCGACAGGGCCGGTCAATTTCATCACGAGCCCTGGCGCGTTCAACCTGCTTTTGGCGCGCCACCTCGCGTACATGAATCCCGAGTTGCCCCTGAACGAGGGCGCGGTCTCGTTTTTGGACGACGTGCGCACCAAACCTGGAACGATCACCAACCCGAACTACCCGGCGCCTGTCGGGTTGCGAAGCCACACGGTGATTCGTCTGATGGGCTGCATGGGCGGTCTGCTGGCCGGAGCAAACGGCGGCCGAGCTCCCGCCGCTTCGCCGGTGTACGTGATCTACAACCTCCGCGGATTCGACGAGGACGGCGCCTACCTGTATTTCAGCGAGGGCATCGGCTCGGGCATGGGCGCCAGACCGACGGCCGACGGGCTCAACGCGATCTACTTTCGCGACCAGCGTAACTACCCGATCGAGTTCGAGGAGGGCGAGTTTCCCCTTCGGGTCGAACGGTACGCGATCCGCCCCGATTCAGGCGGGCCCGGCTATCATCGAGGCGGCTGCGGCGTCGTAAAAGACGTCCGAATCATGGTCGATTGCACGATGAGCACCCGCATGGATAACGTGCGGTTCCCGTGCTTCGGCATCAACGGCGGCGGAGCTGGATGGCCCGGTCGGTTCACGCTAAATCCCCGCACAGACGACGAACTCGACCTGCCGCCTGCCGGTGAGAACATCGCGGTCAAAGCCGGGGACCTGCTCCGAGTCGAGACCGGCGGCGGCGGCGGTTGGGGCGATCCGTTCACGAAGCCGCCCGAGGACGTTTTTCGCGGTGTGCAGGAGGGCTTCGTCTCCATCGAGGCCGCGCTCGCCCAGTACGGCGTCGCGCTCACGCCCGACGGACTCGATGTCGACGCGACGGCGACCGACGCAGCCCGAAGCGCCGAACGTGCGGCGCGTCCATCGGTCGATCGCGGTGAGAATGGTCGCGAATGGCTGGCGCGATTAGGCGTCGCGAAATAGCGACTGCGAATCGCCGAGGCGTCGGATCGTGAATGCCATGCCATCGCTCGATATCAGTGCAGCCGGCGGCGATCGAACCTAGCGATCAGGCGTCCCAGGTCGTCGGGTATCGGAATGGACGGATCCTTGCGCTCGTCGGATCAACGGTATTGAGTCACGCCGAGCGAACGCATCGAATGCGAGAGAAACCTCCGACACGCCCAACCGTGGGTGCAGGGCGAGCCCTGCCTGCCTATTCGAAGCGGAAGACTTTGACGGCGACCAGGGACGTTACGCCGATCCATACGGCGAGGATGGCGATCTGGGTCGGGAAGTCGCCAATGCCTTTGGCCTCCAACGTCACGCCTCGCACGGTCTCCACCATCGGCGCCAGGGGCATGAAGCGGACCACGGCCGTCAGCATTTTCGGCAACGAATCCGGAGAGAAGAACACGCCGGAGAACATCAGCAATGGCAACACGACCAGGTTTCCGAGCCCGCTCGCCGCTTGGACGCTCTTCGAGTAAGCGCCGACGATAAAACCGAGGTTCAGGAACACGATGTTGCCGATGATAATCACAAGGCCGATTAGCAGCAGATTCCCGACGATCGGCACATCGTAGACCAATCCGCCAAGACCGAGGATCACGCTGGCTTGAACCAGCGCCATCAGGAGGCACGCCAGCACCTGCGCCACGAAGAACGTTCGCACCTTCAGCGGAGTTGCCATAATGCGGCGCAAGATCTTCTTCTCGCGGTAGCTGGCCATCGTTGTTGCGATGCCGATTACCGAGAAGCTCATGATTCCCCAGACGGCGATGCCCGGCAGCAGGAACGCGATGAAGGTCACGTCTTGGGTCAGCACTCCCTCGGGCTCCAACGCCAATCGGTCGATGGCGTTGGCGATGTCGAGGTTGACTTGGTCGAGGAAACGTTCGATGGAGACGATCACCACGCCGGATATCGGGCTCGTGTCGTCGTAGACCAGTGTGAGTCGCGCCGGCGGGTTGTCCGCGACGGTTGCGGCCAACCCGGCCGGCAACACCAGCAAGTAGCTGAGGTCGCCGTCGCCGACCTCTTCACGCGCCGTCTGCTCATCGACGCGAATGTCGATTTCGTAATTAGCGACTTGATCCAAGCTTCGAATCAGGCGCTCCGACACCGAATCGTTGGCGTAATCGACGACCGCTATGTGGATCGAGGTGTCGGGCTCTCGTGCAATAAGGCCGAAAACCACAACCATCAGCACCGGAAACGCCATCGACCAGAAAAGGGCCTGCCGATTCCTGACGATCATTTTCAGATTGGCCAACGTAAGGTGTACAAGCAACAATGTCAGTCCCTCAGCGCCCTGCCGGTCAACGACAGAAACACGGACTCGAGATTACCGGGCGTTACCTCCAGGTGGGTCAGGCGGATTTGTGAACTCGCCGCCCATTGGAGCAGCGCCGGAAGCGTGTCAGCCGCGTCCGATGAGTGGAGCGTGAAACCGCCGTCGCTATCGTTCGCGAGCTCCATCACCGACGCCAGCGAGACCAGCCTGTCGCGGTCGTACCCGCTGTCCGTCGCCGCCGTGATCTCGTACGGCACCGGAAGCTCACGGATCAGGTTGACGGGGGAGTCCATGGCGACGATGCGCCCCTGATCCATGATCGCCACCCGGTCGCACAGGTACTCGGCCTCTTCCATGTAGTGGGTCGTGAGCACGATGGTCTTTCCGCGCTGGTTGATCTCGCGCACGAACTCCCAAAGGTTGCGTCGAGCTTGAGGGTCCAGGTTGGCGGTCGGTTCGTCCAAGAACACGATCTCTGGGTCGTTCACGAGCGTCGCGGCTATCGTAAATCGTTGCTTCTGGCCGGCCGACAGTTTCTCGACGGTGGTGTTGGCTTTGTCAGCGAGGCCGACGGTGGTCAAGAGGTCGGCCGCGGAGCGCTCTTGTCCGTAGAATCGCGCAAACAGGTCCAGGATCTCGTTGAGAGTCAGGTAATCGAAATATGCCGACACCTGGAGCTGGACGCCGATTTGGAGCTTGACTGCGTTGGGGTCCTGGTGGACTCCGGTGTCCAGCACCGTGATGCCGCCTGCTGTCGGCCGCTGGATGCCTTCGATGCACTCCAGTGTGGTCGTCTTGCCTGCGCCGTTCGGACCGAGAATGCCGAACACCTCGCCCTGACGGACGCTGAACGAAACATCGTCCACCGCCACGAGGTCGCCGTATCTCATCGTCAGAGACCTGACTTCGATCACATCAGCCATATTGTGTCAAGAAACCGGAGGGCAGGTTGGAATAGAAACAAAACCGACCGCATCGGGTCAAGTTGTTGAGAGCTTGACCAAGCTCGGGCTTGAGAAGGTACCGGCCGCGGTCAGTTCAACGTTAGTCCGCCGCCGTTGGACTCGTTGAAGTCCCGCGAGCTGTATACGCCTAAGTCTTGGCCTTGGTGGACGTGGACGACGAGTTCTTGCTGGACGATGCCCATCGCGTCCAACAAGTCGTCCTCAACCGACGAGATGAGACTCTTCACATCGTCCTGTGTCAGGCTTTCGATGATTGTCAGAGTCGCGTGGACGTCGACATCGGCGAAGTGGACGTCGAGCCTGCCGACGATGGCCGATTCGTCTCGAACCGTATAGCACTCCGAGAAGGGGGTGCGCACTTCTCTCTGGAAATTGTATTTGGGCATGATGCCTCCTCAGGAGGGGATTGCCAAGCGCCTGAAAATCGGGGCGGGTTTCCAGGCGATTTCTGTTCGGCAGATGGATTTTCAATCCGGTCGGTGATCGGCGTCCGGATTCTGCTTCCGATTGATCGGACGATTCGATGTCTAAGGCCGCACCTGTCCTCTCCCGACAATCGTCCACTTGTACGAGGTCAGCTCGCGGAGACCCATCGGGCCGCGAGCGTGGAACTTGTCGGTGCTGATCGCGAGCTCGGTTCCCAGGCCTAGTTGCGCCCCGTCGTTGAACCTGGTCGAGGCGTTGACGAACACGGCCGCCGAATCCACCTCGTCCAGAAAGCGCATCGCGGCGGTGTAGTCTTCGGTGACGATGGCGTCGGAGTGTCCGGAGCCATACGTCTCGATGTGGACCAACGCATCGTCGAGCGAATCGACGACTCGGACGCCCGCTGTCAGCGATAGGTGCTCCGTGGACCAGTCGTCCTCGGTTGCGGGCGCGATTCGCAAACCCTCCATGGGACCCAGCACGCTGAGCGCGCGCGCATCGCACCGCATCTCGACCCCTGCTTCAGCCAATCGAATGGCGGCCTTGGGCAGGTAACTCGGCGCGATTCGGGAGTGAACGAGTATCGTGTCCAAAGCGTTGCACACCGACGGACGCTGGACCTTGGCGTTGAAAACGATTTCGACCGCCATGTCCGGATCGGCCGCGGAGTCGACATACGTGTGGCAGACCCCAACACCGCCCGTGATCGCGGGCACCGTCGCTTCCTCGGCGACTCGGCTGATCAGTGCCTGACCGCCGCGAGGAACGATGAGGTCGATCTTGCCCTTCGCCGTGATCATTTGCCCGACCAGGGCGCGGTCGGTGGATTCGATGAATAGGACGGCGTCGGAAGGCAGCCCAGCTTCGGCAACCGCGTCTTGAACCAGCCGAGCGAGCGCTGTGTTGGAGTTGACCGCCTCTTTACCGCCGCGCAGGATGATGGCGTTGCCCGATTTCAGGCAGAGCACGGAAATGTCCACGGTGACGTTCGGGCGGCTTTCGTAAATCGCGCCCACCACGCCCAACGGCACCCGGCGTCGACCCACTTGCAAGCCGTTCGGAAGGGTTCGCTGGTCGGAGACCTCGCCGACCGGGTCGGGCAGGGTCATGACATTGCGGACATCGGCGGCGATCCCGTCGAGTCGCTCCGGAGTCAGGAGCAGCCGGTCCAACAGCGCCTCGCTCAGGCCGTTTTCGCGCCCGGCGTCGCAGTCAGCGGCGTTCGCTTCCAAGATCGCGGCTTCACGCGATTTGAGGCCGTCCGCGATGTTCGAGAGCGCCTGGTCCTTGATCTCGCCGTTCGCTTTGGCAAGCTCTCTGGCGCCTCGTCTGGCGGCCTGAGCCTTGCCGGTCAGTTCATCCACGATAGTCTGCATCGTCGCGCTCCTGGGCCGGCAGAAGGCGCCGGCTTGGTTGTCAGCTAAGGACGACCATGTTGTTGCGGTGCACCACCTCGTCGCCGAAGTGGTGGCCCAAGATCTCCGCGATCTGATCGGATTGCATCCGGCTGATACTGGAAATGTCGTCGCGGGAGTAGTTGCTTATTCCGCAGGCGATTTGCTCGTTATCCGGCTTCACGATTGCGACGATGTCGCCGCGATCGAAGCTGCCGCGCGCCTCCACGATGCCAGGCGGAAGCAGGCTTCGGTTGTGCGAGACTAGCGCGCGAACCGCGCCTTCGTCGACGACGATCACGCCGGTGTCGGACGCCTGGCTGAGCATCCATCGTTTCCGGCTTTCGAGCCTGGTGTTCGTTGCCGGAAAAAAGGTGCCCAGCGACTCGCCTTCGGTGAGTCTGACGATCGCGTTGGCGATTCGCCCGTTGGCGATCACGGTGTCCACGCCCGAGGCTGTCGCGAGCCGAGCGGCGTCGAGCTTCGTCGCCATGCCGCCGCGGCCCTGATCTTGCCACGACGGTCCGCCCATCGACTCGATGTCGTCGCTGAGCCGCTCCACGCTGGGGATGAGCTTGGCGTCCGGATCGAGGTGGGGGTCGGCGGTGTACAGGCCGCCCACCTCGCCCAACATCACCAAAAGGTCGGCGTCTACGATGTTGGCCACCATAGCCGACAACGTGTCGTTGTCGCCGAAAACCTCGCCGCTGAGTTCGTCCACGGAGACGACGTCGTTCTCGTTGATGATCGGCACAGCTTCGTGTTCGAGCAGGCCGAGCAGCGTATTGCGGATGTTCAGGTAACCCAGTCTGTCGCTCAGGTCCCTGCGCGACAGCAGTGCCTGCGCGACTGCGATGTCGTGCCAGTCGAACAGTTGCTCGTAGGCGTTCATGAGTCTCGTTTGCCCCACCGCTGCCAACACCTGTCGCATCGGCAAACCGTGGTTCGTGGATTTCTTTCGCAGCACGTGGCTTCCCGCGGACACCGCGCCCGAGGAGACGAGCATGATCTCGCAGCCACGGGCTTGGAGTCTCGCAATCTGGCCGACCAGCGTGGCCAGCATCTCGAGATCGAGGCGGTCGGTTCCGCCCGTGAGCAACGACGTGCCTGCTTTGACGACGATGCGGCGGTACTGCCGATGCGTGTCAGACCCGCTGCCAACGGCGGAATGTGTGGAGGCGCGGTCTTGAAGCGTCATGACGTGGGCTCAAATGCTGGATGTCGCCCATCTGGCGGCGCTCACATTATAGCACCGGCCAAGAGGCGGACGCCTGTCGCCCGAAGCAGCTCCCAAGTCGGTGCATTCGGCTCTCGTGTTCTCCGGAGTCGAAAACGGGTCGATCCTACCGAACTTGACCAGTCGGCTTTTTCGCCGTTTCGATGCATCGCCGACACGGCGTCCTCCCACATGGCGCCGGTTGTTTGACGTACACAATTCCACGCGCCCACTCTGGCGAACCGCCGGTTGACGCCGTCAAATGACGTCGATACCGTGTGTGCATTCCAGAAACGCCTATCGTCGATACAGGCGCATTCCCGACCTTACCCGATCAGCCGTCTGCGCCGCAGAAGCGTCGATGGAACAATTGGCTGAGTTCGGTATAGGCTCAAAGTATCGAGGATTCGAACAATCGTTGAATATGGCAAGGAGCGGCAGGCCATGGCTTCAAGCGATCGATCACTGAACAATCAGGCGAGGTTCAACCAAGTGGCATGGAGCTACTATTCCCCGGCGCTTTCATTCTTTGAAGTTTTTGGTGAGCGATTGATCGAGTCGCTAGGCGTTTCGATCGGCGAAAGCGTCATCGATCTCGGCTGCGGGACGGGCGCACTGACGTTGGCGGCGGCCACTCGCGTCGGCGGGACCGGACGCGCCGTCGGCATCGACATCTCGGCCGGCATGCTGGAAGTGGCCGCGCGCAGGTCGCGTGAAGCGGGCCACGATTGGACCACCTATCACGAGAGTGACATCGTAGACCTTGAGTTCGACGAAGAGTTCGACTACGGCGTCTGCGGATTCGTCACCCAGTGGTTCGACAACCTGACGACCGTACCGAGGGCGCTCGTCAAACACGTCCGGCCAAACGGCAAAATCGGGATCTCGGTCTGGGGAAGAGGCTCTTGGGAACCGCACCGGACCGTTTTCGCGGAGGTGCTGTCACACATCCGACCAGACCTGATTCCGAAGCCCGGCAACATAAACAGGCTTGAAAAACCGGGGGTGCTGGTCGATCGTGGTTGAGTCCGGCATTCGCAACGTCGAAATCGAAACCGTCGACCTCCCGCATCGGTTGCCGAACTTCGACGAATACTGGAGCCTGATCTCCACTCTTGGCTCCCGCGCGGCACTGGCGAGGATGGAAGACGACGAGGTCGTGGAGATGCGGCGCAGGTTGGCGCCGGCCATCGCAAAAGTGAGCAACGCCGACGGCAGCCTGACAATGGCAATGATCACGCTCTTCGCGCGAGGCGAGGCGTAGCCGACCGGCTCCTGCGCCGTCGCCTAATAGTACGTGTGCCGCGTCTCCGCTGGCGAGTCCTCGCTGTTGTCGTTCTCGGCGTCGGAATCGCCGTCGTCGTCCCAGTCGTCGGGGTCTTTGTTGGCGGCTCTGGCTTTCTTCGCCATGTCGGCGAGGCGTTCTTCGACCATGTAGTGGATCGTGCCTTCGGGGAACGTGCCGTCGGCGCCTGGATCGAGCCGGTACACCGAGTCGTGGTCGAGCTCTTTGTTCGAGCGGTCAAGGCTCCACGGTCCGGCCGCGCCCTCGTAAAAAGGATCGGTGAACCAGACGCGACCCTCGGGATCGATCGCCAGGTCGTTCGGGATGTTCAGCTTTTGACCATCGAAGCCGTCGGCCAGCACTGTCGTTGAACCGTCGGACTCGTACCGCACGACCCTGCGTGCGCCGCCCTCGCAAGCGAACAGCGTGCCCGACGCGTCGAGCATCAGTCCGTTGGCGTTGTTCGTGTCGGACCAGACGACGGCGGATCCGCCAGTCTCCGGATCGAAACGGAGGATCTGATTGCCCTCGATGTACGTGAACAGCAGTCCTGAGCCGTCCCAGGCCGGACCCTCGGTGACGTTTCCGTAAGGACCGTCGGTGATCGTGAAATCCCAGGGCATGGTTTCCTCCTGGCTGAGCGGTTACGGTTTTCGCGGGCGTACGATCGAACGGTCGCGCAGGCGACTAAAGAGGTCGCTTTGAACCGTACACTGTTTTCACGATGACCGGTCGAACTGCGCGCCTAGGAGTCTGACTCCTAGATGACCTCGTCCGACTCGCCGATCTCGGCAGCGGCGTCGCCTTCGAGCTCGGCGCCGACCGCCTTGATCCGGCCGAAATCCTCGCGCACGCCGTTGTGCATCTGGCGCGAGTCGGAGCTGTACAGCACCCACCGAACGCCTTCGCGGAGCCACCTCGTGCTGAGCTCGACGGTCTGGTGGTGGAACAGGTTCGGCACATTGTGCGCCTTGCAGATGCGGATCACTTCTCTGAGCGCGGCCTCGTAGTCGGGGTGATCGTACTGATCCGGCACTCCCAACGAGATCGACAGGTCGTTCGGCCCGACGAACACCGCGTCGATGCCGTCGACGCTCAGGATGTTGTCCAGGTTCTCGATCGCCGGAACGCTCTCGATGCCGATGATGCAGATGTTGTTCCGGTTGCGGTTCTCGAGATACGTCCGGGTCTCCTCGGACGGGAGCTCGCCGGTCTCGATCGCCTTCCGTGCGAGGGCGCCTTTTAGCGGCTTCCACTTGGCGGCGGCAACGACCTCTTTGACCTCGTCGACCGTCTCGCAGTAAGGCGCGAGGACGCCCTGGGCGCCGGCGTCGAGGGCCATCGTCACGTAGTGCGAATCGGGGATCGGTACGCGGACGATCGGGACCACGCCGCTGTACGTGAATGCGGAGATGAAGTCGGCGACGTCGTGCCTGCCTCGGGGCGAGTGCTCGGTGTCGATGACCACGTAGTCCAGGCCGAACCCGGACATCGCCGCGCCCCATCGCGGGTTGCGGCTCATGCTCAGCATCATGCCGTAAATGATCCCGCCGGCCTGCATCTTCTGTTTCAGCTCATATCCGTTCATGATTCCTCCTCGGAGGTGTTGGTGTTGAATGGCAAGATCTGGTTGCCAGTGTCACACGAGAATCCGTGCCCCGCGATTTTATCAGCTTGAGGGCGGATTGGTAAGAAGAGTGAATGGGCAGGCGCCAACCGAAAAGGGACCGAAGGGACGACCGAGGGCAGAAGCGACCGAGGGAAACGGATTATGTGACACAGGATTTAGGTGCTTTGTTGCCCACCGGCCGGTCAACGCACCAATCGACCCGTAATCGATCAAAGTCATCCCGCCGGCAGCAAATGCCCTTTGCGTCCTTGAAGTCCCTTTGGTCCCTTCGGCACACTTGATTGCAGGTCTGATCTACCAGCGCAGCGAAGCTCGGCCAACCGCCCGCCGTTCCGGCTACTCGCGCTCGTCGGCCGTGCCTCCTCGGTTCAGGCCCCCGGCCTATGCCCCTTTCGTGACCGCCTCGATCATCGCTTGGATATAGCCGTTGGCGAAGGCGCGGCCTCGGTGGCCCCAGGCGGTGTCCTCGAACGTTTGCGGCACGTGGTCGTCGATGAAGAAGCCGTCGAAGCCGACCTCGTGGTATATCGTCATCGCCTTGTACATGTCCACGTAGCCAGTATTGATGAACTCCTCGTGGAACTTCGGCACTTGGCCGGAGACGTTTCGGAAGTGGACGTAGAGGATCTTCCGGCGCTCGCCGAAGTAGCGGATCATCTCGTAGATGTCGTCGCCTTGCATCTCGGAGAAGGTGCCCTGACAGAACTCGATGGCGTTGGAGTCGGACGGGTAGATCTCGATCAATCGGCGGTACGCTTCGAAGCTGCGAAGGAGCTGCGGCACGCCGCCCAGGGCGGGCACGGGCGGGTCGCAGGGGTGGATGCCGAGCCGGATGCCCTCCTCTTCGGCGATCGGGGTGATGATCCTGATCCAGTACTCGAGGTTGCCCCACATCTCCTCTTCGCCGTACTCGCGGCCGTGGGTGAGCGGCAGCTTCTGAGCTTCGTCGTCGTCGAAGGCAGTCGCGACGGCGCCGCAGCGAATGAGCTCGGGCTCGGTTCGCCACACCATCGACGGCATCCAGTTATAGCCGAACACGGGGATGCCGGCTCTGGCCATGTTGCGGATCGTGATGATCATGTGCTCGATTTGCTGGTCGCGTCGCGGACCGTTCAGCATGATGTCGTCGTAGAACCACGTCGGCACGTTCTCGATAGCCGACAGGTTGAGCCCGAAGCTCTCGACCGCCAAACGCAACTTGACCAGGTCGTGCAGCTTCCAGATGCCCCCTGTGCTGGGAAGGTTCGGTCCGTTGAGCAGCACGTCGGTCGCGCCGTATTGCGCCGCGAATCGAAGATACTCAGGTGTCGCGTCCCTGAACTGTCCGAATCCTGCCCTCATGAGACGTTACTCCTTCTCTTGCAGCGCCTTGAGCACCGACGCCGGGTTCATCGGGAGGCTGCACATGCGAACGCCCGTGGCGTCGAATACGGCGTTGGCGATGGCGGCCAGCGGTGGGGAGATGTTGGCCTCGCCGACGCCTCGGACGCCAAACGGGTGCCGCGGGTTGGGCACCTCGACAATGGCCGTGTCGATCATCGGGAGGTCCAGGATCGTGGGTATCCGGTAGTCGAGCAGACTGACGTTTCGCATCGCGCCGTCGTCGCCCATGAAGTACTCCTCGTTGAGCGCCCAGCCGATGCCCTGGACGGTGCCGCCCTGCATCTGGCCTTCGACGTTGTCGATGTGCACCGCGGTTCCAACGTCCTGGATCGCGGTGTAGCGAAGCAGGTCGATCTTTCCGGTCTCGGGGTCGATCTCGACATCGACGATGTTCGCCGAGTATGAGCCGCCTTGGCCGGTGGGATTGATGTTCGCGCGGCCCACGACCGGTCCGCCAGTGCGAGCCATCATCCCAGCTGCCTCTTTGAAGCCCATCCGGAGCTCGGTGTCGGACGCGTGCCGGAGCTCGCCGTCTTCGTACTCGACGTTTTCGACTTCGGTGTCCCAGACGATGGCGGCGCGTTCCTTGAACTGGTCGATCACGTCTTGGGCGGCCTCGTACGCGGCCCAGCCTGTCTTGTACATAACGCCGCTGCCGCCGCTGACGGACGTGAAGCCGACCGAGTCGGTGTCACCAACCGCGGCGTTGACGTCTTCGATCGGGATGCCGAGGACTTCGGCGAGCTGCTGGGCGACGGCGACTCGGGATCCGCTGAGGTCCATCGAGCCTTGAACCATGCTTACCGTGCCGTCAGACAGAACGTTGGCGATGACGGCGGCCATCCCCGTGTTGTTGCGGCAGAAACCCATGCCCGTGCCGCGACCTCTGAGCTTGCCGTCGACCTGCTCTATCGGAGCGTTGTAGTGTGGATGCTCTCGGACGGCCTGGATGACCTCTTCAGCGCCAATCACCGCGTTGATCAGTCCGTCGGCGCGGCGCGTGCCTTCTTTGGCGGCGTTGAGGGCTCGGAACTCCATGGCGTCCATGCCCAGATCGCGGGCGATCTCGTCCACGACCGACTCGGCGCAGAAGATTACGATCGGCGCGCCGGGGGCTCTGTACGCGGAGGTCTTCGGCTTGTTGTCGACGACATCGAATCCGTCGACGCCGACGTTGTCGATCTGGTACGAGGCGAACACCGCCGACGCCGCGCCCGACAACGGAGCGCCTGGATACGCGCCCGCCTCAAACGCGAACCACGCGGTCGCCCCGGTGATGCGGCCGTCGTTCGTGTAGCCCATCTTGATGCGAATCAAGCCGCCCGACGTGGGGCCGGTGGCTTGGAACACGTCGGTCCGGTCCATCGACAACTTGACGGGCTGGCCGCTCTTCTTCGAGAGCAACGCCGCCAACGGCTCGACGTACGGTGGCATCTTGCCTCCGAAACCGCCGCCGATTTCCATGGGCACCACCTTGATCGCCGACACCGGCAGGTCCAACAACCGAGCGACGCCGTCTCGCACCGCGAAGTGACCCTGGCTGCTGCCCCAGATGGTCAGCCGGCCTTCCGGCGCCCACCAGGCCGTCGCGGATTGCGGCTCGATGTAGCCTTGGTGCACTGAACTCGTGCGGAACTCGCGCTCGATCACGCGGTCGGCCTGTGCGATGCCTTCGTCGGGGTCTCCGTAGCGATACTGGTCCTGAGAACCTACGTTCTTGCCGCCGGGGAGCTCGGGGTTGTCCGGCCAGTCCTCGTGAAGCGGAGCGGCGTCCACGGCCATTGCGTCTTCGACGTTGGTGTACGCGGGCAGGATTTCGTACTCGATCTCGATGAGGGAGAGCAAGCCCTCCGCAACATGGGCGTTTTCGGCAGCGATGGCGGCGATGGGATGCCCCTTGTACAGCGCCTTCCCACGAGCCAGGGTATTTTCGACCGGGACCTGCCCCAAGACCGCGACGGGTCCGACCGGAGGAAGGTCCGCCAAGTCGGCGGCGGTGATCACGGCTCGCACGTCCGGATGAGCCTCGGCCTTGGACGTGTCGATCGACTTGATGCGCGCGTGGGCGTGCGGGCTTCGCAGCACTTTCGCGTAGAGCATTCCGGGCAGATTCATGTCCGCGCCGAACTGAGCTCGACCGGTGACTTTGTCGATTCCATCGCCCCTGGTCGGGCTTGTTCCGACTACTTTGTACCCCTGAGAAGCGGTGGCCATCTCACCTCCGTAGTGCAGTGAATTCGTGCTCGTTGAGACCGCCACATGGTATCACAGGGCGCCGGATAGCAGGCAGTAAATCAGAACAACGGCCGTGGCGCTATGGCGTGGATCGACCGGCGTGTGACAGGCAGAGTTGGGCTCCGGCAGCGCCATCACCGACGAGAATCTGTAGGGGAGGGTTTCAAACCCTCCCGATACGTCACGGCATGCACCAGTATCACAATTATGGGTAAACGATGGTGTGAACCCCAATGCAAAACACAATATGTGGCGAACCACGCGGGAGGGTTTTCCCGATGCTATCGGGACTCCCTTACGATTGCGTGATCGTGACTGGGCCGTTTCGAATTCGGGCGATCGATTCGAAGCCGGCCGTGAACCTATTTCAAAAACTCCGTTGTGAACGCTTGAGACACGTCCACGGATTCGGCGATGGCTTCGTAGTTCATCAGCGAGTCGTGGAAGGCTTGCCACTGCTCGGCGGTCATCCAGCCGAGACCGTTGCTTTCGGTCAGAGGCGATTCAGCGTCCTCGATCTCGGTTTGCAGCATGAACCGCATGTGCTCGCGGTCTTCTTTCTCGGCGTACTTCATCACGATGTCCAGGGTCGCCTCGGTGTTTTCCAGTGCGAACTCGAACCCCTTCATCGTCGCCCTGACGAACTTGCCGACGGTATCCGGGTCCGTCTCGATCTGGTCTTCGCGCGTTATGTACGTCAGCCCCAGTGTAGGGACTCCGTAGTCGGCGGCGTCGAACACCGTGACGTCGAAGCCGAGACCTCGAAGCGTGTCGGGCTCGTTCGACTTGAAGACGGCCAGCAGGTCGACCTGACCTTCGGTGAGCACGCGCGGATCGAAGCCGACGCTGACCTCGGTTATCCGGGACCGGTCGACCCCCGTGGCGTCGAGGATTGCCAGATAGTCTGGGGGGATGCTGATCTTGTAGCCGAAGTTCGCGCCCTCCCAGTCGTCAGGAGTCTGGATGCCGGATGCGCCAAGCGAAATGAATGCTTGCTGCCCCGACTGCCCGAACAACGCGACCGCGACGATCGGCAATTTCGGGTCGGCGCGGCGCTTGAGCACCGAGTTCGCGTCCGCCGTCGTGAAGTCGACGTCGCCGGACATGAGCAGGTTCAGGTGCTCGCCCGTGGAGTGCATGATCGTTACATCCAAGCCCTCGGCTTCGAAGTACCCTTCTTCCTGCGCCACGTAGGCGGCAACGAATGGGAGGTTCGCTTGCGGCTTGAACCCGGCCATGAATGTGACCGCCGTGCCTGGCCCATCGTCGCCAGAGCAACCGACAGCCGCCGCGAGGACTGCAACGAGGATAGCGAGGCTGGACCATGCGAAATGCTTGTTCATTTCATTCATCCTTCTAAATGATATTGAGCCTGGGTCGTTCAGGTTGCGCCTTGGCGTCACACCAGGGACGACGATTCATGCCAAAACAGCGCTTTCTTCTCGGCGACCGACACCGCGAGCGTGAGCCCGATGCCCATGATCGCGAGCGTCACGATCGCGCCGAAAAGCGTGACCATGTCGAGATTGCTGTGAGCCACGATGATCACGCTGCCGAGCCCCCGGTCCGCGCTGAACCACTCGCCGACCACGGCGCCGATGACGGCGAGTGGTATGGAGACACGGAACGCGGAGAAAAGGTACGGCATCGAGCTCGGCAATCGCAGCGTCAGGAATATCTCGCGGCGCGAGGCGTTGATCGACCGCAAGAAGTCCATCGCGCCCGGATCGACCGAACGAAATCCCGTGATGCCGTTGACGAGCACCGGGAAGAACGTGATGAGCGCCGTGATCAGGATCTTGGGCATCATCCCGAAGCCGAACCAGATCACGAACAACGGAGCGATCGCCACGATCGGCGTTACTTTCACCAGAATCGCCAGCGGCAACAGGCTTCGCTCCAGGACTCGAGAGTGCGCCATCAACACAGCGCCCACCAGCGCGACGGTCGAGCCAAGAACGAATCCGGCCATCGCTTCGGTCAGGGTTACGACGCCTTCTTTGACGAACAAGAACGGGTCTTCGACTAGACCGGCGAGCACGTCAGACGGCGCCGGCACGAGGTAGATCGGCACGTCCCGAACCTCGATCCAGATCTCCCAAATGATGGCGACGACGGTCAGTGCCAGCAACGGCGGAACGACGTACGTGAACCATACGGGCAGCTTTCGATCCGGCGTAGCGGACATCGGGCGAACGGCGAGCCGTTTCTCAGTTTGTGGAGTGTCCATCGCCGCCTCCCGGTAAGAGCAGATCGTGCAACTGCTCGGAATAATCTAAGAAGTCTCGACTTCGTTCGATCGAATCCTCGCGAGGCCTGGGCAGATCGATGGGGACAATGCTTCGGATGTGTCCGGGCTGGCCGGACAGAACCACGACCCGGTCTGACAAGACGATAGCCTCGGTGATGCTGTGGGTCACGAACACGACCGTCTTCTGATCCTCGTCCCAGATTCGCAGCAGCTCATACCGCATCGCGGCTCGGGTGAACTCGTCCAGCGCGCCGAAGGGTTCGTCCATTAGCAGCAACGACGGGTCGAAAACCAGCGCGCGAGCCAGAGCCACGCGCTGTTGCATGCCGCCGGATAGCTGGGATGGATAGTAGTCGCCGAAGCGTTCGAGCCCCACCAGGCTCAACAGATGCTGCACCGTTCGCTCCGTTTGTCGTCCATTCGTGCGATTGACCTCGAGCGGCAGGCGGATGTTATCCGAAGAGGTTCGCCAAGGCAGCAGCGAAGGTTCTTGAAACACGAACCCGAGCTCCTTTTGACCTTGAGCGTTCATGGGCGTCCTCCCTCCAACGGAAACGCTTCCAGCGGTCGGATCGAGCAGGCCGCCGATTATCCGAAG
>JASMDM010000011.1 GCA_030752795.1 SAR202 cluster bacterium | reverse complement strand
CAAGCCATCAAAACGAACGCCCCGCAAGCAAGTCTCACGGGGCGTTTTCGTGCCTAACACGATGGTACCCCTGCCCGGACTCGAACCGGGGCACTCGGTTTAGGAAACCGATGCTCTATCCGCCTGAGCTACAGGGGCACGGATTGCGGTGTCGATTCCCGGCGGTCGATGCGAGGCGTGGACACGTTCGCGGGCCGGAGTGTCGATCGTGGATTATTTTAGCAGTCTGGATTGCGGCGTGACCAGTCGGCGAGGCGAGGTTGTTGTCGTGCGGGCCCTCGACAGGCCCCGACAAAGCCGGGATCCCGATGCGTCGGGGCTCAGGCCGAACGGATGGGGGCGTGAGCGTTCAGGGCGAGCGAATCGGTCAGCTACGAGCGTGAGGGACAAGTCCAGTGCTGCGGACGCCAACGAGGCAAGCGGTTTAGTGATGACGTCGCAGAACCGGGTCAGGCGGCTTGGTTGCGCGACAAAACGTCGCCTGCGCGATCGCGTATCCTGCGTCAAGGGCCGTCGACGGTGGCGACTGGGGCCGTGAACGGCAGCGCGGCAGCATCGTCGCTCCACACTTCTTTCAATGCATCGACCATCAGTTGATTCAGGCCCGCTATCGGCGCTGGCGGTTTCTCGTAGTTGAAGCGGTGGTTCTCGAATCGATTGAGCTCGGCGTCGATGTAGTCGCTGATCGCCGATATTCGCGGTCCGATGTCCTATTCTTCGCCGAGGCGTTTCGCGGCGACTGGCTTCTCGATTTCAAATCGCAGGGTCGATGACGTGACGATGCGGTCGACCAAGGCGTCGAATTCGGTCGGGACCACGCCGCGTCCTTGCTTGATCCAGTTCACCGCCAGCAGCGGCCGGAGCACGTAGAAGTATTTCTTGATGCGCACTCCGCCGCCTCTGACCAGGTCTTTTGCGTTGCCCTGGGCCATTTGGAGGTAGTGGTAGGCGCCCGCCGTCGACGAATAGTAGTCGCTCGACAGGTCGCGCAACTTCTCGGCGACTGAGTGCGTGTCTCGATACACGATCGGCGAGTTTAGCCACTCGAAGAGCACCGGGTTGGACTTCCGGTACAGTTGCAACGCCTTCTTCAGGTCCCAGCCGTTGACGTCCAGTAAACCCGATATCGGTCGCTCGATCACGTCCCTGCCGGCAGAAATCGACAGGTACCATTCGATTCGGTGAAGGTAGATGAACCTGACGTCGTAGTCGCTGTCCGCCGACGGGAATCCCCACGCCCTGCTGCCGGACTCGCAGGCATAGACGATTGTCACGTCTTCTTCGGCTTCGATGTCGGCGAGCCAGGTGTTGATCGTCGCTTCCATGTTCCAATCTCCGATCGAATCGACTTCGGATCACATTCGGCGTGTTCGAGTCTGTCTACAACTCCGACACCTGCCGTACGAAGTCGGCGCTCTTCAAGGTTCGCTCGACGACGTAGCGGATGTGGGTCGTCAGCAGCCGCTCGACATCGTGCACGACCGGCGGCGGGATTCGAACGCCCTCGACCGACGCGAACGAGCGCTTTCGTTGTAGCAGCCGGAGCACTTTCATCGCGTTGAGCTGTATCGGCAGCACGGCGCTCAAGCCTTGCGGGCTGCAATCCGGGCAGACGACGCCGCCCGACGATACGTCGAACACGTGGTCGGCGGGAGTGAGTTCATTTCCGCACTCGACGCACAGGCCGAGCTCGGGTCGGAATCCAGCCACGGTCAGCAGTTGCGCTTCGAAATGCCTCACGAGGAGCCACGGGTCCGACGCCGTGCACAGTGCGGTCATCGATTCGACCAGGAGCCGGTAGAGCTGGTAGCTGGCCGAGTGCTCCTCCGAGAAGCTGTCGACGAGCTCGCACATGTAGACGGCGCGCGAAAGCCGGTCGAGGTCCTCGGAGATTTCGGCGAATCGCTGCACCGTTTGCGCTTCGTTGACCACATCGAGATTGCGCCCAAACGCCGCGGAGAACGAGACTTGGTACAGCAACTCCAGGTGGCCGCCGAGTTTGCTCTTGGGCCGGCGAACGCCCTTGGCGACCAGGCGCACCTTGCCCATGTCCTGGGTGAAGATCGTGATGATGCGGTCGGCCTCGCCCAGCGGGAACTGCCGGATAACGAGGCCTTCGGTGGTGTAGGTTCGTTGTCTCATCGCCATGAGGCAGCGCTCAGAACGACTGCCGACCGTCCATCGCGCGGCCGAGGGTCGCTTCGTCGGCGTACTCAAGATCGCCGCCGACTGGCAGTCCGCGCGCCGGACGTGTCAACTTGATGCCGAGGGGCTTGAGCAGCCGATGGATGTACATCGCGGTGGCTTCGCCTTCAAGGTTCGGGTTGGTGGCGAGGATGACCTCTTGGACGTCCCCGTCTCTGATCCGGGCCAGGAGCGGTTGGATCTTGAGGTCGTCCGGTCCGATGCCATTCATCGGCGAAATCACTCCGTGCAGCACGTGGTACAGACCGTTGTAGCTGTGGGTGCGCTGGAGAGCGAGCACGTCAAGCGGTTCCTCGACCACGCACACGGTCGATTCGTCGCGGTCGGGCGCGGAGCAGATCCCGCACGGGTCAGTTTCGGTGATGTTGAAGCAGCGCGAGCACATCTCGACGCTCTCTTTTACGGCGACGATGGCCTCAGCAAGGGAGCGTGCGTTTTCGTCCGGCATGCGGATCAGGTAGTAAGTCAACCGCTGCGCCGTCTTGGGGCCGATCCCCGGCAGCCGGTGGAATTCCTCCACGAGGCGGTTGATCGGCGCGGCGGAGTAGTTGTTCTCGTTCGTCATCGGATCGTCTGATTCAGGCCGGAGGCTACGTCAGACCGGGAATGTTGAGTCCGCCGGTCAGGGCGCCCATCCTCGACGACACCATCTCCTGCGCCTTGTTGAGGCCGTCGTTGATCGCGACCAACACGAGGTCTTGCAGCATGTCGACATCGTCCGGACTCACGACTTCCGGGTCGATGACGATCGAATCGACGGTCATCTTGCCGGTAACGACGACCGTGATCATCCCGCCTCCCGCGGTCGCTTCAACCGTCGCGGACTCGAGTTCGGTCTGAAGGTCGGTCATCTTCTTCTGAAGCCGCTGCGCCTGCTTGATCATCTTGCGGTTCATCACTGTTCGGAGTCCTCCTTTTGATCGACGACCCTGGCGCCCATCGCCTGAGCCGCACGGACCAGATGGCTCTGGTTGGCCTGCCTTACAGACTGGCCGTTGCTTTCGCCGGCGATCTCGGGCACGAACTCGTAGTCGCCGTCCATCGCCTTGTTGATGACGTCTTTGAACTCCTTCATCACGGCAGGGTTGCTCATCTCCTCTTTGATACGGTCGAAATGCGAGTTGTGCGGAAACTTCACGATGACGCGTCCGCCGTCCACCGAATAGTCTCGGGAGCTGCGCAGCAGCGCGTCGAGCTTGAACCGCGTGCCGGTATTCCGAAGCGCGCGGAGAATTTGCGGCCATTGAACTTGAAGCCTGGCGGCGGGTTCGGTCGGCAGCGGCTGCGGTTCGGCGCCTGGCGGCGGCGTTTGGCGTTGAGGCCCTTGCCGTTGAGCCGGCGCCTGCTCGTGAACGTATGGCCGGGCTTGCTTGGTCGGCGCTTGGCGGGGCTGCTGCTGCATGGAGCCGGCTTCGGCGACCTGGGCCGGCGGCGCGGCGACGATCTCGACTTTCGGCTCCAAACTGGATTCGACCAAAGCCAGTTCCAACGGAAGCGGCGAGGATGTGTCGTGGCGGGTGTCGGCGGTGCTGAACTCTTTGATCGATCTAAGCAGGTGAGGCAGCTCCGCTCCGGCGGCGAGCTCGTTCAACACGGTCGATATCTCGTCCGGGTAGCCCAACGCCGTGGCGGCGCCCGTCTTGCTTAGCATCACGGCCCTCAGGAACTCTGTCACGCTGCGTTGCAGTTGTCCGAGATCGGCGCCCTCCACCACGACTCGATTGATGACGCTCAATCCCTCCGCGACGGACTTCGTGACGATGCATTTCGTCAACTCGAGGGCTTGCTCGTCGCCGCCCATTCCGAGCATCTCACGCACTTGGTCGGCATTCAAGGGCGAGCCGTAAGACACGGCGGCCTGCTCGAGCAAGTTCTCGGCGTCTCGCAGGCTTCCGGTTGCGGATCTGGCGATCAGCTCCAGTGCATCCTGCGACGCTTCGATGTTCTCCGCCGCGCAGAGTTCGGCCAGCTTGTTGGCAGTAACGTCGAGCGGTACGCGTCGGAAGTCGTAACGCTGGCAGCGGGAGATGATCGTCAACGGAACCTTGTGCGCCTCCGTGGTCGCGAGCACGAAGATCGCGTGGCCTGGAGGTTCTTCGAGCGTCTTGAGCAGCGCGTTGAACGCTGGCTCGGTGAGCATATGGACCTCGTCCACGATGTAGACTTTGTACTTGAACTCGTTCGGCGCGAAGTTGATCTTGTCGCTCAGGTTGCGGATGTCGTCGATGCCGCGGTTGCTCGCCGCGTCGATCTCGATGAGGTCGAGCGCCCTACCTTCGTTGATCGCGTTGCAGGGTTCGCACTCGTTGTCCGGTTCGCCATCGACGGACGAAACGCAGTTGATAGCTTTGGCGAGAATGCGGGCCGTGCTGGTCTTGCCGGTGCCGCGCGGTCCGCAGAGCAGGTAGGCGTGCGCCATCCGCCCGGTCGCGACCGACCGCCGCAAGGTTTGGGTAACCGAATCCTGACCCACTACCTCGGAGAGTTTTCGGGGACGCCATTTCCTGTACAGCACTTCGCTGGTCATATCGCGTCTCGTCTTGAACGAGAACAGTTCGCCGCTCTCAGACGTGTCAAGGCTACGAAAAGCTTAGTCATTTTCGGCACGGCGTTCCTCGCCCGATTGACTCAACAATCCAGCCTCTCGCACCCGATCCATGACTCTGGTTTCCAGGGCCTGCATCTCGGCCGCTTCATCATCTTGCTCGTGGTCGTAACCTAGCAGATGGGAGATGCTATGGGCAAGGAGGATCGCCAACTCTTGGGACACGTCGTGCCCAGCTTCCTCAGCCTGTCTCGCGGCCTGAGGATAGGAGATTATCACCTCTCCCAGCCCTGCCTGTTCCGTTGGCGGCAGAATGAACTCAGCGTCCAACGGGTCGCCGCCGTGCTTCGAAGTATCGCCGTAGTACGTTCCCGAATGCGTATACGCGAACGACAAGACGTCCGTCGTCTCGGCTAACCCGCGATGGTTCGTGTTCAACTCCGCGACCGTGTCGTCGTCTGCGATGACGATGCTGACATGTTCCGCGCCGGTTTCGCAAACCTCGCTGGCGACACTCATTATCGACGCGATCCACTCCTCGTCGACGCACCCCTGGAACTCATCGAAAAGCTGGACGGACACGGCGGACGGAGTCGTGTGATCGGTCAATGACGAACCTTTGTTTGGGATGCTACCATTATACCCGCTGGCGGGACTGAGCGCCCTCTCGGTGAGGATCGGAGTGTGCACTAGATCCCAGGCGCCGGCCCGCGATTTTCTCCATCCCAACGGGAGCCGACTTGATGCGTCATATCCGCAAGATGCACCGGATCGTTGTCATCGTTGCGCTCGCGATCTGCGCTGTCGCACTGTTGCCGGGATGCTCGGAGAGCGACAAGGCTCCGACGCCAGCGCCGCCGCGGGCTACGTCCGCCATCGCGACCATCCAACTGACCAGTCCCGAGTTCGACAACGGATCCGAGATTCCCACGCGCTTCACGTGTGACGGTGACGATATTTCGCCCGAACTCACCTGGACCGGCGTGCCCAATGCCGCGAGAAGCTTGGCGTTGATCGTAGACGATCCCGATGCTCCACGACGGACGTGGATTCACTGGGTGGTGTATGGGTTGCCATCTGACGCCTCGGGATTCCCCGAGGGCGCCTCAATCGCCGAGCACGGCGGCGTCAACGGCGCCACCGATTTCAACAGGTCCGGATACGGGGGTCCGTGCCCGCCATCAGGGCCAGCGCACCGGTATTTTTTCAAGCTATACGCCCTTGATGCACCGCTGTCATTAGACCCGGGCTCCGGCAAATCGGAGCTGTTGAGCGCCATGGACGGTCACACAATCGCCCAGGGGATTTTAATGGGAATCTACGCACGCTAGACACGATCGGGAGAACGGTTCGCAATGAAAATTACGGAAGTCAATATATACCGGATGGCCGCGACAGCCCCGTCCAACGACGGCAACAACTGGCTGTTCGTCCGAATCGAAACGGACTCCGGCATTCATGGCATCGGCGAGGGCAGCTTGCAATACAAAGACGCCGCGTTGACGGGGGAGATCGAAGAGTTCGGTCGCTTCATCGTTGGCATGGACCCGTTCCGCATCGAGTACATCTGGACATCGTTGTACCGACGGGTGACGTGGACGGGTGGGCCGGTGACGATGAGCGCGATAAGCGCCATCGACCTCGCGTTGTGGGACATCAAGGCGAAGGCACTGGGCGTTCCCGTTTTCGAGCTGCTGGGCGGCAAGAGCCGGGACCAGGTGCCGGTTTACGCCAACGGCTGGTTCGCGGGTTGCGAGACCCCTGAGCAGCACGCGATCGAAGCCAAACGAGTCGTGGAGAGCGGGTATCGAGCGCTAAAGTTCTACCCGTTCAAAGGCCCGCAGGTTGTCACGCCAGAGCGAATCGAAGCCGGTGTTGAGTTGGTCGGAGCCGTCCGCGAAGCTGTCGGGCCCAGCGTTGAGATCGGCATCGACATCCGCTCCAGGTTGGACATGTGGAGTGTATCGCGGGTCGCGCGGAGCATCGAGCAGTTCAACATCGCCTGGCTCGAAGAACCGGTGATGTTCGACAACGTCGAGGCGATCTGCGCCCTCGCCCGCGAACTGAACATCCCGGTGGCCACAGGCGAGCAGCTTTTCAATCGATGGGAGTTCAGACCGCTGCTGGAGCAAAACGCGGTGAAGATCATTCAGCCGGACATCTGCCACGCCGGCGGCTTGTCGGAGCTTAAGAAAATCGCCGCTGCCGCCGAGACCCATTACGTGAGCGTGGCTCCGCACAATTCGAACGGACCTATCTCGACGGTGGCCAGCCTTCACCTCGACACCACCATCCCGAACTGCTTTATGCAGGAGATCTTCGTTACTTTCTTGTCGCGGTACGAGCGAGTGTTGACCAACCCGATCCCGATCCAAGACGGATACGCGACCGTACCCGACGGCATTGGCTGGGGCACGGACATCGACCTCGACGCGCTCGCCGAGTTTCCGCCGAATGAGTACGTGACGGTGAAGTCGGAGCCATACGAGGCGTTCTGATGCGGGGGTCCGACCGCGACGTGAGATGCGAGCCGCGATGAGGGGCGATCGGTTCGATGGCGTGAGTTGGTCCAGTGAGGTCCTTCGACAGGCTCAGGACGAACGGATGGGCTAGAGGGGCCGAACGGATGCATGTGAGACGAACGGATTCGAGCGAGGGCAAACGGATCCCGTTGGTCGATCGTCTGTCTCGGGTTATTCTGTCGTTCCCATGCCTATCGGTGATTGCAGGAACTGGAATAGGTCACTGTCGGCGGGAAGCACGACCGTGGTTTTGTCTTTGAAAATCTTCTGGTAGGCTTCCAGGCTGCGCTGGAAGGTGTAGAACTCTTGGTTTGTTCCAATCGCATCGGCGAAAATCTTGACGGCCTGGGCTTCACCTTCACCGCGGGTAATGCTTGCCAGTTTCTCGGCCTCAGCTCTGATGATGGTGGCTTCTTTGTCGACTTCAGCGCGGACCGTGGCGTCGATTTCGGCGCCTTCCGCGCGCTCTTTGTCGGCCTTCCTTTGACGTTCGGCTTGCATTCGAGCGTAGACGCTCTCGGCGATTTCGTTCGGGAAATCGGCCCGCTTAATACGAATGTCGACCAACTCGATTCCGAATTGGGTCAACTCGGGTCTGACGCCTTCAAGCACGTTGAGCATGATTTGTTCACGGCTCGTCGTAATAATCTCGGCCTGGTTATCGAGGCTGATCTCACGCCGGAGCTCCGAAGAGATGATGTCCACAGCTCTCGCAGCCGCTTGTGTTTCGGTGCGGACAGTCTCGCGGAACAGTTTCGGATCGTTGATGCGCCCTCTGCCGTAAACGTCGATGATGAGACGCTTCTTGTCCAACGTCAGCAACGAATCCGGGGGAGCGTCGAAGATCAGCAGGCGTTTGTCGAAGTACGTCACGTTGTCGACGAACGGAGTTTTGAGGCCAAGTCCGGGATTCTTAATGGCCTTTATCACTTCCCCGAACCTGGTGACGATCGCCAGCTGTTTCTCGTCGACGACGAAGAACGCCTGTGGACCGATGATCCCCGCGGCGACGCTGCCCAAAATTAGTATTATTGCTATGTATTTCATATCGTTGAGCTTACTGCTGGTTCACGCCGAATTCGGCGGCCCGGGTTGCTTCTTCGGTCAACGGCAGGAACTGGAGCAAGCCGCCGCCCGCATTCTCGGAAACGATAAACTTTGTGATTCCTGGAAGCATCTCTTCCATCGCCTCGAGGTACAGCCGTTGACGCGTTATTTCCTTGGCCTTGTCATACTCTGCCAGTATCGAGAGGAAGCGCGCCGCCTGCCCTTCGGCGATCGCGACCTTTTCTTGTTTGAAGGCTTCCGCGGTCTCGGTTAGCCGCGCGGCTTCACCTCTGGCCCTTGGGAGGATGTCTTCTTTGTACGCGTCAGCCAGGTTGATGATCCGAGCTTTGTCTTCCTTGGCCCGCACTACGTCATCGAAGGCGTCCTTCACCTGTTCGGGCGCGAACACGTTAAGCAGTTGAACAACGCGCACGTTAATCCCGGTCTCGTACTCGTCGAGAAGTCTTTGGAGCAACAGTTTCGTGTCGGCCTGTATCGCCTCTTTCTGGTCTGTCAGGACATCGTCGATCGGCCTGCTCCCGATCACTTGCCGAAGGGCGGTTTCGGTGGCGGCGACAATCGTTGCGCCCTCGGGATCGATAGAACGATAAAGAAAATCTTCGACGTTCTTGATGTCGTATTGGACGAGGAGTTGGACGTCGACGATATTGGGAGCCTCGCCGGGCTGTCCCAACTCGTCGGGATCGCCGGTAATCATCAGCGATTCATCCAGCACCGGGGTGCCGCCTCGAACGCCGATTTCAAGCTTCCTAACTTGGTCGACGCTCACGATGTCTCGCGCCCCGATGGGGGTCGGCCAGTACCAGTGCAGGCCCGGTCCCTGTTCTGAGTTGAATTCTCCGAAAAGGCGGAGTGCCGCCTGTTCACCAGGTTGAACGGTAAAGAATCCAGCTCCGAGCCAGATCGCCACCACGACCACGAAGACCGCGTTTACGACCCACCAGCCGGCGCCACCGCCGCTGCCCAGGCTGAAACGACCCAGCACTTTCCTGATGCGCTCGATTATTTGTGCGATCTTTACTTCTGGCTCTTCAGGCCTGTACATTCCCCGTCCTTCGGTTTGTCGTGCCGTCGATCATGTTAACACATCGACCGTGCGGCAGTCAGGGATATGGTTGCTTGGCACTCGATTTTCGCTCTTGTTCATTCATCAATCGTTCCGGCGAGCACGAGCCAACATAGGAACAAACTTGGCAACCATCAGTTTTGAACTGTCTCGTTATCACCGGATGGTTTGGGTGACTCGTTAAAGATAACGCCGCGCAAGGGGTCGTCGGATTCGTTGTAAGCGCCTCCGGCTTCAATTGCATCTTCATCGAGCATCGACAGGAACTCTTCGTAATCGGACACGCCCCTGATTCGCTCGACGAACTCGCCGATGTCGGCCACGCTCTCCCGAAACCGGCGGAGTTGTCCGCCGATCGGGCTAGCAGAGCCGGCGCTTTCCGCGTACGTCCCGTTGAATGCAAAATACGCCTGATTGATCTTGCGGATGGGATGGCCGTTGGCGACGAATACCTGGCGTTGCCGCTCCATGTAGGCTTCTGCTTCCGCGATGTCGCCGTCGGCCAGCAGCTGGTCCGTGCGCTGGCGGGTCTCGCGCATTTCGCTGTCGAAATCGAAACGGTCTGCTGGCTCCGGCGGAGGCTCGGGCGCCGGCGATGACCGGACAGGAGCAACGTCCTTCGATTTACCGATAGTTCCGCCCAAGAACCGATACGCCATGTCGCCGAGCTCACGTCCCGCCAGGTCAGCCGCCGTCTCGTTGACCACCTGCATTTCCGAGCTCGTGAACATGTTCTGCCCGAGCGGCCTGAAGAAGAAATAGTGATGCAGCCATTCGTGCGTCGCGGTTCTCAAAGTGCCGCGCAGATTGCCGCCGTCGTAAAGCGACGCTGGGTACGTTGCGACTCCGCCGATGTCGATGACGAGCGCGGCCAGGTCGTCGGACTCGAGCAGACTGGCTTCCATCTCCTCACGGTCGCCGACGTCGACGTGTGGGCCGACCAGCACCTCGAGGGACCGCTCGATCCGATCGCGTGGAGACGTGACCAGCACCTTCGGCGGTTCGGTCAGCCGAATGTCGACTGGCGGGAAGACAAACTCACCGATCACTCCCAGTCCTGCGGCGCGCACCACTTCACTGATTCCGGACTCGATCGCCTCTTCGACATCCGATCGCAACTGGCGCTTTCTTGCGCGAACTTGCTCCAACTCGGCTTCGACATCGGCTAGATCGCTCGTACCGGACGAATCCGCCGCGATTCGGTCGATGTCCGACTTGAGTCCGCCGGCTTCGACGGCGAGGGCAAAGTACTCGCCCAGGCGAGCTAATCGATCTTCCTCCGAGATGCCGATGCCGGGCAACGACCTGGCGACCTTGTGGGTCCATTTTGAGAGGAAGTTCGCGAGGTGCCACGAGATGATGTCGTAGCTGTAGGGAGCAGCGACGTATTGCACGGAGTTCAACCGCATCGAATCGCCGCCAGTGGCGATCAACGTTAGCAAACAGACGCCAGCCAAGGCGTACTTCAACGAAGGCAACGTTCGCGAACCAAGTTTTTTGAGCATACTTGTCGTTACTCACCGACCAACTTCGAGGAAACGGCATAGTCGGGCCCGACTGCCGCGGGCCGTACGGTTCATCTTCGGTCCAAACTGCAGGCCTACGGCTCCCCAAATACCCAATATTTAACACCAAAACTAGCCGTTGATACGGTGGCGGCACCACTCCCCGGTTGACGACACCTCTAACTGATCGTCACTCAGAGACTTCCAACAATCACAGTTCCGCGTTCGCGCTTGCGAAACCCTTGATCAGTACCGTACCACTCCCGGAAGGGGCCGGCAGCGCCTCTGGGAGCGTCCGCAAATGGTGGCCTATCACAAGCTAGGTGGCCGCCGTTAATTATATTCGCCATCGGACTCGTTCGGATGACGCCATGCGCAACGGACAACCCGCGTGTGATCGGGGTGTTGCGTGTGCGCCGGCGCCGCCAATCGATCGCACCGACAAGCGGCCGCGCGGAAACGCGCGAGGCCGCCCGCGGCCCCGGACCGAATTCGATTCGACGAGTCCTATTGCAAAGGAGCAGCCATGGACACGAGCCACCCAATATGCAACCACTCCTCCCGTGTGGCGCCGACGTACAGGGATATACGTACGACGGACATCGAACCGATCAGCGTCATCAGTGGCGCTCTCAACGGCTTCGACCAAACCAAAGTCGCCGACATAGGCTGCGGCTGCGGCCGCTACGATCTGTTGATGTTCCAGCAAATCGACAACCTCCATCTCACCTGCGTCGACGCCAACCAGTCCATGCTCGAGCAAGCGGTGCAGTATCTGACCAGCAACGACGTCACGAACTTCGACGCCGTTCACGGCACGGCGGAAACGCTGCCGCTGGAAGATCATTCGCTACACGACCTTACGACGTTCAACGCAATCCATCATTTCGACTTTCGACGATTCATTGAAAACGCACTCCACGCGGTCGACCCGGAGGCGGGCAAAATATTCATCTACACCAGGACTCCGAGCCAGAACGCGGGCAGCATCTGGGGTCAGTACTTCCCTGGTTTTGCGGAAAGAGAGACTCGCCTCTACGAGTTAGATGACACGGAGGACATGATCGAATCGATCGATGCGGTGCATCTCGATACGACCATTTCGTTCAAGTACGGTCGTCGCGCCACGCTCGACGATCTGATCGCGCGGGTGCGTGCCAGACACTACTCGACGTTCTCACTTGACGACGACTCCGAGCTCGAAGACGCGACCGAGGTCTTCCAGGGCAATGTCGCTGGCGCGTTCGACGATACTTCCGACATCGAGTGGTCGGACGAGAACATGTTGCTCGTTCTCAGTCCCGATCCGTATTAACGCACACTATCGAGGTTGTCTTATGTCTAAGCTCGGCATCAAGCCAGTCCTACCTGCGAGCCGTCTAGTCGCGATCTTGTCAGTAGCCGCGTTGTCAGTCGTGGTGTTGGTTACTCTGAACGCATCCACGGCCGCTGCTCAAACTCCGGATACGGATTTGGTGTTTGAGTTCACATTCGATGGGGGCACCAACGGCTGGGTTGCGGGGTTCGCCGGCCTGCCGGCCGATTTCGACCAGGCGACATACGAACTGGATTCGGGCGGTCGCGCTCTTCCCGAAGGCTTGTCCGGCAACGGATATTACATTCAAGGGCACAATCGAAGCGACGACCTGTTCATGTACGTCGCCCGGTATGTTGACGGGCTTCAGCCTTCGACCGACTACGCGGTTTCAGCGGAAGTCGATTTTGCGACGAACGTTCCCGCCGCTTCATTCGGCATCGGCGGCTCCCCAGGCAAAAGCGTGTACGTCAAGGCAGGCGCCACGGCCACGGAGCCATCGGAACAGCAGGACGGTAACGGCTGGTTGAGGTCGAACGTCGACAAAGGCAATCGATCCAACGGCGGCGAATCGATGGTCGTCATCGGCAACGTCAGTCATCCTGAAGTCGTCAGCGACGAATACAAACTCAAGACGGTCGCAACGGACGGCGATTCGGTGTCGGTGACGACGGATGACACTGGCGAGTTATGGCTCATCGTCGGAACTGACAGTGGGTTCGAAGGCTTGACGGCGCTGTATTACACACGAATCGCCTTCGCGTTCTCGGTCCGACCTTCACCCTCCGTAGCCAAAATCACGGGCACGATTGACTTCACTGAGGCGGTGGAGCTCACGGCCGATGCCGTGAGCGAGGTTTCGCTTGTCGACGTGTCGCATGCGGACGCCTCCGCGATCACCATCGCCGCCTTGACGATCGAAGAACCCGGCCATGCTCCGATTGCATTCGAACTCGAGTACGACCCCTCGTTGATAGACGACCGATTTACCTACGCCGTGCAGGCTCGCGTGACCGAGAACACGGAGCTCGCGTTCATCAACGACATCAGATACGCGGTCATCACCCGCGACAGTCCGACGCACGTGGACATGGTGCTGATAAGCGTTGGCGACCCGGCGCCGTCTGTGCCGCCCAACGTCGGGGGATTGTCCGTGCCTGGCTGGCTGCTCGGCGCATTGGGAATCGTCGGCGCCTTGATTGTCGCGATGGGCACGCGGGCTCTGGCATCGACTCGACCGGTTCGATAGGTCGCAGCGTCTCGATCCAATTTGCAGCATCCTGACCCACCGCCGCGAACTCCCTGACCTTGCCTGCGGTTTCGCCATCTTGTAGAGTCCACGTAGCGCGAACGACGCCAACATCGCCGCCCGCACAAACATTAACGCGGGCGACGCGTGTCCGATTTCAACTGCTGACGAAGGTGAGACGCCATGAAACTATCGATCTGCATCGTCGGGTGTGGCGGGTACGCCCGGATCGTCCTCGACGACATCTACGACATGAAGGACGAATTCGATTTTTATTTTGCGAGCCGCGATGTCGACAAAGCTCGCCGATATTGCCAGGACTACGGAGGAGCAGGGTATTTCGGCGACTACGAAAAAGCCGCGGCCGACCCCAAGGTCGAATCGCTGTATTACTTCACTCCGCACGACCTCCACCTGGACAACGTCAGGCAAGCCGCCGGTCACGGGAAGCACGTGCTGATGGAGAAACCGATCGCGCGTACGGTCCAGGAGGCGTCCGAGATGGCCGGGACGGCGCGTGAAGCGGGCATCAAGCTCATGATCGCGGAGAACTATCGGTTCCTGAACACAGTGGATCGAGCCAAGGAGATCATGGGCGCAGCGGACTCGGACAACCCCATAGGCGACTTGCGCATGATCGAGATGGTCGTCGAAGGGCATGGCTCTCCGGGCGAATGGCGCGCGAACCTGGAACGGAACGGCGGCGGCGTGTTCATCGACGGCGGCATCCATTTCGTGGACATCGTGCTCAACATCGCCGGCTTCCCCGAGATTGTCCACGCGATCCAGCCGCCTCAGCTTTACCCGGCGGTCGAAGGCGAAGACGGCATTCTGGCCACGGCCACCCTTCCGGGAGGCGTGGCATGCGTCATCAACTACTCGAGATCGATCCCCGTGGAAGGCCAATTCCAGGCCATCAAACTTACGGGCACTCGGGGCAGAATCGCGTTCGATCCCAGGGAGAGCGAGTTCACCATCGACACGCCTGGCGGCAGCAGCGTCGTCCAGGTCCCGGCAGTTCGGCGCGGCGTCCGAGGCATGGTGTCGGAATTCCGAAGGAGCATCGAAGAAGATCGCGAGCCGGTAATGTCTGCACACGAAGGAACCAAAGATCTCGCGTTCGTGTTGGCAGCCTACGAATCTATGCGGACCGGCGAGTCGGTTCGTCCTGCCCTGCCTGCTCTTTAGGTCGATCGTGCATTGTTAGCCATTCGACGGGTGCGGGAACGATATCGATCGAAAACGAATCACGCCAGCGGCACACAAGCAGTGAGAACTCTTTTGGCGTGGTCGGTTGCCGTGGTCGCCGCGGCAATCCTTTCGTCGTCGTGCAGCGGCGGACTATCCGACATCGAATCCTTGGCGACGGAGCGTGAGCTCGAAAATGCCGCAGCGCAAACGCAGACACTGGGAGCACAGGTGGAGCTGGAGCGCGCCCGCAATCGTGAGATGGCCGCGGAATTACAAACCGTGCGCGACAAAGTTCTTCAGCTCGAAGAACGCCTCAACACGACGGCTGGACCGATTCAAGCGAGCACATGCGCGCCCGACCCTGCATCTCCGGTTGTGCCCCCAGAAGTGGCTCGCAATGCCGACGGTTGGCCGTTGCCAAACAGAGACTATTCCAGCACCAGGGCCAACTTCGACTCGAACATCTCTTCCGCGACGATCGGCGCCTTGGATGTCGCATGGTCGTTCGACTTCCCGCAGACAACGAACTGGGGCGCAATCGCATCAAGTCCTCTTTCGATCGACGATGTGCTTTACGTACAGGACTTGTCAAGCAACATCTACGCCTTCGACGTGAACACCGGCAACCTGCTCTGGAACAGCCCCGGCGAAGGGCGGTCGATCGCTCCGAACGGTCTCGCCGTCGGATACGGCAAGGTGTTCGCTGCTTCCTCAGCAGCCGATTTCGTGGCGCTCGACGGCGCGAGCGGCGATCTGCTCTGGCGAGCGCCGATTCAACTCACGGACACCGAGGGCATCAACATCCAGCCGATCGTCTACGACGGGCTCGTATACCTGAGCACAGCACCTCGCAGTGAGCTCGGGTTGTACCTGGGCGACGCCACGGGCATTATCTACGCGCTGGATCAAGCCAGCGGATGCATCGTCTGGGAGTTCGACACGGTCGACTCAGACGACATCTGGGGCAACCGACAGGTCAACAGCGGCGGTGGAGCATGGTTCCCTGCCTCTATCGACCCGATGCGCGGCATGACGTATTGGGGCATAGGCAATCCGGGACCTTGGCCAGGAACCGACGAGCACCCGAACGGCTCAAGCCGCCCGGGACCGAACTACTACACCGACTCCGTGGTCGCGCTCGATCACCGGACCGGCAAGCTCGCGTGGTTCAACCAGGTGCGACCTCACGATCTGTTCGACCTCGATTTCCATGTGTCGCCGATACTAACGGTGGCCAACATCGGCGGTCGGGCTCGTGGTGTCGCAATCGGGGCCGGCAAGACCGGAACGGTGCACGCATTCGACGCCGACACCGGCGAGGAGCTCTGGGTCACAAGCGTCGGCGTTCATCAAAACGATCATCTCTCGGAAGTTCCCGCCGGGGAGACGGTCTTCGTGTACCCGGGCAGCCTCGGCGGCGTCGAGACCTTCATGGCATACGCCGATGGAATCGTGTACGTTCCGGTCATGAACCTCCCGTCGAAATACACGTCTACATCAGTGAAGACCGAGTCGTTGGACGGTACGGGCAGCTTGGTCGCCATTGAGGCCCAAAGCGGCGACGTCTTGTGGGAGACGGAGTTCGACGACATCGTGGTTGGCAGCGCGACGGTCGTCAACGACCTCGTCATCACGTCTGTATTCACCGGAACGGTCTACGCATTGGAGCGATCGACAGGACGCGAAATGTGGCGATACGAAGTCGACGCTGGCATCAATTCGCCGCCCGTCGTGGTCGGAGATATGCTCATTTTGACGGCGGGAATGCCGATCGCGGGGAAGAATAATCCGAGCATGGTTGTGCTAAGTCTGGACAAATAGAGGATTACGCCGTTGCTTGTAGTTCAATGCGATTTCGACGACACCGTTTCCGTGGGCAACGTGAGCGTCGCGATACGAGAAGCGTTCGATCTCGAAAACTGGAAGGAGATGGAAGCGGAATTCGTCTCCGGCAAATACACCGTCGAACAAAGCAACATTATGCAGTACGGCGGGTTACGAGCGTCGCAGGATGAGATCGAAGAGTTCGTGAGGGGCGACGTCGTCGTTCGGTACGCCTTCGAAGAGTTCGTTGCCTACTGCCAAGGCGTCGGCGTCCGATTGGTCGTCGTATCCAGCGGTCTCGAATTCTACGTGAGAGCCACGCTCAACTCACTCGGGCTCGATGACGTCGAGATGCACGCCGGCCAAACGGAATTCACGCCTGACGGAATTCGCGTCTCATACGATGACCCGGACGGCGTCCCGATAACCTCGGGTTTCAAAGACTCGTACGTTGCCCATTTCAAGAGTCAGGGGCACACCGTCATTTACGTCGGAGACGGGCTGTCGGACCTCGACGCGGCTCGATTTGCGGACCACGTGATCGCGCGAGACGGGTTGGCGGATGACATGGAGCGGCTCGGCTTGCCTTACGGCAGATTCGAGACGTTCAGGGACGTGGGCGAACACGTTGAGCGCGTCCGGATCGAGCTCGACGACCGGAAAGTACGCCCGTAGCTGTCGGTCCCTGTTCGCCCAACATGACGAGACTGGACCCGGGAGTGCAAGTGTGACTGTTTCGAAGATACGTATCGGCGCATTAGGCGTGGGATTTGGAAGCACGGTGCACAGACCCGCGTTCAAATCGGAAGGCTTTGATGTGGTCGCCGCGTGCGCCCGGCATGAAGACAGAGCCAAAGGCGCCGCCGAACAGTTCGCGATACCGAACGCGTTCACCGACTATCGTGACATGCTCAAACTCGACGGTCTCGACGCCGTCGCCATCGCAACGCCGCCCTCGTCCCACCACGCGATCACCATAGACGCGCTCGACGCCGGCAAGCACGTGCTGTGCGAGAAGCCGATGGCGATCAACGCCCTTCAGGCGCGACAAATGTGGAAGAAGGCCAAATCGACCGGATTGACCGCAAGATCGCCCACGAGTTCAGGTTCGCCTCCAGCCGCGTGCGCGTCAAGGAACTCATCGACGAAGGATACGTCGGCCCGCTGCACATGGCGCTAATGAGCCTGGCGGTCGGTCTTCGGAACGGTTTCCGGGCCAGGCCGTGGCGCGATTCGGACGATGCGGCGTCGGGCGGCGGATTTCTCGGCGGACTTGGCTCGCATTACATAGATTGCCTTCGTAACTGGTTCGGAGAGATGTCGGCCGTATCCGGAAGCATGAACACACACTTCGCGGACCGCACCTACGAAGACCTGGCAGAATCGGTCGAGGCGACATCGGACGATACGTACGATTTCGTACTCGAGTTCTCCTCGGGCGGTTGGGCGGCGATGACGGGCACGTCCGCGGCCCTGTTCGGTTCGGGCGCACGTGTCGAGATCTACGGCAAAGACGGTACGCTTGTGACCCCGCAACCGGGCGCCGGATTCAATCCGCCGCCGCTGGGCACGTTTTTGGGCGCTCAGGCTGGCGACGAAGAACTGGCGGAATTGCAGATACCTGAGCGTCTCGAGCCGTTCTCAGACGATCAAGGCGGACGCATGATGCCATTCAGGATGTTGGTCCGAGAGTTTGTCCAGGGCATCGCCGACGGGACGTCACCGGCGCCGAATTTCCTGGACGGCCTACGGCGCCAGGAGATCATGACCGCGATCCGGGAATCGTCATTCACGGGCGAGAAGGTTCGTTTTCGGACGATTGCCTGAATAAAGGCCATCGCAACTGAGATCGGATGGCGAAGTTGTAACCGTACCGCCCGCTAGGACCGTCGTCCTCTGAACAGCGACAAGAAGCGGTCCTGGTAGATCTCGAACACGCCCCACTGGTCGAGCTCGCGCTTGAGCGCGTCGACGCCCTTGCCCCGCTCCGCATCGGCGAACAGTTGCTCGATGCGCTGTACCGCCGCTCCCGGCAGTCCTCCCGCGCCGGGGGTCGGGTCGAGCAACCCTTTCGACCGAAAGTCATCGACGTTTTGCGTTGCCGAACTCGACGTGATTTCGTACATGAACTTGAGCAAAGCCACGTCCCAGAGCTCGTCGACTCCGACCATCACCACCGCAAGGTTGTCGGATCGCTTGTCGAGGTCATCCCCGATTTTCTTTGCGATCTCGGTCGGATCGCCGCCGACGATGTCCGTGTTGGCGGGCTCGTTGCGGTACTGGTACATGATTCCGGGGCTGTTGGGGCCGTAGGTCTCAGCCAGGTAGCTCAGGTATTCGTACGCTTCGGAACTGAAGCCGTCTAGGTTCAACGCGTAGTACGGCGTCACGATCGAAGGTCTCTCAGCGACGACGCGTCCGGTTCGGACGACGCCTTCCGGCTGACCGGACGTCAGCTCCGAATAGACCGGTTCGGTGACGACGTGGTACCCGAAGTTCGTGACGCCGAATGTCGACAACGCCTGCTTCGGGTAGCGCACTACCCAGGTCTGCTCAAGAGCCTTGATCCAATCGCGCGGGTCCTGCATTTCGATCAGCGTCGCCGTCTGCGGAGGCCAAGGCCAACCAAGCCGAGAAGGAAGGCCGGCATCGTCAGGTCACTGAGCCCGCCGCCAGTGTGACCGGGCACGCTGCACGAAGCGCCTTGGTCTGGGGAATCGTCGTCGATCCCAGCCGATCCGGAAGATGGCGGAGCAGTCGGTTCCGGCTCGATCGCCTTGGCGACCGCCGGCGGCGGCGTCGAGGCCGGTGGAATCGGGGCCGGCGCCTCGGGAGTCGACGTGGGCTCGACGGCCGGCTCCTGCGTTGGTTCGACGGTCGGTCCGGGCGTCGCCGTCGGAGTCACCACGAGTGTTGCAATGGTTTCCGATCCCGCCTGCGGAGTCAACGTAAACAGTTGAATGTTTCGCCTGGGCACCGGAGTCGGAAGCACTCTGTCGCGCTCAGGCGGCACGTACTCGGATGCGCCCAATGTATCGCGCCACTGGTTTTCAAGCTCGACACGCGTCACGCCGTAAACTTTCTCGATCGCGTCGTTTACGTTCGTGCCGGATTTCATCTCCGCCATCAACTCGCGCATCGCGTCCGGGCCGTATCCGGTGACCATAAATCGCACGACGCTGCTGGCTTGACCGTAGAAGATTATTACGTCCTCAGGGTCGCTCGGCAGGACTGGCATCGACGTAATCGGGAGCAACCGGTCGGTCGCAAGCGCGAACTCCAGGGCAATGTCGTACGAAAATCCGGGATCGATGTTGCCGTACTCCGACAATCCTTCGTTCAACCAAGAAGGCACTCTCCGCAGAACGCTGTCCCCCGCCCGGTGCGTGAGGATGTGAGTCACCTCGTGCGATGCGGTGCCCGTGGCGCCTCGTCCGCCGCCGAGCACGAGCAAGGTTCCCAGACGCGTGAACGCTTGACCCTCCGTGATGAGCTCCCGCCGAATTGTCGTCGACCCAGGGGGCAACGCTGCGAGCATCTCTTTGACGTTGTTGTACATCGTCACTCGAATTGGAATCGTGGTGTCCGCTCCGAGCAGAGGTCCCATATGACCCAGCGTCTCAATTATCGCGTCGAGGATGATCTCCGCTCGGGTCTTGACGGGGCCGTGGTAAGCAACCGCGATCGGGCCGTCCTCCACTTCTTCCCATTCAAACCGAGCGTCGAAGTAGATGAAGTCCGTTGGCTCGGTGGCGAACTCGTTTCCCTCAGCGTCTACGATCTCGAAGTTATATCTGATGATCGTGCCCGGAGGGATGTATCGAGCGCTCGTATCGGTCCTATAGAACAGCTCAGAGTCGACCAATGTGGCTTGTTCGAACTCGAGGTACTCGTACGCTCCTCTGGTTTGTTGACCGATCCTAAACCGAACGGCAACCTCGGCGATTTCGTGATCACCTTCGACCTGCGCCGTGAATCTCATGCCGTCCGGAAATTCGCTGACGACAGAAGTGTCCAACACGCGAATCGCCTCGGCTGCAGTCACCGTGTTGCCTGTCATGTTGATCGCTATCGCAACGCTTAGAGCCGCCGCAAGCGCGACAATCGCCCCAACCCGAGTCCAGGCGCGCATGGAAGCGCCGGACAACCACCCATCGGCTCTATCAAGGCCGTGCCACATTATTCCCATTCCCTTACGCTATCAGCGTAGATTGCTCGGAACCGAGCTCTTCCGACGCCTGGCCAACTTCGGAGGAGTCCACCGCTTCGAGGACGCGTTGAACGAACGTCCCCTCGGGAACGGCGCCGGTGAACGTAAGATGTTCGTTTATCACCGTCTTTGGCACGCCCCGAAACGCGTATGCCTGAACCAGTTGCGGGTATTCCTGTACCTCTATTACGTCGGCAACTATGTGCGAGGATTCAGCGGCCATCGCGTGGGCGACACGGCCCACGGCTGGACAGAACTGTCAAGTAGGTGTGACGAACACCTTGATGTGCACGTCTTCATCGACTCCGGATAGTGCCTCGACTGTCGCTTCCTCGAGCCCAGACTCGCTGGTTGACGCCCGAATGATTGCGTCGAGAAGCAGCGGGAATTCATAGCCGGAAGGGAATCCAAAAACCGCACGCCGTCGCCGTTCGGTCCGTGGACGATAACGACCGGGATTCTCTCACCTCGAGTTCGGCCGCCTTCTCGGGCTCGCGGTAAAAATCGACGGTGTCGACCGCAAGCTTTGGCGTGAGCGCCGAGATCTCGTTAAGCGCTTGCTGAGTCGTCTGGCACGTATCGCACTCGCGGCCCGGGATGAACAATCCGCCGTTCGGGTTGTGTGTCACCAACGTAATCCGGACTTCCGAATCCCTTTCGTTTTCGAAACGAGAACGGATAGCCTCTTCGTCGTCGGTGCGCAAGATTGGCATGTCGTGTACCTGAATGATCGAAAGATCGCCCGTCGCGCACGACATTACGCCGTCGAACGGACGCCTCTGACATTGTAGCCTAACCGGAATCCGACCGCCTAGGCACGGTCTCTGAGGGCAGCCTTCGTGTGGAGAACGCGGTGGACGGAAGTCAGCGCCGACAAAGCCGCCACGATTCCGAGCGCGATCTGCAGGACGAAAGGAACCCAGTGGCCGACGATCAGCCCGACCGCCAGTACGATCACGCGCTCGGGACGCGTCATTATGCCGACGGTGCAATCGACGTCGAGGCCCTCTGCCCTAGCTCGCGTGTAGCTGACAAGCACCGAGAAGACGAAGGCGATATAGACCAAGATGACGCCGATCGAATCGTCGCCGTCGAGGTAAAACGCGAGCAACCCGAGCAGGAGTATCGCTTCCGAAACGCGATCCACCACCGAGTCCAGCATGGCGCCGAATGCGGAAATCTTCCCGGTGGCCCTCGCCAGCGCTCCATCGAACAGATCGAACACCGCGGCGAAAATGAGAACGGTGCCGGCGCCCCAGAACTGGCCAATGCTTGCGAGGTATGCGCCGACCGCGGCGATGACCAACCCGAACAGCGTCAACGAATTCGGAGTCATGCCGATCCGTCCAAACCCCAATGCGATTGGGGTTGCGATGCGTCCCGTTATGAACGCTCGTGCCTGAGTGCGGTTTATCGACGGCATGGTCCAACCTGTCGATTCGACGGAACGTTCATCGGCACGCCGGATCTGGAGACCGTCACCGAGACAGAACCGCCGATTCTTCGGCGGCGCATTTTTCGTAATACTCGATCACGCGGCCCGCGACGCGTTCCCATCGGAACTCATCGGCTCGCCTGACGCCGTTCTCCGAAAGCCTCTCGCGTAGACCTGGGTCCCGAAGCAACATGTCGATGGCCCGCGCCAGTTGTTCGTCGTTTTTGGGGGGGACGAGCAAGCCGTCTTCGCCGTGGTTGATCACGCCAGCGTAGCCGTCGATGTCCGTGGCCACGACCGGGGCGCCGGCCGCCATCGCCTCGAGGAGCACAATGCCGAAGCTCTCTTTGCCTGTTGCCGGAGAGCAGTAGATGTGGGCGGACTTGAAATATCGCGCCTTCTCCGAGTCCGATACCCGTCCGGTGAAGACAACGTCCGAGAGGTTGCGCTCGCTCATCATTCGATGGGAATCAGCGTCCGGGTCTCCGGCGCCGACCACCACGAGCCGCAATTCGGGCCAGTCCCACTTCAGCCGTGCGTACGCGCCGAGGAGGTGCTTGAGTCCTTTGCGTTTTTCTAGGCGGCCCAGATACAGCAGATTGATCTTGCCGTCCATGAGCTCGGGCAACGGAAGCGCGTCGGAGAAATCTTCGACGCGAATTCCGTTGGGGATGATCTCGTAGTTGGCCGGGAAATGGCCGTTGATGAAATCGAAGGCCGGTCCGGATACCGCGATCCTGCCGTGCAATCTTCGGAAGAACGGCTCCATGAGTTTCCGGAGGCCGATCCCGTAGAGCTTGGTGCCTTGGAACGTGTGGAAGGTGCCAACATTAACGCCGTTCATCGAGTCCAGGACGGTCATGACGTTGAACGGCACAAACCCCGCGAACGGTTCGTGCAGATGGATGATGTCGAACGCCTCGTCCGCGAGAAGGTCCTTGATCCTGGGACGAAGCCATGGAGACAAAGAGACCCTGGCGACGGAGCCGCCGCTGGGAATCGGGACCGGGCGGCCCATGGGCAGGAAGTCGTCGTCCGGAACCATAGACGGGGACGAGCACGGCGCCACAATCCGCACTCGGTGGCCCCAGCCTCGGAATTGGGCGGCGAGCTTGTTGATGTGGCTCGTTACGCCGCCGTCAAAGGCGTGGTCGTACGGGGAAATGAATCCGATTTTCAGACTGCCGCGCATCAGCTCCCCTTCATACGCGCTCTGAGGCATCCGCGCCGCGAAGCGTGTGCACGTCGCTGGCGTGGCCGCGATGCCAGACGTGGTTTGGCTATCTTATCGACAAACGCGGAATCTGGCTAGCGAAGGCGCCCCCATGATTTGCTCGTGAAAACGAAATCTCGCCAATCACGTGGTGTGACGGCGAGATTTCAGTTGTGTTTCATCCCTCCGCTCGGCCCGGAGCCCATTGGTTCGGCGTCAGGGAGAACGTATGGATACAAACGTCAGTTGTTTTTGCCGACGATGAAGTCTTCGACCATATCCTTGGCTTCAGAGTCCGTGTACTGGACCGGCGGAGACTTCATGAAGTACGCCGACGGCCCCAGGATCGGACCGGACAGTCCCCGGTCTTTGGCGATCTTGGCGCACCGGATGGCGTCGATCACGACACCGGCGGAGTTCGGGCTGTCCCAAACTTCAAGCTTGAGTTCCGCGTTGAGCGGGACATCGCCGAAACTGGTGCCCTCGAGTCGGATGTAGGCCCACTTACGGTCCGACAGCCACGGCACATGGTCGCTGGGGCCGATGTGGATGTCTTCGGGTTCCAGGTCGTAATCCACCTGAGATTTGACCGAATTGGTCTTCGATATCTTTTTGGAGGTCAGACGCTTCCGTTCAAGCATGTTGAGGAAGTCGGAGTTGCCGCCAAAATTGAGCTGGTAGGTGTGATCGAGCTGCACGCCTCGGTCCATGAACAGTCTGGCGAGCACCCGATGGATGATCGTCGCGCCGACCTGAGACTTGATGTCGTCGCCGATGATCGGGGCGCCGGCGTCGCGGAAACGCTTCTGCCAGTAATCGCCCTCGCCGCTGGCCACGAAGACAGGGATGCAGTTGATGAACCCGCAACCGGCGGCCAGCACCTGCTCCACGTACCACCTCGTGGCTTCTTCGGAACCGACCGGCAGGTAGTTGATAACTACGTCGACTTCGCGTTCTTTTAGAATTCCGACAATGTCGTCGGTGGGACCGGAAGCCTTCGTGATGACCTCGGACATGTATTCTCCGACGCCGTCGTGGGTCATGCCCCGTTGAACGGTCACATTTTGATTCGGGACATCGAAGAACTTGTACGTGTTGTTCGGCTCGGCATAGATCGCTTCTGAGAGATCGAGACCGACTTTGTTGGAGTCGACGTCGAACGCCGCCACGACCTTGACGTCCCCAATGCCATACTCACCCAAGACTGGGTGCATGATGCCTGGGATCGTTTCGTCTGCCTTCGCATCGGCGTACTTTTGAATGCCCTGTACAAGCGACGAAGCACAGTTGCCGACGCCGATAATCGCTACTTTGATATCAGCCAAAATCAAAACCTTCCTGCATTCGGGTTGACAGTGAAATTCGGAGAGATAATTCAGGGGCGCACGCCCAAAAAATCCAGCTTACGACCGTTACCGAACCATTGGCGATTGTAGCAAGTATGGGTAACTCGAACAAGCTTCGAAGCCTAGCGCGACAATCCACCGCACGGCTCGTTGACGACGGTTGAGGCCGATGGTAGCATCCCGACGAAGCCCGCCCCTCGGTCCAACCTGCCTTCTCTTGTGGTGTGGATGCAAACAGCCCAACGCCTCGCCCAGCGAACCCCGTTCTACTACGGTTGGGTTGTGTTGTTTTCGGCGGGGAGCTCGATGTTCGTGCGAAACGCCACCGCGAGCATCACGCTGGCAGTGTTCGTGTACCCGCTCTCCGAGGAGCTAGGGTGGAGCCGGACCCTCATCGCCGGCGCCGCGAGCGTCGGTGGCTTGGCTGCGTCGGCGTCTTCGCCCGGAATCGGTTGGCTCATCGATCGATACGGCGCGAGAGTCGTGCTCGCCACGAGCGTGTTCGTGCTCGGTCTTGCCACGGTGTCCCTGGCCTGGGCCGTTGCACCGCTGACGTTCTACCTAGCCTATGGGGCAGGCAGGATGATCTTCTCGAGCCCGCTCCAGATCGGCCCGTCGGTAGTTGCGTCCCGTTGGTTCATCAGGATGCGAGGACGAGCGGTCGGGCTGCTGTCGCTGATGCACTCATCCGGAATGGTTCTGTTCCCGCTGATAGCGTCCGTCACGATCGCATTCCGCGACTACCAGAGCGCCTGGATAGTGCTGGGCGTAATGGCGTGGGTGATCGCGTTGCCGCCGGTAATTTTCCTAATCGCCGAGACTCCCGAGGACCTCGGGTTGAAGCCCGACGGCGACTCGGCGCCCGCTGACTCGCCCACCGAGAACGGCGGAAAACAGCGACTTGCAGATGAACCTATTTGGACCGCTCGCCAAGCCATGCGGACCAAGACGTTGTGGCTGCTCGCCGTTGGGGTCGGATTGTTGTTTGTCGTCCACTCGGGAACCAACATCCACCTCGTCGCCTATTTCCGAGATCAGGATCTCGGAGCGACCGTCGCGGCGTCGGCGATCAGCGTGATGGCGCTCTCGATGGCGGCCAGCAGTGTAATCTGGGGTTGGATCGTGGAACGGCTTCCGATTCGCATTTCGTTTATGCTGACCGCGGCGGTGATGGTGGTGGCATCCGTCTCGTTCATCGGCGCGGACAGCATGATCGAGGCATACGTCTACTCGGGAGTTTTCGGGTTCGCACTGGCGGGTTTGCTGGTCGTTCCGCCGGTAGCGTACGCCGACTACTTCGGCCGCCTTTCGTTGGGCACGATTCGAGGGGTTACCGAACCGTTCATGTCGCTTGGACAGGCGATCGGCGCGGTCGTTTCCGGCGCCATATTCGACATCACCGACAGCTACACGTCCGCCTTCATGACGTTCGCCGTGCTGGGCGTCGTGACGATGGCTGGCATCGCTTTCGCGTCCAGGCCCAGAGCGCCGGCGGCGGCTGGACAGGGTTAACATTAGCCACGAAAAAGAGGCGGGCTCGATGACGAACCTGCCTCTTTGTAACCGCTGGTTTCGCGTTGCGGAGCTAGGAGCCGGGGCCCCGCTCCATGGAGTAGGGCTGCCATCGGCGGAGGTCGGTGTTCTCGAGGACGGACGGGTTCACGCACGTACGCGGCCACCGTCCCGAAAGAACTAACGAGATCTCCTGACCGACACGTCGCCGGGTTTCCGGTCCCATCCGCGCCGAGGCCGAGGCCACGTGCGGCGTGAGGATGACGTTGTCCATGTGCAGAAGCGGATTCTCCGGATCCGGCGGCTCCTGCTCGAGCACGTCCAGGCCTGCCGCTTTGATCCAACCTTCTTGCAACGCCTTGATCAGGCCCGCCTCTTCGACGGTCGGTCCCCTGCCGTTGTTGATGAACAGCGCCGAAGGCTTCATCTTGCGGAAGTGCTCCTCTCGCAGCATGTGCTCAGCTTCAGGCGTCGCTGGGGCGTGCATCGAGATGATATCCGAGTTTTCGAGGAGGTAATTGTAGCTGACCGGCTCGACGCCATAGGGCGACATCGTGAGCTCTTCGATGTACGGATCGTACGCAATCATCCGAACGCCGAACGGCGCCAAGCGGAGCGCGGTCGCCCGGGGCACGTGGCCGAACGCGATGAAGCCAACAGTTTGTCCCATGAGACGCGGGAACTCGGAAAGCAGCGGTCTGCCCTGGCTCCATCGGCCGTCTCGCGACATTGCGTCCATTGTCAGGAGCCGTCTGAACGTCGCCAGCATCAGCATGATCGTGTGATCGGCAACTTCTTCGATGAACGTATCCGGAACGTTTGTGACCGGGATGTTCCGGGCGGTTGCGGCGGCAACGTCCACTGAGTCCGCGCCGACACTGCCAAGCGATATAACCTGGCAGTTATCGAGATTGTCGATTATGTTCTTCGTGATTCGACGGCCACGGGCGATGATCGCGTCGCTGTCGCGGGCCGCGGCGATGAACTCTTCTTCGCTGTCTGCCGCGATCTCCACGATCTCGGCATCGATCGAGTTCAACGACTCCATTTCAAGCTCGTACGAGCCGCCTGCCATGTCGAATGTGACGCCGGGCGGTTTCTGTGTGGCAACTTTGAAACTAGCCAATTTCCGACTCCTTTCGCTCCGTCAATCTCGTGGTTCACGGAATCTGACATATCCGTGACGACCGGACTAGGATACGTAAGTGAAAGATGGATGTCCAGAGACAGCATGAATGTCGGTTTACGGACAACTAATGACACCGCTCTCCGTAGTGTTGCGCAACCTTTCGAGTGCAGTTGTTTCGAGCGAAATCCGACGCTTCGACAGCACGGAAATGACACGTATAAGACGCGTGGCTAGGTTTGCGGGGCGATGCCTGGATTGATATAATGCTAGTCTGAAGGTGGGACTATTCCACCGCTGGGGATTCGTCTAGCGGTAGGACGACAGACTCTGGATCTGTAAGCAGAGGTTCGAATCCTCTATCCCCAGCCATCATTCCAAGAGGTCACATAGCGCATTCGTCTAGGGGCCAAGGACACCACCGTCTCAAGGTGGAGATCACGGGTTCGAATCCCGTATGCGCTACCATCATCGGATCGACATTGACAACGTGGCGCATTCGTCTAGCGGCCTAGGACACCACCCTCTCAAGGTGGAGATCACGGGTTCGAATCCCGTATGCGCTACCATCAACATAAGATTGTGCCGGATCCGATACGCCGAACGTGGCGCGTTCGTCTAGCGGCCTAGGACGCCACCCTTTCAAGGTGGAGATCACGGGTTCGAATCCCGTACGCGCTACCAGCCCTCCCTGCCACGTCTTCAAATTGTCATGTCGCACCCGGGCGCACGAAGTGTATTCGGCTTCGCGGCTCCTGTCGTCAAGCCACCGCTACACAAATCGCCGATCCCCGCGACACCCATCCCTTGCATCGTTATTGCGGTACAATCCGCCCAGGAGATCGTGTGGGCGTTACTCATATAATACCGAATGACCTGACGGCGATCTCTTGCATTATTGGCATATAGGCGCGTCTCACCCATAACTTGACGATAGCACTGAGGATTCCGTCAAACGACCAATCGAGAAGGCTTGGACCCGCCGAGCGCCCAAACCGAAAGGTATGTCACCGCAGAGGAGGTCTTTGACTCTGCTGTTGGATGGGGGGTTGCGCTCGGTTTAATCGGAGGCGGCGCCGCGGGGATTGTCGCGCCCTGGGTTACTGGGGCGTTTATTTGGTGGCCCACGATTCTGGGTGCAATGGGAGTACTCGCGGGCCTCGTCGTCGCGATCATGAATTTGGCAGAATTCATGACGGGAAGTGTTGAGCTAGCCGGACTCGTCTCCAGCAAGCGCGAGGTCCAGGGCCGGG
>JASMDM010000010.1 GCA_030752795.1 SAR202 cluster bacterium | reverse complement strand
GCACTGGAAACATCAGGATCACGAACAGTGTCCACGACGATCTGGATCCTGCCTGGTCGCCCGGCGGATCGAGGATCGCGTTCATGTCCGCTTTCCGCGGCAATCAAGACGTGTTCGTAATGAACGCCGACGGCACGAATTCGATCAGGCTCACTTTCAGTGAAGGGCTTGATACTTCACCCACATGGTCGCATGCAGCTTCGGTCGACGGCGCGCCGCCAATTATCATCGCCGCGCCTGGGGCGGCAACAGCCTCGAGGCACATCGCGTTCTATTCCGACCGCGACGGCAACCGGGATATATACAGGATGAACGGCGACGGGTCAGGCCAGGCCCGACTCACCGACAACTCCGCCAAAGACGTCGCCCCAACATGGTCTGTCGACGGCTCGAAAATCGCGTTCCAGTCGGATCGCGACGGCAACGAAGAGATTTACGTGATGGGCGCCGACGGCTCAGCGCAACGCAATCTCACTGACAGTCCCGGCGAAGACACTCGGCCTACCTGGTCGCCGGACGGTTCGAAGATCGCGTTCCGGTCAGACCGTGACGGCGACTGGCAAATCTACGTGATGAACATCGACGGCTCCGGATTGGCGCGGCTGACCGACAATTCCAGCCGCGATACTGACCCCGCTTGGTCGCCCGACGGCACGAAGATCGCATTCAGCTCCAACCGCGCCGGCAACTTCGAAGCCTACGTCATGAACGCGGACGGCTCCGGCCAAACCCGACTCACCGACAACGACGCCACCGATCTGGACCCGGGATGGTCTGCCGACGGCACGAAAATCGCGTTCCGATCGGACCGTGACGACAGTTGGCAGATCTACGTGATGAACGCCGACGGCTCCGATCCGACCAACCTCACCGACACCGTCGCCAACGACCTGACCCCGACGTGGTCGCCCGACAGCGAAAAGATCGCGTTCACGTCATCGCGCAAAGGCGACGACGAAATCTTCGTCATGAACGCCGACGGCTCGACCTTGATCAACCTCACGAACCACTCCGGCGCAGACTCATCCTCCGCCTGGTCGCGCGAGTGATGGACAGACCTATACGAGACCAGTGCGCTCGCCCCTCAGTACGCCTGACGAAGCAGGTCCATGACGTCGTCGAAGGTGCGGAAGGCGCGGGGCGATAGCGCGGATCGCGGGCCGTGCTGGGCCCACACGCGCTCCGCCACCGTTTGGAGTTGCGCCTTGGTCACGCCGTAGTTGCTCAGTTTGTCGTCCATCTCGATTTCTTCCAGTAGACGGTTCACTGCGATGACACCCATCTCGGCAGCGTCGCGCGTGGACGCGCCGTCGATGTCCTCGCCCAGAGCGCGGGCGATGTCGGCCAGCTTCTCGTGGCAACCAGGGAAGTTGAAGTCGAGGATGTGCGGCAACATGATCCCCAAAAGCCTTCCGTGGGGCAGGTGCGTGACGTCGCCCAGAACCTCCGAGTAGGTATGGTTGTGAATCAAGCCGCCGTTGCCAAAGGCGACGCCGACGGTCGTGGCAGACCACAGCATCGCCGAGCGAGCTTCGATGTCCTGGCCGTTGGCGAATGCCTTGGGCAGGTACTTGCCGATCACCTCGATCGCCTTGATCGCCAGCGTGTCGGCGGTCGGCTTGAACCGGTTGACGAGGTAGCACTCCATCGCCTGCGAAAGCGCGTCCGCACCCGTGTTGGCGGTGACATTAGGCGGCATCGTCGCGTTGAGCTCAGGGTCGCAGATCGCGACGCTGGGCCGCAGAATCGGGTCGCCTGCCCATCCCTTGATGCCCGTGTCCGGGTTGAACACGCCCGAGCCCGCCGTAACCTCGCTGCCAGTGCCTGCCGTCGTCGGGACCGAGATGATGTGCGCTCCTCGCTTCTCGATCTTGCGAGGCGGCGTCCAGTCCGTACCGACTCTAGACTGGTGGTACTCGGTGAGCTTGCCCTCGTTCACCAGAAGCAGCGACACCGACTTCGAGCTGTCGATCGTGCTGCCGCCGCCGAGAGCAACGATCAGGTCTCTGTCCGCGGAACGGAACGCATCGACCGCGTTCTCGACCGACTCCAGCGTTGGTTCGGTCGCGATGCCCGAGAACACCTCTACGCTCAACCCCGCGTCCCTGAGCGCCTTTTCCGCGCCCTCGGTCAGGCCGATCTCGTGGAGGATCGGATCCGTCACGATCAACGGAGTTTTGCTGCCCAGCGACTTGGCAATCTCGCCGACGCGCTCCACCGTCCCGACGCCGAATACGATTCGAGCAGGAGACCTGAACTCGAAGTCGCCTGACCAGTTAGTCATGCCCATCGATACATCCTCGATGAAGTTCTCGGCATCGACCAGCGGCCGCCCCTGGGCCGCAATAACCTGCAGTGGATCAGATGCCTAACCCGCATTCAGCGCCCGAGCTCGCTGCTCGAACTGGTCGACGATGTCGAAACCCACGCGCTCGCTCCATGCGGCGAGTAACTGTTTCGTGATCGGACCGGGAACCGAGTCGCCGATCTGGCGGTTGTCGGCCTTGCCCACTGGCAGCAGCGAGAACGGCGTACTGCACAGGAACGCCTCGTCCGCCGTGTAGACGTCGTATGGTTGCAGGTCCTCCTCGGATGTCGGGATGTTCAGTTGCTCGGCGAGCTCCATGAGCGTCATCCGGGACACGCCTTGGAGAATGCTTCGATCGCCGGAAGTTCTGAGCACGCCGTTGGACACGATGCAGAAGTTCGCGCCAATGCTCTCGCTCACGTTGCCGTCGGTGTCGAGAAGCACCGGGAACGCGTTCGGATCGACATCGCGCGCCTCGAGATCAGCCATCACGAAGCTGAGGCGGCTGTAGTGCTTCACCTTCGGATCGATCTGGTCGGGCGAGAAGCTGCGCGTCCTGGGAATCACGACGTGGGCGCCGGTGTCGTACAGCGGCGCGTACCGCACGTAGTCGATCGGGTCGATCATGATGGACACGTGCGGCTCGATGTCGCCGACGACTCCGCCCGCGCCTCGGGTGACAATCTGAGTGATCATGTAGTCGTCCCGAGCCGCGCTCCGCGTCTCCTCGTTGTGCTCGACCACGTCCAACGTCACGCGCTCCATTTCGTCGATCGACATGCCTGGGTCGATCCTGGTGTACTGCAGCGATCGGTACAGACGCACCAGGTGTTCTCGAAGCCGGAACACCTTGCCGTCGAACGTTCGCGACGTGTCGAACACCACGTCCCCGAGTCGAAATCCTCGGTCCAACATGCTGATCGTCGCCTCGCTCCGACGCACGAAATCGCCGTTCGCCCAGATCATGTAGTCCATCATTCGCCTCGCCATTCGCTTGTATCGCCTGTCAGGGCCGAAACATAGCACCGGTCCTCGACGCCGTCAATCATTCGGTCTTGCCGGCCATAACGCCATGCATGTCAGTGTCTTTCCGGACAACCGCGCTCGAGGTCTCGGGTACTGGATCTAGCAGAATCACACTCGCGCCGAATATTCCGCCGAGACTATCTTTTTGCCGTTCGTCTTGAGTCCCGACGCATCGGGATCCCGGCATTGTCGGGCCTGTCGAAGGACCTTGACAAGCCTAGTATCGCCAAGCAGGTCGCGGTAACGTCGACGACCGTCACCGTCATCTGAAGAACGGCGTACAATTGCCTTCACACAGAATGATCGAGCCTTATCGATCGAAGCACCAGGGGGATCGCATGGAAGACATCACCTTCGCATCAGCCAAGTCCATGGCTCGCGCCATCCAAGACAAAGAGGTCTCCGCCGTCGAGCTCGTCGAAGCGCACCTGCGCCGGATCGACGAGGTCAACCCGCACCTGAACGCTGTGGTGACGCTCGCCGGCGACCGCGCACTGGCCGAAGCCAGAGAAGCAGACGCGTCGTTCGCCAAGGGCGAATCGAAGGGCCCGCTGCACGGCGTGCCCATGACGGTCAAGGATTCGCACGACACCGAGGGCATCGTCTCGACAGGCGGCACGACCGGTCGCACGACTTTCGTGCCAGACCGGGACGCGACTACCATTGCTCGGATGCGGGCCGCGGGCGCGATTGTCCTCGGCAAAACGAACACCCCCGAGCTCACTCTGTCCTTCGAGACCGACAACCTGATTTTCGGGCGAACCAACAACCCGTACGACGTATCGCGGACGCCCGGCGGAAGCAGCGGCGGCGCGGCCGCGATAATCGCCGCCGGGGGATCGCCGCTGGACCTGGGAACCGACACTGGAGGAAGCATCCGCGTTCCAGCCGGGTTCTGCGGCATCGCTGGCCTGAAGCCGAGCTCGGGACGCGTCCCGAGAACTGGCCACATCATCCATCACCTGCTGGGCGCAACTGAATCGCTGACCACCGTAGGGCCGCTCGCGCGATACGTCGAAGACCTGGCGCTCGTGCTGCCCATCATCGCCGGTCCGGACTGGATCGACCCCGCCATCGTCCCCATGCCCATCGACGATCCCACGAACGTTGACCTGAGCGGCGTCCGCGTGGCGAGTTTCGCCGACATCGGGACCGTGTCGCCGACTGCTGAGGTCGAGGCGACCGTGGATGCCGCCGCCAACGCCCTAAAAGACGCTGGCGTTATGGTCACCGAAGACCGTCCGGCGCCCCTCGCCGAGCGCGATGAGCTGCGCATGCTAACCGCGGACGGAGGCGCGGGCATCCAGCGCCTGTTAGACGCTGCGGGCACGACCCAACCCCACCCCAGGATCGAGCGCATGGCAGCCACCGCAGAGGCACTGGAAGTCGGCGACTACACGGCCATGTTGGAGTCTGTCGATGCGTTTCGGTCCGAGATGCTGAGTTTCATGGAAAACTATGATGCCCTGCTCTGTCCTGTGAGGCCGTTCCCGGCGCTGCCCCACGGCGAGTCAATGTCTCGAGAAATGTCCCCCTCGGGCAGCTACACCAGCGCCTTCAACACCACTGGCTGGCCCGGCGCTGTGGTGCGAGCCGGAACGTCGCCCGAGGGGATGCCCATCGGCGTCCAGCTAATCACGAGGCCGTGGACCGAGGCGGTAGCTCTCGCGCTCGCTCAAGTTGTTGAAACAGCACTCGGCGGATGGCAGAAGCCACCGATTTAGAGCCCTGAAGCAACCTCTCATCGAACAAGCATCGGTGGATTCGTAAGGAGGCCGAACCTCCTTGCGCGGGGGTCTGGGGGCGTCCCCCAGAATACTCTCGGGCGGGCTGGTGGGACAGAGAAGTCTTGCCAAAGGGCGCATAATAACTGACAAACCAAAACCGATCGCCGATTCCGGCGACGACAAGGAGAAGTCTCCCCAATGGACGATATCACATTCTCATCGGCGACAAAGATCGCACAAGCCGTTCGCGACAAAGACGTGTCTGCCGTCGAGGTCGTCGAAGCTCACCTGAGACGAATCGAGGCCGTCAACCCCAAGCTCAACGCGGTGGTCCAGCTGTGCGCCGACCGCGCCTTATCCGAGGCCGCTGACGCCGACGCCGCCCTGGCCAACGGACGCTCCAACAGCCCTCTCCACGGCGTCCCGATGACATTGAAGGACTCGCTCGATACCGAAGGCGTCGTCACCACGGGCGGCACCCAAGGCCGGACCGGATTCGTGCCGTCGGAAGACGCGACCGTCACTGCCCGGCTCCGCGCCGCGGGCGCCATCCTACTCGGCAAGACCAACACGCCCGAGCTCACTCTCGCGGGCGAGACCGACAACCTGATCTACGGACGCACCGAGAACCCGTATATGCACGACAGGATTCCGGGCGGCAGCAGCGGAGGCGCGGCATCGATCATCGCCGCCGGAGGCTCGCCATTCGACATGGGCAGCGACACTGGCGGCAGCATCCGGCTGCCCGCGCACTTCTGCGGCATCACCGGACTCAAGCCGAACTCGGGTCGCGTGCCTCGCACCGGCCACATTGTGCCCTACGGCATGGGCGCAGTCGATGCGCTGACGCAGAACGGGCCGCTGGCTCGCTTCGTCGAAGACCTGGCGCTCACGCTCCCGATCATCGCGGGTCCTGACTGGAGCGACCCGGCAATCGCACCCGTCCCGTTGGGCGACCCCGCGGACGTCAACATCGCTGGGCTCCGCATCGCGATGCACACGGACAACGGCTTGAAGACGCCGACGCCCGAGATCCAAGACGCCGTTCGAGCAGCGGCCAAAGCCTTGGAAAGCGCCGGGGCGAACGTCGAAGAAGCCCGGCCCGACGCCCTCGCCATGATTCCGGACATCAACCCGAAACTCAACGGCGGCGATGGACGCGCGTGGGTCACGAGGCTGCTCGAAAGAGCTGGCACGACGGAGATGTCGCCTTTCATCAAGAACAGGCTCACGCAGATCGATCCGGTCCCATCAAGCGAATATTCCGCGATGCTGGAAGAACTCGACCGCTACCGAAGCCTGATGCTCGGTTTCATGCGCGACTACGATGCGATCCTGTGTCCAACAGCCGCAATCCCGGCGTGCGCCCACGGCGGAACATGGCTCGATGGGAATCAGTGGTCGTTCAGCTATAGCGGCGCATACAACATGACGGGTTGGCCCGGCGCGGTCGTCAGGGGGGGGACATCGCCCGAAGGCCTCCCGATCGGCGTTCAGGTAGTCGCCAGGCCGTGGCGCGAAGACGTCGCACTTGCTCTGGCGGCAACGCTCGAATCGGCCTTGGGCGGTTGGCAGAAGCCGAAGCTGTAGCCGGTCCCGAAGAACCACGCTCACGCGAAAACGGCGATGCTGGAATCGACTTGCAACGAGCTTGACCACCAGGCCCCTATTGAACCTGGTGGTCAAGCTGCCATGTACGTAGACCGGATCTAGTCCGGCGATCGGATGCTCGTTTCCGAGAGTCCAGAAGTCGGTCATGCGGCGATGCCATAGACTTCGGCGTTGTCAGGCTCGACATCTGGGACCGCTGAGACAGCACGCGCCAGCTGAGTTGCGCTCCATCGATGCTCAACAATCAAGCGTCATTTCTCGGGTCCTCGAAGTCGACTCAACTGGGATGCAAACGTCCGTGGCATGGCTCGACCTACCTGCAGGGCGCCAAATCAACCCGCGATCGGTGGTTGGGCAACCGCAGGAACGCGCTGCCCGCGAGTCGTCCGAAGAGAACATTAGCCTGGCAACCAGATGGGGTATGATCTAAGCCTAACTTCAGGACGCCTGAAACGGCGCTTTAGCCACAATCAGAAATTGGAGCAATACATGGATCTCGACTTGAACGGTAAAGTCGCCGTCGTCACCGGCGGGAGCGTCGGCATCGGCAAAGCCATAGCGAAGGAGCTTGCCCTCGAGGGCGTCAATGTCGCCGTATGCGCTCGCAGGGAGGATCTGCTGAAGCAGGCCGCGAGCGACCTGGCATCGGAGACCGGAGGCAAGATCATTCCGATAGTCACGGACACGACCAGCGAATCTTCCGTCGCGAGCATGGTCGAGCGTGTGATCAGCGAGCTCGGCGGCGTCGACATCCTGGTCAACAACGCCGCGACCCCTGGTGGCCTGGTGCTCGGACCGTTGGCAGAGTCCGCCGAAGAAGACCTTCTGGCCGACATCAACACAAAGGTCGTCGGTTATTTCCGCTGCGCCAAAGCGACGGCGCCGATCATGCAAGAACGCGGCTGGGGCCGGATCATCAACATCGGCGGCCTGTCGGCACGTAGCGCCGGAGCGATCAGCGGTCTGCGCAACGCGGGCCTCGTCCACTTCACCAAGACGTTGTCGAATCAACTGGGCCCGGACGGCATCACCGTTAACCTCGTGCATCCCGGCTCGACCCGGACCGAACGCACCACCGACGAAGACATAGCGCGCGCGTCGCAGGCAACAGCCACTCGACGCATGGTCGACGCGAGCGAGATAGGGTACGTCGTTGCCTTCCTGGCATCGAACAAATCCACCGCCATCACGGGCGAGGTCATCGCCGCCGGCGGAGGCGTGGGCGTGGCCGTCTACCAGTAGCGCAACACGAATGTCGATAAGCATCGCCGGCTGCGGTCAGGCTCCGACGAGGCAGTCCTGCGGACCTCCGGTTTCGTGGGCGACTCGCATCGCCGTCATCCGTGGCGATTAGACTCAACCCGAAACGCTGTTGGCCACGAACCGAGCCCTGTCGAATCCGAAAACGTGTTCACCCGGAATCGCAAACGGCCGTCGCCAACCCCGGCCGAACCACCAGGTTCGTGTCCTCGCGGGACGATTGCTGAACTTCGTTCAATTTGACAATGCGCATATATATGCGCATAATGTCCGCATGAGAAGAAAACCGGGCATTCTACTTCCGATTGAGTTGTCGTTTCTGACGGCGGGTTTGGAGTTGCGGCTCCAGGGCGCCTCGGAGTTCCACGGATTCATGATCGCGAAGGAGATCAAAGAGCGGAATGAAGCCAAGCGGTTCGTAACTCAAGGAACCCTCTACCGAGCACTCAATCGCATGGCGAACGCGGGCCTTCTCGCCAGCCGCTGGGAAGACCCTGAAATCTCTGAAAGGGAAGGCCGGCCACGGCGCCGGCTGTACGAAGTTACGGTCGCCGGAGAGCAGGCGCTGGCGAAAGCGAATCAAACTCCGGCTGCTAGGCCGATGGGTCTCGAGACGAAGAGAGCGGAGCGTTGACGTGAGCCCATTCACCAATCTCGCCGGGTTCTTGACGATGTGGTGGGTCGGACTCTACACGCGGGGCTTGCCTAGCGAGGTAAGAAACGACCGGCTGGACGAACTCAGAAGCGACATCTGGGATTCGACTCACGATCCAAGCTCATCGCGCGACGCGTCGACGAAAACCGCCTGGCGCCTGTTTTCACGAACTGTGTTCGGCATGCCGCAAGACATCGTTTGGCGCGTCGAAGCGGGACGTTCGTCCGGTGTGGGCAATAGCGAGTTGGCGAAAGTTGGGATCGGCGTCGGTTTGGTCGCGCTGTTGTTGTTGGAGGCTATAATTGGGCCGATATTCGCCCCATACGAGCCTTTGTCAGCGGACAACATGGCCAGACTGGCGGCTCCGGATGGACGCCACCTGCTAGGGACGAACCACGAGGGCAGAGACGTGCTGTCCCGATTGCTGTTCGCTCTTCGCCTGAACATCATCGGAAGTCTCCTTTTTGCGCTGCCGGCCATCGTGCTGTACCGCCTCTTGATCGGAATCCGGGCCAAACTGGCGCCTGGGTGGCGCGGCATGGCGCCAGCGCCGTTCTGGAGATCAAGGTCGTGGACCGTGAGATTCTGGATCACGTTCTTCGCGGGATTGGCGAACCTCCTCCCAGGCACGCTCTTGGCGGCGATTGCGGGGGATCAGGATCTATTCGGCATTGCAGGCAAACCGGTGTTCCCTGAGGTAGGGCTGATAGCCGTCACTCTGAGTCTGGCGCCATAGACGATCCTGTTGCTCGTGCCGCAAGACCGCGACCGGGGAATTCGCGTTTCGTCAGCGCTGATGATCTGGACGTACGCGTTCGTAACGACGGTCTTCCTGGGCAGCAACGGATTCGTGTTCGCCCGCTGGCCGGATCCCGAGCTCGGTCGAATGATCTCGGAAGCCGCATTCACCGCCCCAGGCGTCGTGGGAATGGAGTTCGCGCCTTGGACGTTCTGGGCGCCCATGGCAGCGTCCGTCCTCGCCGCGGCGGCGATGGCCGCGAGCGCGTTCTTCATCGGCCGCCGGACGATCGGCACGATCGCGGGCTTGCTGTTCTGCTGTTAGTGCTGGACGCCACGGCATTGACCGCGGTCGATCGGAGCATTCATCTGGTAGGCGGAGGCGGCGCAGCGATTTTGACCGGCACAATCATCGTCTTCACGGCGTCCTTCGTCACCGTTAACCGTCGGCGCCAGACCCAGCCGACATAGCGCTCTCGGGACACCTGATCGATCAACTCGGGAGATCGGTTAGGCCGCCCGCGCAGGTCATTCTCTGAACGCGCGCGATCCGGCCAGGACATGGGTTGCGACTTCTTCGCCGAGAATCAGGCGATGGGCCCAGCCCTGTGTCACACTCCTGCATCGTCCGGATGCGCATTGACCACGACAGCCACGGGGGCAGATCGGGAAGAGATGTTCGATGACGAGATTCGCACAAATATCCCTGACGATGTCTGTGAGTCGCCGACTGAAACGGTGGTTTCCTTGGATCGCGCTCGCGATCACTCTCGTGCTTTTGGGCTGGGGCGCTCAGCGGTCCGGAGTGGCGGAAAGCTGGAAATTCATCCTCGCCGGACCGGCCAATGAAGACACCGACATCGAGGAGATTGGCGCCAGCGACAGTTTCACCGTCGTCGGGCCGAAAAGATACTTGAGCGACAACGAGATTGACGCGCTTCTCGACGAAGCGGAAGCCGTCCGTGCGGAGTTGATCGAATTCCTCCAAATACCCGAGCCCGAATCGACCATCACGTTACGCGTGCGTCCGCAAGACGGGCTTACCGACACCGCGACCGGGCAGCCAAACAGAATCGACCTGTATCGGTTCAAGGCGCAAGACCTCAGGCTTGTCTTAGCACATGAGATGACTCATTCGCTGCTGCCAAAGTATTCAAGCAGTTTCGTTCGCGAGGGATTGGCCGAGGCCGCGGCGATCCGCCTTGGCGGACCCTGTTTTTGCCCTTCGTTATACTACAGCGTCCACGTTTCGTTGCGTCCGTTTGATTCCTTCCTATACAGCCTTGTCGGCGGAATTTTTGCTTGATTCCACTTATCGAGTTGCAGAATTTGCCATTCCTGCGCCAACCGACCAACCTGCCATTGAGCGGTCAGCGCTACAGTCAGGCTGGCTCGTTCGTTGACTTTCTGATCGAAAGGTACGGTATCGGAAAGTTTCTAGAGGTTTACGAAAGCCCGCGCTATGGACAGGTTTACGGCAAATCGCTGGATAAATTGGACGGCGAATGGCGGCGTCATCTCCGTCGAAGCCACCTGCTTCTGGGACTGCTGATGACGGTCGGGTTCGGACTGGCGCTGGTGGTCGTACATATGGCTTTGTTTTCCGTCCGGTCATGGATTCCGCCAGCCACAGTCGGCGCATTGGCATTGTCGGCATGGAGCTTTCACTACGGGTACGTCCCGTTGATTCCCGTCTTTTTGCTCCTGGTAGCAGCAGCCGCGATCATCAGCCGGCTACGACGACGAATCGGGCTATGGTTCCTGTGGTCGGGCGGGGCATTGAGTTTGGTGTTTCTTATGACAGGGCCAGCTATCGCAGGAATACCCTGACCCGCCGAATACGTGAAACGCTCGCGCCCAAGTCAGTCCGCGCCGCCTGGAGCCAACATCCGAGCGGTCGACACTACTTCAGGACCACCTCGCCATCGTACGCCAGGAAATCTTGTATCGATTCAAGGTACAGAGGGGAGGTCGTAGGCAGGGTGTCAACGGGGAAGAAACCGAGGTCCGTGGTTTCTTCCGTTTCACGTGCGACGGTCCCAGTCCATTCATCGACGCGGAATTCAAAGGACAGCATCTGGTGCTCATTCCCGTGCATGTTCGTGTACGAGAATCTGGGCTCGGAGTAGATGGCGCTCAGCGTCGCCTTCACGACGTGGAGTCCTGTTTCCTCTTCCACCTCACGCCTGAGAGCGTCAAGGACGGATTCATCAAGCTCGATCCCTCCGGCGGGCAAGGCCCATTGGGCGTTGTCACGCCGTCGGATGAACAGGATTTGGCCCTCCTGATCTGTAATGATGGCGCGAACGCCGGGCGCGATGAGCTTTCGACTGCCGAACGCCGCCCGGAGCTGACCAAGGTAGGACTGTTCGAAAGTATTCATTGTCACCGGCTCACATTTCTCGCGCCTGACTGTCCAGACCCAAGTAGCGCATCATCCTCGGTGAGAGACATCGTAGACCCACTCACGAATGTTTGGAAACCCTGATTCATGGCAAGCTCAGCAAATCTGGCACTCCGTCACCCGGCGCCGGTCACGTTGTCTTCGCCGTCGGTTAGCAGCCTGCCCTTGCTGTTGTCCAGCATCACCATCCGATTGCCCCACGGATCCTCGACGATCACCGCGCGACCGATCGCGATGTCGAACGGTCCCGCCACAACCCGACCGCCAGACGCTTCAATGCGCTGAGCAGCTTCGTCAGCCGAGTCCACTTTCAGATCGGTCTCCTGGTACTCGCGCTCGTTTTCGATCACGATCTCCGCCTCGGAGTCTGGCATGCGAAACCCGACCGCGGTCTCCGATCGCCAGATGGGCTCGTGCCCCAGCAGGTCACGATAGAAGCGGACGCCCGCATCGGGGTCAGGCACATAGAACTGCACGCCATCGACGCTCTGAATCAACGGTCCGGGGTTGGAGTCGTTCATGATCATCCGCCTGGCGGCGCTCCCGACTGGTTCAGTGTTTCGCGACGCGGCGACGGCGAAATCGGACCGCGCTCATTGGGTGGCAGACCCCAACGCGCCCGGAAGACAGTCGTCTGTCGATCACCAAAAGAAAGGCGCCGCGCAATGCTGGCTTTGACGTCCGGAATCGTCGTTGTGGATGCCGCCTGGTTGCGAGAGATCTCGATACCGGTGATCGGCCCATTCCGACGATGGGCGCGAGTTCAACTCAATCAAGCGTCACGCGAAGGCGTCGGCGGAGCCGTCCACTGCGCTCGAATTGTCCGTCGAGCCGCAGACCGCCGCGATGTCAGCGTTCTTCATGTGTCATCGGCGCCGGGCAATGTCGTTAGGTTCGAGGCGGTTTCTCTGCCGTTTTCACGGCCTTGCGCGCTTTCTTCCGGGCCTTCTCGAACTCTTTCACTGCTTTGCTGTGTTTGCCGGCCGCCAGCAGTGCCTCGGCTTTCGCTAAGTGCTTCTCGGCCTTCTCGAGTTCTCTGGCAACCTTGTCGGCGTTCGCCGGATCGGCCACCGGCGTGGCGGATGCGTCATCGATGCTGGTCTGGGCAACGGTCTGCATGGCCTCGGCCAGCGCCTGCATAGCGTCGTTCGCGGCGACAGCGGCATCACCGGTGATATCGCCTTTGTCGAGGCCTTTTCTGAGATCCTTGACCGCCTTTTCCAAGTCCGAGAAGACTCGTTTGCCAGCCGGCGTTGCCAGGTGAGTCCCATCAAGCCACAGGTCCGAAGCAATGCTCGGCCAACCCTCCGGAGAGCCTTGTCCAACTTCTTCGACTCGCCCTCAAACTCGCCGAGGGCGTCGAATGCTTCTTGGATCGTATCCTGCGGTTCAACGACACCGGCGCCAGTCACGATGTTGTCGATGACCAGCGCGATCGGGCCAATCAAACCGGCGCCGCCGACGTCTCGTATGACGAACTTCGAGATGTTCGTCCAATTCAAGACGACTGTGACAGTGCCTGAAGTAACTGCCGGAACCGTAACACTCGCTTGAGGCCACACCCCGACGTACGGCTGGATGCCGAACGCAACCGGAGCAAATTCAACGTCCAACGATACTACGTCAAAGTCGCCTCCACCGGCCGCTGTAACGGTGACGGTGGGAATTGACCACCCACCGACTAACTCTCGCTCTGAGGCAGCATCTGCATCGATGTCTTCGATCGACACCCGGGTTGAAGAGGTTACGAAGATTCAGCCACCCTCTGAGTAAGGGGTGGCGGAATCGAGGGCGAGGGGTGTGCCATTGCCGAAGTCGATGGCGCCTCCATCGGCGTGCACCATGCCGGACACGCTGCCCGCCAACAAGATCGCGGCGATCATGACGACGATGGTTTTCAGTTTGACAGTCGTGATTTTCGGCAAATGACCATCTCCTCAGAAAACTGGACGAACAGCCCGGCCACAGACCTGGTACGGAGCACATATGTGTGTTTCGAGCGACGGCGGCGTGAGCCAGGTTCGACGCCGCTCATTCATTGTCCGAATTATCGGGGTACGTGTCAATGTCGCACTCGAACGGCTTTGGCGAGCCGGTAAAGCTCAGTACGCCAGAACTCTACACCGCCGGATATCAAGTCACGCCTCAATAGCCTGCAAAAGCCATTCAGCGGCGCGGCACGTCTCCAATCGAAACGCGCCGGGATTTGAGGCGAGCGCCACTAGTCTGCGGCGGCGGTTTCCTTCTCGCGCTTGATATTCTCGGAGCCAACTACGCCCGCGGTCTGGAGGTCCCGGATCTGTCCCTCGGAGTAACCCAGTTCGCCCAATACCTCTTCGTTGTGCTCTCCGACGGTCGGAGGCGCAATTCGCATGGTTGCCGGCGTGTCCGACAACTTCATCGGAAAGCCCGTCAGCTTCACGGGGCCGTACACCGGATGCTCGGTTTCAACGATCATGTCGTTGTGCACCACTTGCGGGTCTTCGAACATCTCCTCGATGTCGTACACGGAGCCCGGAGGCAAGTTAACGCGATCGAACCGTTCTTCAACTTCGGAGCGCGTAAATTTCTTGAACGCCTTTTCCAGCGCGGCGCGCAGTTCTGCTGAGTACCCACTCCGCAAATCGACGTCCTTGAATTGGGGGTCTACGTCCAGCGAGGGTTGAATGTCCAAAGCATCGCTCACGCGACTCAGACTGTCGTTGATAAACCCGCCCATCAGCGCGTAGTAGTTGCCGTCATTGCACTCGTAGACGCCATAGAGCGGACCGGCGCCCGAGTGACCGCCCCCTCGTTCGGATCTGGGGTATCGCAGGTCTGAATTCAGCACCACGGCGTTTTCCTGGATATGGCTGGCGATCATTCCGTTCAGCAGGTTTGTATCGACGATCTGACCACGCCCGGTGTGTTCACGGGCGGCTAGGGCGATCATTATGCCCTGTGCGAGCATCATGGCGCCAAGGTAGTCTGCAATCCAGGTGCCCGCGGTGGTGGGAGGAGCGTCGCGTTCGCCTGTCATCGCGATGAGTCCGCCCAGCGCTTGCGCGAGAAGGTCCTGCCCGGCACGCTTTTCGTATGGCCCGGTCTGTCCGTATCCAGACGCGACCGCCCATATTATCCGCTGGTTGATCTCCTGGAATTTGTCGAATCCGAACCCGATCCTGTCCATGACGCCCGGGCGGAAGTTGCTGGCGACGATGTCCGACGTCTCGGCCATCTTGTAGATGATCTCTTTACCTTCAGGCGTTCGGATATCGATGCTGATGCTTCGCTTGTTACGATTGTTAGCCATGAAGAACAGGCCCACGCCATTGAGGTCGGGTTTTGTGCGACCCATCTCGCCGACGTCAATTCGTTCGACCTTGATTACGTCCGCGCCAAAATCCGCCAAAACCTGGGTGCCCGCCGGGCCTTGCTCAATTTGGGTGAAGTCGATCATGCGAACGCCTTCGAACGCTAGTGTCACGATATCCTCCTTAGATATGCGGCTTGCCACAAGCCGATGTTCAGCACAAACCTGATTGAGCCCGACCGCGCTCTGCGGCGCCCACGTCGGATCTTGGTTAATTGGCGATCAGTTCCCTCCTGGGAACCAGTATCCTCTGGTCATGTTCCTGGCGATGACCCAACGATGCACTTCGTTCGGTCCGTCGACGATGCGGTCCGTCCGCGCCGATCGGTAGATTCGTTCCAAGGGAAGATCCCTCGAGAGGCCGAGCCCACCGTGTATCTGAATCGCATTGTCGGAGACCATCTGCAGTGTCTCGGAGCCGTAAACCTTGATCATCGATATCTCGGGCCTGATGTCGCGGCCCTGCTCCATCTTCCAGGCCGCGTGGTACGTCATCCAGCGCAGATTCTCGATCGCGATGGCCGAGTCGGCGAGCATGATCTGCACGGCCTGTCGATCGGCAATCGGCCTGCCGAACGTCACGCGACGAACCGAGTAGTCGCGCGCCATCCTCAGACACCGCGTGGCCAGCGCCAGACATCGAGCTCCGAAACCAAGCCTGATACCGCCGAGCGAGCCTTGGAGAACGCGCCATCCGTAACCTTCCTCGCCCAACACGTTGGACGCCGGAACCTCGATGTTGTCGAACGACACCTCGCTGGGCGAAGACGTCACCGATCCCGACGGCATGCCGATGACGGGTATCTGGCGTTCTACGGTAAAGCCTGGCAGGTCGGAGTCGACGAGGAACGCCGTGATGCCACTCCTGCCTTCGGTGCCTTTGATACGAGCGAACAACATCATGAAGTCGCAGCCCTCCGCGGTCGAAATGAACGTCTTGCGGCCGTTGATGATGTAGGTCTCCCCCCGTTTCTCGGCATTCGTCTCCATCATCGACGGGTCCGAACCTGAAATCGGCTCGGTGATGCCGAACGCCATTCTTTTCTCGCTTCGAAGGGTTGGCAGCAGATATTTCTCTTTCTGCTCGTCGTTGCACTGGTACAGACCTTCGGTAATCGGACGGCCGAACGCGCCGTGACCCACGAGAGTCGCGGAAGTTTCTTCTTGTACAACGGTCCTAGCAACGTGGCCGATGTCCGGGGCGCCGCCATACTCTTCCGGAATGAACATGCCTCCGAGCCCGATGTCATCGACCTTCTTCCTCAGATCGGCCCGTCGATCATCGGGCAGGTTGGACTCTTCGAAGTCGAATTCCGCCTCCAGCGGCAACAGCTCCTTGGCCACGAACTGTCGCACGGTGTCTCGGATCATGAGAGTTTCTTCCGGAAGATCGAATTGCATGGTTTCCTCCTGCCACGTAAGTCGCGCGACAATGCTCGTGCTCGAATAGCGGGAACGTCCGCGACGCGCTATATGCCCAGGCGTCAACGCTCAGATCGACGCCTGGCCTGTTCTCTTACTCAATAGCCAACTGCTTCGGCCCGCGACACCGGTGGCTTCGGTTTTCACAGACTCAATGCTGATTCGTACGCTCGCTTGGCCACGATGGTCATCAACTAATAGGTTGTGCTCAGCGCTCCTCACGATGCTGAACATCCGTCCATCGTGAGCCACGCACCCATCCGTTCGCCCTGAGCCTGTCGAAGGGTCGCCCACAAACAAGTGTCACTTGAGCCGTTACGGGCATTAACCCAATATGTTGTGCTCAACGATTCTTACCATGCCGGGTGGCCCGGAGAAAAGAAGCGTTTGGGGGTGCCGAGGCAGCACGCCTTGTTCAGCGACCAGATTCTTCAGCTTCGGCCTCAGAATGACACATTGTAGACAATGCCACATATCATGTTTATCGCCATAACGGCCAGAGCACCGCGAAATAACAGTCGCGATCTCAGCCAGCAACTCCGAGCATGCTTGCGCCCATTAGCACTTCGTACTGTCTATCGCCCTTTGTACACCGCCGGGCGCTTCTCGAGCCACGCACGACGCGATTCCTCGGCGTCTTCCGAACCGCGCATTCGGGCGGTTGGCGCACTCCATTGGAGCTGCCAGGCCGAGGGCCCGTAATCCAGGGGCATGTCCAGGCTGCGCAACGCGACTTCCTTGGACGTCTGCACGCCGATAGGCGCGTTCTGCAGCAGCGTGTTGGCGTACTCCTCGGCCGTCTCCATCAGCTTGTCTGAAGGAACGACTTCGTTGACGTAGCCGATGCTCGCCATGTATTGAGCGGTCATGAATTGGCCGCTGAGCAGCATCCACATCGCCACCTTGTAGGGCACCTGCCTCGGGAGCCGGTAGATGCCGCCGCCGCCGGGGAAGCCCCCAACGTTGCGGATCTCAGGAACGCCGAACTGCGCCGATTCCGACGCGACTACCACGTCGCATTGAAGCGTGATCTCCATTCCGCCTCCGACCGCGTAGCCCTCGACGGCCGCGATGATCGGCTTCCAGAACTGGGTCGGCAACGAGCCGACGGGACCGGGTCGGACAGGATCGGACATGTAGCCGCTCCCCATCGGTCCGCCCGTTCCCGCATCGACGCCCGGATTCTCGGTTCGCCATTTCAGGTCCATGCCCGCGCAGAACGCTCGTCCGCCGGCGCCGGACATGATCACGACCCATGCGTTGTCGTCCTGCATGATGCCGTTCAACGTCTCGAATAGCTCGTGTTGCATCGGCGGGTTGACCGCGTTGAGTCGTTCGGGACGGTTCAACGTGACGTACGCGATGTGCCCTTTGTTCTCTAACAGAACATATTTACCGCTCATGTTTCCTCCGATTGGTCTGCGGCCGTGTCGTCAGTCAACGGTTCGCTCGAGTTCGATTGCCTTGTCGAACGTCTGGGCCTGACGTGCTGACCGTTCAGACAGACTTGGGTGTGGGAGGGCGTTCCGTCCGGTTCGGTGTTGGCCGGCGCCCTATCGACAGGTTTCAGTGGTGCGTCCCCGGTGACCGAGAACGACTTGCCGCATGTTGGCTCGTCGCGGAGCTCGTCCGAAAACGAGGCGGCGGCCGAACATCGCCGAACCGGCGCCCTTTGCCCGCACGGGATGTCCTCGAGGAGCGTGGGGCGCCGGTTGATTGACTCGATCAGTCTTTGCGACTGGACAGGCTCACGACGGCGGTGCCGGCAGTGACTCGCCGGCCGTTCTGGTTTTCAGCCCAGACATCGCAATCCACGAGGTTCTGGCCTTCTTCCTGGCGTTTGCCGGTGACGACTCCCTTTGCCGTGATGATGTCGCCTGGGAAGCTGTAGCCGCGATACTGCAGGCTCAACTTGTTCAGGAAGCCATCGGGCGTGCACCAGTTGGTGAGCAGGTTCCCAATATACCCAGAGGTAAGCGCGCCCTGCCCAACCAGGTCCGGCATCCCACGACCCAGCATGATCTTGAGGTCGTAATGGATGTCCGACAGGTCGTTGCTGGCCTGCGCGTACCTGACGAACCGTTTCAGGCTCTGGTACTTGTCCACGGGCTGGAGCCCGTCGCCTTCGGACACGTCCTCGTAGTACACCGGCGTGACCCATTGGTCGTTCCACTGCGGGATCTTGGGTTGCTCGCCCATTTCCAACAGCCTTGGAGTTTCGGGCTCAGCCTGAGGCACCGGATCGCCTTCCTTGGGGCCTTCGTATCCAACCGAAGTCCAACGACAGATCGTCACGATCTCGTTGCGCTGGTTCCGATAGGTCTTGTCGAACCGGGTAAAGAGCATTCGACCGATTCCGGGCCGGCTGACTTTCTCGAACATGTCCGAGATCTTCGTCGTCGCGGTGATGACGTCGCCGGGACGCGTCGGCCTGAAGCTTTCGTATTCGTCGCCGGCGCTGAAACCGTGCCGGAACAGTCGCGGCACGGGCGACGCGCCGCCCAGGTAACCCTGTTCGTTGTTGTCGCCAAGAACGTAGAAAGGCGTAAATCGATCGACGAAGGTCGGCGTGGCGATCACGCCGCCCCATCGCGTCTTAGCCGCGTAGTCGACGTCGCTGAACAGCGGGTTGTTGTCGCCCACTGCCTTCGCGAACTTTCGGATGTCCTCCAGGTGGACCACTCCGCCGACGTACGGCTCGCCTTGCCAGGTTCCGACCAGACTTCTCATCTCATCGGTGATAACTGATCCTTCGTTCAATGTGCGGCCTCCTGGCCCGGGCGTGCGACGCCTTCGGGAACGTCTACGCCAGGCTCCATGGTCAATCCTTGTTCGGTGCCTGTCTGCTTGTGCAGGACAACTCCTTGGCTGAAGAGTTGGTTTCGTACTTCGGTCACGTTCACGTCTCGTACATTTACGCCTTGGTTGATGGATGTAACTGCGGCAGCGGCGGCAGCCTGTCCCATCAGCCAGCACTGCGGGATCAATCGCAGGAAGGAGTGGGTGGCAGGGTCGCAGGACAGGTCTCGTCCGGCGGCAATAATGCCTTCAACTTGTTGAGGCAACAAGGCGCCGAGAGGTATCGAGACGTTCGGGTTGCGCGGGTTGGGCGGAGTGGAAATGCCGATCTCGTCGTCGTGGACCAAACCTCCGGTCCAATCTTCTCGAATCACCTTTTTGACGCCCAGCAATCGACGGCTGTGGCGTGTGCCCATCTGAGGAGCGGTGGTCTGTATCCATGCTTCTTCGAATCCGGGCATGTTGTCCTTGTACCATTCCGTGACAACCTGCATGCGATCTCGCGATTCGATCTCGACGGCCGTCAGGTCTTCGACGTCGATGTGGCTGTATCCGGAGAGCCTGGGTCCCATGAACAACGCCACGTCGTTTCGGGGCATTGTATGGGGCACCGAGTCCGCCTCGATTCCGGAGTCGTGACCGGCCTTCATGATCGCCTGGAATTCATCGGAGTGTTCGCGCCGGAAGTCGAAGAAGCGCTGCATGTCGACGCCGCCGAGCAAGAACGCGACGTTGATCTTGTGGTGGATGTCGTCGCCCAGGATGTCGCCTTCGAACGGCGCGCCGGCCATGGCGAATATGTCGCCGTCGCCCGAGGCGTCAATGACTACGTCCGCGAGGATCGCCTGGCGACCGGACTTGCTCTCGAAGATCGCGCCCTTGACCGTGTTGCCGTCCATAATTGGAGCGGTGGCCCAGGAATGCAAAAGCTGCTTGACTCCGCGTTCGCGGAGAATGTCGCTTGATACGATCTTTAGCCACTCGGGGTCGATCGTGGGAGACCAGGTGATGGTGCCGAAGTGAGAGTTGCTTCGGTCGCGCCAATATTCGTTGAGCTTCGGATCTTTGGAGCCCCAAAGCTCTGGGTCCGGTCCAAGCACATGCTCCCGAGGCATCCTGTCCAGAATCTCCTCGGCGAATCCGGCGATGACGCGTCGACCTCGCCAGTCGGTCATCTTCTCGATGTAGGGCACGAAGCCGCCGGTGGACATGCCGCCCAGGTGGCCGTAGCGCTCGATAACGGTCACGTCTGCGCCCATCCGTGCTGCCGTGGCGGATGCGGCTGTTCCGGCAGGGCCACCGCCAACGACCAATACATCAGTCTTTTTGAATACCGGTGTTTCTCTCGCTGCCTCTGTAATTGTCGGTCGGTCGGTCACTGGTAGTCCTCCTGTCGTATTCCTGTCTTGCGATTACTGAAAAATAGCCTTGTTTGGCTGGGATAGCCCGCATTGTACCCCATTGTGAGCCTGTTGAGAATGGGGCAGTTTTCCCCTGTCGTGCGACTCGAAGCACGCCTGAACCACTGCTAGGCAGCTCATCCGCGAGCGTCACTGGAAGCGACCCTGAACCCTGGGTTGCAAACAGGTACGACCCGTGGTGAATCCTGCGCGGATATCCGTCTCACACGCGCTTATGGGCCAGCGCGCTGATCGCCTCCAACACGACCCTGTGCGCCGCTTCCGCGGTTATCGCGCCGGGGCCGTCGTAGGGCGGCGAGACCTCGACGACGTCGACCGCAACTAGTTTAACGGCGCCGACGATTCGGCGGACGGCTTGCAGCAATTCCGACGACGTGATTCCGCCGGGCTCCGGAGTTCCAGTGCCTGGGGCGTACGCTGGGTCCAGCACGTCGATGTCCACCGACAGGTAGACGTATTCCGGACCATCCAGAGCCTCGCTGATCGCGTCGTCCAGCACGTTCTCGAATCCACGGTCTTCGATCTCCGACATCGGGTGCCAGCGCATGCCCTGCTCGCGCATCCAGTCGAACACGTCGCCCGGAGGCCAGTAGCCTCGCAGCCCGACTTGCACGAAGTTCTTGCCCGGAATCGCTCCGCTTTCAATCAATCGGCGCATCGGGTTGCCATGGCCGATCAGGACGCCGCCGTGGCTGGACGGCCCGGTGTCTGCGTGGGCGTCGAAGTGAACCATGCCGACACGACCGTAGCCGTAGTGCTGGGCAACGGCGGTGGCGCTCGGAAGCGTGATCGCGTGGTCACCGCCAAGCACGATCGGGAGTGTGCCGGCCTGGAGCGCTTGCGTCACCTTCATGCGCACCGCGTCGTGGCTTTGGTCCAGTGAGCTCGGCGGGCACAGAGCGTCACCGAAGTCCACCACCTTCATCTCTCGCAAGGGATAGACGTCGAGGCCCATGTGGTACAGGGCCGAAGACGGGCTGCCGAAGTACGCCGCCTGCCTGATCGCTCGCGGCCCGAATCGTGCGCCTGGACGGTTCACGACGCCCATGTCGACCGGCGCGCCAAGGATCGCGATGTCGGCCTTCGACTCCGCCAGTTCGGCTGGTGACCGGACGTACGGCGTGAACAGAAACGTGGGCAAGCCCATGTATGCCGGAAAGTGTTGGTCCGCCTCTGAGTCGGTCATGTCATCGTTCCTATCGTTGGGGTAGTCGTGCCTGCGCAGCTTGAGACTCATCGTATCGAAATCGCCTTCCAAGTCAAGCAACCTCGAGATATCTGGCCGGGTCAAGGCAGTTTGATCAGGTTGCCAATTGCGAAATGAGAAACTCTATAATGGCACCGGCGTCGGATTTTCGGCATCAGATCAGGATGCAGCAACCGCACAATGGAGCGACCTTAAAGGGGAATCTGCGGGTCATGAGCGACTCGAGATATCGAATGAGATTATGCGCCGCAGGCTATGGGCGATAATCGGATGTCATCAAGTATCCTGGTGAGCCTGTTGATAGTGGCGATTGTCCTGGCAGGCGTGTTCGGCGTCGGTGGGAAAGCCGCGGCACAGAATCCAGCGGGATTTACCTTTGCGGATTCCATGTCCAACGAACGAGCCTACCATGCAGCAACTACGCTCGCCGACGGGAGGGTGTTGATCACTGGCGGGGCCGATGGTTTCTTCCCGCTGAACACGGCGGAAGTCTACGACCCCACGACTGACCAGTTCGATACTACGGGCGTCATGGCCGAGGGCCGGTTCGGTCACAGGTCGACGCTCCTGGCCGATGGCAGGGTCCTGGTCACCGGTGGCCAGACGGAAAACGACCGTTTCATCGACAACGCCGAGGTTTACGATCCCGCAACCGGCGAGTTTTCGGCCGTCGAACCGATGTCCGTAGGTCGAGCTCAACACTCTTCCACGTTGTTGCCAGATGGCACGGTCTTGATCGCGGGCGGGTTCAGCAATAGATTCAAATTCCTGGACAGCGCGGAGCTTTTCGACCCGGCGACCAGTGTTTTCATCGAGACCGGTTCACTGTCGAAAGCTCGCAGCCATCACAGGGCGACGCTTTTGCCGGACGGCGCCGTTCTGCTCTCCGGAGGGTTCACCGACGGCGCCACTCTCTCAATCCTCACCGTTTACGATCCAGCGCAGGGAACATTTGCCGACAAGGGCAACATGGCCGAAGAGCGAGCCACCCATACGGCGGCGTTGCTGACAGATGGTCGCGTGCTGCTGGCCGGGGGCGTTGGCGCCGAGACCCAAGCGAGAACGGCAGAAACCCCTTTGAACAACGCCGAGCTATACGACCCCGCTTCGGGCGAGCTCGAGTTCGTGCCTAGGGGAATGCTCCCAAGATCCTGGCATTCGGCGACTCTGCTGACCGACGGCCACGTGCTCATCGCTGGCGGCGCAGCATCGGGCAGCGGGGTCTACGGAATCGCCGGCCTCTACAACCCGGAGAAGAACCGGTTTTCACTGGGTGAGTCGATGGCGGTGCCGCGGAACTCGCACACCGCTTCTGTCCTGCACGATGGATCTGTGCTGCTTGTCGGTGGACTGATCAGAGGACAGAGGTTCACTGCATCGGCCGAGTTGTACACTCCTGACGTCGAAGCACCCACGAAAACGCCTGTTCCGGTTGTCCCGACTGAAACCCCGGTCCCGGCAACGCCGACGCCGGCGCCAACGCCGGCCGCGACCGCGACGGCCACTCCCACACCGGCGCCTGCACCGACCACGCTCGCAAGGGCGCTGCCGGCGGCCGAGCCAACGGCTCCGCCCACGATCGTCGAGCCAACTCCGAACGCGACTCCAGTGTCTGGCGGCACGTGCTCCGCGTCCGGCCACGGCGTCGAAGCGGCCCACCTGGCGCTGATGCTCCTGCCTGTCGGTCTTGCGACGCGGGCTGTTAGACGCAGGCACAATTAGGCCCACAAAGTTATTGGGACAACTGGAAGCCGGCGTCCCGACGGACGCTACACTCCGGCGAGGTGCTGGAGCGCGTCCCTGACCCGGTCCTCCATCGAAGCGGCGCCGTCGGCTGGCAACGCAGCGAGAGCCTGGCGCGCCTCGGTGTCGCTGTACCCCAACGCGACCAGCGCGTCGAGCGCGTCGATGTCCACCGGCCCGGCCGCGGCGCCGCCAAAGTCGAGGTCCAGCTTGCCTTTGAGCTCAAGGATGATGCGGCTGGCCGTTCGTTTGCCGACGCCTGACACCGTCGAAAGGGCGGCTGTGTCCGCCGCATCCACCACGGCCGCCAACGCGGAAGGTGCGAACCGCGAGAGCACCGCCAACGCCAAGCGTGGTCCGACACCGTTGATGCCAAGCAACGTGTCGAACGTAAGACGCTCTTCGTCCGACAAGAAGCCGTACAGCGTCAGGCTGTCCTCCCTGACCTGAAGGGAGGTGTGCATACGGACGGCATCCCCTGCGGCGCCGACGCCGCTGGCAGTGGAACCGGGCACGCTCACGCGCAATGTGATGCCGCCGAGAGCCACGTCAACCCAATCGGGTCCGACGGCCTCAACGACTCCGGATACAGATGAGATCAAAGTCGATACCATTTTCCGCCATTCATCATCCCGATAAATCTACGAACCATGATCCGGGATCTTGCCGCTAAATGTTCCGTGACCTTCCAGAGGCGGCTCGAAAGTTCCCTTCGAGCCGCCTAATTCGACCCCGTTCGCCCGGAGAGTTTGCGAACTTTTCGGACACACGTTGAATCCGATTGACTGCCTCGAAGCGCAAAGCGCCTCACACTCACCGGTCCACTCGGACAGATCGTGGAATTGGGATACGTCCCCTCCCGGCAAGTGTATTCCAGTGAAGGAACCTCTTTGGAATCGTAAGTTCTGATCCGATGCACCCATTTATCGGGGGTGCAGGGGGCGTAGCCTACGCCGGGGTCTGGGGTGTCCCTAGAGAATACTTTCGGGCGGGCGGGCGGGACCAACCGCGATCCATTTGGAAGATCATGGCCAATTTCCGCCGATAACCGCCTTCCGGTTTTTAAATAAGTGAGCTTGTCGGACGGCTTCTGACATCCGTTTTCGGAGTGATTGCGAAGCCGCGAGTCTCACTCTCGCATGGTGACATCGTACACTTGCGAGTTGTTGATGTGACAAATCGCAATCGCCAGTGCATCCGCACGGTCCGAAGACTCGATCGCGTCTGGCAAATCGAGCAGCACACGGACCATCTCCTGCACCTGCTCTTTGGAGCTGCCCCCGTAATCCGTGACGGCTTTCTTCACCTCGCGAGCGGCATAACTGGCAACCGGGATCGACAGATCGGCCGCGGCTATCATCGCGACCGCCTGCGCCTGACCCACTGCCATCGCCGCCCTCACGTTGCGTGACACGAACGGCTGCTCGATGGCCACCACTTCGGGCCGGAGAGTCTCAAGCAGCTCGGCCAGCTTGGAGTGGAGCCAAGCTAATCGCTGCTCAAGCGTGGCTGACTGCTTGGGACTCAAAAGTTCTGTGTGAGCGAGGATCAGATCGCCGCTGTCCGATCTCACGGCGCCCACGCCCATCTTGAACGTACCGGGATCTACGCCGACAACCAACATGAGCTGCTCCAGACGCCCTAACAGCGAACGCACATCGTCCGAGGGCAGATTCTCGAAGGTCGATTCAAGCTTCTCTGAGAGACGTGGGTGTCGCCCAACCCTACCCGGTTTCGGTGCTGTACTGGTCCATGGCTTCGTCGGAGAAGTCCGCGTTCGAGTAGACCTTCTGCACGTCTTCCAGATCCTCGAGCTTGTCGAGCAGTTTGAGGGTTTGGATCGCCGCTCGATTGTCTAGTTCGATCGTGTGGCTGGGGACCATCGAAATCTCGGAAGAGTTTATCTTCGCCTCGTTCTGTTCCAATGTGATTCGGATAGCCTCCAGCGTGCCGGGAGCCGAGAATATCTCGAGTGTCGAATCGTACGCTTCGAAATCATCGGCGCCCTCGTCGATTGCGATGAGGGCCAACTCCTCGGCCAGATCTTCGCCCGCCTCAACCATGATGACACCCTTTTGTTCGAACTGCCACGCCACCGCGCCGGCCTCTGCCAGGTTGCCCCCCGCTTTGGTGAGTGTCGAACGGACGTCGGACACCGTGCGGTTGCGGTTGTCGGTCAGCGTTTCCAGCATGATTGCGACGCCCCCCGGACCGTACCCTTCGTACAGGACTTCGAGCATCTGGGCGCCATCGCCCGCGTCGCCAGATCCTTTCTTGATCGCCCGGTCGATGTTGTCGCTGGGCATGTTCTGGTCTTTGGCTTTTTGGATGGCCATTCGCAGCCGGAAGTTCATATCGGGGTCACCGCCGCCCTCGCGAGTTGCGATAATGACCTCTTTGGTGAGCTTAGTAAATAGCTTGCCTCGTCGAGCGTCGGTAATCGCTTTGCCGTGCTTGATAGTCGACCATTTTGAATGCCCTGACATATCGCAGCTCCTGTGATGCAGATGTTCGGTCGACGATCAACCGTTGGCGCGGATTCGCCGCGTTGTCCAGCGGCGGATTGACGCCTGGGCGACGGCTACCCGTCGCTTGAATCTTAACATGCACCCCAAAGACGGTCAAAAGGCGAATCGCGAACCCAACAGTCACGGTTCGCCTCCGAATTTACGAGCGTCGAGCTCAGCCCCGCTCTTGAAGCACATTCCCCGAAAGCTCCACGATCCGGTCGACTTTGACCAGCACCGCGACGCCGTGCCGCTCTGGGTCACGGCTCATCTCGCGTTCGACGGCTCTGTCAGCGACCTCGTCCTTGATCGGGCCTGAATCGTGGATCGTCGCCGTGCCCTGGAAGCGCAAGTTCACGCGTTCGCCCGGGTTGCGATAGAAGACCACAACTTTCGGATTCACGCCGACATTCTCCAGGGCCGACCGCTTGGCCCGCTCCCAGTACGCCAGCGTCTCGTCATCGTAGACGAGGATGCTGCCTTTGAGGCTGATTTGTGGCTGCCCGTCCGCGGATGCGGTGCCCACCAAGCAGGGAATCCCGTCGTCCAAGGCTCTGTTCAACTGGTCTCTCGATTCACCGGTAATCGATATCATCTCGTTCCTCACATCCACGCAGGTCGAATTTGGGGTCATCGTACGTCATGGATTTCGCCGACGCAATCTCGTCGAAATGCGGGCGAATGTAGCTAGTCAGCGACGAGCATCAAAACTTCTTCAACCAAGTTTTCCACTTTTCGGCCAGAGTCCTGCCTGAGGATCGGGCAAGGCAGGGTCGTCATCCATTTCTCGTGCAAGTCAAGGCTTCGAATCGGCGCTTTGGCAGTGTCATAGCTCTCCGCCCACGACATGAACTCGAGGTGCTTCTGATGCATGTCGCCGTCCGGCTGAATCCGGTCGCTGTATCGGTCGATCTCTCTGTTTTTGATTCGCTTCATTCGAATCGAAGGATCGAGTTGAAGGAACACCGCGATAGTGAAGTGATGCAGGAGCGGGTCTCCCCAGTTGCATATCGAACCCGACAAAATCCAACTGTAGACGGTGGAAATGTCGCGCTCGATTTGGCGAATTCGAACTGACGGCTCATTCTTTTCGACGAACGGCGGATCGGTCTGTTTCCAGTAGTACGCATCCGAGTCCAGGTGAGGCACGCGCAACCGTTTCGACAACTCGGTCCCGAGCGTGGTTGTGCCCGAACCTGACGCTCCGAATATGTGCACCCGATTAGCCATCGTCGAGCCGTTTGATTATGTTCAAGCCTTTCCGTGCCGCACCGATCACGAGAGAATGCGCACGGTGCCCTGCGTGCCATCAACCTCGAGCATCTGGCCGTCGCGAAGGGCGCGCGTGGCGTCTCGGACGCCCAGCACCGCCGGCAAGCCATACTCACGGGCGGTGACGGCGGCGTGGCTCAGGACGCCGCCAGTCTCGAGGACGATTGAGCTCGCCACCGCGAACAGAGGCGTCCACGGCGGCATTGTCGTGCCCGTGACCAGAACATCGCCTTTGTTCAGACGCCCGGCATCGGCTAGGGTCAGCAGTATCCGCGCCGGGCCGACCGCGACGCCCGCCGACCCGCCGCTGCCGATGAGCATGTTCGGCTGATCGGACTGCAGCCGCTGGTCGCCGGAGAATCGGCGGCGTGCGGCGTCACCGGCGCCGCACGGAGACGGTTTCGGCAGGGTGCCGATGACCGACGGCGGCCTAATGTGTGCCATCTCTTGCCTGCGATCGGCGGTCACGCCTCTGAAGTCACGTTGCCCGCTTTGCAGTGACTCGGTCAACTCGCTCAGGTGCAGGAAGAACACGTCAGCCGCTTCGGCGATGATCGACGCCCCGACCAGTCTGCGGCCTGCTTCCAGGACCATCCGGCGCGGCAGAGTCGTCAGTCGCTGGTCGATGTAGAAATTGTGATCCTCCAATATCGGTGAAACGTCCCTCGCGACCTCGATAATGGCCGACATCCGAGTCCAATCCGTTGTCGATAGTTTCTGACGCAACTCGGCTTCGGCGGCGTACCGGTCGTCCTGCAAGCGGCGCAGTTCCGCGTCCGGGTCGTAAGTGTCCAGGGTCAAGTACGCCTTCAATTGTCGCAACGCAATCGTTGGGTCTTCCGCCCAGGTTGGTGTCGCGAACCCCTGCAAGTCGATTCGCCAGCCGTAGTCGTCCAGGTATGTGGACAGGCTCCGGAGGAATGCCTCTGACGACGCCTCGCCTTCGAGGTCGGCCAAAACATCCGACGCCGGTTCGTCCGCGATCGCAGGCAGCCGTTCACGAACCGACGGGACGCCATCGGCCAATCTGCTCAGATCCCACAGCGCACGACCTGCTACGACGCCCATGTTTCCATCGCCCTGGACTGCCTCACCGCATCGAGCTCGCTGCCGCCGGTCATCCGAGTGTACGTATCGACCAGCAGGTTGGTCGCCTGATTCCAAGGCATTATTGCCAGCATGTGCATACGGCCCTGTTCGACGCTGCCATCTTGCAATTCCCTGAGTTCAGCGGCGAGTTGCGCACCCGTCAGCGAAGCAAAATCCGTCGAGCGGTAGTGCTCGGTGCGACGCTTGACCTCTGGGAGTATCTCGGCTTTCCGTCGGAGACCGCCGGCAGCAGCCCTCTCGAGAATCGTTTCAGGCGACGGCGGTTTGAAATCCGGAGGCGGGGGAGGCGCAGCCCTGGCGGTAAATGAGTAGTAGTTGAACAGCTTGCAATTCGCGACGGTCGGGATGCCAGCCTCGGACCAACCTTTGGCGAACCCGGTCATCAGGGGCCCGGTGTGCAGTTCGTGACCCAGGGGCGGTATGAAGCGTGGGCTGTGCATCGGATCATGGTTCCAAGTTCGGTCGGCGTCCTCGGGGTCGTCCCACTGTACGGGAAAATCAGATCCGTCGGGGGTCTCATACACTACGAGCAGGTCTGGCATATTTCCGTCCTAAAGGCGGGGTCGCAGTTTCGATCTCAGAGGATTCGGACCGTACCATTGGAGCCGTCCACTTCCAGCATCAGGCCGTCGCGGGCCCCCACAACTCCCAAAACCGCCGGGATGCCGTACTCGCGAGCCGTCACCGCCGCGTGGCTCAGTATGCCGCCGATCTCCACGACGATGGAACTCGTGAGCCAGAGGCGGAAGGACCTCCGGGTTGTGCATGGGGTCGTACGTCCAGGTTCGTTCCGCGTCAGCCGGATCGTTCCACTGGACAGGGAATGCCTGGGATTGATTCGCATCAGACACAAGACCGCTCCTTCTCGTCGGAGCCCGTCAGTCCGAAACGACCAGCCCCACCACACGCCCACACGTTGATGCCTTGCCTACAACTCCATTCGGCTCTGCGCGAGCGGTCTGCGTGGCGCGGCCATCTCGTCCGGCCAGACCTGCACCTTGCCGAACTGCCCGTCGAAGCCGGGTTCGACGAATATGTCGCCCGCCCGGACTTTGGCGATCCCTTCAACGATCCGTTCGCCATGCTGCGGAACCGCGCTCGCCAGGTCGTCGGTCGGCGCCTCCAGCAACACGGTCAGCTCCGCTCCACAAGCCTTCACCAACTCGTGGTAGGCGCCCTGAACGCGCTTCGTGTTCACGCCGAAGCCCATCGCCTCGGACAAGATCTGTTGCAGCGACACCAGCGAACGAAACGGCGGACGGCCGTTGTCGGCCCTCGTCAGGCCTTGTTCGTCGACATACGTCTCGACCGGTCGCGCTCCGACCTCCGCCACGCGCTGCATGACGCCCAGCGTCATCCTTCGAGCGCAAGACGGACACACCCTGCCGTATCGGGCGACATCGTCCGGAGAGTAGCTCACCCCGCACTTCCGGTGACCAGAGTAATGGTATTTACCCTCCTCGGGGAAGAACTCGACCGTGTACGCGATGTCTTGTTCGGCCATCGCCTTCACCAGGCCTTCGTAGCTTGGTTCGCCGTTGAAGACAGTCAGCTCTCGACTCATCTTCGGCAGCGAGTGCGCGTCCGAGAACGAGAGCAGCGCCTTGTCGTCGAGCTCGGGCACCGTCCAACACATCGCAGGGTCGCTCGACAGCCCAGTCTCGATGCCCGCAACGTGGTCGAGCATGTCACCGAAACACTCTTCGAGCGAGTCGAAGCCGGACTTCGAGCCGTACACTCCGAACCATGGCGTCCAGGCGTGGGCCGGAATGACGATGCACCGATCGTCGATCTCCATCAGCGTCTCGACGAGTTCGCGCGGCGTCATGTGCACCGTCGGTCGCCCGTCACCGGCCAGCGACGCGCCGCTGCCGGCCATCGCTTTGCCGATGCGGTCCATCGCCCCGAGATCGGGAGCGAACACTAGCGTGTGTATCCGACGGCTGCGCCCGTCCTGCCGGCCGTTGCAATTCAGCTCCGTGCCCAGGACGAACTTGACGCCGTCGAGCGAAAACAGCCCATCGCCCGAATCGGTCAGCTTCGTGCGGATCTCGTTGGCCCAAACCGGGTGCGTGAAGTCCCCGGTGGCCAGCAAATCGATGCCTTTCAATTTCGCCCAAACGGCAAGGTTTTCAAGGCTAAGATCGCGGCTGGTCGAAATCGCGTAAGGGGAGTGGATGTGGAGGTCTGCGACGTAACTCACGCGGGCGATTGTACCACGGCGAACGGGTGGCATCTCCGCTTGGCCGTAATGGTCATCAACTAAATAAGTTTCGCCCATCCCTTCTCGCGATGCTGGGCATCCTTCCATGGTGAGCCATGCACCCATCCGTTCGCCCTGAGGAACGTTATGTCTGCGGGACGGAGACGACGCATGAGATAGAAACGGCGCTTGAACTGTCGCCATTCTGAGGCCGCAGCCGAAGAATCTCGGGCCCCGCAGGGAGACAATTTTCGCATTCGACCAGATCCTTCGCTGCGGCTCAGGATGGCGAGATGAGGCGCCGTTACTTGGAAGCCTGTTGAAGGGCCGCCCAGGCGCAAGCGTCGCTTAAGCCGCTATGGTCAATGACCCGATACATTGTGCTCAATTTTCTTTGCCGTGATAGGCGCCCCGGAGAAAAAGAAGCATTTGGGGTTACTTAGGCAAATTGGCGTGTTCAGCGACCAGATTCTTCGACTGCGGCTCAGATGACACATTTTTCCGGCGCCGAATATTTCGTTTTCGCCTTCAGGCCGAACCTGCCTCACCACCCAACTCGATCGCAACGCCGGCCCGCCGGCGGCGTCGACTCTCCCAGCGGTCGCGTCCCTGCCGTCACTCTCGTCCCTTCGGTCCCTCAACCGAGCCTCCACGTTACCCCCCGATTTGACGCAACCTACGCACGCACATACAATCGGTCCCACGACCTGAAACGACCAATCAGCACCGCACCTGGGAGACCGCTCAATGGACTTCGAACCCAGATACACCGCCGAACAGCAAACCTTCCGTGAAGAGGTCCGCGCCTGGCTCGGCGACAACGTGCCGTCCGACCTCGCCCAGCCGGCGGACGCCGCCGACACCACGTACGAGGAGTATCTCCAGTACCGCGTCCTCGGGCGTCGACTCGGGGGCAAGGGCTGGCTGTGGCCCACAGCGCCGTCGGAATATGGCGGCGGCGGACTGGGCATTGATCACGCGATCGTCATCGAAGAGGAACTCGACGAGTACGACCTCACCGTGCCGCCATACTACGACAGCGGCGGACGGCTCGGCGGCGCGAGCATCTTGGTTTGGGGCGACGACGAGCAGAAGCAGCGTTTCTTGCCGCCGATCTTCACCGGCGACGTTCGCACCTGGCAGCTACTGACCGAGCCGAGCGCCGGTTCCGACCTTGCGGGCGTGCAGATTAGCGCGGTCCGCGACGGCGACGACTACGTGATCAACGGCCAGAAGATCTTTGTCGGCAGCTCCCACGGCGCCGAACAATTCTGGATGATCACCCGCACCGACCCCGACGGCAAGCGGCACCAGAACCTGAGTTGGTTCATTGTCCCCGCCGACAGTCCGGGCATCACGGTCACTCCGATGGAGCTGCTGATCTCCGGAGGCGAAGGCGGCGCCGGCACGGGCGTCAAAAACACCGTGTTCTTCGACAACGTTCGGGTGCCAGCCTCGAACCTCATCGGCGGCGAAAACAACGGCTGGCAGGTCGCGACGACGCACCTCGAGCTCGAACACGGCTCCGGCGGCACTATCCGTCGCAACCGCCTGGTGGACCGGCTGTTCGAGTACGCGGGCGGCCTCGAACGCAACGGTAAGCCTCTGAGCAAGGACCCCGAGGTCCAGGAGCTCATGGTAGACGTCTACGTCGAAGCGGAGATATCGCGGCTGTTCGGCATGCGCAACTACTGGATGCGGCACTCGCAACAGAAGATGGCCCACGAGGGACCGCAGCACTCGTACTACCGCAAGACCTCGGGCCTGCGCATGGGCGAATCGATCCTCAAAGTGCTGGGCCCGTACGCCCTGACGAACGACCCCGCCTGGGACCCATCCGACGGCCACATGGAGGTCTTCCAGCGCTCGAGCATCGTCGCGCTACACCCTGGAGGCACCGCCGAGATCCAAAAAGTCATCATGGCCCGCCGCCTCGCAATCGGACGCGAAGTCCGCGAAGAGGCGGGCAAGCTCGCATAACGCAATCACACAGACACTGAAGGCACACCCATGGACCTATCCCTTACCGAACAACAAGAACTGCTGAAGCACACCGCCGCGGACTTCATGGACCGAGAGGCCCCGCGCGACACATTGCTGGAGTTGGAAGAGACCGACTCCGGCTACTCCGACGAGCTGTGGCAGAAGGCGTCAGACATCGGCTGGCTCGGAATGTTGGTGCCCGAGAAGTACGGCGGCTCTGGGAGCTCGCTGACCGACGCCGCTGTCGTCTTCGAGCAGATGGGCGCGGGCCCAATTTCGGGTCCCTTCTTCTCGTCCGGCGTTCTGGGCGCGCTGACCGTGCTCGAAGCCGGGACCGACGAGCAGCGACAACGCTACTTGCCTTCTATCGCCGAAGGACGCGAGATCGTCGCGTTGGCGCTGACCGAGCCCAACTACGGCTGGGGCGTTGACTCGATCTCGATGCGCGCTCAGCCCACCGACAACGGCATCGTCATCAGCGGCACGAAGCTGTTCGTGCACGACGCCGCTGCCGCCACGACGCTCATCTGCGCCGTGCGGCTCCGAGGCCACGAGGGCGTCACGCTGCTGATGGTCGACGCCCGAGCGCCCGGCGTCTCGACTCGACTGCTGCCCGGATTCCTGGGTTGGGTAGGTGAAGTAACATTCGACTCGGTCGAAGTGCCCGCATCAGCCATCCTCGGCGAGGCCGGTGACGGTTGGCGACCGCTGCAAAGTGCGTTCGAAAAGGCGATCCCCGTGCTGTGCGCCTTCCAGGTCGGCGGCGCTCAAGCCGTCTTCGACATAACGCTGGACTACTCGCGCACCCGCATCCAGTTCGGGACGCCCATCGGTCGATTCCAGCGGGTGCAAGACCACCTCATCTCGATGGTTAACCACCTCGACGCCGCGCGCTGGACCACCTACGAGGCGCTATGGAAGCTCGACTCGGGCAGGCCCGTCGAAACCAGCATTCACCTGGCCAAGGCAGTTGCCACCGAGGGGTACTACCAGACGTGCAACGGCGCCCACGAGGTCCATGCCGGAATCGGAGTCATGCGTGACTACGGTCTGACACTGCACACTCGGATGTCGCGCACCCTGTACCATTACCTGGGCGACCCGCGATTCCATCGCAAGCGCATGGCCGAGGTCCTCGAACTGTAGTCGGTTGCGACCCCGATTCGTTCTAAGGAGAACGCGCCGACTAGAATGTGCCACAACCGCAATAGATGGCGATCGACCCATCGTCGGCCGATCAAGCCGTAGGGGAGGCTTTCAAACCCCCCGCCAGTCTTCGCACAACATACCCGCCGCATTACCACACGTTACACCATTGTTCACGCTGCATCTCGTGATATTATGGGCGAACCACGAGGGAGAGTTTGAAACCCTCCCCTACGAATGGCGGCGTGCGATTGGTTTGTATACGACGGTGAAGGCGGGGCGTATATTTTGGCTCGACATCTCAGGATCGACTCCAACCGCCGATCTATCGAATCCGCAACCGCCTGAAATCCCGCGACCCGCGCTGGATGACCGAACCGTCGCGAACGTTGATCGCTACGCGTGAGCCGGATTCGGGTGGGCGGATTTGCGTGCCGTCCACCGAGACGCTGCCTTGCGAGACCAGTCTCCGAGCCTCGCCCATGCTGGCAGCCAGCCCGGCGCCCAGGACGATTTTGGCCAGATCGACGACGACATCCCCAGCGTTGACACCCGTGTCGTCTTGGTCTTCGACGAACACGCCTTCTTCGACCATCGCGCCTACGCGGTTGACGAACTCATCGAACAAGAATCCGCTCGTGAGGCGGTCGCCCGGGTCCAGGTCGACATCCTTGATCTCCGACGGCAACTGGCCTTTTTGCACCGTTTGCTCGAAGTGCGCCTGGGCTTCCGGGGCAGCGTCAGCCCCTTTGAACTGCGTCACGAGCTCGTGGGCCAACTGCTTTTTGAGGTCCATCGGGTTGCCTGATTGGTTCGCTACGACGTTTCGCACTTCCTCAAGTTCGGCTTCCGGGATGTCCGTGAGGTTTTCGAAGTACGGCACGATCATCGTGTCGGGCAGCGACATGGTCTTGCCGAATATGTCGTTCGCGGGCTCGTCGATGCCGATGTAGTTGCCCAGGCTCTTGCTCATCTTCAGCTCGCCGTCAGTTCCCGGAAGCAGCGGCACCAGGAAGCATTGTTGGGGCCGTTGGCCGACTTGCGACTGCAAGTCCCGGCCCACCAGCAGGTTGAACATCTGGTCGGTGCCGCCGAATTCGACGTCGGACTCGATCTCCACCGAGTCGTAGGCTTGAAGCAGCGGGTAGAGCAGCTCTGTGATCGCGATGGGCTGGTTTGCCGCGAATCGAGCCGCGAAGTCGTCTCGCTGCAAGAATTGTGCCACCGTGAATCGCGACGTGAGCTTCAGAACATCGGCGAGCGAAAACGGGCCGAACCAATCGCTCTGCCAGCGGACCTCCGCTCGACTTCGGTCTACGATCTTGAAGAACTGGGCCAGGTACGTCTCGGCGTTCTCGAGCACTTCCGCGTGCGTGAGCATCGGACGCGTCTGCGGTTTGCCGCTCGGGTCGCCGATCTGTGCGGTCCAGTCGCCGACGATGATGACGACTTTGTGCCCAAGGTCCTGGAGCTGGCGGAGCTTTCGCAGGCCCACGGCATGGCCGACGTGAATGTCGGGTGCGCTCGGGTCGAACCCCATCTTGAGCCGGAGAGGCTTGCCTTCCTCCATCCGTTGCCGGAACTCGTCCTCAACGATGATGTCGGAGACGCCCCTCTTCATGATCTTGTTTAGCAGCGCTTGGTCCATTGTTGGCACCTCACATGAACCTGGGTCGATGAGCAGTGTGGGAAACTGAAGTTTGAAACAGTCCGGGCGGGCATTCCGATCGCATCGCCGTGGATGTCGATCTGGCGTGGGTTATTGCGATCCCAGTAGCTCGCGCGTCTGTTCGACGTCGCGGCCAATCTGCGCCACGAGCGACTCGATGCCGTCGAACTTCTTCTCGCCGCGCAACCGGTCGACGAACTCAAGCCGGATGGTCTGCCCGTAGAGGTCGTCGTCGAAATCAAGCAGATACGCCTCAATGGTTCTGCCTTCGCCCTCAAACGTCGGGCGTACGCCGATCGACGTAGCGGCCATGTACTTGCCCGACTCCGTGTGCGCCCACGTTGCGTAGATTCCAAAGCCGGGAACAGCGATATTGGACGGCGGGCTCAGGTTCGCGGTCGGGAATCCGATTGTGCGACCTCGACGCTCGCCGATGACAACCTCGCCTTTGACGAAAAAATGCCGCCCGAGCATGTGAGCTGCCACGTCCACGAATCCATCGGCCACCAAACCCCGAACGACGGTGCTCCGAACAGGTACGTCGCCCGCCGCGAGGGATTCGACCGACTCGAAGTCGAACCCGAGCCTCTCGCCGATTCCCGGCAGCGTCCCCAGCGATCCGTCTCGGTCGTGACCCAGAACGAAGTCCGGTCCGACCACCAGTTGCTTCATCTTAAGCTTGTCCACCAGCTTCGCCAGGAACTGCTCGGCAGGCATCAAAGATACGTCTTTGTCGAAGGTGACCGGAGCCACGAAATCGGCTCCGGTTTCTTTGATCAGCTTGACTCGTTCTTCGAGGTCCATGAGCCAGACGACCTCGGAGCCGGGAAAGAGCACGTCCTTCGGGTGGTTGGAGAAGGTGACTACGCCAGCCTGCCTGCCGGTCCTCTTGGCTTCGTCGATCGTCCGCGATATCAGATGCTGATGACCGCGATGGACCCCATCGAACACACCTATGGTCAGTGTGGAGTCCCGGTTTGTGGCTTGGAGCGAGAGTTCGCTGTCGAGAGTCATTCTTGATCCGAGGCTGGTATGAACACCCGTGATGCTAGCACCGAGGCACGCGAAGCGTCAATGGCTCGACACCTGCGTCAGGCGTCGCCGGACCGGCCCACGACGCGGGGAATCAGGTGTTTGCGCAACGCCAGACTCGCGGGCAGAATCGTGGCGGTCGCAATGCCCATGACAATCATCGTCACCTTGAGGCTGGCCAGATCGGCGATCAGCCCGTAGACCAGCGGCGCGACGACAGTTCCGGCCTCGTTGGTGGTGTAGAAGAAGCCGTAGAACCTGCCTCTGCGCGTCGCGGGCACGAATTCGGCGACCGTCGCGTACAGGACCGACGACGTGCCGTTCAACCCGATCCCCGTCAGGATCATCAACGGAGCCATCGTCCAGGCCGGAGCGGCCATCGCGATGACCAGCATCACCGCCGTCAACCCTTTCGTCCACCAGATCAGGCTGACAGTGCCGATGCGATCGCCTAGCCAGCCGCACACGAACTTTCCCGCCGCGCCTCCGGCGAAAAGCAGAAAAAGCAGCCAGCTTGTCTGAGCTAACCCGAATCCCTTCGATTCGAGGACGAACGGCAGGAAGACGAGCGACCCCGACCGCGCTGCTGAGTCCAAGATGCCAAGGCCGCTCAACGTCACAAAACCACCCATTTGCGCGCTGTCATCTACCTGTGACTCGTCGAGCTCGCTCGCTGCCGGTTTCCCGATGTCCACCACCCAGCGTGTCAGCATCGCGCCCAACATGAACACTGCGCCGGCGACCGACACGATCAGCAACGCGTATCGCCATCCTAAAGAAACGGCGAACAACCCGGCGACCAACGGCGCCATCATCTTGCCCAGGTCTCCGGCAAAGTTGACAGTCCCGACGGCCGTGGACCGACCGCGATCGTCGTACGCCCTAGAGACCATGCTGGAAGCGAGCGGATGCTGTGCGCCGCCGCCGAGCCCACCGATCGCGGAAGCCGCCACCAGCACAATGAACACTGGCGACGCCGCCATCGCGGCCAACCCCGCGGCCACCCAGAGGTTGCCCCAGATCAGCAGCCAGAACTCGCCCACGCTCTCGGCCAGGAAACCGGCTGGCACTTGAAGCACCGCCGAAGACCCGTTGAGCACCGATCTGAGCAGCCCGACCTCCGTGAAGCTCAAGTCCATGTCTTCCTTGATGAACGGCAGCAGCGGAACCAGAATCGCGAAGAACAGGTCGCTCCAGATGTGCATCGCTGATCCGAAGAAAAGTGTGCGTCGGGAGCGCGGGGCTTTTGCGATAATCGAAGCCACTCTAGAGTTCGAACCGCGTGCCAACGCTGTTTTGGATGAACGCATCAGGCAACGCGGCGGCAATCGCGTGGACGGCGCGCCAACCCGTACAGTGGGCCGGCACGATGTATCGGGGGTTGAGTTCGGAAAGCGCGGCGATGGTGGCCGGGATGATTGGTTCGAACATCGGCCCGTTCAGATGGAACCCGCCAATCGCGGCATGGACGTCGTTCACGCCGGTCAGCCTTTTGGCGTAGCGGACGATGTTGACGATTCCAGCGTGACCGCAACCGGTCAGCACCACAAGACCTTTGTCGCGGACATTCAGGATCAGCGCCTGGTCGTCGAGGATCAGAGGGTCGGGTTGCCAGCCGCCGTCTCGAAACGCCTGGTGGACTCCGAAGCCTGTCTCGTACTCAGTGGTCCGGTCGACTTCGCCCGTGATCAGAATTGAGCCGCCGAGCAGGAACGACGGTTGGCGATCCTCGATCATCTCGAATCCGGCGCCGACAAGCGCCGACTTGCTCGTCGTCGGGAGCTCGGAAGCGCGCCGACCGGGAATCGCGATTCGGCGGCGGCTCCAAAACTCGGGGTGGACCATCACCGGCAAATTCACCGTGCCGAGCTCGCCGGCCAACCCGTCCAAGCCGACCGTGTGATCGAAATGGCCGTGGCTCATGACCATGGCTTTGAGGTCTTTGGGCGAAAAGCTCAGCCTCCGCATGTTATCGACGACCCCGTCCGGGCTGACGCCGGCGTCGAACAGGATGTTGTGCGTTCGGCCTCCTTTGTCGACCGACACAAGCGCGGAGAAGCCGTGCTCAGCCCGCAGCGTGTCGCCAACGTCGCTGTCTTCGATGAACCGTGCGGCCATGTGAGGCGCCGATGCGTTATTGATCGATGCGCGCTTTGCCGGTCCCTGGTCTTGGAGCAACAGATCGGACACGTTGTCCATCAACGAGGTAACGGTGACGGAATCGACGGGTTCAAGCGGAATTCGCTGCATCAGGCACGCTTCAGGTCAGGGTGCCTGATACGATACCTCGCCGTGTTGCGCGCCGCAACTTTTTCGGAGTGGAGGGAAGGGACCAAAGGGACCGAAAGGCCGCACGTGCGCGTCCAACTCGACAGTGACCCAGCGCGACGACGACCGACACAAGTCCCCAACCGCCCACGACGCAACGCCTAACTGGCTGCCCATGATAATTTGCACGTGTTGCCGCCTGAGCGCCACACGGTGTCGGAATGGATCCGGTAGCACCTTCGGTCTCGAACAGGCGTAACGGGCATCTGCCCTCCCGTTTGCCAGAGCGAATATCTCTGGACAATCCTATGCGCCCTCGTAAGGCGAGGAAGTGGGGGTGCAGGGGGCGAGCCCACGCCAGGGTTTTGGGGTGTCGGTTCATATACTAAGAAAACCTTCGCGGGCGGGTGGGTGGGACAGATCCAAGTTTGTGACCAAACAACCCAAACATGCCCTGAATCCTCCAACGTTTTCTGCATTCGAGCGCTGCCGTTTGCCGAATGAAGGACGTCTAGCGTGCGGTCATGACATTGCCCAACGCGCACCGAATACCGGAAACTGACGCCGATCAATTGAATGGCGTCTCGTCCGAAGCTAATGGACGGTCTATTACGACTGATCAATCTTCTGCCAGCCGAAAGTAGGCGCGCGCTCAGTGTGACTCGGCGAGTCGTCGTTCGGACGACGGCCAGCTTGACGCGCCGCCAGCCGGTGGGGTTAGATAGTTCAGGCGTTACGATATCCCGATGCGATATCCAAGGAGAGACCCATGCCTAGTCCCATTACGCCCGAGCTCATCGTCAAACTGACCAGCGTTTCGGACCCGTGCCTATCGGCAGACGGGAGCCGAGTGGCGTTCGTGCGATCGACAATCGACCGGGTCAGCCTGAAACAGCAATCGAAGATCATGGTCGCGACAACCAATGGCGGCGACGCCGCGGATTTCACCAGCGGCGACGAAGACGGGAGCCCGAGGTTCTCGCCGGACGGCGCGTCGATGGCGTTTGTGCGGCCGGACGGTAACGGTCGGAAGCAGATCTGGATCATCCCGACAGCGGGAGGCGAGGCGCGTCAGTTGACGTCGGTCCCAGGCGGCATCGCTGCAATCGAGTGGTCCCCGGATTCAAGTTCGTTGGCGTTCGCGTCCGACGTGGACCCGGACTTGCCTCCGGGTGACGCGGCAGACGCGAAGATGCCCCGAACCAAAGTCGTTCGGCGCATCCGGTATCGAGGCGACACGATCGGCTGGCGCGGAGACGCGTTCAGCCACATATTCACGGTGGACGTCAGCTCAGGCGAGATGAAGCAAATTACCGACGGCGATGGCGACGACAGCGCGCCTACATGGTCGCCAGACGGCTCCGGCATCGCGTTCATCGGCGACCGACGCGACGCCAAGGACATCGAGACTCGTTCGGACGTATACGTTGTCGCATCCGGAGGAGGGGCGCTGGAGCACCGATCGGAGGGACTGTCCGGCATCGCCGCGGTGACCTGGTCGCCGACCGGACACGCAATCGCGGTAGTCGGGTCAGATCGCGGTGAAGCTCCAGCGGGATGGCAGGGATGGTTGTACATGCTCCAGCCTGGACAGCCGCCGCGAAGACTCACCGACGACTCGTTGAAGCCGGCCGGCGGGTACGCTCCACTGATTCCGCCGCCTGACATTCGTTGGCGATCCGATGACCGCATCGTGTTCCAAGGCGACGCGCGGGGCGAGTCCGCCCTGTATGAGATTGCCGTCACTGACGGCGCCCTGCACAAGATCGCAGGCGGTGGCGCGATGTTCACCGCGGTCACATTCGATGCTGCCGGAAAACGGGCCGTCGTCTTGAGCGCGACGCCGGACTCGCCGGGCAATCTGCACCGGGTTGAGCTCGACTCGGGCGCCATGAGTCAACTGACCGACTACAACCGCGAATACCTTCGAGAACATCCGCCAGCGCTGTTTGAGAAATTCACGATGAACCGAGCGGGATCGGAAATCGAATCTCGCCTGTTCTTCCCGCCGGACTTCGACCAAACGCAGCAGTATCCGCTCGTCCTCGACATCCACGGGGGGCCGCACGGCGTGTTCTCGGATGCGTTTAACGACATCCAGCAGGTGCTCGCGACCGCGGGCTATATCGTCCTCGCGGTCAATCCGCGAGGGACGTCTACGTACGGCGTCGACTTCATGATGGCCGTCCACGCGGATTGGGGCGGCGGCGACTACCTGGACATTATGGCCGCCGTCGACGAAGTGTCGGCCCGAGATTACGTCGACGCATCGAGGCTGGGCATCACCGGCTACAGCTACGGCGGATTCATGAGCTCGTGGATCATCGGGCACGACACGCGTTTCGACGCTGCGGTCGTCGGGGCTCCATGCATAAACCTGTCCAGCATGTACGGCACATCCGACATCGGCGTCAGCTTCGGCGAGGTCCAGTGGGGCGGCCGGCGCGTCGACGCAGTGGACGCATTCAGGGAGCACTCGCCGCTGACCTACGCACAGAACGTCGAAACGCCTGTCTTGCTGATGCACGGCGAGGCAGATGCTCGGTGTCCGATTGAACAGAGTGAGCAGTACTTCGTCGCCCTTAAGCGGCTGGACAAAGAAGTCGAGTTCGTGCGCTTCCCGGACTGCGCCCACAGCTTCCTGCGCAGAGGACACCCGAAGCTGCGCATGGAGTATCTGTCGCGGATGCTGGACTGGATGATCGGGCACATCGGAGCGGGGACATCCTCGCACGCCGAAGCCGAACCTGTTCCCGCGGACGACTGATCGCATTGCCTACTCTTTCTGCTTCTCAGCTCAGGTTGTTTTACGGCGAGATCGAAGTGTTCTCGGGCATCAGCCTCGACGTGCATGAACAGGCGCGTGTCGGCATCGTCGGCCCGAACGGCGGCGGCAAGACATCGTTGCTGCGCGTACTGACCGGCGAACTCGAGCCCAATGGCGGGAGCGTGAGCCGAGCACGCTCGCTACGAATCGGCCACGTCTCGCAGATCCCTGACGCGGCTCGCGACGGCACCCTACACGACGAGATCATGATCGCGTTCGACGGTCTCCTGAAACTCGAGCATCAACTCGCGACCAGCGCAGCGGATCTCGAGCAGTCCGACGACGACGAACGGCGTCAGGCCGAGCGCCGTTACTCGTCGCTGCTGGAGCAGTATGAATCCGAGGGCGGCTACGATTACATGAACCGGATGGAACGCGTCGTCGCGGGCGTGGGCCTGGCGCGGGACACGCTCGAAACGCCTTCGTCGATGGCGAGTGGCGGCGAGCGAACCCGGGCGGCTCTGGCCCGAGCCCTGCTCACGGACCCTGACCTGCTGGTGCTCGACGAACCCACGAACTACCTCGATTTCGACGGGCTTGACTGGCTCGAAGGATTCCTCTCCAGCTTCGACTACTCCGTTGTGGTCGTTTCGCACGACCGGTATTTCCTGGACCGAGTCGCGACCGAAATATGGGAGATGGACCATGGACGGCTCCAGCGGTTCCCTGGCAACTACTCGAAATACAGAGAGCTGAAGCAAGCTCAGGTCGAGCGGCAGCAAAAGGATTTCGACAGCCAGCAAGAGTTCATCGCGAAGGAAGAGTCGTTCATCCAACGATACATGGCCGGTCAACGAACGAAAGAGGCCCGAGGACGGCAAACCAGACTCGGGCGGATGGAACGCATCGACGCGCCGGAACGCGACCGGTCGATCCGCATCTCGGCCGCCAACGCCACACGAACAGGCGGCGTTGTTCTCGGCATTCGTGGCCTCAAAGTGGGCTTCGTCGAAGACGCAAAATCGGTAGAACTGGTGTCGATCCCGAAGATCGAACTGGAGCGCGGATCACGAACGGCCATCGTTGGGGCCAACGGCATCGGCAAGACGACGCTCCTGCGAACGATTCTGGGGCAACAGCAATCGCTCGCGGGCTCGATCGCACTCGGGCACAACGTCGATGTCGGGTATCTGCAGCAAGGCACCGACGATCTGCCCGACGGTAGATCCGTCCTCGACGCATTGATCGACATAAGGAACCTGCAACTTGTTGACGCTCGCAGCTACCTCGCCCGATTCCTGTTCACGGGCGACGACGTGTTCAAGCAGGTCGCTGTGCTGAGCGGCGGTGAGCGCACCAGGCTCGCTCTGGCCCGGCTGCTGATCACCGAGCCCAACGTGCTGATCCTGGACGAGCCGACAACGCACCTGGACATCCCGAGTCGCGAAGCGTTGGAAGACACGCTGTCGAATTATTCGGGCGCGCTGTTGTTCGTCTCGCACGACCGCCACTTCATCTCTCTGATGGCGGATCAGATCTGGTCCATCGAGGACGGCGTCGCGAAGCTGTTCCCGGGAACGTTTCCGGAGTGGGTCCAGTCCAAGCAGCCAGCGGTCGCGCCTCTGGTTTCGAAGCGAGCCAAAGCCCGGCAACGACGACGGGTTCGCGAAACGAAAAAGCAAGAACGCGCCGCGGAGCCCGTGGCATCGGCCGTCGACCACGGCGCAACCATCGAGAAACTCGAGGCCAGAATCGCCCGAATTGAACGCCAGCTCGCTGAAGCGTCGGCAAGCCAGGACATCGACAAGATCGCCGATCTGGGTAAGAAGCATCAGGTCGCGCAGAAACGTCTGGAGCGCGCGTGGCAGGCCTGGAGCGGGTAGCGCAATTGTTTGTGTTCGCGTCGGTATCGGACGTACTCTAACATTGTGTGGATGAATCGCTATACGACCGGGAGGCAGAGGATACGATGTACGGGACAGTTGCGCATTTCAGAGTCAAGGCAGGGCACTAGGGACGAGCTCAGCACCCTCTACAGGAGTGAAACGCGGAACGCAAGCCCAAGATTGACGGCGCCGTTTCAGGCTACCTGGTGAATCTCGACTCGGACCCGCGGGACATGATCATGATGGGCATCTTCGAGAACAAAGACGTCTACCACACCAATGCCGACGACCCGGACCAGGACGCCTGGTTGCAGCGCCTGATGGGCGACCTCGAGTCGGAGCCCCAATGGCACGACGGCGAGTTCATCGCGACGTGGGTTTTCCGGTTGCCGGCCGTGACTCCAGCGGCATGGGCTCGCTGGGCGGCTCAAACGCCGAGGTGTCTGTAGGCGCGGCGTGATCGTCGTACGACCAGATTCTTCGGCTGCGGCCTCAGAATGGCGAATGGGCAGCGGTGTTCACGCTTCGTACTGGCGCCTGGCCGCCTCGTACTCGTCCGGGGTGTTGAAGTCCAGCCGGATCATCGGGTCGTTGAGTGGCAGTTCCAGGACACTGTCTCTGTGGCGATCGAACACCTCGCGGATGCCCTGACGCTCTTCCGTGATGCGCATGAGCTCGGGCTTGAGGCTCGCGGCGAAGACCAGAGGATGGCCACCGTGGCCCTCGTGTCGGGGCGACGTGACGAGGGCGTCGTTGGCCGCGTGGGAGTCTATGACCCGGGCGACGATCTCGGGCGTCCGGGGTTGGTCGACGGCGAGCAGCATGATCGCTTCGCATAAAGGCGAGACGGCATCGACTCCACAAACCACTGAGGTCGATCTGCCTTCGATGTATCTCGGGTTGACGACGTATCGGACATTGGCGCCTTTGACGTGCGGAGCAATGTCTTCTGATCGGTGGCCGAGTACGACGATCACCTCGGACGCGCCGCCCTCCAGCAGGCATGAAACCTGATATTCGAGCAACGTTGTGCCGCGCCACGACAATAAAGGCTTCGGGCTGCCCATGCGAGTGGACTGGCCGGCCGCGGTCAGGATCGCCGAGACGAACTGCGTGGGAGGAGCGCTTGCTCCGCCGTCAATTTCGTCTCGAGTGCTCACTTTGAGTCGGCTTTACGCTAGTCGGCGACCGGTACGGCCTTCTCGGCCTCCACCTTCGCGACGATCCGGTCGATCTGGCGTTGCTCCAGCTTCATCGGGAGACCTGCGCCTCCCAGCCGGAACAGCAGGACCTCCGCGATGATGGAGATGGCGATCTCTTCCGGAGTCCGGGCCTTGATGTCCAGGCCGATTGGGGAGCGGATTTCGCGGATGCGATCGACCGACAGGCCCATGCGGACCAAGTCTTCGTAGATCAGGATGGTCTTGCGCTTGCTGCCCATCAAGCCGACGTAGCGGGCTTCAGTGGCGGCTGCGGCGGCTGTGGCGATGGCGTCGAACTTGTGGCCGCGAGTGGCGACGATGATGAACGTGTTGGGGTTGATCGGCAGTTCCTTGAGCGCCTCCGCCGGCGGCTTGGCAACGATCATGTCAGCGTCGGGGAATCGCTGTCGGTTGGCGAACTCTTCTCGGTCGTCGGTGACGAAAAGCCGGAATCCCAGGCTGGCCGCGTGGGCCGCAATCGCCTTCGAGACGTGACCTCCGCCGCAGATCACCAGTTGAGGCGGGGTCGTGAACGCTTCGACGAAGTACTCCGCGCCGTTGTCGGCGACGACGTACTCGCTCTTGCCGTGGATCATCAAGTCCTGAGCGAGATCCGCGGCGTCCTCGTCGAGATTGACATCGTGCAGAGTGCCTTCGGTCGAGCCGTCTTCCCGCACGAACAGCTTCGAGCCGAGAGCGGCGTCGCTGCCTGGAGCCGGTTTGATCAGGTTCGCCACCGCGACGGGTCCCTTGCCCTGGTACGCCGCCTCGATCTCGCGGGCGTAGGGCAGGTATTCGTCGGGGCTGTAGATCGGGTCGATGAGGAAGAACATCGTGCCGCCGCACACGAGGCCGTCTTCGGCGGCGAGGTCTTCGTTCAACTCGTACTCACGGTACTGGGTATCGCCTCCGCGCTTCATGAGTTGCGTGGCTTCGAACCAGATGTCGCCTTCGACGCAACCTCCGCCCAGCGTGCCGACGCCGGTGCCGTCTCTGCGCACGAGCAACTTCGCGCCAGGCTTCTGTGGCGTGGACCCTTTGGTTCGGATGACTGTTGCCACGACCATCTGGTCGTCCTTCTCGAGAAGGTTTACAGCCTCGCGGAATACGTCTTGCATCTCGGTTCCCCGTATCGCTGGTCGTGTCTGGGCCGTCCCTTAGCGGCTGCCTATAGCTTATCAACTTGGGTGAACCTCGGCAACGAACAACCGTCGAACATCTCCGTGCGATGTTGACAGGCACAGCCGCCGCGTGGAGAATTGGCGTTGCCGCCACCAGGGCGGAGGAGGTAGATGGGTGCCTGTAGCGATTCTTGACGGCATACGCGTGCTCGAGGTGGCCGACGGCGTCGCCGGGCCGTTTTGCGCAAAACTTCTGGCCCAGTATGGCGCCGAGGTGATCAAGGTCGAGAAACCCGGCGTCGATTCGATGTCGGCACGACAATGGGCCGGACAGCGTGCGCCCAGCCCGTCCTCAAAAGAAGATGCCGCGTTCTTCCTGCATCTCAATGCTGACAAACAGAGCGTCACTCTGGACCTCGAAAGCGAACCGGGGCAGGCCGCGTTTCATGATCTCGCTTCCAAAAGCCATATCATCGTCGAGAGCCTGAAGCCCGGCATCATGGGGTCGCTCAGCATCGGCTACGATCGGCTGCGCGATCAGACACCCGGAATCGTCATGACCTCGGTCACCCCGTTCGGGCAGACAGGCCCCTACAAAGATTTCGAGTACACCGAGCTCACCGTGTTCGCGATGGGCGGAGGCATGGCACGTGAAGGCATTCCGGAGCGTCACCCGTTGATGTACGGCGGGGAGATCGCGGGGTATTTCGCCGGAACCGCCGCCGCTGCCGCGACTGTGGCCTCGTGCGTCGGCGCGCTGATGACCGGGGAAGGCGATTGGATCGACCTCTCGATAATGGAATGCATGGCCGGGCATCCGCACCAGATCGGGCGGCGGGCGCCCTTCGTCTACAACGGCGAGCTGGACCTACGCCGGGAGCCGCGAACATCGGCGGCCGGGGGGCGCGAGCCTTACGCGGTGGGCACGTTCCGATGCAAGGACGGCCACATGAGCTTCCTGCCGCTGGGACCGCGGATGTGGCCCAACATCGCGCGAATGATCGGCAAGTCCGAGCTGACTCGTGACCCACGGTTCGTCGAACCCGAAGACCGGGTCAAGAACCGCATCGAGCTGGAGGCTATATTCCAGGAATGGCTGGACCGTCACACACGCGCCGAAGTGTTCCAGGCCACTCAGGAAGAGGGCATTCCGGGCGGGCCTGTTTTGACACCGCCCGAGATCATGGCCGACGAGCACTTCAAAGACCGGAGCTTCTTCCGCCGGATCGCCCATCCCGAATTCGGAACCCTCGCCTATCCGGGCCAGCCGTTCAAGTTGTCTGACGCACCCGGGGTCGAAGAGATGCCGGCGCCCGGGTTGGGGGAGCATACACGCGCGGTCTTTTCGGACGTGCTTCGGATGAACGGCTCCGAGATCGATGGACTTCGAAGGCGAGGCGTGATTTGAGGCCGCTCACTGGAATCAGGGTCTTGGAACTCGCGGAGATCTGGGCGGGACCGTTTTGCGGGGCGTTGTTGGGCGACATGGGCGCGGAGGTCGTGAAAGTAGAGTCGGTGCAGCGCATCGCGAGAGGACCGATCCGGCCGCGTCCCGGAGCGCCGGGATATCCGGACGGCGACCCTGGCGAACGCCCGTGGAATCGGGTCGCGAACTTCAACGCGATCAATCGGAACAAGATCGCCATGACCTTGGACCTGACCCGCCCTGAAGGCGTAGATGCTTTCTTGAACCTCGTCGCCGTTAGCGATGTCGTTGTTTGCAACTACTCGTTCGGAGTTATGGAGAAGTTCGGCCTGGGATACGATGCGCTGCGTCAGGCCCGACCGGACATCATTGCGTTGTTCATGCCCGGATACGGGAACACCGGGCCGTACAAGGGCATACGCAGCATGGGGATGAGCATCGACGCTATCTCCGGCCATTCGGCGCTTCGAGGCTACCCTGACCTGGACCTGTCGCGGCTGTCGCCGGTGCACCATCCGGATGCCGTGGGAGGGGTGACGGCGGCCTTCGCCATCTGCACCGCCGTCTATCAGCGCGCCTTGTCAGGCAAGAGCCAGTTCATCGACTTGTCCCAATCCGAGGCGTTCATCCCTCACCTCGGCGAAGTCTTCTTGGAATATGAGCTAACCGGCAACGCTCGGGAGCGGCGCGGCAACCGGCATCCGGCGATGGCACCCCACGGCGCGTATCCGTGCGAGGGTGAAGACGCCTGGGTCGCGATCGCAGTTCGGACAGACGCCGAGTGGCAAGCGTTGTGCGACGTCGTCGTCGACCCCGATCTCGCAGATGACGTCCGGCTGTCGACGCTGGACGGCAGACTGGCGCGCCACGACGATATCGACGCCGCGCTGAGTCGATGGACATCCACACAGAACCGGCAACGCGTCACGGAGCGTTTGCAAGAGCGTGGCGTTCCGGCCGGACCGGTTCTGGATTGCTGCGCGGGGACGTACGACGATCCTCATTTGCAAGATCGAGGCTACTTCAGAACGATCGATCATCCTGACGCGGGCACACACCCGATGAGTGGTCCGATCTGGAAGCTGGAGTCGGAACCCGAGCCAAGGCACGAACCGGCGCCCGGGCTCGGCCAACATAACGACTACGTGCTAGGCGAGGTGCTTGGCATCCCGCGGGAACGCCTCGATTCGTTGGAGCGCGACACCGCAATCGGCAAAGTGCCCCTCGAAGGCGCCGACATGGGCGGCGTACGCAGGGCCAAGGGCAGTGGCACGGGTCGGTGCGCACGACTATAATCGCTACTCAGCACCGGTAGTTGGCGATCACGCCTCGACGATCGTCGACCGCCAGCGGGCACAACTCTGGCGAGTACACATCTTCGCACAAGATTGCTAGGAGAAATGACCAATGGCTTCAAACGGACGAGTGGCTATTATTACGGGCGGCGGCAGCGGCATCGGCAAGCAGTCCGCCCTGGCGCTGGTACAGGACGGGTATTCCGTCGCGATATCGGGACGTCGCACCGAGCCGATGGAAGAGACGATATCCGATGCTGGCGAGGGCGGCTCGCGAATACTGGCCGTCCAGGGCGACGTGGGCAATCCTGAGTCGGTTGCGGAGCTGTTCTCGAAGACGATGGACGCGTTCGGACGCCTGGACGTGGTGTTCAACAATGCCGGCCACGGCTCGCCCGGCGTGCTCATGGAAGACCTGACGTACGAACAGTGGATCGGGGTCGTTGACGCCAATCTTACCGGCACGTTCCTGTGCACCCAGCACGCGATCCGGATCATGAAAGCGCAGTACCCGATGGGGGGCCGCATAATCAACAACGGCTCGATTTCGGCGCACACGCCGCGACCGAACTCCGCGCCCTACACCGCCACCAAGCACGGCGTCACCGGCCTCACGAAGGCGACCTCGCTCGACGGCCGCAAGTACAACATCGCGTGCAGCCAGATCGACATCGGCAACGCTGCAACTCCGATGACACAGCGGATGGGCCAGGGCGTTCCGCAGGCAAGCGGTGAGGTCGCAATCGAGCCGACGTTCGACGTGGCGCACGTCGCGGAAACGGTGCTGTACATCTCCAACCTGCCGCTGGAAACCAACGTGCAGTTCATCACGATCATGGCGACAAAGATGCCGTTCGTCGGCCGCGGTTAACCTCGGAGTCCTCGGCAGAGGGCTGAAGATCAGTGGGGGGGCGAATCCGATTCAAGTGTGTGGAGGATCTGACCGATGACGTCAAATGGTAGGGTTGCAATCGTGACTGGCGCCGGCACCGGGGTCGGCAAGTACTCCGCCCTTGCGTTACTGGAAAACGGGTACTCCGTCGTGCTGGCTGGCCGACGCGCCGAGCCGCTCGAAGAAACCGTCCAAGAGGCGGGCGAGCTCGGTTCCCGGACGATTACCGTGCCGACAGACGTGGGCGAGCCCGCGGCTGTCGCTTCGCTGTTCGCCAAGACGGTCGACGCGTTTGGACGCCTCGACGTGCTGTTCAACAACGCTGGACACGGCGCTCCGGGGGTGTTGCTCGAGGACTTGACCTACGAGCAGTGGAAGCGCGTCGTGGAAAGCAACCTGACCGGCACGTTCCTATGCACGCAGGAAGCGATTAAGATCATGAAGAACCAGGATCCGATGGGCGGCCGGATCATCAACAACGGCTCGACGGCGTCGCATGTGCCTCGTCCGAACTCCGCGCCGTACGTCGCCACCAAGCACGGGATCACCGGTCTCACGAAGGCGGCCTCGCTCGACGGGCGAAAGTACAACATCGCTTGCAGCCAGATCGACATCGGCAACGCCGCGACCACCGCGACCGATCGCATGAGCACAATCGGAGCGCTGCAAGCCGACGGCGAGGTCCGCATCGAGCCGCGGTTCGACGTGGAACATGTCGCGGAAGCGATCGTGTTCATGTCGAATCTGCCGCTGGACGCGAACGTGCAATTCATCCAGCTCATCGCAACAAAAATGCCTTTCATCGGGCGAGGGTGAGCATCGAGCCGGATTCTCAGCAGACAGCAGACATTTAGGAGAACGAAATTTGGAATACCGCAAAATCGGAAACATCGAAGTGTCCGCGATCGGGTTGGGCACGCTGAGGGCGTTCGACGTCTCGTCAGACGAGGACATCGCCGTGCGAAGCCAGATCGTCGACAACTGCATTGTAGAACAGATGAACCTGATCGATTGCGCGTCGGCGTACGGCGCCGCTGAGCGCGTGGTGGGCTAGACGACGGAGGGTCGTCGCGATCAGTTCTACCTGGCGTCGAAGGTTCGGTGCGAAGGTAAAGAGGCTGGAAAGGCCCAGATCGCGCAGTCGTTCGAGCTGTTTCAGACGGACTACATCGACCTGTACCAGATCCACAACATGATCGACTGGGAGACGCACCTGCCGACGCTGGAGGCGCTGAAGGACGAAGGCAAGATCGGGATAATCGGCGTCACGGCGATGGTGTATGAGGCGTACCCGGTCATCGTCGAGTTGATGAAAGCCGGCCGCATCGACGCGATGCAAATCCCGTACAACGTCATCGAGCGTGGTTGCGAGGCTGAGATACTGCCTGCCGCGGAGGAACTCGGTGTCGGCATTCTGGTCATGGAGCCGCTCAAGAAGGGGCGCTACGTGAAGGAGCTCAAGTCCGAGCCGGACCTCGCCCCGCTCGCCGAACTTGGAATCGAAACCTGGGCGCAGGCGCTTCTGGCGTGGGTGCTGTCCGACTCGCGGTTGAGCTCAGCGATCCCTGCCACATCGCGGCCCGAGCGCATCCACGAAAACGCGAAGGCCGGTTCAATCGGCCCGTTGCCTCCAGAGCTCCGCGACCACGTTCGGCAGGAGACCGAGCGCTTGTTGTGAGGCGCGCGTTCGCCGCGTCGAGACGTTGCCCGGTGCTCTGGCGCTTATGGCGTTCAAGATAATAAGTGGCGCCGTACGAAATATGTCATTCAGAGGTCGCAGCCGAAGAATCTGGTCGCAAAACACACTCGATCGTCTGCGGCGCCCCAGATCCTTCGACTTCGCTCAGGATGGCAAATGCCTCGAACAAGTGTTTATTTGATCACCATAAGGGCCAAGCTCCACAATCACCCCCAAAGCTTCATCAAGGACTAACAATGCCGACCATCGCCCCTTACGGCTCATGGAAGTCGCCGATAACCGCCGAGAGCATCGTTGCCGACTCTGTCGGGCTCGGGCAGATCGAACTTGAGAGCGACGACATCTACTGGGTCGAGATGCGCCCCCAGGAGGGCGCGCGCAATGTCGTCGTGCGTCGTGGGGCTGACGGCGTCGTGACCGACGTGACGCCCGCGCCGTTCAACGTGCGCACGCGTGTGCACGAGTACGGCGGACGATCCTTCGCCGTATCCGACGGCGTCATCTACTTCACGAACTTTGTCGACCAGCGCCTGTATCGCCAGGAACCAGGCGGTGAGCCGACGCCGTTGACTCCCGCAGTCGAGCTTCGATACGCGGACGGAGTCGTCGACCGGCGTCGAAACCGGATGGTGTGCGTTCGCGAGGACCACACCGTCGAGGGACAGGAGGCCGTCAACACGCTTGTCAGCATCGACTTGGAGAACGGCGGCGAAGGCGATGTCCTGGTCTCCGGCGCCGACTTCTACTCGTCGCCTGCCCTGAGCTCGGGCGGGTCGACGCTCGCCTGGATGGCCTGGAACCACCCCAACATGCCGTGGGACGGCGTCGAGCTGTGGACGGCGCGGATCGCGGACGACGGGTCGCTCGAGGACGTGAGCCTGGTTGCCGGGGGCCCGACCGAATCGATCTTCCAACCCGAATGGTCTCCGGACGGCGTATTGTACTTCGTGTCCGATCGCTCCGGCTGGTGGAACCTGTACCGCTTGATCGATGGCGAGACTCAACCCGTCGCGCCGATGGACGCGGAGTTCGGCACGCCGCAGTGGGCCCTCGGGCAGGAGACCTACTCCTTCGAGTCGGCGACGCGAATTGTGTGCGAGATCAATCGCCGCGGCGTCTGGAGCCTCGCGAGCATCGACACCGAGACGCTGGAGCTCACGAACATCGACTGGCCGTACACCGAGGTCGGCCGGGGCGACATCAAGGCGTCGCCGGACCAGTTCGTGTTCGAGGCGAGCTCAGCCACCGAACCCGGGGCGATCGTTCGTCTGCGCCCCGACAGCGGGGCGATGGAGGTGCTCAAGCGATCGGAAGAGGTCGGGGTCGACGACGGGTACCTTTCCGTGCCCGAGACGATCGAGTTCCCGACCGACGACGGCTTGATGGCCCACGCCTTCTACTACCCCGCTCGCAACTCCGATTTCGAAGGCCCGACCGGCGAGCGGCCTCCGCTGCTCGTCGTCAGCCACGGAGGCCCGACGGGCGCGGCGATGTCGTCGTTTAACCTGGCGTACCAGTTTTGGACTAGCCGGGGCATCGCGGTCGTGGACGTCAACTACGGCGGCAGCACCGGCTACGGCACCGAGTACCGTCGCCGGCTGAACGGGCGCTGGGGAATCGTCGACATCGCCGACTGCGTCAACGCGGCGCAGCACCTAGTGGATCGCGGCGACGTCGACGGCGAACGGCTCATCATTCGCGGCGGCAGCGCGGGCGGCTACACGACCTTGGCGTCGCTGACGTTCCGAGACGTGTTCAAGGTCGGGGCCTCCTACTACGGTGTCGCCGACCTGGAGGCGCTGGCCAAGGAAACCCACAAATTCGAATCGCGGTACATGGACTCGATGGTCGGCCCGTACCCTGAGTGCCGAGACCTGTACGTCGAGCGGTCGCCGATCCACCACACGGAGTTGCTGTCGTGCCCGATCATCCTGTTGCAAGGCCTGGAGGACAAGATCGTGTTGCCCAACCAAGCCGAGATGATGGTCGATGCTCTGAAGAAGAAAGGCCTGCCGGTCGCCTACCTGCCGTTCGAGGGAGAGCAACACGGCTTCCGCAAGGCCGAGAACGTCATTCGAGCGCTGAATTCGGAGCTGTACTTCTACTCGCGTATCCTCGGCTTCGATCTCGCCGACGACATCGAGCCGGTGCACATCGAGAACCTGTGATGGCCGAGGCCGACGCACAAAGGGGCGTGCCCCTTTGCAATCCCCACGAATTGGTCTCCGCTTAGCGCGAGGCGAGCTCCTTAAGCGCGGCTTCGTCAAGTTCCACGCCGAGGCCGGGGCCGTCGGGGACGGCTATGTGGCCGTCGATGACTTCGAGGGGCTCCTTCAGCACCGAGATTTCGTCGCGGATCGAGATGTGCTCGATGTTGTACTCCTGCGCGTATGGAGTCATCGGGCTCGTTGCGCAGAAGTGCAGGTGCGCGACCGTGCTCAGAATCGGCTGGGTGTTGTGCACCGTGATCGGGATGCCGAATGCCGAGGCAAGCGTCGCGATCTTCTGGAACTCGGTAAAGCCCGGCACTTTGACGATGTCGGGCTGGATGATGTCCACCCGACCCTGCAATATCAGGTCGCGATACTGGAAATGGTCGTAGATCATCTCGCCTGATGCGATCGGTATGGTCAGCGCGTCCGCGATCTGGGCGAGGCCTTCGAGGTCGTTGGCGGGGCGCGGCTCCTCGAAATGGAACACGCCCAGGTCCTCGAGCGCTTTGCCGATCTCGATGGCGTGGTGCACCGAGTACGCGCCGTTGACGTCGACCAGGATGTCGACATCGTCGCCGACTGCTTTCCGCACTGCTGTGACCGTGGCGATCGTCTGGTCGGCCGGGTCGTCGATGGCGCCGGGGACCGCGCTGTGCAGCTTGTACGTGTCGTATCCCTGCTCGACGAGGGACGCGGCGCGGCGGCCCTCTTCTTCCGGCGTCAGGTTGCGGGCCATCGAACTAGCGTACACGTGGACTTTGTCGTGAATTTTGCCGCCCAGCAGCTTGTGGATCGGCATCCCGAGCACTTTACCTTTGATGTCCCACAGGGCGATGTCCAATCCGGCGATGGCGCAGTAGATCGCGCCCCCGAGTTCGGTCGCGGAACCGGCTCGCGCCATGTCGCGCCAGCGGACTTCGGTGTCCAGTGGATCTTTGCCGACGAGGGCGGGCTTGAGCAGCTCGTCGACCAGCATCTTGGTCACGCCGGGTTGGCGTCGGAAGCACTCGCCGATGCCGGTTATCCCTTCATCGGTGTGCACCCGTACGAACGGGAACGAGCGGTCCAAGACTAGGCATTCGACATCGGTGATTTTCATTGTTTGCTCCTCGAGTAGTGTGCTCGGCGCTGAAGTTAATTGCGTTTGGCGAAGGTGTTCTGGGGACGCCCCCAGACCCCCGCGTAAGGGAGGCTTCGCCTCCTTACGTATCCTCCGTGGATCTGGGATCAATCGGGTCTGTCAGGAGCGGCGGCAGCACCGGTGGGCTTCAATGATACAGGTTCATTGGGTGGGTTGCCGGAGGCGGCCGCCGAAGCAGGGAGTCATGGGCGGTCAACCACGTTGCGATCTGCGTTGGAGCCTAACTGAGATAGCAGGCGCCGCAATTGATGTCGAAGTCGGCCAGCCTTGCCGAAACGCTATGGCAGCAGCGTGTTGTCGATCAGACGGACGCTGCCGACGTTGACGGCGAGCGATACCAGGGCTGGGCGGTCGATATCGTCGAGCTCGGCGAGTGTGTCGGCGTCGGCGATGCTGACGTAGTCGAGGTTGGCGCCGGGTACCACGGCGATGAGTTCGCGCATCTGGGAGCGGATCTTTTCGGCGTCACGAACGCCATCGTCGTACATGCGTCTGGCGAGGTTCAGGGAGTGGGACAGCGTTAGTGCGGCGTCGCGTTGGTCGGGCTTCACGTACGCGTTGCGGCTGCTGAGAGCCAGGCCGTCCGCGTCGCGCACCGTGGGAACGACAACGATCTCCGCGCCGAGGTTCAGGTCGGCGCTGAGTCTGCGGATCACCATCGATTGCTGCGCGTCTTTCTGGCCGAAGTAGGCGCGGTCCGGACGGACGATGGTGAGAAGCTTGCACACGACGGTTGCGACACCGCGGAAGTGGCCGGGTCGATGTGCTCCTTCGAGCCGGTTCGCGACGTCCCCGACATCGACGAAAGTGTCGAATCCGGATGGATACATTTCGTCGGCGTTCGGCGCGAGCACCAGGTCGACTCCCTCTCGCTCCAGCTTCTCGAGGTCGCCTTCCATGTCGCGAGGGTACGTGGCCAGGTCTTCGGTTGGCGCGAACTGTGTCGGGTTCACGAAGATGCTGGCGGCAACGCTGGCGTTCTCGGCTCGCGCGCGGCGGACCAGGGCGAGGTGGCCGTCGTGCAGGTAGCCCATGGTCGGCACGAGCCCCAGCGGGTCCGGCGTACGACGCCGGACGTCTCGAAAAGCGTCAACTGTTTCGATGATTTTCACAATCAGTCAGCGCACTCGACTTGAGCGGCCTCACCTGCGAATTGTCACGCCCGATCGGCCTAGATTCTGCTCGAATTGCCTGGCGTCTTGCACTAACGCCAAAATCGACGGACGGGGCTCCGAGCTCTTCTATGTGTTCGGGAAGATGTCGAAGTTATGCCGGTTTGAACGCGCGGCCCTCCAGTTCGTGCAGGACCGACTCGCTCATCGTGAAGCTTTCCTTGTCGGTTGGGAACGCTTCCGTCTGAACGTCGGAGATGTACACGGTGGCGGCGTTTTTGATCGCTTCACCGAGCTCAGCGTAGCGGCGCGCATGCTTCGGAACGAAGTCGTCGAACAGTCCCAGGAAATCGTGGAAAATCTGCACTTGTCCGTCGCAGCCGACGCCGGCGCCGATGCCGATCGTCGGGACCTTGACTCGCTCGCTGATCAACTTGGCGAGCTGCGCCGGAACGCACTCGAGGACAATCGCGTAGGCGCCGGCCTCTTCGAGCACCCTGGCGTCTTCCATGAGGTCCATCGCCGCGCTCAGCGACTTGCCCTGCACTCGATAGCCGCCTAGTTGGTTGACGGATTGGGGAGTCAGGCCGATGTGGCCCATGACTGGGATGCCGCTCTTGACGATGCGGCTCACTGTTTCAGCCATGTACTGTCCGCCTTCGAGTTTGACCGATTGAGCGCCGCCGTCTTTCAGTAGGCGTCCCGCGTTGCGGATGGCCTCCGGGATCTCGGCATGGTAGCTCAGGAAAGGCATGTCGCCGATGATGTGCGCCTTCTCCGTGCCTCGCACCACGGTTTTGACGTGGTGGACCATCTCGTCCATCGTCACAGGCACGGTCGAGTCGTAGCCGAGGACGACCTGGCCCAGGCTGTCGCCGACCAGCATCAGCGGGATTCCGGCCTGCTCCAGCAACTTTGCCGAAGTGTAGTCGTAGGCCGTTATCATGGGAATCTTCTCGCCCCGACGCTTCATCTGCTTCAGGTCTCGGATGGTTATGCGCAACGTTGGTACCTCCTCATGTGCACTCTTGAGTGAAGTCCGATCTTCCCTGTCAGGCGGTCTGCTTGCTCGCCTGGCGGGTTTTGAACCGATTTACCAATGCTTCGATCTCTCGCGCTCGCTCGGGGTCAAGGGAGCCTTTCTCGACCGCGAATGGCAGGCCTGCCAGAGCCAACTCACAGTATAGCGGCAGATATTCCGGGACGTCCGCACTCAGGGCATCGAGATGTTTGCGGATTGTGCCGATGTCGCCCCTTGGGTACGGGCCAGCGATCACTCCGGGCACACCCGACGTTTCGAGATTGGTCGCCACTGCCTTCATCATCGGGGCCAGCGCCTTCGCGCCCTCGTCCGTGGGATGGTCGAACCGCTCCCAAATCCTCGACGCGACCGATCCTAACACGGCCAGCAGGTTGCCCATAAGAACACCGGACGTGTGATACAGCACTTTGTCCTCGGGTTTCAAGAGGATCGGGTTGCCGCCGATCGCCAGCGCCATTTCGCTCAGGTACCCCTGCATCGCAGCGTCGCCCTCGATGCCGAAGGTGGTTCCGGGGACGGACTGGACGCCGTTGTCGATCGAATTGAAGGACTGCAGCGGATGGAATGCTCCAGCGCTCGCGCCTTTTCGAGTCGCGGGATCGAAGATATCCAGGGACGCCGCGCCCGAGCAGTGGGCGACTCCCTGGCCCTGCGTCCACGATATCGACTCACTCGTCGGTCCGATGGCGTCGTCCGGCGTCGTGATGAAGACAAACTGCGCTCGGTTCGCGGCGTCGGCGATGCTCTCGACCGCGGTGCAGCCTGCTATGCGGTCGGCGACGGTTTGCGCCGATGCGAAGGTCCGGCTGGCTACCGCGACGACTGGGTACCCGGCGTTCGCCAGCGCGATTGCCAGCGATCCGCCGACGTAGCCCGCACCTATGAAGGCCAGCGTCGTGGCTTTGTCGAATCGAGTCGTGTCAGTCATGGATTTGGTTCTCGCCGAGATCGGCAACGGACGGTATGCCGCCCAATCCCTCGGCCTTGCGCACCGCGCGGATTATCGCTCGGCTCACGCTGCGAACGGCCGCGGCGCACAGGCGGTTCACGTCTGCCGTAGCGTCGGTCGTTCCGGTTGCCAGAGCGAACATCGTGTCGCCGTCGCTCATCATATGTGTCGGTCGGATCGCCATCGCGAGGCCGTCGTGGGCCACCGACGCCAGTTTGCTGGCCTGCGCTTTGGTGAGCGTCGCGTTGGTTGCCACGACGCCTATCGTTGTGTTCGTCGGGGCCGGCGGCGCCTCGCGCGTGAACCCCGGCGTCGTGATGAGCTCGATTGAGTCTTGCATGATGCCTTCGTCGCTAACAGGTCCGGCGACAATGCTGCCGGTATCGGGGTCGACTACTCCGCCGACCGCGTTGACGGACACGATTGCGCCGACCTGCAATCCCGCTCCGAGATCGACGCTGGCCGTGCCGATGCCGCCCTTGATCGCGCGTTCTCGACCGAGTAGTTTCGCAACTGTCGCGCCTGTACCGGCGCCAATTGTGCCCTCGTCGACGCGTTCGTAGCTTGCGGCCTCACACGCGGCACGACCCTCGTCGGGCCCTGGACGGATATCGCTCGTAATGAGGCTCAGGTCGAACAGGATCGCGGCAGGGACAATCGGGATGGTCGCTCCACCGAACTCGATGCCCGTGCCTCGCTCTTCGAGGAAAGACATAACGCCCTGCGCGGCGCTGAGCCCAAACGCCGAGCCGCCGGACAGGAGAACAGCATGCACCTCGGCGACCTGCGCGGTCGGGTTCAACAGGTCGGTCTCGCGCGTGCCGGGCGCGGAGCCCCGAACGTCGACGCCGCCGACCGCACCGCCCTCGCTGAGGACGACGGTGCATCCTGTCGCGTGCTCGCGGTCGGTGTAGTGACCGACGCGGATGCCAGGCACGATTGTGATTCCGAAGCTGTCCATACTCCCTTCCAATCGGTGGCCTCGGTCTTTAGGCCGAGCCCTCCTCCTTGCGCTTGGCCCTGAAGGGCCAGAGCACCTGCTATTAGCTCATCGGTGGCGGTGGTTTCGGTCTTCAGGCTAAGCCACGCGACCAAAACAAAAAGACCTTCCCAACTCTCAGGGAAGGTCTATCGAGTGCGCGAGTGTAGGTTTCGCTGCAACATCAGCGACCGAATCCGTACGCGGAGCACCGGGTAAAAAGCCCATATAACGCTCACCGTTCCCTGACAGGATTGGCTGCAGGCTCATAGTACCAGCGGTCGACAAACTGCGCAATGGCGCTGTGCCGACAAATCACGCCTGGACAGGTATACTAGGCGTGTCCGCAGGCGGTTAGACTATGACGCAAATTCTCATTAATTCCTCACGAAAGGTCACGATTATGGACGAGCGCATAGACCAGGCACTGAAGACTGAACGCACGATCGACATCACGACTACCGGACGAACCAGCGGCGGCGCCCGACGCAAAGAAATCTGGTTCCACAACATCGACGGCAGATTCTACATCACCGGAACCCCAGGCCCTCGTGGCTGGTATGCCAACATGATCGCCAACCCGGGGTTCACGTTCCACCTCAAGAGCAGCATCAACGCGGATATCCCGGCCACGGCTCGTCCCATCACGGACCCGGCGGAGCGCCGCCCGACGTTCGAGCGCATCCACGCGAACTTGGACGGCGAGCGAGACATGAACGACTGGATGGCCCGCAGCCCGCTGGTCGAGGTCGAGCTCGACGCCGACAACGCCACGGTGAGCTGATCGGTCGATTAGCGATTGGGCGAGGCTTGACCGTAAATGGCCAGAGCACCGTGGATTCGCCGCCTGGAGCAGGAGTTTCTTGTGCCGACTTCGAACGGTGCGTGGTAGGTGCGGGTTTCAAACCCGCCTGAAAGGTATGCGCCTCGGTTACAACTGATATGCGCATGGGACCATACGCTTATGGCGTGGTATCGGGGTTGTTAGTGGGTGATTAGCGCGGGCGAGTTCGGAACCCGCCCCTACGGGAATTCCCGGCCCCACCACATGATCTGTGGGTAACCGTGGCGGGCAGGGCAACCGTGCGTCAACGAGCGCCCAACCATGGGCCGCTTACTTCCCACTTGTGGAGAGTCCGGAGCGGAACGCGGGCGGCGGCAGCATCCAGCCGTCGCGAACGACGACCTTGCATCAACAGGCTTGGCGCCTAGCCCCCGGCGCGGTTGAGGATGAACCCCTTTTCGCCGGAGATACGCATGTCGTTGGGGCGGACCGCGACAACGCCAGCGGCCGTGTCGTCGAACTTCGCCGCGTTAATCTTCCAGACGATCTCGACCGTCTCCACCGGCAAATTGGTTGTCGAGAACTGGACTTCGTGATACTTGAGTCGCTCGACAATCCAGACCTGAGAACCTTGCCATTCCGCGGCCCCGGACACGGGCTCGTCAAAACGCACCGTAGCCGCGCCATCGACTTTGTTCAGGAGCACGGTCAGCCCGCGTCGGTCGGTCTGGCTCGGTATGACAACCGACCCTCGATACTCTTCCCAGTTGGCAGATTCCGTCATCTCGATTACACCTTGTCAGCTCGTGTTTGGATACTGAAGGTAGCATACCGGACGGTGTTGACCGATACAACTTAGCATGCCTCGATCACTGGTTTGATTGACGCAACTCGGCGACTTCGTGTCGCAGCAACCTGATCTCGGTCAAGAGGTCGTGCATCGGCTCGTCGTCCGCCTCGTCGGTGCGAATCAGCATCGACGCCACGTTGGCCGCCAAACCGCCGAACAGGCCGATTCCCGTCAGCATCAACACGACGGCCACGGCCCGGCCGGCTATCGTAATCGGAAACATATCGCCATAACCCACCGTGGAGACGGTCACGAATGACCACCATAGAGCGTCCGGGAACGAGCGGATGGACGATCCCTCCCCTCCTTCCACCGATGCGACAATCGTCCCGGAGATTATCACGATCCCCAGTGCGTAGACGAGAAGGTAGTCAACACCCACCAACCGCCTGCCGCCGACTAGAATTCGAGAGCCGAACAGGAACACTCGCAATATCCGCAACGGCCTGAAGAACGGGACCGCCACGACGATCACGTCCAACAAATGGCTGCGCACGTACTGGAGCCGTGACGGAGCGATGACGATTTTCACTACCAGGTCGATGGCGAACATGGCCCATACGATGGCGTCTAGGATGTAGAAAACTTGGGCTTCGTTGGTTGTCAGATCCCAAAGCGGTGGTCCGATCAAAAGCGGAATCATCACGAACGACAGCGCCAGAAGCGGCAATTCGGTATATCGTTCGGCGTGCTCCAGCATTTTGGTTCGGGCGGCGACATCAAAGCGGGGAGATCGGGCAGTGGCAGTCATGAGAGTACGCTCCGGGGGATTACATGGCGTGACTATCAATGAAGCATACACCGGTTGTGGCTAACGCTAAAGGCAAACGCGGTGAATGTGTGGGCGTATCCGCGAGCATGGTGGCATGAGCGCGGTATTTGGTGTGATCATGCAGGAGTGGCGACATACCCGCTCTGTCGACTGGGGGCAGCACGTTACGATGACTGTCCTTCAAACCTCTTGGTGGCAGAACTGCCCGAAGTCTGCTCCTCCTTCACCGGCATTCCAAACGGACACAATGAAGATCAAGACGGCAAACTGTGTCGGAGAAGTTGGCGGAGCTCAGACGTTTCCATCAACCACGCAAGGCAGACGCCGCGGGTACACCAGGAGGGCTCTACGGAACAACCGTGACGGACCATGTGTGCTGTTCCTCAAAACCCCCGGAGGAGTTGTAGATCATGGCTATGACCTCATGGTACCCCTGTGGGGCGTCAACCCTGTACGTGGGGTTGTTGGCCGAAAAGCCTGAATTAACGAATCCCAAGTACAGGCCGTCGGCATACCATTCGGTATTCTTGAAAGCGGCTATCGCTTCAGCCTCGAATTGACGCCAGCCTGCAGTGATCGTTAGTACATGGTATCGAGTCGTTCCGTAGTTTGAGTAAAGTATGGGCGCGGCCGTCGGCGTGTAAGTGGGGGTAGGCGGCACAGGAGTTGACGTTACTGTCGGCGGCACAGGGGTAGAAGTTGGCGTTGGCTTCACCCATGTCGGCAGGATCACGAAGCGGTTGTCCCCTTCGTTGCCTTCGGTCACGCGGTTGTCCACATCCTCGATTAGAGTCACCTTGTGCTGCCCGGTGTTGACAATCGACAGGCGATGTTCAACTCCATTGCCGTTTCGCCCGACCCGAGCCCTGGCACCACGAAAGTTATCACCAAGGTTTCGTCCACCTTGATGCCGACCTGGAAAGTCTCGGTCACCGCCTTCTGGGAGTCGTTCGTGACGGCCCAGTGGGCATGTACTTGCTCGCCAAATACAAACTGGCTCCCGCCCGGCGGCGGTGTTTCCAAGAACTGGGTGCGATCTGCCGAGACGACCAGCGCGGCGTTCCAGAGGTCCGGTTGGGTCGGCCGTAGGTTGGGTCGCTCAGGAACGGCCGTATTGGTAGCGGTCATCGTGACGATGACCGTCGGCGTCGGTGTCGGTGTGGGAATGGCCGTCACCGTTGGTGTGGCGGGGGGAGTGACAGTCATAGTCGGAATCAGGGTAGGAGTCGCTGTCGCGGGCGGGGCCGCGGTTGCAGTTGGAATCGGTGTGGCCGTCGCTGGCGTGGTCTGTTCGGCATCACCGGGAGCACCACGTGCGAGGGTCGATCTGCGTCGTGGTAGACGGTGTTTTCGGCGACGACTGTGCGACGGTTTTGGCCGAGGGGCTCGCCTGTGTTGGGGTTGACGTCCAGGCGCGGGAAGTTGCTGCTGGAGATGTCGATGCGGATGCGATGGCCCGCCGCGAAGAGGTTGCTGGTCGGGTAGAGCTCGATGGCGAGCTCGCAGACCTCGCCGGGGGTCATGAGGTCTTGCCTGTCGAACGTGTCGCGGTATCGGGCGCGGATGATGCCGTCGGATAGGTTCATGTCGAAGCCGTTGGAGAAGTCGTCGCTCGGTGGGTGGACGTCGACGAGCTTGGCCGTGAAGTCGGTGTCGACAGCCGAGGACGATATCCACAGACGGACGTCGATCGGGCCCGTGACCTCGATCGCTTCTTCGAGGGGCGGAGTCTGGAAGACGAGAACGTCGTGTCGTGACGACAGCGGCAGATATGGCGCCTCGCTGCCGAAGAATCGCGGTCCAGCGCGTTGGTCGAACGCACCGCCGATGATGAGCTCGCCGCCGGACGAGATGTTGCCGCCAACGGTCGGGACCGGGTCGTTCGGGTCGAACTGGTAGGCGCTCGGCTGCGCGTCGGACGGCGGTCGGCCGGTCGACAACGAGCCGTCAGGGTGGAAGAAGTACGGGGTGTGTGTCGCCTCGCGCGGAGGCCATTCGTCGACTTGACGCCAGTTGCCGCCGTGGTGGATGCGGCCGTCTTCGGTCTTGTGGCCGCCGCCGCCGCCCATCACAAACAGGGTCGCGGGCGGCTCGTCGGCTACTCCGTTGTCGATGCCTTTGAGCCAGTGGTCGAACCAGCGCAGTCGAAGGTCGTTGTAGTCGTCGGCCAGGCTGCCGGCGACCGTGGATTCATGGCCGAAGTCGACGTCTCCCGCGAAGGCCGCATCGTGCGCGCCGTGGGTCCACGGACCGAGCACCAGGCGAACCGGTCCTTGCTTGATCGGTGACAGGCCGGTGAAGTTCTTCGTCGTGGTCTTCGTGTACGGGTCGTACCAGCTCCCGAAGTGCATCTGCGGGACAGGCGAGTACTGTTCAAAGAACATTTCGTTGCAGATGCCGGGTTGCTGCCAGTACTCGTCGAAGTCGCCGTTCGTCCACATCTTAAAGATGTAGTCCTCGTATTCAGGAACCCATCGCAGTGGCGAGTGGCCGCGCCGCCAGGGCATGCGCTGGAACCAGGCGCCAAGGTCCTCGGCCTCCAAGGCTTCGCGGATTTTCGGGTCGGCGGTCGCCTCCGGACTGGCTTTGGCGTTGTTGAACGCCCAGACGATCTGGCGAAGCTCGAATGCTCCGCCGTTGCGGCAGGAGTTGTCGTGCGCGTTAGTGAATCCGCCGGAGTCGAGGAACATGCAGGCTAGGTTCGGAGGGTCGAGGGCGGCCATCGCGGCCTGAGTGTGAGCGCCGTAGGAGATGCCGAAGGTACCGATCTTCCCGTTCGACCAAGCTTGCTGTCCGACCCACTCGCAGGTGTCGAAGCCATCTTCGGGATCGGTCAGGTACTTGACGAACTTGCCCTCGGAGTTGAATCGCCCGCGGGTGTCCTGGAACACGACCGCGTATCCTCGACTGGCGAAGTACTGGGCTGCGTCGTCTCGTCGAGCCTGGACCGTCTTGTCGTACGGGGTTCGTTGCATCACGGCGGGCAGCGGCTCGGACACGGCATTGCCGTTGCGTGCCGGCAGGTAGACGTCCGTCGCCAAGCGGACGCCGTCTCGCAACGGGACCATCACGTCGGATAAAAGGACAACTTCGTATTCCGGCTGAGACTTCTGCATCGTAAATTGCCTTCTTTGATTAAACTCCGGCGAGCGCGCCTACCACGGGCCGGTCTGCTCGACGGCTGAGTCGATTCCATCTGCTGTCGTGTACCTGCCTACCGAAAGCCGGACCGTGCCCATCGCGTACTCGATCGGCACGCCCATCGCCATCAGCACCGGCGAAACGTCGATACGATCGCTGTGACACGCCGCGCCAGCCGACGCGGCAACGCCTTCGATCTCGGCGAGTATCGCGTTGGCCTCGAGAGACCCTTGAAGCTGACACTGGTTGTGTTCGGCAGGCGCTTGTCCGGGTGGCCGTTGAACGCGGTTTCCGGATAGACTCGCATCACGCCTGCCTCGAGCCGATCCCGCATCTCGCGCATCTGCGCCGTACACGATTCGAGATTGTCCTCGATGAGCTGGCATGCCGCGCCCAGACCGGACACGAGGACGACGTTCTCGGTGCCAGCTCTTCGACCCGATTCATGGTCCGCGCCGTGCATGGGCTTCTCGACGGTGACGCCGTCACGAATGTAGAGCGCCCCAACGCCCTTGGGAGCATACAACTTGTGCCCGGCGATGGACAGCAGATCGACGCCAAGGTCGTCGACTTTCACGGGTATCTTGCCGACCGATTGAGCGCATCAGCGCGCCATTTCGGTGCGCGACCTCCGTGATCTCGCGGATGGGCTGGATCGTGCCTACTTCGTTGTTCGCGTGCATGATCGTGACGAGGATGGTTTCGGACGTGATGGCTTCCTCGACTTGTTCGGGGTGCATCAGACCGTCGCGATCTACGGGGAGGTACGTCACGGTGAAGCCTTGCCCTTCCAGGTAGCGGCAGACTTCCTCGACGGCGGGGTGTTCGATGGCCGAGGTGATAACGTGACGCCCTCGATGCCCGTGGCTGGCCGCGACGCCTTTGATCGCGTGGTTGTTGGCTTCGGTGCCGCCGCCGGTAAACACCACTCCGCCCGATTCGCAACCGAGCAGTCGCGCGACCTCTCCCCGAGCTCGGTCCATGCCATCTCGCACCTCGACGCCGAAGGAGTGGCCGCTCGACGGATTGCCGAAGCTGTGCCGGATGTACGGCATCATCGCGTCGGCGACCTGTGGGTCGATGGGCGTGGTCGCGTTATAGTCGAGGTAGATGCCGGCCATGTGTTTCTTCCCGCAGCGCAGATGCGCCCTACTCGAGCCACCCCTCGGAGAGGTCTCTCCATGTTTCGTTGGATTGTCGGATCAAGTCGATCTTCTTTTTGCGAGTCCAGCCCTTGATCTGTTTTTCGCGAGTCACAGCGGATTCGAAATCATCGGTCTGTTCGAAGAGAATGAGTCGATCAATATTGTACCTGCTCGTAAATCCGTGAACGAGTTTGTTCTTGTGCTCGTACATTTTTCTGACCAGATCGAGGGTGACGATGACGTATAGCGTTCCCGATCGATTGGTCATGATGTAGACGTAATATTGAGCCATTCTTCAGAATCGTGGGCGTGTCAGGTTGGAAATTCGAAAGGCAATGCGTATTGGCACATGATACATGGGTTGCCCCGATCGCCATGCTGAGCGAAGCGAAGCATCTCGGGTCTCGCAGGGTGGCATTGGCGCCGTGGGGCCAGATTCTTCGGCCGCGGCCTCAGAATGGCAAACGGACATCTACAGCAGCGATTGCACCGGGGCGATGCAATCGGGAGTGTTATTGCGGGGCGAGTTCACGAAGGTCGAGACCTCGTGTGCGATCATCGCATCGGAATCGCACGGCAACAGTAATTCGGAGACCGTCGCAACGTCTTCAATGCTCGGATCAAGCCAAGCTTCTGCCGATTCGCGGGGAAGAATCACGGGCATGCGATTGTGGATCGTTTCCATGAAGCTGTTGGCAGCGGTGGTGACGATCGTGCAGGAGAGGATGCCTTCGTCGTCGGACGGGTGCCAGTACTCCCACAGTCCGGCGAACGCAAAGAGCTCGCCGTCGCCGACCATGATTCGCATCGGCGTCTTCTTGCCGCCGGTTTTCTTCCATTCATAGTAGCTGTCGGCGAGGACAAGGCATCGTCGTTTTTTGAACGCCGTCCGGAAGCTGGGCTTCTCGGCCGCGGTCTCGGCGCGCGCGTTGATCATGCGATTGCCGATCGACGCGTCCTTCGCCCAAGAAGGCACCAGTCCCCAGCGCATCTGATGGGCCCGGTTCTCGCTCCCGTCGTTGGTCACGACGAGGACCTGTTGCGTCGGCGCGATGTTGTAGCTCGGCACCCAGCCCAAGTCGGCTTGCGTGAACGAGAAGGCGTCCGCCAGTGCGTCATCGTGGGCGGTCAGCGTGAATCTTCCGCACATGTCCGGCCCTCCGCTCAGCATCGTCTCGCCGAATATCCGGCTGGGCGGAGTGTAACAACGCGCCTGAACTCGGTCAAACGAAGGCAGTGGGATGTTCGGCAGAAACCGTTGCCGATCATGCCTTTGCGACTCGAGGACGGGCCGCCGGCGGCGAACAGTGGCGAACGCGCCGGAAACGCGTTATACCGCGTCGGCAATGATGAATCTGATTTCCTGCGTGTGTATGTGCTGACATAGAGGGAGCCCTACAGCTCTCGGCATCGCGCCGTTTGGATTTAGCTGAATGTTCGACCCTCGTCTGATTTTGGACGAGGGTTTTTGTGGAACGAAGAGGAGACAGAATGATCAACGCGAACATTACAACCCCCACACTGTTCAAGGCGGTGTTCAGCTTCCCGAACCCGGTCAACGAGATCGCCGCGCGTCTGGTCGCAACGATGGTGCTCACTTTGGCGCTGGCGACAATCATCTCCGGCCAGTGGTGGCTCATGCCGATTCTGGCGTACGGATTCCTGGCTCGAGTGATGACTGGCCCGACGCTGAGCCCGATGGGACTTCTGGCGACCCGCGTGTTCGTGCCCTGGATGGGCGACCGCGGCAGGCTCGTCCCCGGACCGCCCAAGCGGTTCGCGCAGTCAGTCGGAGTGGTATTCTCCTTCACCGCGTTAGCGCTCTACTTCGTAACCGACGGCATAACCGCATCGAGGATAGTGCTGGGCGTGTTGTCCGTGTTCGCGGCGCTGGAAGCGGGTCTCGGTTTCTGCGCCGGGTGCATGGTGTTCAACTACGCGATGCGCTGGGGACTGATCCCCGAGTCGATGTGCGAGGAGTGCCGGGTCGATTACGAGCTGCTGGCGGCGTAACGATCGGCAACTTGGAGCGCGATCCCGCCCAGGTTGAATGTGCCCACCCGCCCGCGAAGGTTTTCTGGGGGCTGTATGAACCGGAACATAGGTAACAGTTAATCTGGGGACATGGGTGACACCTGTACCGGTATGCGCAGAGTAGTCCTTTTGTACTCGTCGAGCAACCCGATTTTCAGAGGGCCGAAGTGAATGCTCCAGAAGCGTTCGGAATTCGGGGCGGGAGGGTGGGCGGACCGATGCTGACTGGGCATGTCGCGCCCGGCCGTGTCTTTGAATCTACGAGTCAAGCAGCCGTTGGCTGGAAGTCCCGACGCATCAGGAGTGATCAGCCACGGCTAGCTGAGCACTGAGCGCTGAATGCGGAACGCTGAATGCTGTCCGCCGTAAGCGGCTGCGGCCCGTTCCGAAGGCGAACGTGACAATCCGATGCTGCTCCTGATCCATATGCATGCCGTCCTGTCACCGGAATATTCACTTTCCGACCTCATATTGGAATTAGGCAACGGCCCAAGGGGGAAAACGATGGTCGGATCGATTACCGCACTGAGCATAGCTGGAATGGTTGTAGCCTTGATTATCAGGGTCACCACCGCATTCGCTATTCCCGAAATGGAGCAAGTTCCGGACGCACCGGTCGACGAGATGTACAGCCCGGCGGCCGTCGAGCAGGCCGGCGACCTAATCGCAAACCGATACACCTCGATTCTCGACGAAATCATCTCCCATCAGATGAACCCTGATTACGAACGAGCCGAGGCAACAAGTCAACACCTGATGAGCAAGACTGTCGCTATCGCGGGCATGATCGACGGCTTCTCGCAACGGATGCAAGGAGAGTTCGACAACGCAATCGCTGAGGCCGAGGCGCAACAAACGGCTACCCCGTAGACAAAATTTCCTGACGATAACCTCCTCGCTCGGGAGTCGCTAACCCTTAACAACATTGCGACCCATTGAGCGGGTGGCGACTGTCCCCCTTATCACCCCACTCATGTGAATTGAGCATCCGACCAATGCTCACACCACTTCGGATGGGGTGAACTTTTTGTTGAATATCCTTGCCCGCGAGCAACCCCAGTGCTAGACTCTGTTGACTCTGTGGTAGGCGTTGACGGGAGGCCCAACTTGGCGAAGTCGCCGGCCCGCAAGGGCATATTCCATGGCTGGTTCATATTGGCGGCCGGCTTCATGGCGATGTTCATGACCATGGGCGCGCGCGGCACATTTGGGGTATTTATCCTGCCGATGTCCGATGACTTTGGCTGGAGTCGAAGCGCCATATCGTTGGCCATATCCATCGGGTGGCTTGCGAACGGCTTGAGCCAACCGTTGATCGGTTGGGCTTACGATCGACTCGGAGGCCGGACGGTCATCTCGGCCAGCCTGGTCGTCGTCGGCGCCGGCACGATGATGCTCAACCAAATCGACAACCTCTGGCAACTCGTCGTCCTTTACGGTTTCGTGATCTCAATCGCCGCCGGCGGCGCTTCCAACGTCACGATTCACGGTGTCATGTCGAAGTGGTTCTATCGAAAGCGCGGCGTCGCACTGAGCATGGTGACCGCCGGGGCGTCCGCCGGCGCCATGATACTGGCTCCGTTTGCGACGTATTTGATCCTGCTGGCCGGGTGGCGGACGACGTGGTTTGTCGTCGGAGCTCTCGTCATCCTCATTCCCCTACCGCTCGTTTTGATGTTCGTGCGCGAAGATCCGGCGGACATCGGCGAAGTGCCTGACGGCGGCCCTGCTCGCGATCCCGAGCGCGAATCCGCGACCTCCAAACCGAGTTCGCAAACCGGTCCGCTGGAGACGAACACGTGGCAAGAGTCGTTCCAGTCGCCTCCGATGTGGCAGTTGACCGGGGCTTTCTTCGTTTGCGGCGTGACGACAGCGCTAATCGCCGCGCACTATGTGCCGTCTGCGATCGACAGAGGGGCGTCGCCCGAAATGGCGGCGTTGGCGTTTGGTCTCATGACAGGGCTGAACGTCGTGGGAGCGATCGTGGTCGGCTTCGTGTCTGATCGGTTCGGACGAAAACGATTGCTCGGGGGGTTGTACGCCATCCGTGGCTTGGCCTACGCTGCACTAATCCTGGCGCCTGGAATCTGGGGGATTTGGGCGTTCGCGGTAATAGCCGGATTCTCGTGGATCGCCACGGCTCCGCTGACGACGTCTCTGACGGCGGACATCTACGGACTTCGAAATATCGGCACGCTCGCCGGATTCTCCACGCTGTCGCACCAAGTGGGCGGCGCGCTGAGCGTCTTCATGGGCGGTGTGTTGTACGATCATTTCGGCTCATACGATGTCGCGTTCGGGATCGCCGGCGCGCTGTTGCTCGGAGCCACCATCGCGAGCTTTAGCATCCGTGAGAAGCAATACTCGTCTCGCTTCCAGTCGGTGCCGGCGGCAACTCCGGAGACGGTCGGCGACGGGGACTAGCGTAACCCGGTTAACTGTCAATAATGTTGCTGCTGTCGGCGCTTGCCCACCACGGAGAACCAATCGACCCCGAGCTCATGGACTGGATTCGCCACCAGATCGACGCGATTTTCGGTCTGGGCCCCGAAGCGATCGTCCTCTTGCTCGGTTTCCTCATCGTCTTGGCGCCGATCGTGGTGCTGGCGGTTTACGCGCGGCAGCGGCTGCTACAGGGCCGAGACCGGCGCTAGCGAGTCCGTCAAACAGGCCGCCCTGTCTCCATCGATGGCGTCAAGATCTTGTTTTTCTGAACCTCCGGAAAGCTACTTCCAATTGATTTGGCAGGGGATTCAGACGTGCATTTCAGGAATGTTGGCGCGCTGCAGTTGGCCGTCGATCCGCAAACAGGCCGATCTCGAAAAGGCGCTTGATACAAGCCTCGGGTCATCATATAATGCGGACTGTCCGGACCCTTGTCGAAGCATTGCTTTTGCCGAACCACCGGTCGGATTGCCTGTCACGAGTATTAGACCGCGAAGACAGGCCGCCCTGCATCAGATTGGGGCTTCACAGCGCCAATCTCCGTATTCCATTCATATCTCATCATCTATCCATCCGGAGGGAGCAATGCAAGCGTACTGCCTGAAGTGTCGTGAGCGACATGATATATCCAATACCGAAGAGGTCACTTTGAAGAATGGACGCACAGCGACCAGAGGCACGTGCTCCGTTTGCGGCGCGAACGTCTACAGGATTGGCAAGGCCAGTTAGCCGCTGACGATCACCAACCTTCGACTCAACTCCACCACTCAGTCCAGCGTCCCGACATCGTCTGAAACTTTGGTGCGGTACGGCAACGTCGGTTGCCAGAGCGCATGATCGGCTGAGTTCGGCCACTGTCCCGCCGCGGGCAGATCGCGACGGTCGATTACGTCCGCGCGGCGAATGCCGCTTCTCGGCGAGCGACCCGGGTCGTCAACCGTCCAGGTCTTCGATAAGCGCCTCTGACGGCCCTCGAGATTCTTGGATCCTGCCTGCCTCGTGCTCGCCCGCCCTCATCACTCGCAATACGTTGGCGCCGATTATCTTCAAGATGTCTCCGTCTTCGTATTCGCGGCGAACTAACTCGGCGGTTAGATCGACGTACTTCGAGACGTCTTCCAGTCCGACCGGCACCGAGCCGGTGCCGTCGAAATCCGCGCCGATGCCGATGTGGTCGATGCCCGCAACCTCGCGAATGTGATCGATGTGGTCCGCCACGTCCGACAAGGTCGCTCTCGGCTCGGGATGGCCCACGTCCCACTGTTCGAGCCCCGCGTTCGTCGACTCCTCGGTCGAGGACGGGCTCGAGTCTAGTCGTTGCCTTTCGGCGTCCCTGCTCTGCGTGTGCACGTACACTTCTTGTGAACTGAATCCGGGCACGAACGACACCATCACCACGCCATTGTTGTCGCGCACGCGGTCGAGAACGTCGTCCGGCACGTTCCTAGGGTGGCCCGTCAAAGCTCGCGCGGACGAATGGCTGAACACGACCGGCGCCTCGACCGTATCGAGTGCCGATCGCATCGTGTCGGCGGAGACGTGCGACAGGTCCACGAGCACGCCGAGGCGATTCATTTCGCGTACGACTTCCTGTCCGAACGGCGTCAGGCCGTCCGCTGCGGGCTCGTCGGTGGCGGAGTCGGCCCAGTCGGTGTTCTTGAAGTGAGTCAGCGTCATGTACCGAGCGCCGAGTCGAGCGAACATCCTCAGAGCCCCCAGCGAGTTGTCGATCGAGTGCCCGCCCTCCATTCCGATCAACGACCCGATGCGGCCTGCTCTGAACGCTCGATCCATGTCATCCGCCGTCAAGGCGAGCTCGAGTGTCTCTGGATATGCGCGGATCATGTTGTAGACGACGTCGACCTGTTCCAACGTCGTTCGCACGTAGTCTTCCGGCGGCATGGCCTGGGACACAAAGACGGACCAGAATTGCCCGCCGACACCGCCCTCCCGGAGCCTCGGGATGTCCGTATGCAGAGCCTCTTGATGCTGAGCAATATCGATCTTGGACAGCGCGCGATTCGCGAATCGTCTATATCGCCACGGCAGATCGTTGTGGCCGTCGATCAGAGGAGCCTGACTGTGCAACTCCCGAGCGCGTTCGATATCCGGTCCGTCGTGTGTCGTCAAGTCGATCTCCTGGGGTTGCCGCCATATGGCAGCGGGGATGTCCCGGCGTCTATCGCGTCGGTAATGTATCACAGGGACAAATCTCGACGGGCGGGGCCGTTCAATCCAGCACGGACTCGCATCGACTACGTTTTGCGTCGGGGGCATGTGTCCATTTCTGTAGTGGCGGCATTCACCGCCCACGGTTGGCTTCGGCCGTCTGACGTTTTCTGATCCCGCAACAAACCCGTGAAAACGACGATGCAAGCAAATCCACGATATCGATCCGGGTCCGGCCAAGTTAGGCCGCCAAACGAGCGCTTCGACAAAGCCCCCGAACGTGACGACCCGCCCCAGAGCGAGTTGGCACGGCTTCGGCAGGCGGAGAGATTCAGGGCGCAGTTCTACTCGGTGCTTCACCACGAGCTAAAATCACCGCTAACCTCGTTGAGGGCGGCGCTCGACATGCTCACCGGTCCCGAGAAATCCGAGACCCACAATACCATCACCGCGCGTCTGCTCGACAACATGGGCAGGTCGACGGCCAGGCCCGAGAGGCTGATCAGCGACCTGCTCGATGTCGCGCTCGCCCGGGGTGACGACCTGTCGATCCACAAAGGACCGGTGGACGTTTCGAACGTCATCCACCAGGTGGTCACCGAGCTCGCGCCGGCCGCGGGCGCGAAAGAGGTGTTCATAAGCGGCGGATGGCGAGGTGGAGACGGTCCGACGGTTGCCGGGGACGAAATCCGCCTCCAGCAGATCATGGCCAACCTGCTGACCAACGCGATCAAAGCCTCCCCGGAGCGCGGACCGGTGCTGATCGACATCGTCGAGGACGCCGACGCCAACGTCGCTGCGATCACGGTGTCCAACCGAAAAGGCCCCCTCGATCCGGAGCTGAAAGACAGGCTGTTCGAGCCGTTCCAAAAGTCTTCGGCGGGAGGGTACGCGGCCGGGACCGGACTCGGGTTGAGCGTGGTCGGCTCTCTTGTCGCGGCCCACGGCGGTCGAATCGAACTGGACGATTCCGAAGGGTGGCTCAGATTCACTGTCCCGATTCCGCTCTGGCGAGGTCGCGGCTGATGATTGACGAGTTGGTCATCGAAGACGATCCCGAGATCGGTGAAACCATCAGCATGGTCTTCTCCATGCGATGGCCCGAAGCGCGGGTGGTCGTCAAGGAATCGGGAAATGACGGCGTCACGGTCAACAAGTGCGAGTCGTTCGACCTCGTTACCTTGGATGTGAACCTCCCGGACATCGACGGATTCGAAGTGCTGTCGAAAATCCGAGAGACTTCCACCGTGCCCGTCATCATGCTGCCCGTGAGAGCCTCGGAAACGGACCGGGTTCGCGGCTTGGAGATGGGCGCCGACGATTACTTGGCCAAGCCGTTCTCGCCGTTCGAACTCCTGGCGCGCGCATCGGCGGTGCTGCGGCAGGTCAGCGGCAAAACGGGGCTTCGGCCCCGCGCATCCTCCAAGCCGGCCAAATCAGAATCGACGCCGAAGCTGCCGAGGTCTTTGTCGACGACAAGCAAATCAACCTGACGCCAACCGAGTTCAAGATCTTGTCCATGCTAGTCCAGAACGCCGATAAAGTCGTGACCCGCGACGCGCTCATCGACGAAGTCTGGGAGCTGAACTCCTCGTCCACCGACTCGTACCTGGTCAAGCTGCACATCCAGCATCTGCGCAAGAAGCTCGGCGACAACGGCGCGGACCCGAAAGTCATCATCACAGTTCGGGGCTTCGGCTACAAAGTCCCGTCGTAGCGCTGCTCGAAGCCCGCTTCAACTGAACGTCCCACCGTAGCCGCGCAGACGTTCGTGGTGAGCCTGTCGAACCACACGCCCAAACGCGATATCGCGCAAGTGTCCAAACTCGGAGTTCTTACCATCGCAACCCATTTTCTGCGCACCGCGCGTGGCAGCGGGCCTTCGACGGGCTCAGGCCGAACGGGTCGGGTGCGTTACCCGTTTCCCTTCCCAACCGGACGGTTTACTTCAGAGGCAAAACCTCGAGAACCTGGGGGTTGACCAGGTTCATCGGCTTCCTCTCGTCCAGCACGGCCGCGATCTCGAGGCCGTACCGCCGAGGGCGAAGCGCCATCGAAAGGTCCGAGTAGTGGGCGGCGTGAGGTGTGACCGTCACGTTGTTCATCTTCAGGAGCGGGTTGTCAGCGTCCGGCGGCTCTTTTTCCAGCACGTCGAGTCCGGCGCCGACTATCCACCCTTTTTGCAGGGCTTTGATCAGTGCTTGCTCATCCACGACAGGGCCTCGAGACGTGTTGATGAGGTGCGCCGTCGGCTTCATCTTGCGGAGCGCCTCTTCGTTGATGAGGTGGTATGTCTCGTCGTTCAGCGGCGTGTGAACCGAGATGTAGTCGGAAATCGCCAGCAGCTCGTCCAGCGACACCGAACGGGCGCCGACGGCGTCGAATTCGGCGTCCGAGATGTATGGGTCGTGCGCAACGAGCTCGACCTCGAAGCCAGTGATCCGTCTGGCGAAAGCGCTGCCGATCCGGCCGAGCCCGACGACGCCGACAGTCTCGGTGTGCAACGGGCCGACAGGCGGCGTTATCGTTGGCGTCCATCGGTCGGCGCGGACGTCACCGTCGAGACCCACGATCTTGCGGTTAGCGGCCAGGAGCAACGTAATGGCGTGGTTGGCAACTTCTCGCGTCCAGAGATCGGGGACGTTGATGACCGCGATCCCGTTGTCGGTGGCCGCATCGACGTCAATGCAGTCGAAACCGACTCCCGTCCGCAAGATAGCCTTGCACTGCGTGAGCGACTCCAACACCTTTCGCGTGATCGGCGCTTCCACAACGATTAGCGCGTCCGCTCCCTGAGTTTGTTCGATAATCTCGTCCTCGTCTTCGAGCATTGGCAGCGGGACCAACGTGGCGCCAACTTTGTCGAGCTCTTCGATCGTCTCCGAGTGATCGCTCGTTCTGCGATTGCCAATGTAGTAAACGGTGTGGTTCTGCTCTGCCATGGTGCTCCTTGTGATTATTCGTGTCGTCGTTCAGAGTTCGTTGCTGGTCCGACGCCGCCCATCAGGCTGCGAAGCGCCAAGAGTACACTCGTTGTTGAACTATGTCCCAACTGGTTGTTTGCGATAGAGCCCGTGCTCGCGTATATATGCTTCGACGCGGTCGGGAACACGATATCTGATCGACCGCCCAGAGGCGACTCGCTCTCGGATGTCGGTGCCACTGATGTTCACGAGCGGGCCCTCGATGAATTGCACAGTTTCCGGCGCGTGCGACTCGATCGTCGACAAACTCTCGGGGTCCATGTCGTCGTATCCGGGCCGCGATATTCCGACAACCGTGCACAGCCCAAACAGCCGGCCGGATTCTCGCCATCGCGCCAAATCGCCAATTGAATCCATGCCTAGCAGCAAGAAGAACTCGGTGGTTGAAGGCAATTCTCCGCGAAGCTGCTCCAACGTGTCCACGGTAAACGTCGGACCGGACCGCCGCACCTCAACGTCCATAACGCGAAAGTGCGGATTCTCGAATACAGCCACTTCGACCATCTCGAGACGGCTCTGTGCATCACTGACACCGGAGGCTGCCTTCAGCCATGGACGACCCGCCGGAATAAACGCAACCTGGTCGAGTTCGAGTTGCTCACGGGCGTCCTCGGCAATCAGCAAGTGTCCCAAGTGAATCGGGTCGAACGTGCCGCCGAGGAGCCCGAGCTTCATGCGGCCACCGCTTCGACAATCTGGGCAACATCCAAGACCAACCCGCGTTGGAAACATTGATCCGTCGTATCCGGTAAGCGCGAAGCCATGATAACGGGCTCTACTCCCATTCCCACTCCAATGCGCCGATCCGAACCGAATCGCCAGGCATGATGCCGGCGTCGATAAGCGCTTGATCGATGCCGGTGTGCTGCAACCGCCGATAGAACTGGATACGCGCCTCCCACTTTCGCACATCGACCATGGCGGCGATTCGAATCGCATCGGCTGATTCCACGATGAAGACGCCGTCCGCATCCTTACGAACAAGGGGCCGCGTCGACCGTGGACGGGGGCGCAACACAGGGAGATCGTTTTCGGGTGACTTCACTTCCCTTTGTTCGCTGAACGTCTGCTCGATCTCCAAGTTCTTCATGACGGCGTCCATGAGTTCGGCCAAGCCTTCACGACCGGCAGCCGAGATGCTCAGCGTCTCAGTTCCACTCTCCTCCGACAGATCGGACGAGAGACCATCTATCCGCTCTCTGACCTCCGGTATATCGATCTTATTGAGAGCGACGATCTGCGATTTGTCCATGAGCTCGGCGTCGAACAGACTGAGCTCGTTGTTGATCTCACGGTACTGCTCCAGCGGATCGTCCAGCGAGCCGTCGATGACGTGCACCAAGATGCGAGTCCGTTCGATATGTCGTAGGAAGTCATGTCCGAGGCCGACGCCAGCATGAGCGCCTTCGATCAGCCCGGGAATGTCCACCAGCACCACATCTTTACCACGATGTTCGACTACGCCCAGCGCTGCTTCCAGCGTCGTGAACGGGTAGTCGGCTACCTTCGGCCTTGCGGCGGTTAGCGCCGACAGCAAACTCGACTTCCCCGCATTTGGAGCGCCGATGATGCCCACGTCGGCCAGGAGTTTCAGCTCGAGCCGGACGTCGAATTCGTCCCCCATCTCGCCGGTTTGTGCCAATACCGGGAACCGATTCGTCGGTGACGCGTAACGGGCATTACCGGCGCCGCCACGACCGCCCTCGGCGATCAACACGCGATCACCGTCTTGATCCAAGTCCGCAATCAACGTGGGAGGCTGGCTATCGGACCACACTTGCGTGCCAACCGGAACCGGCAACTCCACGTTGTCGCCCTTCTTCCCGTGGCGGAGACCGCCCTCGCCGTTGCTTCCATTGCCTCCGGCAAAGATACGTCTGTAGCGATAAGCCAAGAGTGTGTTGACGTTCGAGTCACAGACGAGATAGACGCTTCCGCCGTCGCCTCCCGTGCCGCCGTCGGGCCCTCCGCGGGGCACGTACTTCTCGTGCCGTCCGCTGATGGCTCCGTTTCCCCCCTTACCGCTTTTTATGTGGATAACAACTCGATCAATCATGTCTTATCCGGTGGTCAGTAACAGTAATAACGAAGCGAATAACAGGGATAGAAGTGACTGGCAGGCTGTGGACTCTCAGGCATTGTAGCACGGCCCGATGAGGAGAGAGCGGTTATAAGTGCCGGGACCGATCAAGGCGACCGAAGAATCGTTAAATCTGCATCATACTTGAACAAAAGTTGTCCACATGCAAAAGGACTTTCCCCCGAAATCATGCCACTTATCCCCATACGCTAGGCACGAAGATTGATTCTAAGTCTATTCGAAATATGAGACGAATAGTAGCGTTGGAACAAAGGAATCTGCGGCTGCACAGAGGGCTTCCGAAAGGGTCACCGGGTTATTCGAATTCGCGTCAGGGTCGAGCTCGACGGTCAGGATGCGGCCAAGGCCTCGCGGATGTTGGCCACCTGTCGTCTGAGAGCTGAGTCGACGCCGAGTTGCACCGCGATGCGGTCGCACCCGTGCCCTACGGTCGTATGGTCCTTGCCGCCGAGTACTCGACCGATAGCCGTGAGGCGAAGCTTGGCGTCTTCGCGAAGGAGATACATGGCGACGTGCCTGGCGAGCGCCGTCTTCTTGTCGCGCTTCCGTCCCGCCAGGGCGTCGATGCCCATCCCGAAGTGCGCTGCGACCGTGTCCAGCACAAGGTCGGGAGGCGCTTCTCGCGTCGTAAGCGAGTCGACCATGTCGTCGATGGCTCGCGTAACCAAGTCGACATCGATCGGGCTGTCCGTGGCGTGTGCAAGGGCGATGACCCGGTTGAGGCTGCCCTCCAACTCGCGCACGTTGTCGTACACGCGCTCGGCAAGCAGCTCAAGCACCGATTCCGGGACATCGTGGCCGGCCTGCTCCGCCTTCACCTTGAGGATCGCCAATCGCGTCTCGATGGCGGGCGGTTGCATGTCGACGACCAGCCCACCGGTGAGGCGGGACTGGATTCGGTCCTCCAGAAGCCGCAACGCGCTCACGGGCCGGTCGCTTGTCACGACGATCTGCCGGTTGGCCATGTGAAGGGCGTTGAAGGTGTGAAAGAACCCTTCCTGCGTCTGCTCCTTGCCGATCAAGAACTGAATGTCGTCCAGAAGGAGCATGTCGGCGTTGCGATAGTGGTCGCGGAACTCTTCGGTCGTGCCCTCGCGGATGGCTTTGATGTAGTCGTTGGTGAACTTTTCGGTTGTCGCGTAGATTACCGAGAGGCCCATGGCAACTGCGCGGTGGCCGATCGCGTGCAGCAGATGCGTCTTGCCCAGCCCAACCCCGGAGTACATCACCAACGGGTTGTAGGTGGAACCGGGTTTGGCGGCGACGGCCTCTGCCGCTGCATGCGCGAGCTCGTTGGACCTGCCGACGACGAATCGGTCGAATGTGTACCTGGCGTTCAGCTTGATCAGACGGGTGTAAGGCGGCCATTCGAACTGAGCCGGCTCAGTCGACGCCGGAGCCGCATCACGGGCTGGCGTTGGCGGAGCGGGAACTCGGTCTTCGGCGACACTGGATCCGCCAGACGACATCGAGACCCGAAAGCTCACGTTGACCGGCTCGTTGAGGACGTGTTCGATCGTCTCCGAAATAAGGGAGAACATTCGCTGTTCCAGCGCTTCGAGCACGAACGCGTTCGGCGCACCGATGACGAACTCCCCGTCACGGAGAGATACGCCAACTGTATGCTTAAGCCAGGTCTCGTAATTTGCCCGGGTCACCCTGAGTTGCAGCTCGCCCAATGCCGCATCCCAGACGCTCCGAGGGTCTATGACGGTGGTTGTCATCGCTTGGCCTCATCCTGCGATCACAACCTTAGCATGCGCATTCAACGGCGATGCAAGGTAGGCGGAAAGAGAAATCGACGACTGTTGTTGCGCGAATTCCCTTGCATTTCTCAAAAGGTCAATTTCGGCGAATCCGGCTCTGAAAACTCCACACTCGACCCCGCACGGCGCTCGGTTGTGAAGCCCCCGAACCGGTCTGCTACGGCCCCGCGAAATCATCCGCGGACGACGCCATGCACATGAGCGATAGACCCCCCGGCATGACTGGTGAAACGCCGATGTTGGCGACACCTGATTTCTCAGCGGCAAGGGTCGAGAAATTGGCGCGGCGAATGACCGGGTCAATTTGACCTCCGTGAATCGGGTCGTCAGATGCGATCTCGTCCGACCCTATTCCGGTCGCTCGCGCAGCGTGATTTGCCCGGAAAGTTCGCGTCCCTGCCGGACGACAAGGACGTCGACCGTCTCGCCGGGACCGTGCGCGATCAGGAACTTCGACAGCTCGCCCGTGTTTCGGATGGGTTCGCCGCCAAGCTCGACGATGATGTCTTCGCTGAGCAGACCGGCTTCGGCGGCCGCAGTGCCGTCGATGACGAACGCGATGACGATGCCTTCGGTCAAGTCGACGCCGAGCTGGTTGGCTATGGCGGGCGTGAGGTTGACCGGCCGGATTCCCAGGAACCCGCGGCTCACGTAGCCTCGTTCCAGCAACTGCATGGCGACTTCTTTGGCGTCATCGATGTTGATTGCGAATCCGATGCCGCGGCCCTCTTGGATAATCGCGGTGTTGATGCCGATGACCTCGGCCCGGTCGTTCGCAAGCGGGCCTCCGCTGTTGCCGGGATTGATCGAGGCGTCGGTCTGGATCAGGTCGACCATCGTGGTCTGAGCGTCGGTGTTGATCGTTCGGCCCAGGGCGCTGACCACGCCCTTGCTGACGGTCGGACCGCCAATGAGCCCGAGAGCGTGCCCGATGGCGATGACGTCCTGGCCGACCTCGAGATCGGCCGAGACTCCGAGTCTGGCGGGCATCAAGCCCTCTGCCGAAATGTGGATCACTGCCAGGTCGGTGATCTGGTCCCTGCCGACGACGGTGGCTGGATAGCTTTCACCGTTGCTGAGCGTAACCGTGATCTTCTGCGCGCTGTCCACGACGTGGTTGTTCGTAAGGATGTGACCTTCGAGGTCGAGGACCACTCCGGTGCCAACGCCGGTGGGCGGTGTAGGCGAGTTCGAGAACGCCATCCCAGCGACCTCGGTGACGATCTGGACCGTGGACGGCGTCAACAGCTTGACCACCTCGACGGTCGGAAGCGACTCATCGGCAGCGGTCAGCGAAACCATGGCGGCGCCGGCGTCGTCGTTGTCGTTTCCCGCGCCTTCAACGACTTCGGGAGCTTCAGCGATGTCTTCGGCTGCTGGTTCCGCCGTCGGCTCGGCCTGGGCTATGGCCGTCGGCGAAGGTTCTGCCGTTGGGGCTGTTGCAGGCGACGGCGCCGCGACTGGAGCTGGCGCTGCAACGGGCGCGGGGGCCGCTGTTGCCGGAGCCGGGTTCGCCGCGGCAGGCGCCGCTGGTGCAGGAGCCGGTGACGGTTGCGGCAGCGACGGAGCGATTGCAGGCGCAAGCGGCGCGGTCGGTGCGGGCGCTAGCACTGCGGGAATGACCGCTGTCGTCGTCGCGGGTGACGAGTTCACGGCGACAGGAACCGGCGGCGAATCTCCGGCGTCCGATCCAAGGTCGCATGCGCTCAGGACGAACATGGATACCAATAAGATAGAGAATATTGCGATGATACGAGCGTGCTTACTCACGAGAAAAGACCTCCGTCATTTGAGCAACGCCAGAGGTTGGTGTAGGTCGGCCGTCTCTGACGGTTGTGTCCGGCATCGGACGGAGACTCGGACACGACTCGAACGAGTCTCCAGGGTAATGAGATGGCCAAAGGCCCCCGAACGTTTCAAGATAGATAACGGCGGAGGCCGAGGGGCGTTAGTGAATCGAGGCTAGGCCACGCAGAATTGGCGAAGCTCGTTGATGAGGAAGTCCGGATTTTCGGACGAAATCGGGTGGCCTGATTCGGGCACCTCGATGAACGTGAGGCTGGGCTGCGTCTCCCTCATCCGAGCCTGAATCTCAGCGGAAAGGAAATCGCTCTCCGAGCCTTTCAGCTCCAGGATCGGGCAGCGTATCTTGTCCCACTGCTCCCAGAGATGCGGAACCTCGCGGACGCCGAATCCGCCGTTGATCCAGAATATCTCGGAGTCCTGTTTCAGCACGTATTTGCCGGCATAGTTGAGCCGCAGGGTGTGTCGAGCGGAATTTCGAACGATCTCCTCTGCGGGCCTCGGATTCGCGGCGCGCTGCTGATCGACATATTCGTCGATGCTGTTCCAACCCAGCCGCCTGCCGCCGATGCCGACGATCTGATTCTTGGCGGATAGGACGCTCATCTCGGGGCCGTAATCGAGGCAGATGAAATGCTTCAAGTGATCCGAATGGGAGCCCGCGTACGAGATACCGTTGCGTGCGCCCAGCGAGGCGCCGACGAAGTCGTAGGGCGTAATGCCGATCTTCTCGGCGAACACCGCCAAATCGGACGCGAACGCGGTTACGGCGTAACCATCCTCGGTGTGGTCTGAGTCCCCGTGCCCGCGCTGATCGAGAGCGATGACACGAAACTCGTCGCGGAGCTCACGCGCGACGTGGTCCCAGTTGTGGGCGTGACCGCCCTGGCCGTGCGCCAGCAGCAGGTTCCGATTTGACGATCCTCCCCAATCCAGGTAGTGGATATTGAGGCCATTTACCTCGACATTGTGGTCGGTGGGCGGAGTGTTGTTGGGCATTCTAGACACCTCGTGTTCGGGATTTTGCGGTGACCGCGGGCGTCTATCGTACCAGGAACCGCGAGCGGCGAACACCGCTGTTGTCGACAAGCTTCGCGACTGGAATCGGATCAAAAACAAACCCCTTCCTGATCACAGAAAGGGGTTCACTGTCGATGGCAGTTCCAGAGCGCTGACATCGGGAAATGCCACGTCAGCAGTTCAAGTTGGTGGAATGCGAAAGAACCTAGCGGCGGCGCCTTCGGCGCATTCGGCGCAGGCTGCGTTGCTTGTCTAGGCGTGCCTGTTCGCCCTTCGTCCGGAAGAATCGGCGGTTTCTCAATTCGCGAAGAATCCCGGATCGTTGCATCGACGTTTGGAACCTCTTCAACAGGCCCTCTGGGTCTTCACCTTCTCGAAGGGTTACGAAGGACAACTGACACTCCTGTTTGCAATGCTTGTTCGAGAAGCCGACGCGGTCCAAAGGCCCACTCGAATCATCGGATACGAAACACCCAGGCACAAACCTAGGCTAAATGCACAACGCCGAGTATAGCATACCGCAGGCATGCCAACAACTTGAACAATGGTGCTGTTCGACCCTATCCGCCGACGATTGACCGTCACACCGTCGGCCCATATACTCGCGTTCAACGTAGCACGCGAGCCGGACTCGTGTTTTGGATTCTAAGAGATCGCGAAATGACTTCGTCCCAAGTGAAACCGGGGAGCAAGTATGCCGAGGCCAACGGCATTCGGCTGCATTACAATAGAGTGGTCGACCGCCGGACCGCCGCTGATCTTCATCCACGGAGTCACGTCCAACTGCAAAATCTGGGACATGATCGCGCCACATTTCATCGATCGATACAGCGTGATGGCCATCGATTTGCGAGGACACGGGCTGTCTGACAACCCTGAGAGCGGCTACGCTTGGGAGACCGACTACGCAGCCGACGTTGTCGACTTCATCGCGACCCAACTAGTCGAGCCCGCGATCGTGGTGGGCCACTCCCTGGGCGCCGTGGTCGCGGCACCCGTGGCGGTCCAGGCGGGCGAGCGTGTCCGCGCGATCGTGCTGGAAGATCCACCCTCGTTTCCGCGTGAGGGTCCGGTTGGCGTGAGTGATCATTTCAAACCGGCGTTCGCCGCCAAACGCATGCCGTTCGACCAGCGTGTTGAAGCGCTGATGGAGATGCGGGGCACCGATAGGGAGGCGGCGACGGCGCGTGCGGAGAGTTTCGAGGCGATGAGCGAACAGGTGCTTGTCGAGTTGATGGACGGCGAGACCGCGTATCGTTCCGATGATCTTCTGCCGAAAGTGTCTTGCCCGGTTCTGGCTATTCTCGGCAACCCGTCCAGGGGCGGGGCGGTGGACTGGGCAGACCGGCCGCTGTTGCAGCGTCTCTTGCGAGGCGCGGAGATCGTCGAATGGCCCGATGTCGGCCACCTTGTCCACATCGACCAGCCGGAGCGGTTCGTGGCCGAGATCGACTCGTTCTTCGAGAGATTGTCTTAGGCGACGGCCAACAGCTATAATAGGCGTCAGATTTTCACCCAAGGAGTCCGATGCCATGCCTCGTGAACTAGCCTTTTTCCGCGGCAATATAGTTCCAATATCCGAGGCACGGGTTAGCGTTATGACGCACGCGCTCCACTACGGTACCGCGGTTTTCGAGGGCATCCGGGGAAACTGGAACGAAGACCAGGGCAAGCTCTTCGTGTTCCGCATGGCCGAGCACTACGACCGGCTGCTGCAGGGATGCCGAATGCTGATGATGGACATCCCGTACACGACGGAGCAACTCTGCGCGATCACGATCGAGTTGCTGCAAAGCTGCGGCTACCGGCAGGATCTCTACATCCGCCCTCTCGCGTACAAAAGCCAGGAACTCGTCGCCAATCTGAGGCTCCAAGACCTGTCGAGCGATTTCACGCTGATCGCGGTTCCGTTCGGCGCCTACATCGACGCCGAGGGCGCCATCGACTGCACGACATCCTCGTGGAGGCGCATCGACGATACGGTCATCCCTCCGCGCGTGAAGATCTCCGGCCACTACGTCAACAGCATCCTCGCCAAAACCGAAGCCACGCTTGCCGGGTTCGACGAGGCGATCATGTTGACGCCGGCCGGTGACGTGTCCGAAGGCTCCGGCGAGAACCTGTTCATGGTTTACAAAGGCGAAATATTCACGCCGCCAGTGGCTGACAACAACCTGGTCGGCATCACCCGCGATTCCGCTATCACCCTTGCCCACGAAGAGCTCGGCATCGATGTGGTCGAGCGGCGGATTCGGCGCAGCGAGCTTTACCTGGCGGACGAGATTTTCCTGACGGGCACTGCAGCACACATCACGCCTGTGGGTTCGCTCGACAGACGCCCGATCGGAGAGGGCGGCGTCGGGCCGATCACAACCCAGATCCGCGACACCTACGTCAACCTGATAAGCGGCGCCAACCCGAAGTACCTCGACTGGTGCACGGAAGTGCCGCTGGAGGGGTAGCCTCAGCCGCCGATCGCAACCGCAACATGTTCACCTTTGCGACTGATTACTCCATCTGCGTCTTCATCGCCACGGTAGGCGTGCTCCAGATCGCGGTGTCCATCGGCAGGATCGACGGCCTCCTCTTCTTCAAACGACCGGTGCTCGCCCGCGCACTCGGCGTCGTGCTCGTCGTATTCGCGTTCGTCCTGTTTTTCAGCACCGGCCCGCGCAACGTGAACGACTTCGAGGGAGGCATGGACGCCAACGGCCAAGCGCTGTTTTTCTTCTACGGCTCGTTTTTGGCGGTCATCGTAACGTTTGCGGGCTCATCGATCGTCAACATTGCGATGAAAGGCCGTGAAGCCCCCGTCGGAGCCGGACTCGACGCGGTTAGAGACACCAACTACGTCGTCGCACTCACCCGAAGCCTGACATACTGGTGGCGGAATTGGCGCACGCAGATGAAAAGCTATTTCTTTGGCTGAACGGATTCGTGGGCACAATTCCAGCCCTCGATCGTGTAGCCGAATGGGTCGCTAGCGACTACCTGGTCCCGATCGCCATGGCGCTGTCGCTCATCGCGCTGTGGTTCATTGAACCGGTCCAGAAGATCCGCGAGCGGCATCAGATCGGTGTGTTCGTCGCCCTGACGTCGATGGCGGTGTCGAGCCTCGTCGTGTTCATCATCAACGGGCTGTACTTCCGCCCCAGACCGTTCGAGACGCTGGATGCGACGTTGCTGTTCTACCGCCCGACCGACTCCTCGTTTCCGTCCAACGCGGTGGCCGCGATGTTCGGCATCGCGTTTGGCGTGCTGGCCGTACATCGCAGATTGGGCGCCATCCTGGTTGGTGTGGCGAGCGTCTACGCGCTGAGCCGCGTCTACGCCGGAGTCCACTATCCCTCGGACGTGGTTGTGGCGGCGGCGATCGGCATCCCCGTGACGTACGCGGTCGTCAAAGGCCGAGACCTGCTCACGCCGATCCTCACGCGTGTCATCAGAGCTGCCCGGATTCTCTGCCTGGCGTAGCCGTTCGCGCTGTCGGCTGCAATGGCCCCAGCCGACGAACCTCTAGGCGCTTCGACTATTGGTGCATCCGCCATCCTCCGCCGACGTAGATCAGCTGGCCGGTCACCCATCGCGCCTGTTTCGAAGCCAGGAAGACGATCACGTCCGCCAGATCGTCGGGCTGGCCCAACCGGCCCAGCGGCGTATTCGGCGCGATCTGGGCCTTTGCCTCGGGCGTGATGTAGCCTGTTTGCGCTGGGCCCGGCGCCACGATGTTGACGGCGATCCCGTACCGGCCGAACTCGGCCGCGGCGGATCGGCTGTACGACTCAATCGCGTGTTTGCTGGCGGCGTAGCTGACGTTCGCCGTGTGCGAGTGAGCCGCATCGGTGCTCAGGTTGACGATCCGCCCACTGGACGCGCCGCGTTCGAGATGTCGATCGACGTACTCGGACATCATCAACGCGTATGCACGGGCGTTGACGTTGAAATGCGCGTCGATTTCAGCGGTGGTGACGCGACGGACGCCGCCCGGCCTGTCGTCGACTCGTGCCAGGTCGAAGGCGCGCCGGTCGCGATCTTCGTCCGGCCGACGGCCCCTCTGGGTCGGCGTATTCGAGGACCGTTGCCGGTCAGACGCTGACTTTCAGCGTGATCGACGGATCCGTGATCGACGTGGAGATGGGAACAGTCTGGGACGACGCTGGGAGGGCGATATCCGGCGCGTTGGTCGGCGAGACACTAGAGAAAGTCCCGTCGCGCTCAAGCTTCTGGTTCGCGCTGGCGGTGTCGCTTCCCGACATCGAGCTCTACGAGCAAGTGCCATAGAGCAAGCGGAGGATACCCGACCAGCAGATGTCGACGAAAAAGAGCTTCCCGACCATGTCGGGACGCTCTTTCGAGCCAGTCTCTTCGAACTTCAGCGAGTAGGTTCCGGGTGCGCCCGGAGGTCCCACCAGCGGGTTGAACAGCATGCCCGAGTGGGCTAGTTCGGTCGACGAGTGGGTTGCGCCGCCCGCAGGGCCGATCGCCACGGGATTGAAGATTATTGTCGGAGATCCAGCGGCCTGAGGCTCGACGAGAACGAAAGCTGGAGTGGTCTGTCCGTCGGGGATGAACGTGACGGTGTGCGGCGCGAAAGTGAAGTCCCAAGTCCATTTTACCGTGTCGCCTGCGTAGACCGTGAGGTCCGGTTCCTCGAGCCACATAAGGTCGGCGTTCGCGGTGCTGATTCCGGCCCGCAAGAGGTACTCGCGAGAGCCGTCGCCTAGGTCGGTGAGTTCAATGACCTTCTCGGGTCTGTCGGCGGCCATGGCCGCAATGTGCGCCGCCTTTTCGGCCTCGGCGTCCGCGTCCCAGTCGGCCTGGATGAACGCGTAGTCAGCGTCCGCCGCCAAAACCGTGACTTCCCCGAGCATGCCCGGATGGATCAGGCATACGTATTCATACGTGCCCGCTGTGGTAAACGTAATCGATGCAGTTGTGGCGCCGCGCCGGTTGCAAAGTCCTTGGTTAGTTGTCCCGAGAGGACGACGCCGGTGCCGTCATAGTCGGAGCCTCCCGAAGGGAATGAAACCGCGGGGTTGGCCGCTAGTCTGCCATCGTCCAGAGGAAGGAAATCCGCGGGTCCTTCGGCGCCAGACAGGAAGGTTGCCGTATGCGGCTCAAAAGTATCGAATGTTCAGGTGATTGAGTCGCCTTCCCGAACCGTAATCTTCTCAGGCAGGAACTCTTCGATTTCAAAGCCTTCATTCGCGTTGTCGGCGAATCCGGCAGCAACGGCAAAGTTGGCGCCCACTGCCTGAGAGGTGTTCCCCACTCCCTGGGCGTTAGCTGTCGAACCCAACGCAAAGAGCATCGAAGCCGCCGCCGCAACAGCGACGAACGCCAGCAAATAGTAGTGTTTCTTATTGAGAGAAATAGTCCTCATCACAGTTCTTTTCACACGCTTTCCGCTTTGTATTGAACCTGCGGCAGTTTTTGACGCGACAAAGTACATGCAGAGTATTATATTGTCGAGGTTTGTAGCGGTCAACAAGATTCGACACAACTAGTTCATTCGCCGGCCGCCGTCTACGTTTATCGCTTGCCCGGTGATGTTGCGGGCGTCTTCGGATACCAGGAATGCGGCGAGTCTGCCAACGTCGTCCGGCGTCTGCTCTCGGCCCATCGGAATCGTCTCCTCGATGACCTGGTCGAACAGCTCCCGTCCGGACAAGCCCTCGATGTCAGAATCTGTGGCGCCGTACCTGGAACGCTTGCGCGCGATCGCCTGCCACATGGGCGTCCACAGCAAGCCGGGGCAGATCGCGTTGACGTTGATGTTGTGTCGAGCGAGCTGCGCGGCGTTTGACTGCGTCCAGCTCGCCACGGCAGCCTTGGACGTGCTGTAGTGGGGCAGGTCCGGGCTCCCCTGACGAGCGGCGATCGAAGCGATGTTGACGATCTTGCCGGACTGTCGCTCGATCATGTGCTCGGATACGGCTTCAGACACCATCACGACGCCGCGAACGTTGACCGCGAACACCTGGCTCCAATCGTCGTCGCTCGGCCGCTCGCGCTCCCACCACTCACCGACGCCGACGATGCCCGCGTCGTTCACAAGGATGTCGATCGTGCCGAACCGCTGAAGCACCTGCGAAACCATGTCTTGGATCGACGCCCGGTCGGTGACGTCCACCTGGATCGCGACGGATTGTCGGCCGGTCGCGGCCACGTCGTCGGCAACGGACTGAGAGCCCGCGAGGTTCATGTCGGTCACGGCAACGTCCGCTCCCTGTTCGGCCAGCACTAGGCAGATCCCCCGACCTATCCCGCTCGCTCCGCCCGTAACGACGGCGACTTTGTCCGACAGGTCTATCATCATTGGAAGCTCCTTGTCTCTCAGTCTGAAATCACGCGGGCGCCGCGCCTGTGTACGATCATACGGCACACAAGACAAACGGGGAAGATGGGACCAGAGGGAGCCGGAGGTTACGGAAAGAGCCGGGCCATCGCCTCTTTGTCCGTGCCCACCACGAGTTCGCTGCCAACGGCGATCAACGGCCTGCGAATCAGGCGCGGCTCATCGATTATCAGCGATATCATCCGCTCGTCGGTGAGCTCGTCGCGTTTGACGCCGAGTTTCCGAAAGGAAGGGCTGTTGAAAGAAAAGAAGTCTGAGACTTGCCGGTCACCTATTAAGGCGCGCAGTTCGTCTGGATCAAACGGGTCTCGGAAGAAATCTCGTTCGTCGAGTTCAACGTCTCTTTGTGAAAGCTCCGCCTTCACTTTTCGGCACGTGCTTCAACGCGTCCAGGTGTAGTAAGTTGCGTTCAACGTCATCGACTTCCCCGCGGGCTGTTTTTCCGCCCGCATCGCATCACCACTCCTCGACGCGGATTACGTTCCCGACCTCCGCGACGACGTCGAGCGCCTCGAGTTGGCTGATCGCGGTCTGCATCGCCGACTCGGACGACAAATGCGTCATGAGGACCAACTCAGCGCTCTGGGCAACCTCGTCTGTTTCTTTTTGTATCGCCGACGCGACCGAGATGTTCAGGTCGCCCAACACTTTGCCTACCTGAGCCAGTACGCCCGGACGGTCCGTGGTCGTTAGGCGAATGTAGTAGCGTGTCTCCAACTCGCTTATCGGCCTGATCGTCACGCTATCCGACAGCGCGAGATTCGAAGGGGGCACGCTGTTCCCGGCTACGTTTCGAGCGATGTCGACGATGTCTGCGACGACCGCGCTGGTCGTGGGCATCGATCCGGCGCCCGCGCCGTGGAACAGGAGCTTGCCGGTCAGGTCCGCCTGAACCTCGATGGCGTTGAGAACTCCATCGACCTTGGCCAACATCATGTCTTGGGGAACGAGGGCTGGGTGCACGCGAGCCTGCACGGCGTCGCCAACCTTGTCGGCGATTGCCAGCAGCTTGATGGCGTACCCGAGCTCGCTCGCGTGAAGGAAGTCCCTGGACGTCAATTTGGTGATGCCCTCGTGGTACACGTCGATGTCCATCACTTTGGTGCGGAAGGCCAGCGTGGCCATTACCGCCAGTTTGTATGCCGCATCAATCCCTTCGATGTCGTTGGTCGGGTCGGCCTCTGCGTAACCAAGTTCTTGAGCGTCGGCCAGGGTCGCGTCGAAATCGGCGCCCTCGTTTGCCATGCGCGTCAAGATGTAGTTGGTCGTGCCGTTGATGATCCCGTGGATGTCGATGATCTCGTTGGCCACCAGGTCGCGAAGAAGCGGTGCAATGATGGGCACTCCCGCCGCGACCGCCGCTTCGAACAAAACCTGCACGCCCTTCTCACTCGCTGCGGTCAGGATGCTCGGCCCATGTCTGGCCATGACCTCTTTGTTCGCCGTGACGATATGACGGGCCTGCGAGACGCTGCCGAGGATGTACTCGAGGGCAGGGTCCTGCCCTCCCATCAACTCTACAACGATGTCGACGTCCGGATTGTCCAGCACTTGCCGCGGGTCGGTTGTAATCAGTCCAGCGGGCAGTTGATGCGCGCGCGGCTTGGCAACGTCTCGAACCAGCACGCCTTTCAACTCGACGGCACAACCTACCAGGGCGGAGAGTTGCTCCCGTCTGTTGTCCAGAACGCTGGCCACGCCGCCGCCAACGACGCCCATGCCCAGTACACCGATGCCGATGGTGGATTTGCCCAATTTGTCCCGTCCAATCTGATCAGGTTCTGATGCTGACGGGCGGGCGCGAAGCCTCTCATCGCAAACCGATCGTTGAGGGGACGCTGCTCGCCAGGCAACCGCCCGCTAGTGGATCGGGCAGCGCTCGGTCATTATGTCAAAACCGCTGGCAACGAGTCCAGAGCGTAGGCGGATGGCAGCGTTCACCGACGCTCGACGTTTAATCGGCCGTCGTCACCGAGGGCGGCTACAGCCCGGGGAACAGTGGGGTCGGAGCAGGCGTGGGGGTGATCATCGTGTTTATGCGGAGCTCCTCGAACACCCAGCCGTATATCTCGGAGTTGAACACCGCGTAGATATCATGGTTTGCCCGCTCTTCGTTCAACCATGTTTGCAGTGCTCGGGTTTTCAGGATGTCCTGGTTTACTTCGCTGAGTGGGCGGCTCTCAGACCTCTCGGACAGCATGAAAAAGTGGAACTCTTGGGGATTGTCTAGGTTTGCCACAGGCTCGGACAATTCACCGGGCTCGAGCTCGAAGAACCTGCGGTCATAGTCCTCGAGCACTCCTTGTGGCTGCCATCCGAGCTCTCCACCAGTCTGCAAGGTTCCCGGATCGGACGAGAACTCGCGGGCAAGCGATTTGAACAACACACGCAAGAAATCCGGGCTATTGTCGATCGCCACGGCGTCCTTGAATTTGGTTTGCATTATGTCGATTTCGTCGAAGCCGCTCAGGGTCATTCGGTGCAAGTAAACCTGTTCGTCTACCGCGGGCACCGAGTCACCGATGAACTGCCTGACGAGTTCACGGAGGATGGACCTTCGCACCAGAGCTCTGTGTTCGTCCTTGCTGACTTGAGTCAAGTTGAGGTACTGGCGATATCGCTCCTCGAACTCACGATCGATCTGCGCTTCGGTCTTGCCCAGTGACTCGGCCTCGGACGGCGACATCACGTTTCGTATTTGGGCGTCGACCTGTTCGTTAGTGACCGAGATGCCAAGCCTTGGCGCTGCCTGGGTGATTATCTCGTTTTCCACGATCAACTGCAGAGCTTCGAAAACGTCGTCGCTGTTGCTGATGTTCTGACCCGTGGCCTGAAGCGTGGCCTGCCTTAGTCGCAGGAGTTTGACCATGTCGCCGCGCGTGTAGCTCACGTCGCCCACGCGGACGACTAGTTGCTTCGGTGGCAACACGAATATCATCACGTAACCAACGACGACGATGGCGGTGACGACCAACAGGGAGATGCTGATGATCACGAATGCGAGACGTCGTCTGCGTCGTTGATCTTCCGGGAGTTGCGCGGCCAGCCGGCGCCGGTCTACTCGCAGGCCGCTGGGGGCGCCGCCTCGGGCGTCTTCTACCAAATTGTACGCTCCACTGCCCTCAATACCGTGTTGTCGTCAGGCGGCCAGCCGAGCTCGAGCGCCCGCTACCGGCCGAAGCGAATGCCAACCCCTCGATGGTCCGGGCTGAAAGGTATCAGTGCCAGATGCCGAGCACGCTTTACGGCAGTGGCCAAGCCCCGTTGATGCTTGGCACACACGCCGGTCTTGCGTCGCGACTCCATCTTGTATCGATCCGTTATGAACCTGCGGAACCGGTCGGTGTCCTTGTAATCTATATACTTCACGTGGTCGACGCAAAAGGAACAGATCTTTCGGCGAGCATAGTACCTGGGCCTGCCTCGTCTGCCGCCGGCGCCGCCGCCGCCGGGCCTGCCACCGCCGCCCGGCCGTCCTCCTCCGCCGCCTGGCCTGCCGCCGGAACCTCCGCCACTGGGGCGCGCGCCTGGGGGGCCGCCTGGTCCGGGTCGAGGGCCCGACCCTCGGGGTTGGGCGTCGGGTGGAGGTTGACTTGTCATTGCATTCACCTTACAACGGATTACGTCCGTCGCGATCTAGTGGTATGTATCTCCGCGACTGTCGCGGATTACGTTTCTCAGATCGGCTCCCGTGTTATCCGAACGGGACGCCGATCGCTGGGATATTCGTTCGTTCTACCAGGGCAGGTCTTCCGCGTCGTCGGGAGGCGGAGGACCCGCTGGTGGGTCACTCTGATATCCTTGGCCGCCTTGTGGGCCGCCTTGGTCACCCCGACCACCTTGACCACCCTGTTGGTCGCCGCCACCGCCGCTCAAGAACACCACCCGATCAGCGGTGATCTCAAGGGAGGTCCGGTTCTGGCCGTCCTGGGCCTGCCACGTGCTGGTGTTCAAGCGACCTTCCACGTACACCTGTCGTCCTTTGGACAAGAACTGATTGCACTGCTCTGCGAGTTGACGCCATGCGGAAACCCGGAACCACTCCGTTTCGTCGCGCTGTTCGCCGGAAGCGGTCGTGTATCTGCGATTGGTGGCCACGCTGAAACTGGTAACCGGCACGCCACCAGACGTGTAGCGCATTTCGGGGTCGCCGCCCAGGTTGCCTATGACGAGCATTTTGTTCAGGCTCATCGTTGCGCTCCTTCTGTGAGGTTTACCGCTCGGACTCTGTGTCGGTTTCCGCCGCTGGCGCGTCCTCAGCTTCAGCCTCGGGCTCATCCGTCTCTTCTTCAGCTACCGGAGCCTCTTCGACTTCGGCCTCGGGCTCAGCCGCCGCTTCTTCGGCGACTGGTTCCTCTTCGACTTCAGCCTCGGGCTCGGCCGTCTCTTCTTCAGCGACGGGTTCCTCTTCGACTTCAGCCTCGGGCTCGGCCGTCTCTTCTTCAGCGACGGGTTCCTCTTCGACTTCGGCCTCGGGCTCGGCCGTCTCTTCTTCAGCGACGGGTTCCTCTTCGACTTCAGCCTCATCCGTCTCTTCTTCAGCTACCGGAGCCTCTTCGACTTCGGCCTCGGGCTCAGCCGTCTCTTCTTCAGCGACGGGCGCTTCTTCGGCTTCGGCTGCTGGTTCGGCATCTTCGACGGCAGCGTCAAGAGTTGCTTCGTCTGTTCCGGCAGCTTCCGCTTCGGCACGTTCCTCGGCTTCGCGCTCGGCTCGCGCCTGCATTTCGGCGCGTTCGGCGGCGTCACGCTCGGCCCTGGCCTCTACTTCGGCCTGCCTTCGCGCCTCCTTCTCAGCTTGCTCCTCAAGGGCGGCAAGCGCCTTCTTGTCCATCTTCATGACGAGATGGCGAAGGACGTCCTGCGAAGCGTTGAGCGTGCGGTCGAGCTCAATGACGCTCTCGGGACCCAGCGTGAAGCGGGCCAGGAAGTAGTTCCCCTCTTCGAAGCGCTGGATCGGGTAGGCTAGCCGGCGGACGCCCCAGTTCTCTTGATGGGAGATCGTCCCGCCTTGGTCGGCAATAAACGTGGAAAATCGATCTACTGTGGCGCTGGCCTCGGCCTCGGTTGCCTCCGGGCTGAGCACCATCACGACTTCGTAGTCGCGTATTCGTTGAAAGGTCAATCCGTTCTCCTGATGCATGTGTGAGAAATCCAGAGAATTATAGCATGGTGAATCGACGGGCTACAACGCGACTGCAACAGGCGTCGTCCCACTGTCGTTCAGGCTAGCACAACCGCGGTTGAATTGCACAGCGACGCGTAGCTTTTGCAGGCTCGACCCCCATCGATCCAGCCGCAATGATCGAACCCAGGCCGTGCCTCGTATTGTAGAATTGCACACGCGGCAACGGCATCGGCCAATGCTCCGAATCATCGCATCGTCCGACGCGGCCACGCGGTGAATCGCGCATACTCGATTAATTAGGGAGACGAACATGGCGGCCACTGCGGACACGGTAATCATCGGCGGCGGAGTGATGGGGTGCGGAATCCAGTTCAACCTCGCGAAGCGGGGAATGACCAGCACCCTGCTGCTGGAGCGGGACGTGCTCGCTTCGGGCTCGACCAGCCGCTCTCAGGCCATCCTGCGAATGCACTACTCCAACGAGGTCACCGCTACGATGGCGTTGAAGAGCCTCGACGTCTTCAGGAACTTCGAGGACGTCGTGGGCGGTCCGTCTGGCTACGTTCAGACCGGCTACTTGCTCATAGTCGGACCCGATGACCAAAAGGCAATGGCCGACAACGTGGCCATGCAAAAGCGACTAGGAATCGACACCGATGAGGTCAGTGCGTCCGACGTGAGTGAGATCGCGCCCATGGTGGCCACGTCCGAAGGCGAGGCCTTCGCCTACGAGCCGCAATCGGGTTACGCGGACGCTTACTCGGTGACGACCGGCTACGCCGCCGCCGCCAGACGATTGGGCGCGACCATTCGTGCCGGATCGCCGGTGACGAGCATCGAGATCACAGGCAACCGAGTCACAGCCGTGCTGACCGCAGACACCCGGGTCGAGACGCCCATCGCCGTGGTCGCCGCCGGACCGTGGTCGGAATCGCTTCTGGCGACGGTCGGAGTAGACGTTCCGCTCCACCCGCTCCGACAACAGGTGATCATGCTTCACCGTTCAGGAGACAGCATTTCGAACCATCCGATCATCGGCGACGTGGTGCAAGACCTGTCCGCGCGACCCGACGTCGGCAACCTGACGCTGGCTGACGGCGCGGGCGACGGATCGAAAGAAGACCCCGACACCTACAACCAGAGCGTCGACATGCCTGTCGTCGAAAAGACCTTCACCAAGCTGGTTGCGCGAGTCCCTGCCATGGAGGACGCCGTCTTCCAAGGAGGCTGGTCCGGACTGTTCACCACCACCCCTGACTGGCACCCGATCTTGGACCGCGTCGAGGGCATCGACGGCCTCTACTGCGCCATCGGATTCAGCGGTCACGGCTTCAAACTGTCGCCCATGATCGCCCTCGCGATGTCCGAGCTCATCACCGAGGGCAAGGGCGTCACCATCGACATCTCGATGCTGACCCTGAAGCGCTTCGCGGAAGGCAAACAGATGCGCTCCCGCTACGCGATGCAGGTGCTGGCGTAACGAGGTCGCGTCCGCGCCATCGACTCGACCGAACCCGTCAGTCCTCGATCTCGATGATCGCTTCGATCTCCACGGGGATGCCGTTTGGCAGGCCCGCCATGCCGACCGCCGAGCGGGCGTGTCGGCCTTTGTCGCCGAAGACCTCGACCAATAGGTCCGAGCATCCGTTGGCGACCGCTGGCTGTCCCTTGAAGTCCGGTGTGCAGTTGACCATCGACAGCAACTTGACGACCTGCTTGACCTTGCCCAAATCGCCGATCGCGCCCTTGATCCGGGCCAGGATGTTGATGCCAACGAGCCGGGCCGCCTCGTAGCCCTCCTCGGCCGTCATGTCGTCGCCGAGCTTGCCGATGGGCGTCGTTCCGTCGGCGCGGGCGGCGGGACCAAGCCCGGCCAGATACAGCAGGTTGCCGGTGCGGACGGCCGGTACGTAGTTGGCGACCGGCGACGGTGTCGGCGGCAGTTCGATCCCCAAGCTGGCCAGTCTGTCATCGATATCGGACATGCATCACCTCTCGAATTGAACGTTGGCCGCGCATCGCGGCACGAGCGAATTCTAATGCATCGCGCGGCCTTATCGCACCGTTCGTTACCCTGATATGATGTCACCACCTTGAAAGATCACCGACCAACGGAGGCTCACGATGACGTCTCAGGCGAACTCGTTCCGACTTACTGGCATCAACCACCTGACCTACACCGTCCAAGACAAAGACCGCGCGCTTCGGTTCTGGGAGGACGTTCTGGGAGTCGAGCAGATCCCGAGCCAGGTCGAATCCGATCACCTGTATTGGCTACAGCTTCCCAGCGGCGCCATGGTGCACCTCGTCGAACACGCTGACGCTCCGTCGATGCCCGCGCATCACGGCGCATTCGAGGTGGACGACATTGAGGCCGCATACGCATTCATTCGAAGCAAGGGCGTCGAGACCACTGAACTCAAAACTCGCGACGACGGCCAACGCGAATTCAAGCTGAACGACTCCGAGGGCAACCAGGTCGAGATATGCACTAAGTCCGGTTTTGGCGTCTTGGTGTAATAGAGCGAGGCTCGACCTGACGTTCGTTTTCCGACATTCCGTGGGTCGAATGATGCCGGAGGTGAGACTGCGCCTGGTATACTATGTTGATCGACGATTCGGTCGAAGAGGAGCGCGAAACTATCGCTGAAGTAACCATTTACACGGATGGCGCGTGCACGGGAAACCCCGGACCTGGCGGGTACGGCACATATCTGATCTACGGCGACCACACCAAGGACCTCAGCGGCGGCTACAGACGCACGACCAACAACCGCATGGAGTTGTTGGCTGTGATCGAAGGGCTCAAGGCGCTCAAGGATCGCTGCGACGTGACCCTGTACAGCGACTCGAAATATGTCGTCGATGCAATCAACCAGGGGTGGGCGAAGCGATGGAAGTCCAGGGGTTGGAAGCGCGGCAAGAACGAAAATGCGCTCAACCCGGACCTCTGGGACGAATTGCTCAACCAACTAGCCCGCCACGACGTCGAGACCAAGTGGGTAAAGGGCCACGCGGGCAACGAAGGCAACGAGCGAGCCGATAAGCTGGCTGTCGCTGCTGCCCACGGTGACGATTTGGCGCTCGACACTGGCTACGAGAACAGCACGTTGGCGCCGGAATCGCGGTTGTTGTGACCGCGGCTCGAGAGCGACGGCAGCCCAGAGATGAGCACTCGATCGCATCCGAACAAGGACGACCCATTCATGGCAGATAGTAGCAACGAGGAACGCCAGACACTCACACACGTCGACGAGAGTGGCAAAGCCCGAATGGTCGACGTCGGCGAGAAACTCGAGACCGATCGTGAGGCCATCGCCCGCGGCGCGATCTCGATGCAGCCTGAGACCCTGGCGCTGATCGAGTCCAATGGCTTCGAGAAGGGCGATGTCCTGGGCGTGGCCCGGTTGGCGGGAATCATGGGCGCCAAGCGCACCTCCGACCTCATACCGCTCTGCCATCCGCTGCCGCTGACCAGCGTGGTCGTCGACTTCGAACTGGACACGAGTCGGAGCTCGGTCGACATCACCGCCACGGCTCACACCACCGCGAAGACCGGCGTCGAAATGGAAGCGATGACCGCCGTCAGCGTCGCGGCGTTGACCATCTACGACATGTGCAAGGCCGTCGATCGCGGCATGCGGATCGAAGCCGTCCGCCTGGTGCGAAAGTCAGGCGGCAGAAGCGGTCTGATCGAGCTCGAGTAACCCACGGCTCATTGGGTTCACGCGACAAACCATCGGGTAACCAATCATGAGATCGATAGAGTCCATCTGCGCGACCGTCGGCGGGGACATCCCGTCCGCAACCCGGCCGTTGACCGCTCCCATCTACCAGAACTCCGTGTTCGAAGCCGAGAGTCTCGAACAGATCGACGCCATCTACGAAGGGCGCGTCGACGGCGATCTGTACTCCCGAGAGAGCAACCCCAACGTATCGATCCTCGAACGTGTAATGGCGGAGCTAGAGGGAGCGGACGATGCAGTGGCGTTCTCCTCGGGCATGGCGGCGATCGGAGGCACGCTCTTGTCGCTGGTCGACGCCGGCGACCGCATAGTCGCGGGGACTGAGCTGTACGGCGGCACGAATGTGCTTTTGCGACAGCACCTGAACCGGTTTGGCGTCGAAACTGAATTCGTCGATTTCTGCGACCTCGCCGCGGTGAGGCGTGCTTTCGATGGCCAGCCGAAACTGGCCTTGGTGGAATCGATTACGAACCCGCTATTGCGCGTGCCCGACATTGAAGCAATCAGCGAATGTGCGTCACCGGCGGGCGTCAAGTGCTGGTAGACAACACTCTGGCGACGCCGATGCTTCTGCGACCGCTGGTCTTCGGCGCCGATGTTGTGGTGCACAGCACGACGAAAAGCCTCGGCGGCCACTCGGACGTTACCGGAGGCGTTGCAGTCGCGAACTTCGAGCTCACGTCTGCGATCCACCAGTCGGCGCGAGTTTGGGGCTCTGTGCCCGACCCCTTCGCGGCATGGCTCACCGTACGCGGGATCCGGACGCTTCCGTTACGCGTGGATCGTGCCTGCGAAAACGCGATGGCCGTGGCCGATTTCTTGTCGACCCGATCCGATATACGCCACGTGCACTACCCTGGCATCCGTAGTCACCCCCAGCACGATTTGGCGCGTGCGGCGCTCGGCGGACGGTTCAGCGGGATGGTTACGTTCGACTTGGCTGACGGATTGCATGCGGCGTCCGCGTTTGTCAGAGGCCTTGAGGCAATCAAACTGGCCCCGAGCTTGGGCGAGAGGAGAACGACGATATCGCACCCGGCAAAGACCTCGCACCGTTCGCTATCGGCAGACGAGCGCGCCGAACTCGGAATCAGCGACGGCCTCATTCGGATGTCGTGCGGCATCGAGTCGGCGGCCGACATCGTAGCCGATATCGCATAAGCGCTGAGCCGATCATGACGGGCAGGGTTTCGCCAAACGTTCGGTTGAGCTGATCGTGTAACCAGTAACTCCGCGCCGTCGATTTAGGACGCATCGTCGGCCAGTGGCAATACCATTCGCAGGACCCCAATTACAATGCCGCGATTTAGCCTCGACATCCTCAAACCGCTGATCGGTCAGCGCAAAAGCAACGAGCCGCCCGGCCTTATCATTGTCGGCTTGGGCAACTCCGGTCCCGAGTACCGGAACACGCGGCACAACGCCGGGTTCTGGTGCATTGATTTGCTGGCCCGCCGTCACGGCATCAAGATGGCGCGGGGCCATCGCACGACGCATCTGGGCGAGGGTGAGATCGCGGGACAGCGAGTCGTGCTCTCGAAGCCCAGGACGTTCGTCAACCGCACCGGTCAGGCGGCGGCGTACCTGCTCGCGAGGTATCGCGTGAAGCGCGATCGCTTGCTCTTCGTTTACGACGACACAGCGCTCCCTCCGGGCAAGATCAGGCTCCGGCCCGAAGGCAGCGCCGGCGGCCACAACGGCATCAAGTCGATCATCTCATCGCTCGGCACGCAAGAGTTCGCGCGCCTCCGGATCGGCGTCGGACAACCCGAGTCGAGCGCCGGCCGAATCAACCACGTCCTTGGCGAGTTCCGCCCCGACGACAAGCGCCTGGTCGTTGACGCCATCGAGCGCGCCGCCGAAGCCATAGCGACGATCCTGACAGATGGCGTCAACGAGGCCATGAACCGGCATAATTGATGATACCTATCTCGTTCGCCGTTGAGTCACTCGCTCAGGCTCAACCGACGCATGCCTCTGGCAATCCGTGGCATTGACGAGAGCCGATCGGATTGAGCATTGCCCCGTGGCTCGTCGAACCACATAATTGCGAGAAGGTGACTAGATTGATGCTCCCTTTCCTCAAGAAGAATTGGATGGACGATATGCCCGATGACATTGGGCCTGAAGGAGACGACGCGAAGTCGGCCGAAGAAACCGCCGACAAACTCGCCTTTGGTCACCGGAAGGCGGCCGAGATCTTCGCCGTGTTCCAGGCATACGTAGAGCGGTCCGAGCGCTTTGACGAAGTACGCGAAGAGGAAACACAGTTGCATCCCAACAAATGGGTCCCAATTCTCAATGACGGCTGCGTCTGCGTGGGCGATTCCCTTCGGGAAGTTTCGGCGGAGATCAAACGTAGAGGATTCGAAGCTTCCGAGAGAAACGTGGAATTTCTAAGTACCGAACCCTCATGGATATTCTGACTGACCGATGATTCTCGAAGGCTCGATGGGAGAGTGCGACCGTACATTCCAGGTCGCCTTTTCATACCCAGGCCTCGGGTCAATGGCGAGATTGATTCTTGGTTGACACGGCACGGATGCTGCCGCAATACGCGGGCACAGGCAGAGGGCTAGTCGGATGGCATGGCGTGGCGGACAGCGAAGATGGATGAGATGATGGTCGCGACGGTCAGCGCGACGATGGGCCGCCAGAAAACGACTTCGTCTGCAGCTATGTAGCCGAAAGCGCCTATCAATGACAACACGAACACACCGCCTTCAAGCCCGCCACGAACCAAGCGCATAGCCAGATAAGTGCAAACGATCGTGCTGAGTGCAATCCAGATCCATGAGAACCAAGGGGCTGTCCATCCGACCGTCGGAACGCTGATGAGGGCGAAACCTGACCAACCGCGGGGGAACAGATCGAAGCTCAAATGGACGGCGACCCCCACAGAGAAGCCCAACACTAGCCAGCGAATCGGAAGCGACCTGACGAGCGAAGCAAGTCCGAACGCGACGAAGGGCAGCAGGAGTCCGTGCGTGACTATCGATCGATGAAGGAGCAGACTGGTTTCTTGGTCTAGATCAGGGAACTCTTTACCGATTGCGATTCCGACCAACAACGCAACAATTCCAATGATGTATTTCATCGTCGGCTACACCGTGACTCTGTGAACACGAGCGCCGTCCGCCGCGAATGCCCGGTTGTCCGCCCGCTACCGCAGCCCCATCGCTGTGGCGAACGTGTCGCGGTGTGGCGCGGACGTGCCGAACTTGAGCTCGGCGACCTTCGCTCGGCGTGTCCATAGCTGGAGGTCGTACTCTTCCATGAATCCGACGCCGCCGTGGATCTGCTGTGCGGTCAGCGTGGTCCATTTGTAAGCGTGGTTAGCCAACACCTTGGCCATCGCGATCTCTTTGTCGGCAGGCGCGCCGTCCTCCAGGCGAGTGATGGCCTGGTAAGTCGCCAGTCTCGCCGCGTCGATGGCATTGACCATGTCGGCGCAATCGTGTTGGACCGACTGGAAGCTGCCGATCGCCCTGCCGAACTGCACGCGCTGCTTCGCGTAGTCGACCGTCATCTCCATCACGCGCTGCGCGCCCCCGACGCTCTGGGCGCAATGCAAGATTGTGGACCTATCCAGCATCCGTCTGACGATCGGCCAGCCTGCGCCGGCTTCGCCCAGCACCGCGTCGTCGGACACGGTTACGTTGTCGAACGTCACCGCGAACTGCCGGTCTCGCGCGATGCTGGCCATCGGTTCGAGAGCGACCCCGGTCGCGGAAGTCTCCACCAGCAAGACAGTGACGCCGTCCTCGTCCGTAGACGAGGCGTTGGTTCGGACCGGAACGAGCAAGAGGTCTGCCGAATTCGCGTACTCGACGAACAGCTTCGCGCCGCTGATCTTATAGCCATTGCCGATGCGCTTCGCCGGAAGCGTTATGGCTTGCGCGCTGTACCTGGCGTCGTTCTCGAGGATAGCCGCGGACCCGATCAGTGCGCCGGAAGCGAGTCTCGGGATGTACACCTTGCGCTGTGTGTCAGTCCCAGCATCGAGGATCGTCAACCCGACGTCGACGACCGACGTGAACAAGGGCCCCGGGGTCATCGCGCGTCCGGTCTCTTCGAGCAGCACCGCCAGATCGGTCAACGACCCGTCCGCGCCGTCGTATTCGGCGGGGAACGGGACGCCCATCCAACCCAATCCTGCGATCTGTTCCCAGAGCTGAGGCGGATAGCCTCGGTCGTCCTGCTCCATCGCTCGCACAAGCGAGGTTGGGCACTCGCGCTCCAGAAAATCTCGGGCTGAGCTGCGGAGCATCTCCTGCGCTTCGGTTAAGGCCAAGTCCATGGTGTTGCACTCCTAGAAGCAATCTCGTAGTTTCGTGACGGCAGCAGCGACCGAATTCACGACATAAATTCCGACGGGCAACAGTTTGGTAATTGAAAGCGCCTGAGGCGCCGCTAGCGGGGCATGCCTAGGCCTCGGCGGGCGATTATGTCGCGTTGCACCTCGTTGGCGCCTCCGCCGAAACGGAGGAAGATGCCGCTGCGGTATGCCTGCTCCATCTCGCCGCCCAATCGAGCGTGCGACGACTCCGGCGTGAGCTGGCCGTGCATGCCCAGCAGCTCGACACCGAAGTCGGCGATCTCCTGGATCAGGTCCGTCGCGATGATCTTCTGAGCCGAGCTCTCGTAATTCGGCACCTGGCCCTGGTCGATCATCCAGGCGGTTCGATACGAGAACAGGCGGACGACCTCGAGCTTGATGCCGAGGTCGGCGAACTGGCTCCGGATGTACGGATCCCGAGAAAGAGGCTGACCGTCCGGGACCGTTTCGTTGGCGTATTCGACCAACGAGTTCATGCGCTTGAGGAGTCCGGCGTAGCGGCCGCCGAGGCTGACCCGTTCGAAATCCAGCGCCATCGCGACGTGGTACCAGCCGCGATTCGCTTCGCCGATCAGATTCTTGCGCGGGATCCGAACGTCCTCGAAGAACACCTCGTTCGTGCGACCGTCGTCCATGCGCCAGAGTGGTCGGACGGTGATTCCAGGCGAGTCCATCGGCAGCAAAAACGCCGACAGCCCTCGGTGCTTCGGAGCGTCGACATCGGTTCGCGCGAGAAGCCAAATGTGGGACGAAAAGTGCGCCGCGCTGGTGAACATTTTTTGGCCGTTGATGACGAACTCGTCGCCGTCTTCGACCGCGCGGGTTTCAAGGCTGGCCAGGTCCGTTCCGGCGCCGGGCTCAGTGTACCCGAGCGCGAATTCGGCATCGCCGGTGAGGATCTTAGGCAGCCACTCGTCGATCTGCTCGTCGGTTCCGACGCGCATGATCGTCGGACCGACCATGTTCACGGCCGTGCTCGACGTGTACAGACCGCCAACGCGACCGATCTCCTCGGAGAAGATGTACTGGTCGATGAGCGAGCGGCCGAGGCCACCGTACTTGGTCGGCCACGGGATGCCAAGGAGACCGCGCTCGCCCAGCGCTCGCATGAAATCTTTGCCTTCGGGACCCGGTCCAACGTCGTCGTTCGACTGCATTTCGATCCGGAGCTCGGGCGTGATTAGCGACTCGATGATGTCGCGAACCTCGTCCCGCCACTCTTCTTGTTCGGGTGTGAAACGAAAGTCCATCGGAAGACCTCCGGGTCTATGCTAAATTCGGCGCGTCCTGAATCGATGCAGGTCGTTTGTCAGCTGACGGCAATGCCAATGGCTAGTTGCGTTGCACGCATCGTCCAAAGGCTGGCGCCGGGTCAGGCGGCGATTCGCAGTCCTGGTCCCGCCTTACCCATTGAATCCCTTTGTGAGGGTCAGGCGGGCTCGAACATGGGCAGAGCCACCTGGTCGTCGCCCTGGTCTTCCCAGACCAGTTTGACGCGCATCCCGCATTGGATCTCTTCGATCGGGTTGCCGACGCCAACGATGTTGGTCATGATTCGGAACCCTTCGTCCAGGTCGACGTACGCGACCGCATACGCGCCCAGGTCCTTGAATGCGGGGTGCCTGCTCTGCATGACGACGCTGAACGTGTAGACTTCGCCCTCGCCTCTTGACACGTTCCACGTCGTGTTGTCGCCGCCGCATTTGGTGCAATGGCGGCTTGGGAAGAAGATCACGTTGCTGCAATCGTCGCAAGTCTGGTAGGTGAGTTCATGTCGTTTCGTTGCATCCCAGAACGGTTGCGTGTCCTGCTCTGGGAAGTGTGGTTGAGGTCTAATTGCCTGTGATGTCATTTTCGCTGCTCCTTATGAGAGCGTTTGTTGTGATGTTCAGTTGGCCCCAAACGCTTCCCGCGCATGCAGCCGCGACGTTGATTAGTCTGCCGCCAGAATGGTGACGCCTGTCGCGTGGCGGGAGCCTAGCTGGCCTCCGTTGCCGACCGCCACCGCGAGCTTCGGATCGTTGACCTGCGAGGTTGATTCGCCTCGGAGCTGTCGCGTTGCTTCTAGCAGCAGGAAGATGCCGCGTTCGCCAGGATGGTTGGACGACAGTCCGCCGCCGTCGGTGTTCAGCGCCGGTCCGGTTGGATGGTCGAACGCCAGGTGGCCGTCTTCGACGTACGCTCCGCCTTCGCCTTTGGCGCAGAATCCCAGGTCTTCGATCATGCACATCACGGTGATGCTGAAGGAGTCGTAAGCCATCAAGACGTCGACCTCAGACGGCGATACGCCAGCGTCGGCGAACGCGCGGGGACCCGACTGAGCGCCGGCGCTCTTCGTGATGTCGCCGCCGTTCTCTCGGTATTGTGTCGCCTCGCCTGTGCCAATGATCCACACGGGTTTCTTGGCCGCGTTGGCAGCTACCTTGGGCGATGCGATGACGACCGCGCCGCCGCCGTCGGAAATCATGCAGCACTCAAGCAGGCGCAACGGCCACGCGACCATGCGCGAGTCGACCACGTCTTCGATCGACAGCTCGTTGATGCCGACGAATTCGAGGTCGGTCATCGCCTTGACGGCCTCCGGATTGCGCATCGCATGTTTGCGCGTGGCAACCGAGATCGCCGCGAATTGCTCGTTGGTGGTGCCGTATTGGTGCATGTGACGCTGTTTGACCAGGCCGTAGTTGCTGATTAGCGTCAAGCCCCAGGGCGCTTCCATGTTAGTTTGCGGATTGGGTGTCGCCGTGCCCGTGAATCCGCCGGTTCCGATGGCCCGCCGGTCCGAGTGGGCGGTGGAGCCATAGGTCAGCAGCGCTACTTCGCACTTGCCGGCAGCGATCATCATCGCCGCGTGGTTGGCGTGGAACTCATACGACGTGCCGCCGACCGAGGTCGAGTCGATGACCTTGGGCTTGATTCCCAGGTACTCTGAAATGCCAAGCCCGCCTATGCCCTGGTGGCTGCCCGTGTCGTAAACCGCATCGACGTCCGACCACGACAGTCCTGCGTCGTCCAAAGCTGCTTTTGCGGAAGCGGCCTTGATCTGGAGGGCGCTGGTGTCTTGCCCGACGACTCTGAGTGGATACTCGTGGACTCCTACGATGGCGGCCTCTCTGCGTTGAGGCATGCGTATCTCCTCTCTAATTTGGGGTGCCGCAAAGTTAGCATAAGGTCAATGTTCAGTCAACGTTGCCGAGCCATTAATTGACTCGTGGCCGCGCGCGCGATATATTGCCCCTCATGATTATCGGATTGCTGTCTGACACCCACCTGCCGAACCTAATCCGTCACCTCGATGAGCTCGGGCCCGAACCCGCCGAATTCTTCAAGAGCGTCGACCTGATACTTCATGGCGGCGACCTGACTTCGCCGACCATTTTGGACTGGCTTGAACAATTCGCGCCGGTCGTGTGTTCCACGGGAAACAACGATCCCATTCCGGACCACAGATCGGAAGAAGTTCAAACGCTGGAGATTGAGGGATGGCGCATCGGGATGATCCACAGCATGGAGGGACAGTTTCGCTCCATGTCTGACCTCCAGCGACTTTTCCCGACCACGGTGGACATCATGATCGCCGGCCACACGCACCTCGAGCGATTGGAGTACCGGGACAACGTCGCGATGATCAACAGCGGGTCGATCACTTTTCCGCGCCACAAGGAGCTGAGACTCGGGACGGTCGGCCTCCTCGAGCTCGCGCCCGGATCGCTGCGAACCGAGATCATACCCTTGGGACAATCTCCGGGTCGTCCGAACCCCGGCGAAGCCATGTCGATGGAGATCCAACTCAACGGCGCCCAGCCGAAGGTCTGCATGAACGTCCCTGGCTTCGACGAAGACGGCGTCCTGATTCGCGCCGACGACCCCGTCTGAGCTGATTTCGCCGAACGAACAACGACGCCGCATTTGCCGGCAACCCAACGTGCGTTGACCGTTATGGCAATAAACGAAACAAGTGGCGCTGGAAAATAATGTCATTCTGAGCCGCAGCCGAAGAATCTAGTCGCTGGACACGCCATTTTGCCTGAGCATCTCCAAATGCTTCTTATTCTCAGAGGCGCCCATCCCGGCACGAAACGTTGAGCACAACGTATTGGGCAAACGACCATAACGGCTTAAGCGACGCTCGAGCGTGGGCGGCCCTTCGACGAGCTCAGAGCCTGCCTTGAGATTTCCGAAGGGGTGAACGGAAAGGAGCGTGGCTCCCAATGGACGGATGCTCAGCGGCACGGGAAGCGTTGAGCGCAATCTAATTAGTCGATGGCTAGCACAGCCAAGCCTGGACCTCTCTTCTCTGCATCGACAATCGACCGCAGGAGGCGGACAGAGAATGCAATACAAACAACTCGGCCGATCGGGCCTGCAAATATCCGAGATCTGCCTCGGAACAAACATGTTCGGCGATGGCTACGTCGACGACCAGCGAGTCTTCAGCGTCGTTGACGCGGCGCGTGAGCACGGCGTCAACTTCATCGACACCGCGGACGCTTACCACGCCGGCATGTCGGAACAAGTCGTTGGGCGGGCCGTGCACGAAGACCGGCACGACTTCGTCATCGCAACCAAAGGCTTCATCGCTACCGGCCCCGGTCCCAACGACGTCGGACTCTCCCGCCAGCACCTGATCCACGCAGTCGAGGACAGCCTTCGGAGGCTGGGGACCGACTACATCGACCTCTACCAGGTGCACTACTGGGACCCGAACACGCCGGTGGAAGAAACTATGCGAACGCTTGACGATATGGTCCGCCAGGGCAAAATCCGCTATTTGGGCTGCTCGAACTTCGCCGGATGGCAACTCATGCGCGCCCTGTGGGTTAGCGACAATCACGGCCTCGAGCGGTTTGAGTCCGTGCAACCGGAGTACAACTTCGCCAGGCGCGAAATCGAGATCGAGCTCTTCCCAGCTTGTCGCGACCAACAGGTTTCGGTGATCCCGTACCAGGTGTTCATGGGCGGCGTGCTGACGGGAACATACGACTCGAAGTCGCTGCCGCCCGAAGACAGCCACATGGCCTCGCGTCACGCCGCGCGGGCCAAAGACACGTACTGGAACGACTCCACGTTCGAGATGGTCGAGACGCTCAGGCAGGTCACCGCTGATCTGGATGTCAACGTCGCCCAGATCGTACTTGCGTGGACGCTTTCGAAGCCCGAGGTGACGTCCGTGATCGTCGGTTCATCCCGACCGGAACAAGTCGCGAGCAACGTCGCCGCAACCGACGTCGAGCTGCCGCCGGAAGTGCTCGATCGATTGAACGCGCTGGGGCAGTAATCGCGAGGCTCGGCGCGGGCACCGAAACCACCAATGTTGGTGCGTTCGGTGCTCTGGCCGTTGTGTTGATAAACAAATTAAGTGGGGCCGGAATAATGTGTCATTCAGAGGCCGCAGCCGAAGAATCTGGTCGCTGAACACGCTATTTTGCCTGAGCAACCCCAAACGCTTCTTATTCTCAGCACCACTCAACATGGTAATAAACGTTGGACACAACGTATCGAGCAAATGACCGTGACGGCTCAAGCGACGGTTGCGTGTAGGCGACCCTTCGACAAGCTCAGGGCGAACGTATGGGTGCGTGGCTCAAAATGGGCAGATGTTCCGCATCGTGAGGATCTTTGGGCACAACTTATTAAATGATGACCATTACGGACAAACCCTCCCGCTCGATACCGGCGTCCACACCGAGCTCGCATCGACCGCTCCCGGTGTTCTGGCCGTTCACGGCCAAACCCACCACGGACCACGGTGGGTCAAACAACTACCGGGCGGGGCCCCACCGCCCAGCCCAGGTATAGCCAAAATCCCGCAAATGCGCGATCATAGCGGAACCCAGCGCAGAAAGGAAATGCCATGCAAGTCACGCCCCACGTTTATAACATGCATATAGACGACGTTGCCGTAGCCCATCCCGGAGGCAGCAACAACTTCTTCGTCGGCGATCCGTCCGAGGAGATGATCCTGATCGACACCGGTGACCATCACCGGAAGTGGATTCAGTCGATTCTCGATTACCACGCCGAGCTCGGAAAACCGAAAATCGGCGCGATCGTCATCACCCACGGCCACGTGGACCACATCGGAGGGTTGGACCGCATCCACGAGGCGCTCGAAGCCCCCGTTCGGTGCCACCCCAAACTCGTCAAGCGACTCCAAGAGATGCTCGATAACGAAGAAGCCGTAGTTGCGTTGAAATCGCGTGAGCTGCTCAGGACAGGCGGCGGAGCAACGCTACGGGCGCTGTTCACGCCCGGCCACGAGGTCGATCACGTGTGCTACCACCTTCGCGAGGACCGGGTCATGTTCACCGGCGACACCGTCCTCGGAGCATCGTCCACATCGGTCGGCAATCTGGGCGACTACATGAAATCGCTTGAGTTGATCCAGAAGTTTCGGCACGACACCGTGTGCCCCGCTCACGGACCCGTGGTCCCGCCTCCGAAGGGCAAAGGCTTGGTTCGATGGCAGATGGAGCATCGGTTACAACGAGAGCGCCAGGTCGTCGCCGCGCTCGAAAAGGGCAACGGCTCGGTGCCCGACATCGCCCGCGACATCTACCCGAAGAACCTCAAAAAGGGTCTGTGGAGATCGGCGGAGCGCAACGTCTCGACCCACCTAGACAAGCTCGTGGATGACGGCATGGTCGACGAGGTCCCGGCCAGCTTTAAACTGAGCTAGTAGGGCGCATGAAAAACTGTTCGACAGGACCGGAGTGCTTGATGCCCGGATAGCTGCAGGAGCGTCCGAGTGGTCACGAGAAGAGTCGCAGGAGGCCGTCATGACAGCGACCCTTCCGTTTGCAGGCGGCGAAGGGATGCCGCCGGACCGACAGCTTCGAGCATTCTTGCAGGCGGTTCGAAACATGGCGATGGTTTGCGTCACCGCGAAACTCGGTGTCGCCGACTTGCTCGTCGAGGGCCAGAAGAACAGCCAAGAGCTTGCGGTTTCCATCGGCGCACACGCGGAGACCCTACACCGTCTGATGTATGCGATGGTCGCTCTCGGCTACTTCACGACGGATGACGAAGGTAAATACGGTCTTACACCGCTCTCGGAATGGCTTCGCAGCGATGTCGAAGGCTCGCTTCGACCGATGGCGATATTCACGTCAGCCAAATTCAACTGGGACACCTGGGGGAACTTTTACGAAAGTGTCATGACGGGGCAAAACCCGTTCTCGCTTGTCCACGGACAGGAGATATACGATTACTTCCTGCAACACCCGAATGATCAAGCCATTTTCAACGACATGATGGTAACCGGAGCGAATCCAGACCCCGATTTCATGCTGGACGCCTACGATTTTTCGGACATAATCAAGCTCGTGGACGTTGGCGGCGGACAGGGGCAATTGATCGGCCCGATCTTGGATCGATATCCTCATCTGACAGGCGTGCTGTTCGACATGCCGACGACGATCGAGCAAGCAAAGCTAGCCATCGAAGGTCAGCCGTGGGAAAGTCGGTGCTCGTTGGAAGTAGGCAGCTACTTCGAAACAATGCCGTCCGGGGGCCTGCGTAATAAAGTCGGTGCTCATGGACAACACCGACGAGTCCGTGGTCAAGATTCTGTCGAACTGCAGGGACGCTGTCAGTCCCGGCGGAAAGGTCATCGTCGTCGAGCGGCCACTCAGCGAACCCGTGGACGCGCTGGTCGATCTGCACATGTTCGCATTGCACGGCGGCGGGCTTCGCACTGAGGAACGTCACCGCGAGCTACAGGCTGCCGCGGGACTACGCACGGTCCGCGTAATCCCGACCGAGTCGCAATTCAGCCTGTTCGAATCCGTTCCCGCGTGAGCGTTTCGCTGAGCGAGAACTTCAGGCGTCGGAGTGATGCCTAGCCGACCCGTTCTCGATGCGCAGCGACAGTGTGATTCGTTGAGTTGCCTCGTGCTACAGCCTCGGCGGGTCTTTCTTCGCCCTTGGCACCCCCACCAACAGCACGATCGGCCCCGCGAGCAGCAGCCAGATCGCGCCGCCGAGGCCCCAGGCTCGGGCGGCGGCGCCTATGCCGAGGGGGATGAGGCTTCCGGCGATGCCTGAGATGTTCTTGACCGCGAGCGCAGTGCCGCTTTGGCTGGGCATCGTGGAGTAGAGTTGCCCCTGAAGGATCGAGTACCAGCCCGCGTTCGCGAAACCGAGCATCGCGACCACCGCCAGCTTTGGCCCGAGTCCCGGAACCAGCAGGAACGTTGGAAACAGGATGAGCTCGGCGACGACGCTGAATCGGAGGTACGTCAAACCTCGGACTCGCTCCAGCAGAGGAATCAGCAGGACGTCGCCCGCCAACCCGACTCCGGTCCACACGGCTAAGCCCAACGCGGCTTTCGCTTCGCTGACTCCCACGACGTCGACGAAGTACAGGGCCAGGTAGCCGTGAAGCCCGTCCAACATCATGTCGGAAAATTCGAGCAGGACCAGCCATCGAAGCACCGGCAGGCGCTTGAACGATCGCAGCGCACCCACCAATCCTCGTCCGAATGCAGCCGTGAACGGCTCGGCCTGTCGAGCGCTGGATGCGCCGCCCAACGGCATGCGCACTGCGAAGACGATGACGGCGACGGTCGCGATTGCCGTCGCGACGAACAACCAACGCCAGCCGACGCCTGCCGCGGCGCCAGCGCCGAGGGCCAGCGCTCCCAGAACGACCCCCAGCGATCCCGCCAACGTCCATCGTGCCATGTTGTGCTCGTGGCGCTTTGGCTCTGCGTCCATCAGCGTCGCCTGCGACAGGCTGACGAAAGCGCCCGAAGCTGGGTGAAACAGGATGAACGCGGCCAGAATGAGGCTGAAACTGTTGCTTACGGCCGTGAGCAACAGAGCCACGCCGAACACGACCCCGCCGCCGAGGATCAGCGCCCGCCGACGCCACACGTCGCCCAGAATGACCAGGAACGGTTCGACGACGTTCGCCACAAGGTTCGGTGCGCTGAGCAAGATGCCGACCTGGATGTAAGAAAGCCCCAGGTCGTCCCGTATCAACGGCCACGCCGCCTCACGAGCGCCGTAGACGAACTCGTCGACGAACTCGATGACGAGCAATGTCAGCATGAGGGCGGTCAAGCGGGGAGTTGTTTGGCGCATATTCGGTGTGGCTCTCCGGACTAGTGAAACAGGGGCGTGAAGCCAGCGGGCGCACTGCGGAGCCTATCCGAACGTCCGGTGTTCTGGCAACCAGGCTCGCTTGGCGCCGTCCACGGCGCCTCAGCGGCCGTGGAGCGCGGGTGTCGCCACTGAGTTGATCAGACGACCCCCTTTCTCGCCCATCGGAACTCTCCGCTCGCGCCCGTTGAATAAGTCACGCGAACGATTGGCATGCGATCATCTCGTCGCGAGGTTTTCGCTCTTGTTGGTGTCGGGTGACAGGCGTAGACTGGGAACGAATTTGAACCGACTGCCGCCATCCTGGTCAAAGGAAAAATCAGGTGGAGGGACAGCACGCATGATCCGAGCACCTGGATTGTCGATGGTCGGACCTCCTGAAGATCGTATCGCATCATTCCCGGCTAGGCGCGTCAGATCGAGGTTGAATTGAATAATAGCGGCATTATCGTGCCGCATTTCATCGACATGAGGTAGGGTATAGGCGAGAACAGGGCATTGCGCCCTTGATAACATTTCGAATCGCAAGCAAAACCACGTAAGGTCACACTGGCATACGTCGCCGCAGGAGGACACAAATGTCGACGGTAGAATACGAAGTACGGAACAGGGTCGGATACATCACGCTTAACCGGCCCGACAAGCTGAACGCCATCGACGTCGCTATGCGCGACGAGCTCTGGGTCGCGATTCACGACGTGAACGAAAACCCAGACATTTGGCTCGCGGTTATCACGGGCAATGGCCGGGCATTCTCTGTCGGGCACGATCTGGTTGCCATGTCAGGTCGGGGCGACGACCTATATTCCGACGAGATCTCAACCGAGGACCTGTACGTGTACCAGACGCAGGTGTTCAAACCCATCATCGCCTCGATCAACGGGCTGTGCCTCGCGCAAGGCGGCGGCATCGCTTTGGCGTCGGACATCCGCATCGCCTCGGACCAGGCGCAATTCGGCTGGCCGCAGGCCAAACGAGGCATCGGTTCCGTTAGCGGGCCGTGCATGCTCGCCCATCGTGTCCCGCTGAACTACGCGTTCGAGTTTCTGTTCACGGGCGATTTCATCAACGCCGAACGAGCGCTCGAACTGGGGATGGTCAACAAAGTCGTGCCTCACGACGAGCTTGAGTCCGCCACGGACGAGGTGGTGCAGAAGCTGCTCAACAACGCTCCACTGGCCATGCGCGCGATCAAGGAAGTTGCGGTTCGCGGGTTGAGCATGCGCCTGGAAGACCGCGTCAGGCTGGCCGGAATCGTCAACCGCCGGCTCCAGCGGACCGAGGATGCTCAGGAAGGTTTGGCGGCTTTCGCGGAGAAGCGGACGCCCGTATTCCGCGGCAAATAACCAACCTGCTGTCCACATCGACAGCGTCGAGAAGGATGCGTGAAGAATGGCGAACCGGAATGTTGAGTTCTACCAGAGGCTCGGCGTCAAGCGGCTGATCAACGCCGCGTCGTGGATCACCGTCTACGGCGGCAGCATCATGCCTCCCGCGGTCGTATCCGCAATGGAGGACGCGTCGCGCTGGTTCGTCGACATGCACGATCTCAACGCCAAGGCGGGCCAGGTCATCGCGAATCTGACGGGCGCCGAGGCTGGACTGGTGACCGCCGGGTCGGCTGCCGGGATGGTTCTCGAGGCTGCCGCCTGCATGGCCGGCTCGGATCCGGCCAAGGTGTGGCGACTGCCGGACACGACCGGCATGAAGAACGAGATCATCCTGCACCGCGCACACAGGGTCAACTACGACCACAACTTCCGCGCGGCGGGCGCGACACTGGTCGAAATCGGAAACAGCGGCAGCACCAATGAGTGGGAGCTGGCGGACGCGATCAACGAGAACACGGCGGCGGTCGCGTACATCTTCGGCCCGCGACGGGGCGGAGCTTTGCCGCTGGACAAGGTCGTCGAGATCGCGCACGAACGCGACGTGCCGGTCATCGTCGACGCCGCTGCCATGCTCCCGCCGCCCGAAAACCTGACTCAGTTCATCGAGATGGGCGCGGATTTGGTCAGCTTCAGCGGAGGGAAGGGCGTGCTCGGGCCACAGTCCACCGGCATCTTGGCGGGAAGGGCCGACCTGATCGAGGCCGCGTATGCGAACGGCGCCCCCAACAGCGACTCCATCGGCAGGGCCGCCAAGGTCTGCAAAGAGGAGATCGCGGGGATCGTGACCGCGCTCGAAATCTTCGTCGATACCGACTTCGACGCTGTGATGTCAGGTTGGCGCGACCAATGCGTCCTGGTCATTGAGGCCCTTGAGGACATCCCCGGCCTGCGGGTCGAACTCAGCGAAGCCAGGCCCGAGATGCTCGAATCGATGTCCAACGCGCCGAGGGCCGTGATCCACTTCGATCAGGACTGGAAGGGTCCCAGCCAAGAAAGAATCCTCCAGATGCTCGAAGACGGCGACCCGGGGGTGCGCGTCAACTCGTCCGGGTTCGAAGGCGAGATCGCGATAATTCCGGTCAACCTGCGTCCCGGCGAGGAGGTGGAACTGGCGCAACGCCTGCGTGAAGTGCTGACCAACGGCTGAGATCACGACTAAGCGACCGGATCTTCGCCGCCAGATCTAGTTTTTCGTATCGAGCTAGCTCGGAATATTGGTGTCGAAGAGACCGCGGCGGTGAGTCGTTGCGACCCGTCGAGCGGCATGGGGTAGACTGTTAGTCCATTGGGACGACCTGGATGGGTTGTTTGTGAGGTGATCTGAACGTCGGAATTGAACAGCCACGTTTAGATCGGAGGAGGTTTGTGGTGTCCATTGTCAGTTATTCTTTGGAAGAATTTGTCCACGACATGAGCCGGTTGGTGGATGAACATCCCGATCAAGAGCGTTTGTTCAACAAAGGTTCTGCGTATCTTGAGCGCCTGATTAACGATCCTAAAGCCATCCCCGAGGAATGCCGGCTGCCTGCGGGCTCGCGGGGTAGAAACGCCAATCACGGCACGTATCTCCTTCATCACGGGGCCAATGGCCTTCTCATCACCTCGGTCGTCTGGGGCCCGGACGACCACCTTGGCCCGCACGATCACCGCATGTGGGGCCTCATCGGGGTGATGGACAACTTTATCACCGAGACCCGCTTCCGCAGGCAGGACGACCGCTCGCGCGAAGGCTTCGCCCAACTGGAGCGAGACCGCGTAAACCAGGTCAAACCCGGCGACGTGAGTTTGTTGATACCCGAGGTGGACGAGATTCACCAGATGGATAACTTCAGCGATCGGGCAACGGCCGAGATTCACGTGTACGGAAACGATCTCCGTGGCCTGGAGCGCAGCCGCTTCGATTTGGACGCTTGCTCGGCGACCGATTTCACGACCACCAGGTTTGACAACTGCTAGCGCGCGGCCCGGATTCTTTGTCAACGTGTGGGCGGCCATGACTCGGCAAGTTGTTGAAACGAAGGCTGAGGCATGACCGACTTCATCGCTGCTGGCGAACTGGCTTCATTGCTTTCGGGCAGTGCGCCGTTCGCCTTGATCGACGTACGGGACGTGGGCGAGTACAACAGTTCCCATATCCCTGGCTCCAGTCTGATTCCCAGGCGAGAGCTCGAGTTCCGCATGCCTGAATCTGTCCCTTTCGTGGGCGCCAATATCATCGTATGCGACGACGACGGCCAGCGGGCGGTTCTTGCCGCCGGAACGCTGACCGAGATGGGTTACACGGATGTCTCGACCCTCGACGGCGGCATGAATCGCTGGGTCGTGGAACATCGCCCGACCGAGTGGGGCGTCAACGTGCCCAGTAAGGATTTCGGCGAGCGAGTACAGGTCGAGCACGAGGTTCCGGAGATAACGGCGACCGAGTTGCTTGAGCGCTTGGGAAACGGTGAGAAGCTGGTCATCTTGGATTCGCGGACGCCCGAGGAGTATCAGCGGTCCTGTGTGCCTGGTGCTTGCAGCGTTCCGGGCGCGGAGCTGGCTTTGCGGATCACCGACATCACCGAGGCTCTGGATGAAGACACGACGGTTGTGGTTAGCTGCGCCGGCCGTACTCGGAGCATTATCGGCACGCGGATCCTCCAGCGCATGGGGCTGCGCAATCTGTACGGCCTCGAGAATGGAACCGCGGGTTGGGCGCTCGCGGGTCAGACGCTGGAGGAGGGCGCAGATCGCATCGAGTTGCCCGAGCCCTCGGCGGAAGGCTTGGCTGCAGCCGAAGCTTACGCTGCCTGGATCGGCGCTGAAGACGGGGTCCGGCGCCTCGATATGGATGGCTTGGCTGAGATGATGCGACGCCGCGATCGAGAGAACGTCTATCTTGTCGACGTGCGAGCCGGGTCCGAGTACGAAGGAGGCCACATCCCCGGTTTTCAGTGGTTTCCGGGGGGTCAGGCCGTCCAGCGCGTCGACGAGGTGGCGGTGGTGCATAACAGCCCTGTTGTGTTCTGTTGCGACCGGAACGCGCGGGCAACAATCACCGCATCGTTCTACAGGCAGATGGGGTTCGAGGAAGTATACGTCGTCGATGGCGGCGCCGACGCCTGGTGCGCCTCCGGATTCGCCTTGGAGACGGGTGATTCCGGCCGGCTGCCGTCAAGTTACGACCCTGCGCTGCGGGCGGCAAACTTCGTGTCTCCTCGGCAGCTTTATTCGAATAGCGATTCCACGGTCCTCTTCGTTGACCTCAGCCAGGACTTCGCCCGAGGCCACGTGCCGTCCGCACACTGGATTCCACGCGGTTGGCTCGAGTTACAGATCGACAGCGCGGCCGCTGACAAACAGGCTGACCTGACGGTGACTTGTACTGATGGACTCCAGTCGACGCTTGCCGGCGCCACGCTGACCAATCTGGGATACCGCAACGGTCGGTTCTGGATGGGGGGATGAAGGCGTGGAGGTCCGCTGATTTACCGGTCGAGATGGGATTGACGGGCGTAATGAGTTCACCCACCGACGTGCTACCCACGGGCGCCAGCAGGAACTACGCGGATATGGTGAATTACCTCAGGTGGGAAGAAGCGCTAGGGCAGAAGTACCAGAGACGGTAGCCCTGCTCAAATCTCGTGGCCCAGCGTCTCGAGCGCCTCGGCGGCGGCTTCGCGCTCGGCGTGGGCTTTGCGTCGGCCGGCGCCCGTTCCCATGCGCTCGCCGTTGACCACGACCTCGCACGTGAATCGAGGCAGGTGATCCTCACCCTCGGTCGAGATGACGCGGTATGACGGCGGGGTGAACCCTCGGGACATCGCCACTTCGTGCAGAAGCGACTTCGGATGCCGTGGAGGGCCGTCCTGTTCCGACACGGCCCGTATCGAGTCCGCCAGCGCGCGCAGAGTGAACTCTCGAGCAACGTCGTAGCCTTGGTCGATCAGAACCGCGCCCACGACGGCCTCGAAAGCGTCCGCCAGGTTCGACTCACGTTCCGCGCCGCCGGTTCCGGCTTCGCCCTTGCCAACGATGAGTGACGCGCCGAGGTCCAAGGATTCGGCGACCCGCGCGAGTGCTTCTTTGCTCACTAAAGCCGCTCGCATCTGAGTGAGGCGCCCCTCCGGGTTGTCGGGGAAGCGCTGGTACAACTCGTGCGCCACGACCAAGCCGACCAGGGCGTCGCCGAGGTACTCCAGGCGCTCATTCGACTCGGGATGGGCGTCCGGGTATTCGGCGACGTACGAGCTGTGTACGAGGGCGAGCTCAAGCAAACCCGGGTCATCGAACGTCACGCCGAGAGATCGTTGAAGCTCGTCGAGGCCCAGGGACGACGAAGACGCGGTCACGAGGTGCAGAGGCAGGCTGGGCGAGATTTCGATACGCGGACAATATCCGCCACAAATCTCCGCAAATATAGATAGCCGCGCAACTGGGTCACGCGTATCCTGCGATTGGAGCCTTTGCTATGGTGACGGATCATCAGCGCCTTTCTGAAGATGATAAACGGGGTTCGTGGCGCTGGTAGGTTGTGGGTACCGGGCGAACCGGCGGGGCATCCCTTCGAGTCGCCCGGTCGATGTCCTTGGCGGTTTAGACCGCGCCCTTTGGCCACGGGGGCTGCGGGCGCTTGACCTCGCCGATGTAGGATCGCTGCGAGAACAATCCGAGGAAGTTTTCGAAAGCTTCCAATGACTCATCCTCCGGCGGGATGAACGTTTTGACGTACGCCGACTGTCCGTTGTCGAAAACGAATGTCGGGGTCCCGAACGCCCCGAGATTTCCGGTCGAATTCTCGTGATCGTCCGCGACGATCTTGACGAGTCCGGGGTCGTCAAGGTCCTTTCGGAACTGCGCGGCGTCAAGGCCTGCGTCTTCGGCGACCTTGACCAACGAGTCAACCTCGTTCAGGGCGACGCGACCGCCGCCGTGGCGCGCCGTCAGCAACGCCAGGTGGAATCGATCGAATGCCTCGCCGCCTTGTCGCTTCGCAGCCTCGCCGGCGACCGACGCCAGAAGCGCCCTCGCCTCGTCGAGACCCTTCTCCTCCCAGACCTTCCACTCCGGCCCCTCTTTGCTGTTCACCTGCTCCAAAGAGAAATTCTTCCAGGTGATGTCCAGCGTCCCCGGGGAGGCCTTCTGAACTCTATCCAGCCACACGGCTGCATTGTAGACCCAGGGTCAAGCGTAGTCGAAATAGATGTCTACGTGGGTGTTTTCCATTCGCCGCCACTCCTTCGCACAGTCGGATGATCGTACACCGCATTGTAATTTGACCGGTGTGCCCTGTCAAAACAAGCGGCGAATTATCGAGGCGATGGAAGATCCGGCGGCCTGTATGAGCGGCCCGCCGGTCGCGCGCATCTGTCACGGGCGGCGGGAAAGTGTACCAGTGGTGCGGAGCAAAACTGTACCACTGAGCGCCGCTGAGGTGGACCCCGAAAACTGGACAGGTGGTTAAGCTACCGTCAGGCTCCTAAGATGACCGAGATGGAAGGAGCAGGGCATGAAGCAATCACGTAGGAAGTACGGTGCAACGTTCAGGGCGAAGGTAGCCTTGGCAGCTCTCCGAGGAGATCAGACGATTAACGAATCCTCTGGTGTCCTGGCTCCGTTCTTCAGCAGTCTGGTTCTTATCTTCTGTGTTCTCAGTCACTGCTGCTCCTTCCAGAGGACTTTCTATCCCTCTGTCAGGAGATCGCTCTACCTACCGATTGTCTCTCTTAATTTCAGGCCCAAATGTGCCCCACTTTCGCTGACGGTCTACAATGCCGCTCATCATTTGGGATGAACGAACCTGGCGGAACCAGCGTGCCCTATACGGGCTTTTCGGCGACACGTTCGTCGCCTGTGAGATCGCGATATCCCTTGATTCAAAGGAACCCACGTAGGCATGTAACAAAGATTTAACATCTGGGAAACACGTCCGAAACATCGATGCCTCATAATTTGGATTACGGTGGATATGGTACGGCGGGTCTCGGTTTTCGGTGGCGCCACTTGCGAGCGAGCAAGACGCCGGGATAAACTGACACGGTCACTGTTCCGGACGGCGTGGCGTTCGTCGGAGTTTCCATTCGATCGCACTAATCTCGAGCGCTTGGTTATGGACCGGCAAGGGTAACCGCCCCGCGAATGTCGCGGATTCTTGCCCTGTGCTCGTACGTCAATGCGTCCAGCCGGCGGCGGGACAACCGAAATAATCCCACGTTGGATCTAGTACGCCGGTTCTCAGCCATCGGGTTTGGTCTTCTTCGCCACTCGCGATGTTTCCATTGGAAGCTCATGGAGCCGGTTCGGTGATGTGCGAGGCGTGGGCGATTTGTTCACGCAAGTTCGCTGCAACAGTTTCCGTAATCAGATCGACAAGGAGAGTCATGGCATGGCAGATGCGATCACAGGCAAAGACGTAGTCAAGATGGTCAAAGACCAAGGTATCGAGATGATCGACCTGAAATTTGTCGACATGCCCGGCACCATGCAGCATTTGGCCATCCCGCCCAGCGAAATCACCGAGGACCTGTTCGCGGAAGGGACCGGATTCGACGGGTCGAGCATCAGGGGATTCCAGGCGATCCACGAGAGCGACATGCTCCTCGTGCCTGATCCAACCACCGCGAATATCGACCCGGTCTATGACACCAAGACTCTGAGCCTCATTTGCGACATCCGGGATCCGCTCACCGGCGAGGCGTATTCTCGGGACCCGCGCTACATCGCCCACAAGGCCGAGGAATACCTGAAGTCGACTGGCATCGGCGACCAGAGCTTCTGGGGTCCCGAGCTTGAGTTCTTCATTTTCGATTCCGCTCGTTTCGACCAGACGGCGAACGAAGGCTTCTACCACGTGGATTCGGATGAAGGCATCTGGAACTCCGGCAAAGCCGAACGTGTCGATGGCGGACTGGGCCAGGGATTTCGTCCGAGGCACAAAGAAGGTTACTTCCCTGCGCCGCCCATGGACACCCTCTCCGACCTCCGCTCGGAGGCCGTGATCGAGATGCAGAAGTTCGGCATCAAAATCGAAAAGCACCACCACGAGGTCGCGACGGCCGGCCAAGGCGAGATCGACATCGTGTTCGACACGCTGACTCAAACAGCCGATAACGTGATGTACTACAAATACCTGCTCAAGAACGTGGCAGCCAGGTACGGCAAGATCGCGACGTTCATGCCCAAACCGCTCTTCGGCGACAACGGCACGGGCATGCACACCCACCAGAGCATCTGGAAAGACGGCAAGAACATCTTCTACGGCGAAGGCTACGCTCACATGAGCGACACGATGAAGTACTACATCGGCGGCCTGCTGAAGCACGCACCCGCGTTGCTGGCTTTCGCGGCGCCCACGACGAACTCTTATCGCCGGCTGGTGCCCGGCTTCGAGGCCCCGGTCAACCTGGCGTACTCGGCCCGAAACCGCAGCGCATGCTGCCGAATCCCGGCATACTTCGACACACCCAACTCGAAGCGCATCGAGTTCAGGTGCCCGGACCCGACGGCCAACCCGTATCTGGCGTTCCCCGCGATGCTTCTTGCGGGCATTGACGGCATCCGCAACGAGATCGACCCGGGAGTCCCGCTCGACGTGGACCTCTACGATCTCTCGCCTGAAGAAGCTGCGAACGTAGAACAGGTGCCCGGCAGCTTGGACGCGGTTCTGGACGCACTGGAGGCGGACAGCGAGTTCCTGCTCGCCGGAGACGTGTTCACTTCCGACCTGATCGAAACTTACCTCGATTACAAGCGCACCAACGAGCTCGACCCGATGAGGCTTCGCCCTCATCCGTACGAGTTCTTCCTGTACTTCGACGCCTAAAGACCAGGCCGGTCGTCGCCGGCATTCATGACGCCGCCATTCGGGGCATCGCGATCTCAGCGCGATGCCCCGTGGGCGTCAATTGTGGTCCGAAAAATTGACACCACAGGCGCAGATTGTTATATTTCGAGAGATTTTCCGTCGCAGATTTTGCGACGGCAGGTCTTCGTAGTGCCCCGCGTGGCCGCGCATAAATCCAGGCTCCGTGGCGCGATGTCCCAACGCATCCTCGGGACGACCAATCCGCGAGGACGCCAAGGATGTCACGGAAGCCAACAACGGAATGCGCGAGGGGTTCCGCCGATCAGTCTCCAGCCTGACCGAGCGTTTATTTTATGGTAGACCGAGACCAGGCAATTGAATACGCTCTCAAAGAGGCCAAAGACGGTGACGTAAAGTTCATCCGGCTTTGGTTCACGGACATCCTCGGTAGCCTCAAAGGGTTTGCGATCACATCCGAGGAGCTCGAGGCCGCCCTGACCCGAGGCATGGGCTTCGACGGCTCGGCGATCGAAGGGTTCGCTCGCGCCGAGGAGAAAGACCTCTACGCCCTTCCTGACCCCAACACGTTCAGCCTGCTCCCGTGGCGTCCCCGGTCCAACGCGGTCGCTCGGATGTTTTGCGATATCGTCACGCCGGACGAAGCCGCGTTTAAAGGTGACCCCCGGTGGGTGCTCCGGCGCAACATAGAACGCGCCGCGAGCCTGGGCTTCACGTATTACGTCGGGCCCGAGCTCGAATATTTCTACTTCAAAGACTCTACCAGTGCTGAGCCGCTGGACCGGGGCGGATATTTCGACCAGGACGCCACGAACCAGGCTACGGACCTGCGGCGTGAAACGGTCCTCATGCTGGAGGAACTCGGCATTCCGGTCGAGCAGAGCCACCACGAAGTGGCCCCGAGCCAGCACGAGATCGATCTCCGGCACACCGACGCCATGACCATGGCCGACACGGTCATGACTTACAGAGTGGTCGTCAAAGAGATCGCTCAGAGGCACGGCTGCTTCGCCTCGTTCATGCCCAAACCGATCGCATCGTTCAACGGCAATGGGATGCATACGCATCAATCCCTGTTCAAGGGCGGACGCAACGCATTCTACGACGGCGAGGACGTGGACCGGCTTTCGGACGTGGCGCGGCACTTCATCGCCGGTTTGTTGGCGCACGCCCGCGAGATCACGGCGATTACGAACCAGTGGGTGAACTCCTACAAACGTCTCGTGCCCAACTACGAAGCGCCGACTTTTGTCTCCTGGGCCACGGTTAATCGATCCGACCTGGTGCGAGTTCCGGCGTACAAACCCGGGCGCGAGGAGTCGCGGCGCATCGAATATCGCGCGCCCGATCCGGCTGCGAACCCGTATCTGGCATTCAGCGTCATGCTCGCGGCCGGACTCGAAGGCATCGACAAGGAGCTCGAGTTGCCGCCGCCCTCGGCATCCAACGTTTACGACATGACAGCGGCCGAGAGAAATGAGCGAGAAATACAATCGCTGCCAGGCAACCTTTGGGAGGCCATCTCGATCACCGAAAACAGTGAAATGGTGCGGGACGCCCTTGGAGACCTGGTTTTTGACAGCTTCATCGAAAACAAAAAGATCGAGTGGGAACGTTACAGATCCCACGTAACAGACTACGAGATAATGCGATACCTGCCGAACCTTTGACGACCGATGCTGCGAGTCGACCGCACGATACTTGAGTGCGAATCGGATCAGCCGATTTCAGCGAGCTCGGTCAACGGTCTCACGACGGCAACGACGATGCATCGTCAGCGCGTTGACTGGCGGCTCCACAGGGGCGGAACGGGCGACCAACACCTATGGCACACAGTTACAACAAAGAATACACACCGACGGTCTCCGGCGGACTGTACGACCCGGCGTTCGAGCACGACGCCTGCGGGGTAGGCCTCGTTGCCAACGTGAAAGGCCGAAAGTCTCATTCCGTCATCGATCAAGGCATCGAAGTTTTGGTGAACCTTGGACACCGTGGGGCGGCCGGAGCAGACCCCGAGACCGGCGACGGCGCCGGCATCCTAATCCAGATGCCGCACGATTTCCTGGTCCACGAGTTCGCCAAAACCGGCGTATCTGTTCCGGAGCCAGGCGCGTACGGCCTTGGCATGTCGTTCATGCCAACCGACAGCGCAGAGCGCATCATGTGCGAGAACATGGTGGAGCAAGTGGTGCGCTCCGAGGGGCAGACCTTTCTGGGGTGGCGCGACGTACCGGTCTCCCCCGACCAGATAGGCACATTGTCCGCCAGAGTCATGCCGTCGATACGCCAATTTCTTGTCGGCAGATCCGATGAGATTCACGACCAATCCAGTTTCGAACTGAAGCTGTACGTCATTCGTCGGTTGATTGAGGCTGCCGTGGCCGAGAAAGAGCCGAACTTTTACGTTTGCAGTTTTTCGACGAACAAGGTGGTCTATAAAGGGCTGATTTTGGCCTACCAGCTCCAAAGCTTTTACCACGATCTGACTGACGAACGATTGGTCTCGTCTTTCGCTTTGGTGCATTCGAGGTTCTCGACCAACACCCTCGGGACTTGGCGGCTGGCCCACCCGTATCGAATGGTCGTCCACAACGGGGAGATCAACACTCTGCGCGGCAACATCAACTGGATGACCGCGCGCGAGAAGAACTTCAAATCTTCGTTGCTGGGCAACGACCTCGCGAAACTGCTGCCCATCATCGGTTCCGGTCAAAGCGACACCGCCGTGTTGGACAATGCCTTAGAGCTGTTGCTGGCCACCGGTCGGTCACTCGAGCACGCGATGATGATGCTCATCCCCGAGGCTTGGGGCGACCACATTCCGATGGACCAGGCCAAGCGCGATTTTTACGAGTACCACTCCAGCATGATGGAGCCGTGGGACGGGCCGGCGCTTGTGATCGGCAGCGACGGCGCCAAGGTCTGCGCGGTGTTGGACCGAAACGGACTGCGCCCCTGTCGCTACCTCGTGACCACGGACGATCTTCTGGTTATGGGTTCGGAAACCGGAGTGTTGAGCGTCCCGCCGGAAAAGGTGCTCTACAAGGAACGCATCTATCCTGGCCGCATGTTCCTGCTGGACACCGAGCGGGGCGAGATTGTCCAAGACGCCGAGCTCAAGGCGTCGCTGGCGAGTCAGCAACCCTACGGGGAGTGGCTACGGGCGAACTCGATGCGGTTGGCTGAGTTGCCGCTGCCGACAACCGGCCAGGAGCCTGACTTCGACACGCTGGTCAGTAGGCAAGCCGCCTTCGGGTATAGCCTCGAAGACCTGCGCATGATCCTCGGTCCGATGGCGGTCAACGGCACGGAACCGACCGGGTCCATGGGCAACGACGCGCCGCTGGCGGTGCTGTCCGAGAAGTCGCCGGTGTTGTTCAACTACTTCAAGCAGCTTTTCGCCCAAGTCAGCAACCCGCCGCTGGACGCTATCCGCGAGGAGCTCGTAACGTCCACCAGGGCGATGATCGGCTGTGAGCAGAACCTGTTCGACGAAACCCCCGAGCACTCTCGCCAGCTAACGATCACCGAGCCTGTCCTCACCAACGACGAGATCGAAAAGATCAGGGCGATCGACGTTAACGGCATGCGGGCCAAGACGTTGTCGACGCTATTCGATCCCAGCTCCGCAGGTTTGATGCGCAAGGCGATAGACGAGCTGTGCGACGCTGCGTCGCGGGCGATAGAAGAAGGCTGCTCGATCCTGATTCTCTCGGACCGAGGCGTCGACTCGAAGAACGCCCCGATTCCAAGCTTGCTGGCCACGGCTGGCGTGCACCACCATCTGATCAGGGAAGGGACGCGGACCAAGGTCGGGATCCTCGTCGAGTCCGGAGAGCCCCGGGAAGTGGCGCATTTCGCGTTGCTCATTGGGTACGGCGCCGGCGCAGTCAACCCGTACCTCGCGTTCGAGACTCTGGCCGACATGTCTCGAGAGAACACGTTCGAGACGCCCGTCGATTATGACGCCGTGGTGAAGAACTTCATCAAGGCGTCGCACAAAGGCGTTGTCAAGATCATGTCCAAGATGGGCATCTCGACGATCCAGAGCTATCGCGGCGCTCAGATCTTCGAGGCCGTGGGTCTGAACCGGGATCTGATCGACCGGTATTTCTCCTGGACGCCATCCAGAATCGGCGGCATTGGGCTGGATCAGATCGAAGAGGAATCCAGGCGGCGTCACTCGTTCGCATATCCGGAGCACGCCGTCAACGGCAACATGCGGCTCGGTGTGGGCGGGCAATACCAGTGGAGGCGCGACGGCGAGTACCACATGTGGAACGCCTCGACCATCGCCACCCTGCAAGACGCTGCGCGGACCAATAGCTGGGATACGTATCAGCAATACGCCGAATACGCCAACAGCTACTCGCAGAACCTGTGCACTATCCGAGGACTGCTGGAGTTCAAGTCGCTCGACCAGCCGATTCCGCTGGACGAGGTAGAGTCTGCTTCTGAGATCGTCAAACGTTTCGCCACCGGCGCGATATCACTGGGATCCATCAGCCGCGAGGCCCACGAGACCATGGGCATCGCCATGAACCGCATCCAAGCCCGCTCGAACACGGGTGAGGGCGGTGAGGACTACCGCCGGTACGTCCCGGACGCCAACGGCGACTCTCGCAACAGCGCAATCAAGCAGGTCGCTTCCGGGCGATTCGGCGTGACGTCCAATTACCTGGCGAACGCGGCGGACCTTCAGATCAAGATGGCACAGGGCTCCAAGCCCGGCGAAGGCGGACAATTACCGGGGCACAAAGTCGACGAGTACATCGGCTGGGTCCGGAATTCGACCCCTGGCGTCGAGCTCATCTCGCCGCCGCCGCACCACGACATCTACTCGATCGAGGATCTGGCGCAGCTCATCCACGACCTCAAGAACTCCAATCCCAGCGCTCGCATCCACGTCAAACTCGTGGCCGAAGCCGGCGTGGGCACCATCGCGGCTGGCGTATCGAAAGGGCATGGCGACGTCGTTCTGATCAGCGGAGACGGCGGCGGCACGGGCGCCTCCCCGGAGTCGTCGATCAAGCACGCCGGACTGCCCTGGGAGCTTGGAATCGCCGAGACCCAGCAGGTTCTCGTGCAAAACGACCTTCGTGGGCGCATCGTGGTCCAAGCCGACGGTGGCGTGAAGACCGGACGCGACGTTGCGATCGCCTGCCTTCTCGGGGCCGAAGAGTTCGGAATGGCGACCGGTCCGCTGATCACGATGGGTTGCATCATGCTTCGCAAATGTCACCTGAATACCTGCTCGGTGGGCATCGCGACCCAAGACCCCGAGCTAAGGGCCAAGTTCACAGGACAACCTGAGTACGTAATCAACTACTTCTTCTTCGTGGCCGAAGAGCTCCGTGAGATCATGGCCAAAATCGGGTTCCGCACCATCAACGAGATGGTCGGTCGCGTGGATCGACTCGACACTAGTCAGGCAATCGACCACTGGAAGGCCAAGGGACTCGACTTTTCGAATCTTCTGACGAAGCCGGAGGTGCCTGATGACATCGCGACGTTCTGCTGTGAGGGTCAGGACCACGGACTCGACAAGGCGCTCGACAACAAACTCATCGAACTCAGCATGGACGCGCTCGAGAACAAACGGTCGGTCGCGCTCGACCTGCCGATCAACAACTCGAATCGAACGGTCGGCACTACCCTGAGCTACAACATCGCAAGAAGATACGGCGAAGAAGCCCTGCCCGAAGACACGGTGACGATCAATTTCGCGGGCTCCGCGGGCCAGAGCTTCGCGGCGTTCCTTGCGGCAGGCGTCACCATGAACGTCGATGGCGACGCCAACGACTACTTCTGCAAAGGGCTGTCCGGCGGCAAAGTGATCATCAAGCCGCCGTCTAGTTCGAGTTTCGTACCCGAAGACAACATCGTGATAGGCAACACGGCGCTGTACGGCGCGACATCCGGTAAAGTGTTCATCCGCGGCATCGCGGGCGAGCGGTTCTGCGTCCGCAACAGCGGCGCCGAAGCCGTGGTGGAGGGCGTCGGCGACCACGGTTGCGAATACATGACCCACGGGCGAGTCGTCGTGCTCGGCGCGACCGGCCGCAACTTCGCCGCTGGAATGAGCGGCGGTGAAGCGTACGTCCTGGACGAGCACGGGCTGTTCGCGGACCTGTGCAACACCGAGATGGTCGATCTCGATCCGCTGATCGACGTTGACGACATCGATGCCGTCAAGCGCATGATCGAAGATCACCTACGCTTCACGGGAAGCGAGAACGCCCGACGCGTCCTCGCCGACTGGCACGACATGCAAGGCCGGTTCGTCAAAATCATGCCCAGAGCGTACAAAGCCGTGCTGGCGGCGCGCCGACGCGGCATCTGACGACTAGGGCGCCGCTGAACGCGGCCCGATTAACGCATTGCATTGTCGGGTGCGCTCTGTGCGAAGTTCTTTGAGATGGTCACGTTCGACAACATTCGGTGTAATAAGATGACAGATTTGGCGCCAGCAATGCATTCGACCCCCTACGCAGTGTCTAATCCCGTAGGGGAGGATTTCAAACCCTCCCCTACGACCTTGTCGCGGCATGAAGACCTCTGGCGGTCTGGATCGATTGCGGCGACATCGCGCCACACTGGATCCGATCGATCACAACGTGTACCGAGACCAACGTCGGCACTTCAGCCTCAACAGGACCAGTTGCGCCAGGTCAAACTCAATCACACACGGGAAACATAACCAAAAATGGGTAAAGTAACAGGATTCAAGGAACTCGGGCGAAAGCCGTTGTCCCGGGAAGCCGCTGCGGATCGCATAAATCATTGGCGTGAATTCTACAGCGACTGGAGCGAGCAGGCCGCTTGCGATCAGGGCGCGCGATGCATGAACTGCGCGGTGCCGTTCTGCATGAGCGGGTGCCCGCTGGGCAACATCATCCCCGATTTCAACGACCTTGTGTATCGGAGCCGGTGGCAGGAAGCGCTCTACGAGCTGCAATCCACCAACAATTTCCCCGAGTTCACTGGCCGCGTTTGTGCGGCGCCGTGCGAGGCGTCGTGCGTGCTGAACATCAACCACGACCCAGTCACCATCGAGTACATCGAAAAGGCGATCGCGGACCGTGGCTGGAAAGAGGGCTGGATCGTTCCGCAACCGCCAGCCATTCGGACCGGTAAGAAAATCGCCGTGGTCGGATCGGGTCCCGCGGGGCTAGCGACCGCCATGCAGCTCAATCGAGCTGGGCACACCGTCACGGTGTTCGAGCGCAACGAAGCCATCGGCGGTCTCTTGCGATTCGGCATCCCGGACTTCAAGCTTGGCAAAGATGTCGTCCAAAGGCGAGTAGATCAGATGGAGGCCGAGGGCGTCGTCTTCAAGACCGGCGTCAACGTCGGGCGGGATTATCCGTCGGCAAGCCTGAAAACCGAGTTCGACGCTGTCTGCCTGACCGGCGGCAGCACCGTAGGTCGAGATCTCCCGATCCCAGGCCGCGAGCTGACCGGCGTTTACCAGGCCATGGGGTACCTTCCTCAACAGAACCGCGTCAACGCTGGGCAGGACATCCCGGACTCGGAGCGAATCTCCGCCGAGGGCAAAAACGTGGTGGTGCTCGGCGGCGGCGACACTGGCTCCGACTGCCTTGGCACCGCACATCGACAGGGCGCCGCGGTCGTGCATCAACTTGAGTTGTTGCCGCAACTGCCAACCGAACGCCCGGAGAACCAACCTTGGCCCAAGTGGCCGGTGATCCTCAGGACGTCCTCTTCGCAAGAAGAAGGCGGGAATCTCGAATTCAACATTCTTACGAAGAAATTCACCGGCACAGACGGCAAGCTCGAAAAGCTTCACGCCGTCCGGCTGGAATGGGGACCGCCCGACGCCACCGGCCGTCCGGCTATGATCGAAATCCCTGGCAGCGAGTTCGAACTCGACGTGGACCTCGTGTTCCTGGCCATGGGCTTCGTTCACCCTGAACCCGAGGGAATGCTCACCGACCTCGGCGTCGAGCTCGACCAGCGCGGCAACGTCGCATCTGATGAGAACAAGATGACCAGCGTACCCGGCATCTTCACCGCCGGCGACATGACGCGAGGTCAATCGCTCGTCGTCTGGGCGATTGCCGAAGGCCGAGAAGCCGCGCGGGGCATCGACCAGTATCTGATGGGCGCCTCCAACCTCCCTCGTTCCGCGAGCAGCATGCCCGCGATGTGACCGGAAGGACTATCTCGTGACCCGAAGACTGCGCTGAACCCACTGTAAGGTTCTACGAGCGACGGCCTAGTGAGCGTCCCGATCAGTCGGGTCGCAATCGCGTTTGCGAGCCCGACCGTCCGCCAGTTTCGAGTCAAAGGTCTCTTTCAATCATGTTTGATTTCACGACTGAACGCGCCCAATTAATCGTCGACAAAG
>JASMDM010000009.1 GCA_030752795.1 SAR202 cluster bacterium | reverse complement strand
GCTGCGTTCCCGAACGTAGTCTTTGACTATCGTGTACTTGCCTGGATACCCGTGCTCGTCTCTGAGCCGTTCGAATATGCGCTTGGCTGTGTGGCGCTGCTTCTTCGGCGAGGTCTGATCCTGTTCCAGGATCTGGTCGATCACGCCCTTGAACGGGTCGAGCTTCGGTCTACGGGGCGGTTGTCGTCGTCGACACCCCGGAGGCGCGGAGTACTCGAGCATCTTGCGCACCGTATCCCGGTGCAGGCCGAACACACGCGCCGCCTCTCGAACGCTCATCCCATCGACGGAGCAAGCCTTGCGAACACGGAAGTACATACCCACTTTGTACATCCAATCCACCTTCATTCAGGTTGTGTCGTTCCTGATTGAAGGCGACGGGCGGTACAATTTTCAAGCGCCACATCTCAGCTCTTGAGCCGCCCTGGTGGTACATTATCTCTCCGCCCTTCACAATATTTCGTACGGCGCGACTTATTTTGTTGATGACCATCAGGGCCAAGCCTAGTTTTCATGTTTTGATACGGGGCGGGGCAATCACCACGAGTCATTCTGATCCTTCCGCGCGCGGAAGGACGAAGAATCTAGGGCCGTGCAGGGGGAAATGAATTTTGTCGCCGCTACTCCTGCGAGAGTTTGTAGCCGTAGCCGCGGATCGTAACGATGTGCTCGGGCTTGGATGGGTCCGGCTCGATGCGCAGCCTGAGCCGTCGGATGCACTGCTCGATGTCCTGGTCCGTGACGTCGCCGTCCGGGCGTTCCGGCCAGCCTGCCAAACCTAGCTGGTCCTTGCTGATGGCCTCGCCCCTGAGTTGGCAGAGCAGGCTCAGCATGTCGAACTCTTTGCGGGACAGCGCGGGTTCGATCAACTGATTTTGCAACCAGACTTCTCTCGATTTGTCGTCCACGCGCAGATAGCCGGTGCTGGCCTGGTCGATGACCGGCAGGGTGGCGGTCGCTCCCCACTCACGGAACTTGAGAACGACCTAACCGCGTGCGAGCTCGATTAAGTCGCCGCCGGGAAGCGCGGTTGCCTGATCCGGCTCGATGCGGATGCCGTTAAGGAAAGTGCCACTTTTGCTTCCGAGGTCACGGAGTTTGAAACGGTTCACGTTCACTGAGATCTAAGCGTGTTGGCGCGAGACGTACGGATTGTCGGCGAAGCCGTCCGCAGACGACGATTTTCCGATTACGCAGACGTTTCCGTCCAGTGGGATTACGCTTGCCTCGTCGATTCCCCGCTCGACCATAAGCATGGCATCAGGATAGTCCGACACGTGTCAAACCTCACACGACCCTTGGTCAGGGCATTCTAAATAGGTGGCCGTAATTCGCCCGTGGTGAAACACGACGCTGACGCCGGACGACGCCGACCGAGTTCTTACACCGTGAGCTCGATGACCTCGAACTTGGACAGATCCGACATGCCTAAGCCCAACTCTTCGGCGTACGCGTGCTGCCGATTGACGATGGCCTCGCTATGGGTCGTGAACGTGACGTCGTGGCGCTTCATGATGTCCATGGCCACGACATCTGCCGCGACCGTGTCGCCGGTGACGATGAGCCGGTTCACGCCGTGAACGAACGTGGTGTCGTCGCCGACCATGGGTCCGGATACTGCCTGGATCGAACGTATGTCGGTGATCGTCAACTCCGGCCTCACCGCCGATGCGAACTCGACCAGCTTGCGGTCGAAATAGTCCCGCTCGCTCTGCATCATGGCGTGGGCGATCCAGCGATGCATGCCGTACACAGAGCCGACGTGATTCTTGATCGCGCTGGTAATCTGGCCCGCGAAGTGCCTCTTGAGCACGGGCAGATTGATGACGACGGGCGCCTCTTGCACTTCCCTCGCTACGCGAAGTCCGGGCGTGGCGCCTTGCTCGTAGTCGGCGTCCAGCATTCGGCTCGCCCAGCTAGCGCCGTCACCTTGTGGAACGTCGGAAGGCTTCGCCTCGGACGACCATGGTTCATGTTCGACCAACACGTAGTCCTCGGACGCCCCCGCGCGGGAGAATCGGATGTCCATGCCTGGCAGATCTCCGGCTTCGTAGTACATCTTCAGGTCTTCTTGGCCGCCGGCCGGACGATGGTCTTCGTGCACCGCGATGCTCGTGGCTCCGGCGCCGCCACAGTGACGCGCCACCGCGCGGATGTGCTCTGCTGACGTCGTGGACGGAAACGGGTCCCGCTGATTTGTGTTGGGCTTCAGCAGCACCGCTTTGTGATCGCCGATGATGCGGCCCAGCCCGCCGATGGCGCCGATTCCGGCGTCGACCGTCGCGTCGATGTTGCTGCCCTCGACGATGACCAACAGCGGCTTCCCGCTCGATCCGATGACGCGGTTTTCGCCGCCGCGCCGCACTTGTGCCGTTCGTATGTCAGTTGCCATGAAGCCTCCGTGTATTCATCGGACCGGGAGCGCCAGACGATCGTCTCTATTCCACGATCTTCCATTACGAGTCCTTTTTGATTATCTTGCCGTCACGGAGTTCGAAGTGATCGCACCCTCGCACCTCGATTCGATCGCCGCTTGGGGCCGTGCCGGTGAGCGTCCATTCGGAGAAGCCCATGTTGCCGGCCACCCAGTGCCGATCTTGCCCGTAATGGATATCAGGCAACCCAGCGAACCGGCTCGCGATGCCCTCGCGAACCTTTGTCTTGCCTTCGAGACGTTGCCCCCAGGGATGCGGTCCCCTTGGCATTTCCATCACGCCGTCATCCGCGAAGAAGTCCATGACCACGTCGACATCGTGCCGGTTGAACGCGTCGGCTATCGCTTGCAACGTTTCGGTTGTTACCGCGGGTTCGGCGACCATGGTTCCCCCACAAACTATCTATTGCTTTGTTCCGATACACCTCGGGCGCTGATCGTTCAGGGCGTCGAACGGACGATGGGTGAGTTCGCCAATCAAACGTCGAGCAGCTCCCGCAGGCGATCCGCGATCACGTTTTCCTCGCCCTCGTTGAGCGTGTGCACGTTGACCGTGATCGTATCGTCCCCCTCGACCGCCGTCCTGATCCGCGGCGAGCCGTCGAGCAACTCCTCGAACACGTCGTTCGCGCTTTTGCCCAGCTTCGCCGTGTCGAGGACCACGTGCAGCATTAGCCCGACGAAGTTGCTGACCGGTACAACTTTGGTCTCTTTCACGCCGGACACGCCCTTGACTGCGTCTTCAATCGCGCCGAATCTGACGCCGTATTGCAACAATCGCTCTTCGTGATCCGTGTTGACCCAGGCCTCGATCGCGGCTACTAGCCCGACGATCTCCTGCCGGTCCACCTTCATCGCTCGACCGAAGGGCGTCGGTCCGATGAAGCCGTGCGCCGTTACCGCCTCGATCATGTCGCGCTTGCCGCAAACGAATCCCATCGAATGCGGCGCGCCCATGTACTTGCCTCCGAAGCATACTAGATCTGCGGACTGCGCGTTCCGTCGAAGGAAATCCAGCGGGTAGATCTGCGCTGCCGCGTCGGCGATCACAGGCACACCGTGAGCGTGAGCGATCTCGACCGTATCTTCGAGGCTTATAGTCGCGTCATCTGGTTTCCCTCGAATCAGGAACGCGACCGCGGCGGTGTCGGGTCCGATAGCGTCTTCGAGCTGCTGCCTCGACGTGCCGTCTTCGTCGCCGGCGAACACCAGCTTGCTTCCCGCGATCGTGTAGGCGCGGTCGTAGCTGTACCGGTGCCGCTGTTGGAGCACGATCTCGCTCTTGAGCCCGGTGAGGTCCGGAATCTGCGCCGCTTTGTCGGCGTCGTTGCCGGAGATGCACGCCGCCGTGCTCAGGACGAGGGCGGCGTAGCATCCCGCCGTCGCGTACGCGGCTTCCGCGCCGACGAGTTCGGCGATTCGAGCACCGGACATCTCCAGCAGTTCTTTCATCTCGACGAAGCTTTCGCCCGCTTCATACATGGCCCGCAACACATCCGGTGACGGCGTCGATCCACCCCACACGGTCGTGTTGCCTCCGGCGTTGATCACGGGACGCGCTCCGAGCCGGGTGTAGACGTTCGCTCCGCCGGTGGTGGTCATGGCAAACTCCTTTGCATCACGCGCGGCGCCTAGCACCGCGATACGGTTTGAAACCCAGGTCTAGTCCTCGAAGGTCTGCGCATCATCTGATTGGTGGGCTCGGCCTTCAGGTCGACCCTTCGCATCTCATGTTCTACCGATCTAGGCAAACGTGACGCGTGGGTTGGAGCCGAAATCGCGAGCGGATGGCGAGGCGCGGGCGGAATCTCGATCGCGGCAGGGCTCATCGTATTATCACGATGGTGCGGCGTCAACCGGTCTTCAAGTATCGATACAAAACAGCGCCTTCCGGTCGGGCGTAGGGCCGTCGTTAGCGCTCGATGCGAGCCCACCTGCTCGACACGAATTGGTGTCCTGCCGACACCTCGTCTTCACATAATTTGGCATAATGAATGTGGAACAATTCCACACAGGAGGTCCTCGACCATGATCATCGGCATCCCGAAAGAAACCAAATCTGACGAGAACAGAGTCTCGCTCACGCCCGACAAAGTCGATTTCCTTGCCAAAGCAGGTCACGGCATCGTCGTCCAATCCGGCGCCGGAGTGGGCGCTGCGTTCAATGACGCCGAGTACATCGCCGTCGAGGATGCGCTGGCGGCGTGAGTTGATCAGCATCGATCTGATCCGCGCCGATGCACGGGACAGCGATTGGTTGCGATACCGTAGCGTCCGTGGTTCAGTAGTTCAGTTCGAAACGACGACCGAGCCAGATTAGTCGGGTCGATTATGCGGCTAATCTGGCTCGTATTCGACTCTGCATCAGACCCGACAGAATCGGGGTCCAGGGGCGAAGCCCCGGTGTCCTTCCGCGCACGGAAGGATGAGGGTACCCTCAGAAAACCTTCGAGGGCGGGCTGGACAGACCGCCCTCGCAATCCGTCTCTCCTTGCACAGCAACTCCCGCGGCCAACGGCAAGCGCCAGCCGGCGAGACCATGACCGCAGACTCAGATCGCAGTGAAGCCTTGAGCGCCTTCCGACCGCTAGTTCGCCTCGATCAAGTCCTCGTCAATCTCCACGCCCAGGCCGGGACCTTGCGGCACGGCCATGAACCCATCCGAGTCCACCTGCGGTGCGTTGGTCATGATCGAGAAGCGATGCCGGTAATCGCCGATCGGCGGTTCGTGCAGCAGCTCGAGGAACGGCGCATGCGGCCACGACGCAACCAGATGCAGGTGAGCGATGACGCCGATGTCTCCGCCGCCGTGATGGGGAACGATCTGCTTGCCGTACAACTCGGCCAGCACACCGATCTTTCGGGACGCGGTGATGCCGTCCAGGACCATGCTCTCGGGCTGCAACAAATCGTAGACGCCCTCCTGGCACATCGTCAGGAATTCGTGGACGAGTTCGTTGTTCTCGCCGCCTGCGATCGGAATCTCGACCTTCTCCTGGAGTCTCGCCAGTTGCTCGAAATAGAATCTGGGCAACGGCTCCTCGAACCAGTAGCAGTTCAGTCGTTGCAATTCACGCGCCGTCTCGACCGCGCGACGGAAGTCCCACTGGAAGCCCGGTTGCCAGTCACCGGACGACTGGGCCTGGTTCGCGTCGACCATGATCTCCATCCGGTCGCCGACCGCCCCACGAACCGCCTCGACCGACGCGACGTCCGCGGCCATCGTCTCGTGATGGATGCGCACCTTCAGCGCTTGCCAGCCTTGCTCCATGAGCTCGGTCGCGCGTTCGGCCCGCTCTTCCGGCGTCGAGAGCATGACCATGCTGGCGTAGGGGATCACCTTGTCCTTGGCGCCGCCCCAGAGCTTGTAAAGCGGTTGGCCGCTCGCTTTGCCGATGATGTCCCAGAGCGCGATGTCGATGCCGGCGACTCCACGGTATGGCGTTCCTTGGACGTAGTATCGGAGCCTGCCGACGTGCCTCTCCGTGTCGAACGGATCCTGCCCGACGAGTTGCGCATTCGCGGCGGGGAGGATGCGCTCGTCGACCGCCGGGCCGATGCCGGTGATGCCCTGGTCGGTGTGCACGCGAGTTATCGACCCGCCTCCGCGGTTGAATTGCAGCCGTCCGCCCAAGTCCCATGCCGGCTCTATCTCGCCGAGGTGTTCGACTAGCCGAAGCTGGACCGTTTCGATCTTGGTGATTTTGAGCCTATCTACCGTCATACGAGTTCACCTTTCATTACGGTGACTGCTTCGCCGCCTATTATTACGCGGTCTCCCGCCAGCCTGACCCGAACCACACCGCCTCTCGCCGATGCCTGATGGCCCACGAGTCGCCCACCCCCGAGGCGTTCGCTCCAAAACGGGCTGAGGCAGCAATGCGCTGCGCCGGTCACAGGATCCTCGTCGATGCCGACCGTGGGCGCCAAGAATCGGGACACGAAGTCGAACTCCGATGATTCAGACGCACAGGTAACATTGGCGGATGCAGGGTATCACTCCAGAGACAATCTGGAAGCATGCTACCAGCGCCAACAGCAAGTGCTGATGCCCGAGTCTCAGCATCGCGCTCTATTGAATTCCTACCACAAAGATCGGTTCACCCATGACGCTGAGACCGATACTTATACCCGCCCACACGGCCAGCAGCTGCTCTTCAGGCGGATCAAGAACACCCGAGGGATATCAATGCGGACGTATCGGGCAACTGGGGCCGTTTGTCGGGCGTGTCCTGCCTTTGGGACGTGTACAAGAGACGCCCGACACGGGCGTGCCCTGGAGATCGGGCCTTACGATGCTGCGCTGCGGAGGCATCGGTCGTTGATGTCGACAGAGGCAGCGAAACAGGCTTACAAACGCCGAAAAGAGTGGTCGGAACCGGCTTTTGGAATGCTCAAAGAACAACAAGGAGCCAGGAGGTTCCTGTTGCATGGCCTCGCCAACGTGTCGGCCGAATGGTCCCTATTGGCCACGGCATTCAATCTACGCACCCTTGTAGCGCGAATGGGCTGTTCGAAACGGTCGGATGTGCGCCCAAACGAGCCCTCTAATGGCAGGCGCAACCGCATAACGGCGCAAACTGCACTCGATTGCCGGGTCAAACGACAGCGAGCGACCAAACAAGCCATTCCGACAGTTCAAATACGAAAGTCAGAACAGAAACAGAGAGATCAACCAACGGTTACCATCAAGAGAATCAACGGCCCAACAGGTTATGGGACAGGCTCTGAAACCCTCCCCTACGGATCGTCGCGACGGATGCCATGATTACACGCGGCTTGGAGATCCGACGACGAATCCGCCCCGTTACACCTCGCGGAACTCACCTTCGACCGTGTCCTCGGGGGTGTCCTCTTCGGCACCGGGGTCGCCTTCTGCACCATTGTCGGATGGAGGCATGTCTTCCGGAGTCGCGCTCGCGGCCTGTTGGCTGTAGACGGCCTGGCCCACCTGCTGGACCGCTTCTTGCAGCTCTTGCAACGTCGATTCGATTCGGGCGTTGTCGTTGTCCGCCAGAGCCGAGCGAACGGCTGCGATTTTGGCCTCGACGTCGGTCTTCATCTCTTCGGGCACTGTCTCGGCGTTGTCCGTGAGCAACTTCTCGGCCTGATACGCGGTGTTCTCCGCGTTGTTGCGCGTTTGGATGTCGTCGCGCTTGCGAGAGTCTTCCTCGGCGAAGCGCTCGGCATCGGTCACCATCTGTTCGATCTCGTCTTGGGAGATGCCCGAGCTCGCCGTGATCGTGATCCGCTGTTCCTTGCCGGTGCCCTTGTCCTTGGCCGACACGTTCAGGATGCCGTTGGCGTCGATGTCGAACGAGACCTCGATTTGAGGCAGGCCTCTGGGCGCGGGCAGCAGCCCATCCAGAATGAAGTGCCCGATCGACTTGTTCTCCCCCGCCATCGCGCGTTCACCTTGAACCACGTGGACCTCGACGCTGGTCTGACCATCCGCGGCCGTCGTGAACGTCTCGCTCTTGGTGGTCGGAATCGTGGTGTTGCGGTCGATAAGCGAGGTCGCAACTCCGCCGAGGGTTTCGATGCTAAGCGTGAGAGGCGTTACGTCCAGCAGCAGGATGTCCTGCACTTCGCCCTGGAGGACGCCTGCCTGGATGGCCGCGCCGACCGCGACAACCTCGTCCGGGTTGACGCCCTGGTGCGGCTCCTTGCCGAATAACTTGACGACCGTCTCCTGCACTGCCGGCATGCGAGTCATGCCGCCCACCAGGATCACTTCGTCGATGCCGTTCTCGACGATTCCGGCGTCTGTCAACGCCAGCCTGCACGGTTCGACAGTCCGCTGGATCAGATCGCCTACCAGTTGCTCCATCTTCGAGCGCGTCAGCGTCATGATCAGGTGCTTCGGACCGGAAGCGTCGGCTGTGATGAACGGCAGGTTGATCTCAGTCTGCATCAGCGTCGAGAGCTCGATCTTGGCTCGCTCCGCCGATTCACGCAGGCGTTGGAGCGCCATGCGGTCTTGTTTCAGATCGATGCCTTGCTCTTTTTGGAACTCCTCGGCGATCCACTCGATGATCTCCTGGTCGAAATCGTCTCCGCCCAGGTGCGTGTCGCCGTTGGTGGCCTTGACCTCGAACACGCCCTCGCCGATCTGCAGGACGGTGATGTCGAACGTGCCTCCGCCCAGGTCGTATATCGCGATGGTCTCCTCGTTTTTTTTGTCGAGACCATAAGCCAGCGCCGCCGCGGTCGGCTCGTTAATAATCCGGAGCACGTCGAGGCCCGCTATCTTGCCCGCGTCTTTGGTCGCATTCCGCTGACTGTCGTTGAAGTACGCGGGAACGGTGATGACGGCCTGCGTAATCGTCTCGCCCAGCTTCGCCTCGGCGTCCTGCTTCAGCTTCTGCAGGACCATCGCCGCGATCTCCGGAGGCGCGTGTTCAACGCCGCCCATGGACACATGCGCGTCACCGTTCGAATGCTGGGTGAGCTTGAACGGCACCTGGCCGACGTCTGACTGGACGTTGGCGTCGTCGAAACGTCGCCCCATGAACCGCTTCACCGAATAAACGGTGTTTTCGGGGTTCGTGACGGCTTGCCGCTTGGCGGTGGTGCCGACGTATCGTTCTTCGGACCTCGGGTTTACTGCGACGACCGACGGGGTGGTCCGTCCGCCGTCCGCGTTCTCGACCACGCGCGGCTCACCGGCTTCGATGACGGCCATGCATGAGTTGGTTGTGCCAAGGTCTATGCCAAGTATCTTGGGCATCTAAGGGGCCTCCTGGTCGATTTTTCTTTCTTCCGTGGCTGGGGGTTCCGGGTCTACCTTTTGCGATACGCTAACCTGCGCCGCGCGTAGCACCCGGTCATGTAATTTGTACCCATCCCTGATTACATTTACGACGACGCCTTCTTCACGATCGGGACTCGGCTCGAAGAATACCGCTTCATGTTCATGAACGTCAAAGGGTTGACCTTCTTCGGCGTCGATTTTCGTCACGCCCTCGGAATCCATCACGCTCTGGAGGTTGCGCCGGACAAGTTCCAGTCCGGCCAGCCAACCGGGCGCGACCGCGTCCTCCGGGATCGCGTCGAATGCGCGGTTCATGTCGTCGACGACCAGCAGCAACCGGATCAACAAACGCGAGTTCGAGCTTTGCCTCGCCTCGGAGACTTCTTCGGCCGCCCTGCGTCTATAGTTTACGAGGTCAGCCTGGGCGCGCTGGGCCATGTTTTTGAATTGATCTTTTTCGCGGCTTGTTTCGTCGAGCTCGGCCTGCAATCGCGCGGGCTCGTCCAATTGTTCGTCGAGCTGTTTCTCCATGTTTTCCAGCTCATCCGGTTGTTGCTCTTCGGTCATCTAGGTTCGCCCTCCACTTGAAGCCCTAACCATTTAGGCTTGCATCATCTCGTACATCTCGTCGAGGCTTTGGTTCAGGGCTCGCTTGAGAGCCGGTCCCTGAAGCCTGTCGAGCTGAACCTTCATTTTGAGCATCTGATTGAACAGCGCCAGAGCCAGTTGCACTCCCGCGATGTTCAGCCCCAATTCGCCGGTAAGGTGCTTGATTAGCCGCAGGCGAACGATATCTTGCTCCGAGTACAACCGAAGTTTGCCGCCGGTCCTCGACGGCGAAACGAACCCGACGCGCTCGTACTTTCGCAGCGTCTGCGGGTGCATTTCAAGGATTCGAGCGGCAACGCTTATTACGTAGATGCCTTCCATGTCGGACGGCTGCTCCTTCGTGACTTACGCGGCGACCGGTCGTCGGCTCGGCCAGCTTCCACGACTGCGCATTTTTCCCAACGCTAATCCTATCAGACCTAGCCACGTTATATTGAGCGAACAGCGCTGCAAAAGATGGGTGTGAATCGCAGCGCTCTTAGGTTTCACGCCGCTGGGCCAGGTTTTAAAGTTAATGTGAGCGGTTGAAAGTCATAATACACATTGACATAAGCCGTGTCAAGTAATATAATGCTCGATAAGCATTGAACCTGACAACAATCACAAAGAGGTATTCTCGGAAATCTTGATCGCTGCTCTTGCATCTAAATTCACGAAGGAAAAGGCCGGGATGGCGGGTCAAATAGGGGAGGTTGGAAATGTTGTACTTGAAGGGTTGCCCACGCTGCAAAGGCGATATGCACATGAATCGGGATCTGTACGGAAGCTACAGAGAGTGTCTGCAGTGCGGATACATGCTGGACATCGAAGAGCCGAACAAGCTTCTGGAATCGCTGAACTTGACGGCTGAGAAAAAAAAGGTCGCGTAGTCGTCCCGCCTTCGTGGCGCGCCGCGCACAATTCTTATACGAAGCTACGGCTCCCTCAATCGAGGGAGCCGTCTTGCTTTCATTCAGGGTCCAAATCTTGCGCGGCGCCATACGGAACCCGCATCGGCAGCACGATCGCATCCGAGTGCTTACCCGAAGCGCTCCTCTTTCCACGGGTCGCCTTCCATGTGGTAGCCTCGAACCTCCCAGAAGCCCGGGCGGTCCTTGGCCATGAACTCGAACCCGTTGAGCCACTTCGCGCTCTTCCACGCATACCGCTTCGGCACGACCAGACGCAACGGAGCGCCGTGGTCGGGCGCCAGATCCTCGCCATCGTGCTTGTACGCCAGCAGCACGTCGTCATCCGAGAGGACATCGAGCGAGATGTTCGTCGTGTACCCGCCGTAGCTATGTGCCATCACGAATTTGGCGGTCGGCGAGGGCTCGACGAGCTTCAACACCTCGGTGAAGAGCACTCCCGCCCACGTGTTCTTGAGGTCGCTCCACTGGGTGACGCAATGAAACTCGGCGTCGGTCGTGACCGAAGGCAGCGCTTTGAATTGCTCCCAATCGATCTCGATCTCGTCCCGCACCAGTCCGAACACCCGGAATCGCCAATCGGCGAGGTCGATCCTAGGAGTAGGTCCGGCCGACAAGACAGGGAACCGGTCCGTTACGAACTGGCCTGGCGGGACTTCCAGTCCGGTTTTGTCCTGTTTGATCTCTGTCCTGCGTCCGATTTTCCGCAGCATTTGGACTCCGCTGACGCGCAATGCTTGTCTAAGTTGACGACTCATCGATCAATTCGATCCGACTCTCAGCACAGGTTCGTTCGTTGCACCGACACAGCATGCTTAATGCCGATACACAACCGCGGTCAGTCGTCCAGCAGCGACATCGCTTCATTCACCGTGACTATCGCGTGGACGTCGACCGTGTTCCAGTGAAACAATTCGGTTTCAACCATGAGCATGTTGATGGCCCGGGCGTTCGGGGCGTCGGCCACCATGTAGAACTGATGGCCTGGCGGATCGACCCAGAAGCCTTCGACAGTCACTTCGTGTTTCTTCGCTGTCGCCTCGAGTTTCCCGAACCCGGCTTTGCCCTTCTCTCCGATCGCTTCATCGGCCGCCGCGCACGTATCGGCCCCGTGGGTCTGTATCACCATGTGTTGTATCGTCTGCACCTTCCGAAATGTGTTGTTGTGTCTATCCCGGGTCGATCGCGATTCGTTGTAGATGCGAGTTTTCGAGACTGTAGCTATTGTATTACAAGTGGCAAGTAGCGTCAATAGAATATTAACGAGCTAAAACCATGTCCGCGCTGTGCTGACGCCTGAACCCGTGTCTTCCGAATCGACGCTCGCCACGAATGTTCTGCCAACCAAAACCAATGAAATCTCAAGCAACGTTGCCGCCCCCTAGCTCGTGTGCTAGCCTCACGCGAAACGAAGACTGTGATATGCAAGCATGGAGCGTCTGCCATGAACGACCAAATCGCCGAGATCTTGAAAGGGTCCTTCGACCTTCACGTGCACGCGAGCCCCGACGCGGCACAGGATCGGCGACTCGACGCGCTCGAGACCGCGCGGCAGGCTTACGAAGCCGAAATGGCCGGATTCGTGCTCAAGTCGCACGAATACCCAACGGCGCCGTTAGCATACGCGCTCGGACGCATGTATCCGGGACTGAACGTTGCCGGCGCCATCGCCCTCAACAAGTCCGTCGGCGGAATCAACCCCGACGCCGTCGAGGTGTCCGCCAAGCTGGGAGCGCGCGTCGTCTGGATGCCCAGCTTCGATGCGGACGCCTGGTTGACGCGAGCCGGTATAGGCCCGGGTATCACGATCGTTGACGAGCACGGTCAGCTATACCCTGCGGTTCGCGACGTGCTCGATTTGATCCGAGAACACGACATGGTCCTCGCCTCCGGCCACGTGTCGCCCATTGAGGCGATTGCATTGTTCAAAGCGGCGAAAGAAATCGGGATCACTCGCATGATCGCGACCCATCCGACCAACGTCGCGACGATCGAACAGCAACACGAAATGGCGTCGCTCGGCGCGTACCTGGAGCACACGTTCCTCGCCAGCATGCCCGCTCGGGCAACGGAGTCGGTCGACGATCTGGTCGCGTCTTTGACGACACTCGGCATGGACCGCTGTGTGGTCACGACCGACTTCGGCCAGTGGATGAACCCGCCCGCCGCTGAAGGGATGAGGATGGCCATCGCCGCGTTGTTGGGAGCGGGTGTGGTCGCCGATCAGGTTTCCGCGGTCGTGAAACGCAACCCGTTGCAGCTCATCGGGTGAGCTCCGGTCATCCGAGCGTCGGTGTGGTGCGGCCCTTCGACAGGCTCAGGGCGAACGTGTGGGGGAGTGGGTGTGGCGGCGGATCGAACGTGATCCTCGCCTGGAGTCACTTTTCTCCGTTCGTGGTGAGCCTGTCGAACCACCCCGACGCAGTGCCTTGCGATGCCGGAAGCGGGCCCCCGAAATCACGCGAGTCGCCCCAAGGCGCACGTCTCGGTTACTCGGTGATCTCGATCAATTCCACCCAGTTGCCGTCCGGGTCCTGCAGATAACACGCGACTCGGTCCGGCCCCATCTCGACCGGCCTTGCCAGTTTGATGGCGCCCGCCGCGATCAAACGGTCGAACGTCCCTTCGATGTCGGTCACGTTGAAGGCGATGTGAGAGGCCCCAAGCACGGCACGTTCCGTCGTCGGCCGGCTCGCGCTACTTGGGTTGACGTACTCGATCAACTCCAAAACGTGGCCGTCTTCGCCGTCGATGCTTAGGATCGCAGCCTTGATGTGCGTGTTCTCGTACGCCAACAACTCCGATATCGGGCCGCCGTCCCGCTCTCGGCGGACTATCAGTTTCAACCCGACGGTGTTGGTGTAGAAGTCCACTGACCGATCTATGTCACCGACCACGAATCCGGTGTGGTTCATGCCTGTAATCATTGTGTCGCCCTCCAAAAGTTGTCCATGAATTCTCGTGCAATGTTCCGGCGGGCCACTGTCCGAGCTCGACGCCGTTGCACATTCAATGTAGGCGGATATAATACAATCACTGCCTGGGTCAAATCCAACTTCGGAGATGATAAATGCCTACTCCTATCGAGCAACGTTTCTTGGATCAACACCCTGGGTCCGCACAGCGGCACGACGTAGCGCGATCCCTGTTCCCCAATGGCGTGACGCACGACGCACGCAAACAGAATCCCTTCCAAGTTTACTACACCCACGCGGAAGGCCCTGCCAAGTATGACGTGGACGGGAACCGCATCTTGGACTATTTCCCCGGTCACGGCGCGCTGATCCTGGGCCACTCTCACCCGGAAGTGGTCAAAGCGGTGCAAGACCAGATGGCCGCGGGCACGCACTTCAGCGGCTCGACCGATCTCGAGATGCGATGGGGCGAGCTGGTCCGCGAGCTCATACCCAGCGCCGAAAAAGTGCGATTCCACAGCTCCGGCACCGAGGCCGACATGATGGCCATTCGGATGGCCCGCGCCTACACCGGCAAGACGAAAGTGATCAAGTTCGACGACCACTTCCACGGCTGGAGCGACTATTTGTCGGCCGGCGGCGAAGGCATCGGCGGCATCCCTGCCGAGACCCTGAGCACGATGATCGTTCTTCCGCCCAACGATATCGAGACCTTCGAACAGAAACTCAAAGAAGATGACGACATCGCCGCGGTGATCCTCGAGCCGACCGGGGCGCACATGGGCGCCAATCCGATCCTGCCGTCGTTCCTGGAGCAACTTCGCGACGTTACGGAACGTTACGGCGTGGTGCTCATCTTCGACGAGGTCGTAACCGGCTTCCGCGTCTCCAAGGGCGGCGCGCAGTCCTACTTCGGCATCACGCCCGACATGACGACGCTGGCCAAGATACTCGGCGGCGGACTCCCAGGCGGAGCCGTAACCGGCAAAGCCGACATCATCAACATGATCGAAGACCATCCCGGCGACGCCGAGTACAACCGGTACCGGCGCATCGCCCACAACGGCACGTTCAACGCCAACCCGTTGAGCGCTGCGGCCGGCATCAAGTGCCTGGAGATCCTCGCAAGCACGCCGGTCAACGACACCGCCGACGCTCGGGCGCTGCGTTTGAAGAACGGCCTCAACGATCTTCTGACCAAGATGGAAATTCCGGGCTGCGCAACCGGGATCAGCTCGTTGATGTTCCTTCGACTGGGCGCGGATCACGAGTGCGACAAAGAGTACTGCATCCTGACTCCGGAGCACGCGGCGCAAGCGGCCAACGCGGCCCGAAACCAGCAGCTAAACCTGTCGCTGTTGAACCACGGCGTCCATTCCGGGAACCGGTTCATCCTGACGGCGTCGCACACGGAAGAAGACATCGACATCACTCTGGACGCGTTCGAGCAGTCCCTGGGCGAGATTCGCGATCAGGGGTTGGTGTAGCGGTCAGATCAACGCTCGTTTATGGAATAGAGGCTGGCCGGACTGGCGAATCGGCGGATCGCCAGTCAACGTAGTTGATCGGACGCGAACGGCTCCGCCCCAAATCCGTTCGCTCTTTCGACAGGCCCAAAACGGGCTCTGAGCCTGTCGAAGGGCCTTCACCGGCCAAGTTTGCTATCGAACAAAACCCATGCATGTGTCCGGTGGAGAGCAAGCGATCAGCGACCTGACCGAGCGCAAGCCACCGTGTCAGCACAATGAAATTACTCGGTGCGAAAGAAGAGCGGAGAAGGAGAATTCATGCCTGACGACCAATTCGACGTTGTAGTCATCGGAGGTGGCGCGGCCGGGCTCACCGCCGGAATGTTCGCAAGCCGACAAGGCCTGAAGACCACGCTGCTCGAGCGAATGATGACCGGCGGCCAGGTGATCAACGCCGAGAAGATCGAAAACTACCCCGGATTCCCTGAAGGCATATCCGGCTTCGAACTCGGCCCCAAGCTGCAGGAGCAAGCTTCCTCGTCCGGCCTCGACATCAGATTGTCCGAGGTGACCGGCCTTCGGTCCGAGGGCGGATACTGGTCAGTCGATACATACGACGGCGAGCTCACGACCAAGGCGGTCATAATCGCGGGCGGCTCCACGCTGCGAAAGCTGGGTGTGACCGGCGAAGACGAGTTGCACGGAGCGGGCGTGTCATACTGCGCGACATGCGACGGCGGCTTCTTCATGGACCAGGTCGTCGCGGTCGTGGGCGGCGGCGACTCGGCGCTCGACGAAGCGCTGACTCTCACGGAGTACGCCTCGAAGGTCATCGTTTTCTGTCGCGAAGATCATTTCGACGGCCAGAAGCTGCTCCAAGACCGCGTGTTCTCAAATCCGAAGATCGAGGTTCGATGGAGCACGACCGTCGACGAGATCCACGGCGACGGCGAGGTGACGGGCGTCAGCATCACCGACGTTCCGTCAGGGGAAACGTCGAGAGTTGACCTCTCAGGCGTGTTCATCTACGTGGGGCTGGAGCCGAACTCAGACTACCTCTCGGGGATCCTTGAACTCGACAACGGAGGTCACGTGCCGACCGATCTCTGGATGCGGACGCCGCTAACCGGATTGTTCGCGGCGGGGGACATCAGGCAATCGTCCGCCGCCCAGCTCGTCACTGCTGCCGGTGACGGGGCAACCGCGGCGATCGCGGCGCACCGATACGTCGACGGGCGCCAGCGGGAGGACTGATCCCGATGCCGGCTCGCGGACTTAGCGAAGCGCGCGCACGCTAATGCCTTGGGCGATGGTCGCTATAGGCGGAGCGTTGGGCGCGGTTTCGAGGTACGCACTGGATCGCGTGGTAGTTAGCATCGTTGGCGTACCCACCGTCCTTGGCATCTTCCTGATCAACATCTCCGGGTCGTTTCTGCTCGGGATGTTTGTCTCGATCTCCGATTCGCACCCCGGATGGCCGGCCAGCGTTCGCATGTTGGTGGCCGTGGGGTTCCTCGGCTCGTACACGACGTTCTCGACACTGATGATCGCGGGAATTCAGTCGGGCGAGACCGGCGACATTGCCAAAGCAGCGCTCAATGTGGCCGGCAGCGTAGCGCTGGGCTTGCTTGCCGCCACGGTGGGCATCGTGGCGGGCCGGGCGCTCTGATCCGCTGATCTGGGCCTAGCCGCCCGTCGATGCTTCTTCCAGCGACTGGCGCATATCGTCGATCTGCTCGCGCGTGGCGGGCTTGTGGCCGTAACAAGCCCGGACGAACGCCGCGGTAGCCGATCGCACGAGATTCTGCGGGAATATTCGCTCGAGCGTTGACTGGTACTCTGTCGGCGTCTGATTCGCGGCTCGCGGCTCGCCTCGTTTCTCGGCTTGCATGAGCATCCCAAAGTAGATCCGGAACACGTCGACGACTCCCTGTTCGTCGTCGGGGAGGTGCATCTCGCGAGGCAGCTTGCGCTTTCGGAAGCGGTCCGGCACCAGACCCCAAAGGAGCCTCGCGAAGTCCATCGCGGCGTCGGCGTCTTCAGCCACGGACTCGCGGACGCCCTCCACCTCCTGCCTGTGCCACCGCACACGTCTCCGGAAAGATCGTGCCAGTATGACCAGCACCGCAACGATGATGATCGTTATCAGCGTCCACTCTATCGCCTGCAGAATCATCGACGGACCGGTTTCTCCTGATTCGTCTTGCAGTTGCATCAACATCTCGCCGAGGCCACCGGTCGCTTCGAGTTCAGGGGCCACCGGCTCGCCGACGAGTTTCGAGATTAGGCTGAACAGCCCTCTCATGAGGAACTCGATAATGTAGACAAGAGGGATGATGAAGACGAAGAATATGACGGTGGCCATTGCGTTTAGAATGAACGTCGCGGGCTCGGAGAGGTATGTCAGCACCCCTTTTTGGAGCAGGCTGAAAAGCAAGCCGGCAACCATCACCACGCCGATGATCGCGCTGATGACTCGCGGCCAGGCTCGTTGACCTGCAGCCCGTTGGGATGCAGGCAGCAGATGTCCAAGGCTCAGTCCGGTCAGACCGGCGGCGAAGTAGACGAACATCAGCGGGAAGATCCGCAAGTTCGCGTCGTGGAACATGTCGACCACTGCCGCGACGGCGAGAACCATGAGCCCGATCCGGAAGTTCTTGCTCAGATGCTCGACGGGGTACTCGACCGACGCGAGACGGCCCCCGCGCCACCATAGAAGAGCACCGAAGAACCCGCCGAGGCCGACGGTGACCCCGTAATTTACCGGAACGGTGTCCGAGCCAAGATTGCTGATCCACCAGAATTCGAAACCCTGACCCGACGCCTGCACTTGCGCGCCCAGGGCCAGGTAGATGACCACCGCTCCGACACCCATCTGTATGAAATAGGGCACGGCCGGCGGCATGATTGTCATCGCGGTAACTCTCGCGGTGATCGTCGACAAGCCGAGGATGGCAACGACCGCGACCCATGCGACCGGGCTGCCGTGTTGAGCCATCATCAAGCCCAGTACCGCGAACAAGGCGTACAGCCATACGCTCTCGAGGACGGCCGTGGCAGCCAGGACCAACCTATCTTGGGCCGAATTCACTGGCCATCTCCATCTTCTCCAGGTGGTCCTGCAGGTCGTGAACAAGAACGCCGTCTGGCAACGGCGGGCACGACCTATCCCCCACGTATACGACCACTATTTTGTAGCCGTGGCGCCGAAGATCATCGATCGTTTCGACCATGTCTTCGTTTATCAATGCGGCGACGACAACCAGCGTCACGCCTTGCGAAAACTGCGTCGTGTACTGAGCCAACTGAGGCGCCATCGGGCCGATCGGCAACGGGCGGATCGTCGCCAAGGCCTCGAGGATGATCGTTAGTTGCTCAGGCGACCTTGCGGGCGGAATCTTCATCGGCCTGTCTGTCAGGATGGGCGTGCCGTTAGAGAACAATCCAAGACTGTACTGCTTCTCGGACACGTACGATGCCAGTGAAGCTGCGGTCGTAATCACCCGCTCCAGGTTGGTCGGTGAGTAACCCTCCCATGAGCGCTCGGCCGTTTCCACAACCACTACGAGCACGACGGTGAACGAAGAGCTCGGTTCGAATGTCCGGACTTGCAGGCGTTGCATCCGAGCACTCAACTTCCAGTCGACTGTCTTCAACGGGTCGCCGAGTTGGTAATCTCTGATGCCGGCGGGCCGGGACGGATCCTGGAATATGGCGATGCCGCCCCTCGTCTCTCCCAGCGGCCTGACCGCCGGTATGCCGAGCTCGGGCAGCGGGACGACCTGCGGATAGACGAGTAGGTAATCGTTGTCAGACGCCCGTGCCTCGCTGTTAAAGAAGCCGAACAAGTCGCCGCTCTCCAGCCGGGCAGGCCCTATGCGATAGAATCCGCGATGGTTCGCTGTGACCTTGTACTCCCAGCTAATGCGCTCGTACCAGGCCAGCGAAGTGGTGTGGCGCATGACGTTGTACCGAGGGTTTGCGCTGGGACTGATTTCCGCGTCGGCTACCAGCAACTCTTCCGGTACCTCGTCGGTGATTTCGAGCCTTCCGAGAGGCAGCGGTTTACGGTTCGTTACCGTGATCGCCAGCGTGGTGTCTTCGCCGATGAAGACTCGCGATTGGGAAATCTTCCGCGTGTACGCGACCTCTTCGAGCGACAGCTTGTTCCAAACCCAGGAGATGCCGGCTACCACAAGCCCCATCGCGCCCAAGCCGATGACCAACCCCTGGCCCGCGAACACACCGATGATGATGAGCAACACGAACAGGATGATCCAGATGTCGTGCCAGAACTGGTCGAACACTCCGGCTACCTTTCGATCGGCACCGGGACCGAGTCCACTACGTCGCTGACAATCTGCTCGGTCGACCTGCCCCGAAGGCGTGAGTTGGACGTGAGGATCATCCTGTGAGCCAGGACGGTTTCCGCCATCGCCTTCACGTCGTCGGGTGTGACGAAATCACGGCCGTCCATCGCCGCGCGGGCCTGCGATGTCTTGTAGAGTGACAACGCCGCCCTGGGACTGACGCCCAAAGACAGGCCATCGTGGCTTCGCGTCGCCTGAGCGATAGCGACGATGTACATCCTGATTTCGTCATTCACGGCGATCTCGGTGACCGCGTCCTGCATCTCTCGGAGCGACTCTTCGCTTGTGACAGCGTCCAACGAGGCAAGCACTGTATCGCGTTTGAATCGAAGCAAGATGTCCGATTCTTCCTCAGGCGTGGGATAGCCGAGTTGTATGCGGACCATGAATCGGTCGAGCTGCGCTTCCGGCAGCGGGAACGTCCCTTCCATCTCGACGGGATTCTGGGTCGCCATCACCAGAAACGGCTCCTTCAACATGCGGGTTTCGCCGTCGATCGTGGCCTGCCGTTCTTGCATCGCCTCGAGAAGCGCCGATTGGGTTCTGGGAGTGGCGCGGTTGATCTCGTCAGCGAGCAGTATCTGACTGAAGATCGGCCCTGAGCGGAATTCGAAATCGCCCGATTTCTGGTTGTAGAAGTTGACGCCGAGCACGTCGGTGGGCATGAGGTCGGGAGTGAATTGGATGCGGCTGAACGAGCACCCCAATGATTGGGCCAGCGCCTTCGACAGGGTTGTCTTGCCGATCCCCGGCACGTCTTCGACGAGGATATGGCCTTTGCAAAGCAACGCGATGATCGCGAGGTCGATCACGCCGCCTTTGCCGACGATCACGCGTTGAACGTTTTCTCTCAGCTCAGCCGCCATCTGCTGGATGCGAGTCACGTCTACTGCCTGCACTAATGCCCTCCGAACTCGTTATGCCTGTGAGAATTGCCGATCCCCATCGATCTGGCCGCTAGGCGTATCGCCGGACAGCTGCACCGGCGTGGGCGCCGGCCGACTTGCCGAACACCGATCCGTGCATGAGTCCCGCCGCTCTCAAGCTGTTGTGGTAAAAGATTCCCCCGACGATCTCTCCCGCCGCGTACAAGCCCGCGATCGGTCGGTCGTCCGCGCCCAGTACGCGCCCGTGCGTATCAATCTTGAGACCGCCGTAAGTATAGGTTATCCCTCCGGTAACGGTAAACGCCGTGAATGGCGGGGAGTCGAGTTTGATCGCCCAGTTGCTCTTGGGTGGTTCCAGGGCGTTCGTGGCCAATCCGTCCAGCGTTCGCTGCGCGTACTCGCTCTCGTGGGCCCCCGCGTTGAATGATGCGACGGTTTGCTCGAGCGCATCTTGATCGACGCCGAGTTCGGCCGCCAATTCGCGGGTCGTTGCCGCCTCGACTCGCTTCGAGTTTCCGTAGCGCGCCTCGATGTTCGGCAGAGCACGGCTGTCGAAGATCTGGTGAGCCATGCCCCCTGGTTGCTCGAGGATCGCCTGGCCCATCTTGACGAACGTCTGCTCAGCGAACCCCTCGCCTTCATCGACGAATCTCAACCCCGCACTGTTTACGGTGATGCCCAACGTATACGATCGCCGCGGCATCCGGTCGGTCACCCGAAGGTCGCCGACCGACGGCGCTTCGATGTCGATGGGAGTCGCGTGGCAACCAGTCCATTGACCGAACGGCTGCGCTCCCAAGTCCATTGCGGCGCGATGCCCGTCTCCGGTGTTGTGCCGCGAGCCGCGCACCTTGGCGCTCTCCCATCCCGGCCCGATGTGCTCGGCGCGCATCGACGCATTCGCCTCGAAGCCGCCACATGCCAGGATGACCGCGCCGCATTCGATCTCGTACGACTCGGACTTGTCGCGGGCTTCCACTCCCGCGACTCCAGGTTCGCCGGAAATGAGGCGGACCATCTCGGTCCCGTACAAAATCGTGATCCCGGCTTGGCGAGCTGCCTTCGTCAGCATCTGAACGAGTCCGGGTCCGGACTCGCGGGCGTTGAGCCCGACAGCGTTGGGTATGACAGACGGGACTCCCGCCGCGGCGCTGGTCCGACCGGACAACTCCCACCGAACGCCCTTCGAATGCATCCACTCGACCGTCGGACGAGACTCCGCGATCAATGCGGCCATGAGCTCGGGATCGACGTCGCCGTGGGTCACGGTCGTGAGATGCTGCCGGAAATCGTCAGCGGTGTAGGGCGCCATCTGCGTCCGCGCGACCTCGTCGTCGGTGAGATCGGGCACGAAATGCCGGATGTCTTCAATGCCGTCGTGCACGAAGCGGAACCCCCCGCCAGTGAACGGGCAGTTGCCCCCTTGTTCGTCGGGCGGCGCCTTCTCCAGCACGACGACAGAAGCGCCCTGCTCGCGAGCCGACAACGCGGCGCACAACGCGGCATTCCCCGCGCCAACCACCACGACATCGAACGATATCCGCTCTGAACCCATCGATTCCAGTCCCCGCCGACAATATCGGTACAGTATAGCGGAGGTGTGGTCGTTGGCGTAGTTGATGGGCTTGGAGCGTAGAGTAGCCCTGCGCTCGCCTGACGGAATTCGCTGAAACCATTTGGGGAAGGCCTACCAACTGCTCGGTTTGTTGATGAGCCCCCGTCCGTCTCGCAACGTTGGCAGGAATTGGGAATTTCGCTGCGTAGTCTCTCTGAGTCGCCGCACAAAAGTCGCTGCAGAGGTGAGTTCATTTGGCGCGGACCTCTTCCGATCGACGTTCGGATTCACGACGCCAACTGGGATGGCCAATTGGTCGCGGACCACGTTGATGGGCAACGCGAAATCTGAATCATTGGATACCACAACAGCTTGCTCGTAATCATGGTTGAACCCATCGACTAACAGGCAAGTCGCGAGATTGACGTCGGTTCCTTTCTCTTTGGTATCGTTGATCCGAACGTACGACGGAAGCCCTGGGATCGGTGTTGCGAGCGGTCGAGTTTTGGTGCGTGGACGGAATTGTCCATAGTGTATTTGTAGATTCGGAATCGTTTCGAGCGCCCGGATGTAGGTTTGTTGCCTTTGAGGACCCCGCAGATTTCCTGGTCGTGGCGCAATCCGCGCGGTGAAATACCGAATGCGGTTCACCGTGTGGGAAGGCGTGAGCCGTTGGCAGAACGCCAGTAGGTCAAGCCATTTGAATGGAGTGCCTTTGACGGCTCGGTAGTACAGATTGAATCCGTCGACGTAAAAGTTGGTTTTCAAACATTCGCCTCGGCGCGTGGACGGAGCCAAGTGAATTCAGGTGAGACGAAGACCGGGGTCGGGTGTACAGGTGTTCCTGAAAAAACAGAGACCACCTTGCGGTGGTCTCGACCCTGGCGCCGAAGCGGCAGGGGGAGTATATAACCTATAAGACACCGTGGGGCATTTGTCAACAAAGTTCAGGATAGCATCAAAAGCAAGAACATCTTGATGCTATCCTGAAGTGGGGTAATCATCAATGCAAATCCAACATACCAAGCTATACACCCAACTGAAGTTTGGGCATCAAGATGCGAACCATCAAAAGATGCCTTCCATCATCACCTGAAGCGAGCCCACAAGGCAGATGGGGCGGAAGATGGCGTTGGTCCACCGCGAGATTTCTGTGCCAGCCGTCCGTCGGCTGGCAAGACTCACGCCGATTTGGCAGTGTCTCGCGGTGATCATCCGGTCAGGCGTTGACACCCTTCCGCCTCCATCCTACAATTCGGCCACTCTTTAACGGCTTACGGACCACCTCGGAGGACCGCCATGACACGACCCGTTTTGCGCACCGATCTTTGCGACATGCTTGGCATCGAGTACCCGATCTGCATGGCGGGCATGGGCGGCCTTCGCGGGCGATACACGCCGCCCGAGCTCGTTGCGGCCGTGTCCGAGGCAGGTGGATTGGGCGTCGTTGGCGGGGCGGGCATTCCGCCGGACGATCTGCGCAAAGCCATTCGGCGAGTCAAGGAATTGACCGAAAAACCGTTCGGCGTCGATCTTCTGTTGCCCGTGAGCGTCGGCAAGATCGAGAACACCGGTGGCTCGGGTTCGCCCGAGTCGCCGAGAGACGCGCTTCGTCGCACGTATCCGAAGCATGTGGAATTCGTCGAGACGTTGATCGGCGAGTTCGGATTGGAAAAGCACCGGACCGAGCGACCGATTCGCGGAGACGGCGAAGCTGTTGTTCGGAAACAGGTCGACGTCATCTTCGAAGAGGATGTGCCTGTTTTCGCGGCCGGACTGGGCGACCCAGCCTGGGTGGTGCCGATCGCACGCGAAGCCGGGGCGAAAGTCATGGGGCTAGTCGGCAACGTGCGCAATGCCATGCGCCAGGTGAAGGCCGACGTCGACGTCGTGGTCGCACAGGGCACCGAAGCAGGCGGCCACACGGGCAAGATCGCGACGATGCCTCTTGTGCCGCAGGTCAGGGACGCGGTTGCGCCTCTGCCGGTGGTCGCGGCGGGCGGCATTGCTAACGGCACGGGCATCGCCGCCGCGCTGACACTGGGCGCGGCAGGCGTGTGGATGGGAACGACGTTCCTGACCGCCGCCGAGTCCGGGCTCTACGACAGGCAGATCGACTCGATCCTGGACGCACGGTCCGATGAGTTCGTGATCAGCCGGTCGTACACGGGCAAGACTGCCCGACAGTACAAGAACCCGGTCGTCGACGCCTGGGAGAATTCCGGACTCGAACCGCTGCCCATGCCGCTGCAAGGCATGCTGATGGCCGACTTCTCGGCGGCCGCTGAGCGCGCCGGACGCCACGATCTGGTGTTTACCCCGTCGGGACAAGCAGCCGGATTGCTGAACGAGAGCAGGCCAGTAGCGCAGATCGTTGAGGAGTTGGTTTCAGAGGCGGTGTCGGTCCTCGAAGCGATGCCCTCTCGCGTGACCACATCGGCCGGATAGTATCTGTCTTCGAGGCGATCGTCGTCGCTCGCGTCTGGCGTTAAGCGCTCAACAGGACGCGATGCCGCGTCATCGGCAGAACCTCGGGCTACGCTGCGTTCGGCTATCGGCGTCTCCGCTGGTACAATTGGACGAGCAAAATCTGCACGAGGCTTTGCGTTGGAGCAACAGGCGCCCGAACAAACCCAAGACGAACCGACGAGCGACCAGCCGTCGATGACCGCAGCGGAGCTGCTTCAAGATAAGACGCTTCGGCTGCTCGACTTCGACACCATCCGTCAACAGCTCGCGAACAACACGACGTTTTTCGAGGCTCGGAAACTCGCGCTGGACCTGGCGCCGTCGTTCGACGAATACGAAGTCGAAAGGCTCCAGAACGAAACTGCTGATGCTCGCGCGTTGCTCGACGAGATCGGAGACCTGGTCCTCGAGTCGCGCGTCGACACATCGGAGTCGGTGGCGCGCGCGGCTCTCGGCGGCGTCCTGACCGGCGTCGAACTGCTGGCGGTCGCGGAGTCGCTCGAGGTGCACCGTCGGGCCCGGTCGTCCGTTTTGCGAGGGGCGGAGCAAGCCCCGTTGCTCGCGGAGATCGCAAGAATCATACCCGACCTTCAGGAGCTCCAGCGCCAGGTCCGCGTCAAGATCGGGCGTCGAGGCGAGGTTGTCGACGGCGCATCGTCGAATCTGCGCGCGCTCAGGTCTGGGGTGCGACAGGCTTACGAACGGGTCACCGAAGCTCTAACGGGATTCATGCAATCGTCGAGCGGACGAGAAATGCTTCAAGATTCGGTGATCTCCGTCCGGGGAGAGCGACTAGTGGTTCCAGTGAAGGCGTCGATGCGTCATCGAGTGGAGGGCATCGTCCACGACGCGTCCAACTCGGGCGCAACGCTGTTCATCGAACCGTTCGCGACAGTCGAACTCGGCAACTCATGGCGTGAACTTTCGCTCGAAGAAGAGCGCGAGGTTCTACGCGTATTGCGAGATCTGTCGTCGCTCGTTGGCGCGGTGGCCGACGACATCCGCCTAGCAAACCGGCTTACCGCGCACCTCGATTTCGCCGTGGCCCGCGCTCGGTACAGCCATCGCCTTCAGGCGGTGCAGGCGACGATGCGCTGGCCCGTCGACGAAGAAGACGGCGCACCGCACGAATCTGTGAATACATTGCGTCTGCTCAAAGCTCGTCACCCGATGCTCGGACGGGACGTCGTTCCGCTCACAGTCAGCATCGGTCCCGACTGGACGGCGCTCGTCATAACCGGGCCGAACACCGGCGGCAAGACAGTTGCGATGAAGACCGTCGGCTTGCTGGCGCTCATGCACCAGTCGGGCTTGCAGATACCTGCCGAAGAGGGGAGCGCGTTGCCGGTGTTCCAGGGCGTCTACGCCGACATCGGTGACCAACAGAGCATCGCGGACTCGGTTTCGACTTTCGGATCGCACATCGGCAACGTCGTCGAGATACTCAAGCACGCCACACCGCGTTCGCTCGTGTTGATGGACGAACTTGGGACCAGCACCGACCCCGAAGAAGGCTCGGCGCTGGCTAAGGCGATCATTGGCGACCTGGCCAAGCGACGAATTCCGCTGATCGTGACCACGCACCACCGGAACGTGGCAGCCTTCGCCGAAGCGTCGCCAAACATCGCGAATGCAAGCTTCCAACTTGAGCCGGACACCCTCCGGCCCACTTACGAGCTCACCATGGGCGTGCCAGGCAGAAGCTACGCCATGGCGGTTGCCGAACGGCTCGGCCTACCGCAAGACATCATGGAAGCGAGCCGGATGCTGCTTGAGCCTCAGCACATGCGGTTCGAGGACTGGCTCAACGAGCTGCAAGAAGACCGCCAATCGCTGCAAACGAACCTCGAGGAGAGCGAACGCGCCCGGGCTGACGCAGAGGCGATTCGGGGCCGTCTCGACGAGCAGGTCGAGTACCTAGTCGACCATCGCGACGACATGCTCGACGGCGCTCGACGGGGCATCGACGCGCATTTTGACGCCGTCAGGCAACGATTGCGCAGGATGGAGGCGTCGCTGTCCTGGTCGACGCCCGCTGGCAGCCAGCCCGAACCGAAAAAGCTTCTCGAAGAAATCCGCGAAGAAGTTGCGCAAGTCAAAGAGGAGCACGCGCAGATCGAACCGGCGCCCGTCCCGCGACGCGAGCGTGTCGAAGAACGACCCATCGGTGTTGGCGACACCGTGTTCGTTCGCGGGCTCAACCTCGAAGGCAAAGTGGCCGAACTGGCGACGAGCTCGAATGAGGCCGAGATCGCCATCGGGAACGTGCGTATCAACGTCGATCGCAACCGCCTGTCTCGCGTCGAGACGGAGCCCGTTGCACCCAAGACCGAGGCAGCCCCTCCTCTGAGAGCGTCGCAACCCTCGGAAGCGAGAGAACTGGACCTGCGCGGCATCCGCGCCGAGGAAGCCCTGAGTCAGGTCGAAACCTTCCTCGATCGGGCGATGTTGGACGACATTCCCTCCGCGCGGATCATCCACGGTCGTGGAACGGGCGCTCTACGGGAAGCCGTGCGTGAACACCTGAACCGGCATCCGCTCGTGGAAGCGTACGGCCCCGAACCCCGTGAACGGGGCGGCAACGGAGCGACCTGGGTCACGATGAACTAGACGGTTTCGAACAATGGAGATTGCATGACCGACAGCCTCGCCACGCCACTGAGGGTCATCTTCATGGGCACGCCGTATTTCGCGCTGCCAGCGTTGAGCGGACTCGTCGATGCGGGCCATGAGGTTGTCGCGGTGTTCACCCGACCCGATCGCCGCGCTGGCAGGGGCAGGCGGGCGGCGATTCCGCCCATCAAGGCATATGCCGAAGAGCGCGGCCTGCCGATTTCCCAGCCAGTTTCGCTGAGGCGAGACAAAGAAGCACGAGAACAGATCGCATCGCTCGCGCCTGACGTCATCGTCGTGGCCGCGTACGGAGCTTTCCTCCCCGACGATACGCTCGCGGTTCCGAGATTCGGGTGCTTGAACATCCATCCCTCGCTTCTTCCGCGCCACCGAGGTCCGTCGCCGGTGCCGTCAGCCATCTTGGATGGAGACGAGGAGACCGGCGTGTCGCTAATGAAGCTGGACTCAGGCATGGACTCGGGTCCGATCCTGGCTCAACGCCGAACGCCGATCGGACCGTCTGAAACCCGTAACGAGCTGACACCCCGACTGTTCCGGATGGGCGCCGATCTGCTGATCGAAACGTTGCCCAGCTGGGCAGCGGGCGACGTCTCTGCTCAACCTCAAAACGATTCCAGGGCCACAGTATCCAAGCTCCTTGAACGTGAGGACGGCCGTATCGACTGGTCGCGTTCCGCGCAGCACATCGGACGGATGGTCCGAGCGTTCGATCCGTGGCCCGGCACGTTCACGACGTGGCGAGGGAAGTCGCTCAAGATCCTAGAGGCGTTTCCGGCGACGTCAACCCAAACCGCGGGCGCACCCGCGGATGTTGTGCCGTTGCCGAACGATGGAATTGGCGTTGTCACCGGCAAAGGCGTGCTTGAGTTGGCAACTATCCAACTCGAAGGCAAGCGTCCCGCATCCGTGCGCGAGTTTGTCCAGGGTCACTGTGGATTCGTAGGATATCGTCTCGAAACGGAGTGATACAATCGCCCAATCCTGAGGACGACGGCGATTTGTGCAACCAGTATGCGAACATCGTCCCGGACTGCCTCTTCGCATCGAATCGTTCCGCATGTCGGCACACAGCTTTCAGAGGAGTAGATATGGACAAGGCGCTCGACGACGTAAAGATTCTCGACCTCAGCCGTGTGCAGGCCGGCCCTTCATGCGCGCAGCTACTGGGATTTCTCGGGGCGGATGTCATCAAGGTCGAAGACACCAACGGCGGCGACCGCACACGTTGGGACCTCGCCCATCGCGACGACCAGGACAGCGTCTACTTCACGATCTACAACAACAATAAGCGCGCCATGACCCTCGATCTCAAAAACGAGCGCGGCAAAGAATTGTTCGCCCAGATGGTTGAATGGGCCGACGTGGTGCTCGAAAACTACTCGAAAGGGGTGATGGACCGGTTGGGATTCGGCTATCAACGGCTCAAAAAGATTAACCCGCGAATCGTTTACGCTTCGATCAAGGGCTTCGGCAATTGGGGGCCGTACAGCGAATACAAGAGCTTCGAGACAGCGGCACAAGCCATGGGCGGTTTGATGGCCGTCAACGGCGAGCCGGACGGTCCCCCCATGTCAGTATCGATCGGCGCCGGCGACTCCGGAACCGGACTCCACATGGGCATCGCGATTTTGGCCGCTCTTCGTCAGCGCGATCGGACAGGCGAAGGCCAAATGATCGAAGTCGCGATGCAGGACGGCATCCTCAACCTCATGCGCATCAGCCTGATTCGGCCGCTGAGCACCGGGACATGGGCCGGACGGTCCGGCGCGGCGGGTTGGAGCGGCGTACCGAACGTGTTCCGGTGCGCACCTGGCGGACCCGACGACTATGTGCTCATACACCTGCGTGGCGAAATGTGGGAGACGACGTTGGCGGTGATGGGCCGCGAGGAGCTCCTAGGCGACGAACGATTCGAGTCAGACGAGGCTCGAGGCGCAAGAGCTGACGAGGTGACGGAGATCGTGGAAAGCTGGACGATGCAGCGCTCCAAGCACGAGGCGTTCGCCGCACTGGCCGCGGCCGGCGTCTGGGCCGGCGCGGTGCTCAGCCCGTTGGAAACGCTGGACGACGAGCACTTGAAGCAGCGCGACATGATCGTCACGGTCATTGACGACGAACGTGGCGACTACCGCATGATCGGATGTCCGCTCAAGATGGAGAAGTCGCCGGTCACGGTTACCGCGGCGCCTCGGTACAGCGAGCACACCGACGAAATTCTGAACGACATGCTCGGCGTTTCAAGCGACGAGATATCGGAGTTGCGGGCACAGGGCGTCATCGTGTGATCCGAGGACTCGGATCTCTGTCGGATGGTGCAGATGACATGCTGCCGACTCTGATTTGGCGTGGCTTCCGGCGCTATTGCGCCAGTTGCACGATGTAGGCGGCTTGGGCGCCGGAGCGGGTCTGCTCCGGTAGGGCGTCTTGAGTCAGCCCAACCACGTATACGCGCCCCTGTCCATCTATCGCGACATCGATGCCCGTGTCGTGCATGGGCGTGCCGAACTGCTGTGTCCATAGCTCCTCGCCGGAAGTGTCGTATTTCCTGACCACGGCGTCGCCGATGACTTTGCTGGTCGCAGTCGCGCCAGCGACGTACACGTTCCCGTCGCCGTCTGCAGCCACACCGGGGACAGTGTTGAATAGGTCGCCGAACACTAAACCCCATTGCTCCGTGCCGTCGGAATCGACCTTTCGGAGGAATCCGCTGCGTTCCGAAGCGTCCATCGTGCCGTCCGAAAGAGGCTCGGTGTGGCCCGCGACGAACACATTGCCCGCGCCATCCAGCGCCACGCTTTCAGCCGAGTCGTATGAGTTCTCGTGGCTGAACTGGCGCGTCCACACTTCCGATCCATCGGGGCCGTATTTGCTAACGAAGGCGTCGCCATCGCCCGCGCCGTCCTGGCTTGGCTGGGCGCCGTCCGTGAAGCCGGCCACATAGACGTTCCCTTCCGCGCCCACGGCTACGTCGGAAGCCGAATCGGACTCCGACGACTCGAACTGCAGCGTCCATATCTCGTCGCCGTCGGCGTTGTATCTCCGTAGGAATGCGTCATCTCCGCCTGCGCTGGCCTGACCCTGCAGCGTGCCGTTCGTCCTGCCCGCGACGTACACATCGCCGTCGGGGTTCGCCGCCACTCCCAGGACCCGGTCCGTTTCGGGAGAGCCGAATTGCCTTGTCTACAGTTCCGTCCCTGAACGGTCGAATTTGCGAACGAAGGCATCTTTGCCGCCCGCGCTCGTCTGGCCCGTGAGCGCGCCCAATGTGATCCCGCCGACGAAGACGTTTCCGGCACGGTCCGTTGCGATGCTCGCGGCCGCGTCTATCGCCGTCGTGAGCATCGACCCGAACTCCTGGCTCCACAACAGCGCGCCGACGCGGTCATATTTGCGAACCTGAACGTCGCGTCGCCACGGTTGACCCGGTCCGGCGGTGACCACCGCGTGACCTGCCGCGTACACGTTGTCAACCGAATCGACGGCCACGCTCCGGGCCACGCCCGGTCCGAAAAGGCGCGTCCAGGGTTCGTCAGAAATCGGTGTCGAGGTCAGGATCGGGTTCGCGGACACCGCTTGCGTTTCCTCTGCGAGCGGCGTCGGCGGTGCGGCGGCGGGTTGGCTGTCGCTGCACGCCGAACTCGCGAACATGAGTGTCGCGACGCCAAGCGCGAATGCAAAACCTGTGGCGGAGTTCATTTGCGTGTCCTCTCGAGGCGTGTTGGGTCAGAATGGTCTTGCATATGAAGACGCCAACGCCCCACGATTGGTTCCATGAGTCACAGTCGCAACGAGCCATCGACTGACTGGCATAGTGAGACTTGAGGTTCGTCAGGGAATGGCGCGATGGCGGATTTGGTCACCCGCGCGGCGAGTATGCGCGCGCCGTCGCATGTGTTCGGCCGCGACGGGCGAGGTGACGTCAGACGTCGCCCAGTCGCAAGACGCGGCTAAGCGCCATGTGACGGACGAACCAGATCACGCCCAAGATGATCGCCGTGAAAATGATAGACATGGCCGCGTACGTGACGAGAAGGTTGCTCCAATTCACTTCGATTACGAACGGCGGCAGCACCTGCGAACCGTTCTCGTCGTGGCCCAGGAACGGCATGACGGTCGAGCCGAGCCTGCCGCCCATCCACGTGCCGAGCGCCATGCCCGCGCCGATCACGAGGGCTTGCTCGACCCACATCAGCGCGACCAACTGGCGCATAGTGAATCCGATCGTCCGCATCAACGCGAACTGGAGCTCACGGTTGCGGATCGACACGTAGGCGTGCACGAGGAATCCCAGGCTGCTCAGGATCAGGATCGCCCCGAACGCGATGAGCAACAGCGCGCGCCATCCCGCCAGCACCAGCGGGTCGATCTTCGCCTCGCCGAGATCGTGCTCGCGGTCGATCACAGAGATGGCCGGGTACGGGGCGCCTTGAGCGAGGCGCTCGACGAGTTCCTCGCGTTTCGTGCCCGTCAGGTCAGTGGAGAGCCACATCTCGTTGGCTCTCAGCTCCCCGAAGGTCCTGGAGCGATTAGTGTCGGTGATCAGCGCGTTAAAGTCAGCGATCAGGAAGCGCTCGTTGAACGAATCCATCGTGGGGAAGAAATCGACAGTGTCCGCGATCGTCACGTTGACACGCTCTCCGCTCACGGACACTTCAAGTTCGTCGCCGACTGCATGTCCCGTGGCTCGTATGAACGATGCGCTGGCTACGACCGGAACAGGCTGCGTGGGCGGCCCCGGATAAACCCCTCGTGGTACGAGCGGGCTGCCGTCGGACCAAGCGAACTGCAACGAGCCGTCGCCTCTCGCCGACACCTCCGAAGCGCGAATCCTGTCTTGGACGGAATCTTTGGTCGCGCGCAACACGTTCCATCCGGCAACGTCCCCGAGCGTATCGAGCACAACGACATCTCCGGTGGACCTGCGTACTCGGACGGTGTCGATCAAGAGCGATCCCGACCGGAGCGTCCCTTGCGGATGCATCTCTCCGAGCGCGATTGCGACGAGCGTCAGCGGCCTCGTCGGGAACAGGGCGAACCGCACCCTGCGTCCTTCGAACAGCGAGGAGCTCATCAATCGCCAGTTGCTGGTCTCAAGGGAGCCAAGGCCGTAAGTGAAGAACCGCCCGTTGGCGTCGCGCAACCTTGCCGCGAGTTGGATGGTGGGATTCGGACGATCCGCTTTGACGAGGATTTCGAGCGCCCTGGAGTCATCGGGCAATTCGATTCCGCCCGTTTCGTCCCTCGAAGCCATCGTGTCCATGAGTCGTTCGATCGACTCATCGGCAAAATCCTCTCGGAACCATGCGACGTCGGTGAACGTTTCGGTGTCAACGCCAAGAATCATGAACGACTCGCCGGTCAAGATCGAGAGGTCCGAGCCCGCGCTGCGCAAAGCAGGACTGGCGCCAACGATTCCCGGCAAATCCAGATACGGCTCGGCAAGCGGCCTGGTGATGCCTCTGGTGTTCTGCGTGACCCCGGTCAACCTGATGTCGGACCCGGACGAGTACAGCACGCGCTCCTCGAAGCTGCGCTCCAGTGTGCCGGCGAAGCTTGCCGCGAAGATGCCGAGGCCGGCCATGAGGATCAGCAACAGCGCCAGACGTGCGTAATGGGTTGGGTTGCGTGCCATCTGCCATAAGCCCATGACCACGCCTGGCGGAAGGTGCGGCGACATGAGCCGTGAGATCAAGCTCATCACCACCGGGAACAGTCTCAGCAGCACCATCGCCGCCGCGACCAGCGTGATCGCCGGCGCCGCGAGCAGGAGCTGGTTCACGACCACTTCGCCCAACAGGTCCGTCGCTGCCAGCGATCCCTGTTCCGCGAGCTGGCGGAACAGCACGATGCTGACCGCCAACATCATCACGTCGATGTAATACCGCTGGAAGAAACCGAATCGCGATGGCCTGGTGGATTCCTGTCGATGGCGAGACACGCCGGTCTTCGTCGCTTCGATCGCCGGAATCATGAGTGCGCCGAAGCTCAACAGACCGCCGAGCGCGCTCAGCATATACGCCGTTCGGCTTACGTCGACCGGCAACCTCGAGCCGCCGCTGAGATCGGCGAACGCGGGCGTTAACCCGAGCAAGCTGATGGCCCACGCAGCCAAAAACGGCGACACAACCGTTGCGACCACGGCGATTGTCGAGCCTTCCAGTACAAACACCGCAAGTATCTGGTTCGTGCCCGCGCCCCGGCTGCGCAGCAGTGTAACTTCGCCCCGGCGTTGCTCGGCGATCAGCGAAGACAGCGTGACAACGTAGTACAGCACGACGACCGCGATCAAGATCAACACGACGAACATTTGGAGCTTGGAGAACAGAAGCCGCCGGTCGTAATTTTCCAGCGCCGTGTCCAATACGGTGATTTGCTGGTACCACGTCAGGTCGGTGTTGAGGCGGCTGTGCAAGCTCCGAATATCTGCCCTGGTTTGCGTCGCGTTGACGGCGCTCAGTTTGTCGGTGTCTACGTCGAGCAACCACCCGTAGGTGCTGTCCATGTTCGGGAACGCGCTGCCCACGCCCCGGAGAAAGGTTTGCTCGGAAACGAAGAAAGGAACCGTCAGGAAATTGCCTGACGTGAACGCTCGCAGGATCCGGTCGTTGAGCCGCCAAAACAGGTCGGCCGGGTTTCGCCGCTCGTACAAGCCTACGATCTCGACCGATGCGTACGGCGTCACTTCGTCCCAGTGGGGGACGACCGACAAGACGTCGCCAACTCCGACGCCGAATTCCGCCGCCGCGTCCGCCGGGGCCAGGCCTTCTATCGAGAGAGGCGTGCCTTCGATCACCGGATCCAGCACCGGCGTAGGATGCCGTCCGCCTGGCAGGATGTTTACGTTTTCCTCGAATTTGGGCGCGAAAGCGAAATAGCTGCGAGCGTTGTCTTCGCCCGCGTGCTCCTCTTGTCCTGGCATCGTCAGGAAGAACGTGGCCGTGTGGCCGCCCCTCAGCGTGCCGTCTAGAATTCCGCCGACCCGCGCCTGGATTTCCGCCTCCATGGGTCGACGCACCAGCGCATATTCCCGCGGTGCAGTTGGACCTTTCGTAGCCGTGGTCAGGATATCGAGGGCGTACGGATCGTGCTTGGCGAGTTCGCTGCCGAGGGCGAGGCTCTTCAGCGAATCGATGTAGATGACCGTGCCCGCCATGATCGCCGACGCCAGGACCACGCCGATGATGACCGACGACAACAGCCGCCAGTTGGCGATGCTCCGCTTTATGACCATCGGCCACGCGGACAGGATTTTCACGACGGCGCCGATCATGGCGACACCCTGCTTCGCATCGCGCCTAGCCCTCCATCCGCGACAGACGGCGCAAGTCTTGGCTGACCATCCGGCGGCCGACGGTCAGCAACGACACCACGAAAATCGATATCATGCTGACGTATGTGACGATCATGATTGTCCAATCGGTGTTCAGTAGGAACGGCGGGAGCACCCTGCCTCCGCCGTCGGTAATCGCAACCGAGGATACCATCATGCGGCTCATCTGGAATCCCGCCCACGTTCCGACGCCGAGGCCGATCAGCGCCACCAACATGTGCTCGAGGCCGATGAGGGCCAACGTTTGCGAGCGCGACAATCCTTGCGAACGCAACGAGCCCATCTCAGCCGCCACCGTGCCCGCGAACGCGAACAGGTACACGACGTACCCAAGCCCGGCCGTGAACAGGATCACACCGACCGCCGCGAGCGCCATCGCCTGCCAGCCCGCCGATATCAGCGGGTCGAGGCGTAGGGCTTCGAGCTGATCTTCGACGCCCAAAACCTTGCCCCAATTGCGGTTCTTCTCCCGGATGGCGTCGAATACGGCCTCCTCTTCGCCGTCTTCCGCCATCACGAAGAACTCGTTTACTGCGGCGCTCGCCAGCGGGTTGAGCGCGCCCGTGTAGCTGAGCAAGCTGTCGAGATCGAACAACAAGAACCCCGACTTGTCCGGATCGAGCGTCGGGAAATACTCCACGGTCTCCTCGACCCGCACCGGCAGCAGGCCGCCCGTCATATTGATTATGGTCCGCTTACCAACCGGTATCCCGGACGCCTCGACGAAAGTCCGGCTCGCCACCACGGGCAGTATGCCGTCGCCCTCGGTTCTGAAAAACCCCCGCAACGTCAGGTTGGTTTCTTTGCCGAACGAGAACGTCACCGCTTGATCGCCTCCGTGGACGTTGTCCGTGACGACAGAAAGCTCGTCGGCGTCGATGCCGCTGGTGACGAGCGGCGCCCAAGTGAGGTCGCCCTCGAAGCCCTCGACGAGGACCTCTTCGCCGGTCCGGCCAACATAGGCGTAGAGATCGTCGAACGACGCCTTCCCTACGGTTGCGGTCGCGCCGAATCCGGGTTCGTTCAACTGGATGGAGACGATCTTGACGGGCTGAACCAATTGAGGCGACACCTCCGTTGTCATAAGGCTCCAACCGGGTGCCTCGAGCCCGCCCATGGTCAGTGTCCGTGATCGGCCGTTGGCGTCTTCCACGACGATCCAAAGGAAAATGAGCGAGTAATACCCTTCCGGATTGACCCACATTCGAAGCTCGGTGGTTCCTTCCGGCAGCGCCAACGGATCGACGGGCCGAGATCGCTTAAGAAGGTCCAGAATCTCGGCTAGCGGTTTTTCGGAGAAATCGTCTCGGTACCACGTGTCGAACAGATTCGGCTCCAAAGCCAGGTACGCGAACCCCGGTCCATTCTCGCTTGCGCCGATGCGGCCTCGTCCGCGGGCGGTTGCGGTGACCGTGTCGACGCCTGGAATCGGTTCGTACTCGGTTTTGATCCTTCGTTTGCTAAATGTCACGAACGACGGGAGATCGTAGACACGAACATCAGAAGCCGTGTTGTAACGTACGCGCTCTTCGTAGCTCTGATCGAGCGACGCGCCAACCGTCGTTGCCAGAATGCCGACGCCGCTGACCAGCACTAGGAGCAACACGAGCCATGTGTACTGCAACGGGTTGCGCGCCATGCGCCACATCGTGATCGAAACCCAAACCGGCGCGAATCGGGCGAACACTCGCAACCCCTGGAACGCGATCTGTACCGGCAAGACCAGTGCCAACGCGATTGTCGCGCCGATTATCACGGCAGACTGTTCTGAGTCGGGGAACTCTCTGCGAAGGAACAGGACAACTATCGCAGCCTGCGCCACCCAGAGCGCGATCCGTGCAGTCCAACGTTGGGCCCGGGTTGTCAGCTGGTACACGCCGACGAGCAGAACCAACAGAGCGGCTTCCCAGACCCAACCCGTGCGGTCTCCGGCTCGAATGTCACGCACGGCGATGGCCGACCCCAACGTCACCAGAGTGGCCCAGGTGGCGATGGCTCCCAGCGCCTGCGATTCGCCGCTCACGAATCGGACGAACAGCGGGAACACCCTGAAGAACAGCAAGCCCACGACCAGCAGGAACAACACCGGGGCGACCAGCAGGGCTTCGTTGACGTCAGGCTGGTCGAACAGCCCGCCAGCGACCAGTTGACCTCGCGCTTGCAGCTCCCAAAACAGTACCCCGCCAACGGCCAGCAGACCGAAATCGATGAAGTAGCGTTGCACGAACGGAATCGACGGGGGACGCGACGAACGAAGTCTGCCGACGACCAGACTCGCTTTCGCGTTCAACACCCCAGGCACAACATACACGGCGAAGCACACCACACCCGCGGCGATAGCGGTTGCGAATGGCGCCCATGACAAGTTGACGGGCAGGGGACTGCCATTGGTGATGTGCGCAAAGTACGGCAGCAGCCCGGTCGCCGCGACACCCGCCATCGCCAGAAACGGTGCGACGATCGTGGCGCCAGACGTGATGAGCGCGCCTTCGGCCGCGTACAAGCCGGCGACATGACCGAGGCTGGTTCCGCGACTCCGGAACAGGGCGATATCGCTCTCTCTGATCGGGGCAAGGTACGAGACGATCATGAACAGAAAATAGATCGAGGTCACGCCCAAAACGGCGATCAGCACCAACAACGGCACGGACGACAGGAAACTCTGGCGTTCGAAGCCGACGAGCAAGATGTTGATCCCGCTGCGGACGGTCGAACCGGGGATCGACAGCGACAGCTCTTCTTTGAGACTGTCCATCCTGGAGCGCATCTCCGCGGACATCCAGTTCTTGAGTCGCTCGCCGCTCACTGAACCGTGCCATGCCGTGTCCACGACCGCGCCCGGATGCGCGCCGCTCATCGCCGCGATCAACGCGCTCTCGGGTACGAACGCTCCGAGCAGCAGCAGCTGGTCCTCCGGGTCGCCGCCCTCGGGATCCGGAACCCGGGGATTGATGAATGTGTCGGCATTGCCCTGCCAAAACTCGTTCGACGGGTCGGTCGGCGCCATGACCCCGACGATGCGAACCGAAATGCGGGCGGGCGATTCGATCGACGGCGTGGCGAGCACGATGTCGCCGACGGTCAAGTCGCCGAACTCGAGAGCGAGCTCGACGCTGACCACGGCTTCGACCATCGGTCCCTGAGTACCTCGAAGGACGGCTTCGGTTGCCATCCTGCCTTCGAAGAACACGATATGCCGCTCCAGGTTGGTGAACGATTGCAGAAACCCTTCGACAATCCTTCCCGTCGGCGCCTGGTCGGTTCCGGTCGGCTTCGCGGGCAACGCCATCAGTTGCGTGGACGTTTTGATGTGCCGTTCCGTGCCCAAGTGTATCGGCCCGACGTTCCGCGCCATCGCTGCTGTTTGTATCGCGTCGTTGGAGCGAATCGCTTCCGTTTCGGCCGGCACGAAGCGCGCTTCGGTCACGATGGTCAGGTACGCCTCAGTGGACCGTTCGACGGCGGAATCGATCGAGACGATGATGCTCTGGCGTTCCAAGGCGGCGAGATAGACGGGAGCGCCGGAGATGAGTGTAGTCGCGACCAAGATGCCCAAAAACACGCTGAGCATCAGCCGCCAGTCGTTGCGCAACCGGCGCAGCACCAGGCTGATGTTGCTCATCGATCCCACGTTGCGCGCATCGAGCTAGTTGCCTGACCTGGCGACGGCAACATCGGACACCCCGGCAGGTGAGAGAGTTGCGAGCGAATCGAAAGACGACCAACCGCCTCCGCCCGGACGATAGGTCTCGACCGCGTTGAGCGCACTGAAACCGAAACCGCCGATGACCATGACGTCACCCCAGGGGAGAAGCACGGCGGCGTGCCCCCAACGCGCGTCGGCGGCGCTTCCGGCAGACGCCCACATTCCGGTAGCCGGGTCGAAAACCTCAGCCGACGACAACGGACTCACGCCGTCGCGTGACCCCGCTATCACGAGAACCCGTCCGTCTTGCAGCAGCGTCGCCGTGTGGCCGCGTCTCGGCTCAGCCATCGCGCCGACTTCGGTCCAGGCGCCCGTCGCTGGGTCATACGCCTCCGCGGACGTCAGCGACTGGCCGTCCGCGGAGGCGCCGCCAATCACGAGGATTCGGCCGTCAGCCAGAATCGTCGTCGTGTGTCCGTCCCTGGCTTCGTGCATCGCGCCGACATCGGACCATGCACCGGTTTGAGGATCGAACGACTCCACCGATGCGGTGGCGACATTGGCATCGCCGACGCCTCCGGCAACGAGCACGGTCCCGTCGGGCAGCGGGCTGGCGCTGTGCCCCCATCGGGCGTTCGACATGTCGTCGACGGGGCTCCATTGGAAGGTTCGGGGATCGAACATCACGGACTCGGACATCGCGCGCACGCCGTCCCAACCGCCGGCAACGAGGACGCGATTGCCGGCGATGAGCGTCGCCGAGTGATGATCGCGAGCGTGAGGCATGTCCGAAACCGGTTGCCAGCCGTCGACAGCCGGGTCGTATATCTCTGCAGTCGCTATTCGGGACGTGATTCCACTGACGCCGCCCACGGTCATGATTCGCCCGTCGCTGAGCGCGGTCGAAGCGTGACCCCAGCGCGATCCGCGACCCATCTGTGCGGCGCCCGTCCAGGAGCGTAACCCAGGTCGCAGCAACTCCGCGGTCGTCAGACTGTTGCCCTGCGAATCGTATCCACCGACGACGAGCGTACCGCCGTCCGGCAGCGCGAAAGCGTGGTGACCCCATCGGGCCTGGCTGATTTTTCCGATAGCCGACCAAGAACCCGAGCTCGGGTCGTACAACTCCGTACGACGAATCGACGAAACCAACCCCGACATCCCGCCTGTCACTACCAGCTTGCCGGTCGCCAACAAGATTGAGGCATGGAACCTACGCGGCGCCATGAGCGATGCGGTTCGGGCCCACGCGTCTGAAGCCGGGTCATACACTTCCACGGTGTGCAACGCGAGCGTGGCGCCGCCTCCCGCTACAACGACCTGCCCGCCAGGCAACGCAGTCGCGGTGTGGTCACGACGGGAGTCCGCCATCGGCGCCGCCGGTCGCCATTGCCGGGTTGCAGGATCGAAAAGTTCCACGGCATTGAGTCCCTGGCTCCCGACTCGTCCCCCGGCGACCAGGATTTCGCCAGATGGCAGGACCGTAGCGGTATGCCCTCGACGCGCCTGAGCCAACGACCCGGCCGGCGTCCAGGCGAGCGATCGCGGATCGAATACCTCAGCCGAAGGATACTCGCCCGAGCCGTCACCGCCTCCAACCACCAGCACCGACCCGTCGGCCAGCTCCGTCGCGGTGTGTTGGCCGCGGGCTGCGCTCATCGCTTGGACGGGCGACCACGTGTTGGAGGGAGGGTCGTACATCTCCGCGGAAGCGTGGGTTCCCGCCTCGCTCTGTCCACCGGCGACCAGCACACGGCCGTCGCCCAGCAGCGTCGCCGTGTGCCGGTGTCTCGGCGTCGACATCCGGCCCGCGTCGGTCCACGTGTCGTTGCTCGGGTCGTATATCGCCGCGCCGTCGAGCGATATCTGGAAGATCTGCCCGCCGACGACCAGCACCCTGCCGTCCGACAGCAACGTCGCGGCGTGCCTGCGCCGTTCCACGGCTAGCGGAGCCGCGAACGACCACGTTCCCGTCTCGGTGTCGTAGAGTTCGGCTGACTTGATCTCGCCGTGCTCACCGGCGCCGCCAACGATCAGGACGTTGCCGTCTGGCAGCAGCGTGGCCGTGTGATCGGCGCGCGCCTCGAACATGCTGCCAGGCGCGTTAGGAGATCCCGTGCTCGTCAACCGCTGGCTTGGCGCCGCCGTTCCGTCGCTGGGATTCGGAACGCCGGAGTCGCTCCCGCACGCTGCGGTCAATACGGCCATGACGAGCAAAATAACTGATGCCAGAAGAGCTCTGGCGCGCATCCAAATCATATCTGTGAAATCTTGCACTATTGCACCGCAGTTGGTCAATCCACACTGCTCTGAAAGTACGAACGATTTTACGCCGTGGATGGGTGACCGGCCATTAGAGGGAGGTCTAGTGTCTATTCGAGCGTAGGTCACGTATTCGACGGTCGCCAATCGAGCGAGGCGGCGCCGGCCGCCAGAGGACGAGCCATCGGGAGTGCCGGAGGAGTCGACCCTGGGTTGGCAGGAGTGTTCATGCGCTGGATTCGACCGTCAATGTCACTAAACTAGAAAATGGCTCCCTCTGGCTAATCCGTGTAGATAACGCCGGATTGGCAGTCGACGACCTCGCCTGTCGTTGTGGCCGTGAAATTTGAGGTGATCAGTCCGGAGGCGCCTTCAAACTGTCATTCGCCACCCTCAACGCGAAAGATCACAGCCCCTTGATTAACGCCTGGAACAGCGCTCGGGCCGATGTGGCCTTCGTCGATTGAGTTAAACCTCAGGGTGTTGCCGTTGGTTCCGAAAGCGATGCGCCCGCGCTCCCGGAATTTGCCTTTGCTTGTCAGAGTGATAAGCGACTCGAAGGTCGACTCATCACCGTCAATCGCCTCCACACTGCCATGGATGCCGTCAGGACCGGCAACGGATGTGATTCGGCTGCTGTACGCGGCCAACTTCCCGTTGCGTTGATTGTCGGTGCCCTCGACGGGCCCGAGCCTTCCGGTGAACTGCATCGAATGAATGATCTGTGCCATTTTCGCGTCCCTTCACGGCTGATGCCTCGACGACCCGCACTCTTTGTCATTCAACGACGTTGTACATGTCAATCTGCACGTCATCCCAGAAATCCATCAGCGAAGCGGGGAGAAAGCCGCCGTCTCGCACCGGTCCGTACACTGCTTTCAACCGATCAAAATGGGCTGTCAGTGCGTCCCTGTCACGCCACTGCTCATAAAGGAAAAAGTCATTCGCATCGCTCGTGTGATGATAATAAGTGAAGGTAATCCAACCCTCATCTTCCGATCGCGTCGAGGCCGCCATCTCGACTGCCAATCTGTAGAATTCATCTTCCAATCCCGCCTTGACTTTGACCTGGAACAAGACGTTTATCTGAGGTATTATTGCCCTCCTCATTCAAGGGACGCCGCATCGCAATTAGCCGGATTCCGCACCCAATCCGGAGCCGCCGCTTTCTATTGGTCCGGGTCACTTGTGGACCTCCATGGAGTCGCTTGTCCGAACCAAGTCTCAAGTTGGGTATATTCGATGTACTCAAGGATTGCTCCTTCTTTGTGGATGAAGGCAGCGCGACCGAAGTCCACTGGCTCAACCGGCCCGAGAACGACTTCTTCTCCCGAGATCGCTTCCTCAAGATTATCCACCCGGTACGCAAGGTGCGGCATGTTCCACAGTTTCCATCGACCGATGTCGGATCGATCGGGTTTTCGTTTTTCCTGAAACCGGATGTACTCAAGACGCCAGGGATGAATTCGAGCGTTGGTCACCCAGCTTTCAGCGATTCAACCCAAAACTCTCCCTCAACCGGTTCCGTGGTGAAAACCCCCAATATGATCGAATTCGTTCATTGCTGCTCTCCTTCTCGCTTTACGAGACCCCGGGTCGACACCCGCGGCCAGGCGGGACTTATCCTATGCGTGCACCGCCTGAATCAGATGAACGCTGAGTCTTTGAACCTCAAAAACCTCCTCTTTCTGTGCTTCAAACACGATGGGCAGCGGCTTTGTGTCGTGGCTCTGTCTCAGGTCAGTAAAGGATCGAAGGCAGGAACGGCCCATCAGGCTCGTTGTACAAGCCAAGGCTCATAAGCGTCAAGTTCTTGACGATGCGAAGGCCGTTCTCCGGACACCAATGCAACAACTCATTGTTGCCGCCCGGCGCCAGGATTCCGGGACCGGTGTACGCTGGCGCCGCTGCGATCAGTGCCTTTAGATCGTCGTTAGTCTCCGCAACGGAGTGGCCGGATACCCCACCGACGTGGCGTATCCGGCGACACGGCCGCTCCGCTCGACGACGAGAGCGGCGCCTTGCGTGATCGCATCGAGGAGTTGACCGCCGCGGTCGTGGCCATGCACTCGTGTGCAAACCCGGTTGCACGAGTCAAGATCGGCGCCGGTGGCCGGGCGTACGATGCATCCGGGAATTTCGACGCGAATCGGCGAGCCTTGCACCAGCGAAACCACGTCTCGCACTTGAAACCCTAGTCTTTCATACAGCGCGAACGACTTGTTGTTGTACGCGTCCTAGACCAGCCGCACACCTGGAAACCCGCGCTCGGTCGCTCGGTCCAGGACGGCCTGCATTAACCGGCGTCCGATGCCGCCATCCTGAACTGCCGGATCGATTGTAATTGGACCCACGCCGGCGATGTGCGAGCGCTCGTCAAGGACAATACTCCCGACGATCCGGCCATCTCGCTCCGCAACCACGGCAAAGAAGCCTGGGTTGGAGAGCATCGTGGATGCAGCTCGTATGCCGCCGTCAGGAGAAGGGAAGTCGGAAGGAAAGTTGTGCTGGTTGGCGATCGCCGTGAAGGCTTCGTGGATGATCTGGCTGCACGCTTCTGAGTCCGCCAGGGAGCCTTCGTGAAGTGTGACGCTCATGGTTGACCCTCCTTAATTGCGCAGTCTCTTCAGATGATCCGGAATTTTCCGAAAGAACGAACTGACATCTTGAACGCGCTCAACTTCAACCTGATATTCTCAGATCGGACTCATAGCTTGCATGAGCGATGCCTGTTGAGATTCGCAGCACCGACTTACATGCGACTGACGCCGATTTGGTTAGCTATTGAGAGCAGCACGGTCTATCACGTACCAACGCTCAGAGAGCATGCCGTTGCTGATTCGAAAGATCCAGATTTCACGCATATCAAGAGTGCGGCCGAGCCGACGTTGTCCTCGCGAAGCGTGACCAGCGCTCCCACCCTCGCGCCGTCAGCAAATGTTTCGTCGGCGAATGCAGCGTCTATGGCAATCTCAAGCCCGGGCCAGATGCCTGTTACACGCGTTACGAAGTCTTTGAGCGCCCCCACGCCATGCGCGGCACCGTCGGGGTGATGATTGACGAAATCCGATGCGACGATAGCGTCGAGAGTACGCGTGTTCACGACTTCGACATACCGCCTGACGAGGTTGATGCTGTCACTGCCGGTCGTCAGGCTTTACCCCCATGCCGCGCCGGTCCCAAACGTCCTATCAGGGTTCGGGAAGCTGGACTCGCCCCGTTACGTCGCCGTCCGGCCCCGGCGCAGAGCTCGGCCGGGAAGCGCGCCCGTGTTGTCGCCGTCGTCGATGACCACCTGGCCGTTGACGATGACGTGGTCGATGCCGACCGGGTACTGCTTCGGCTCCTCTTTCGTCGCCATGGCTTTGACCCTGTCCGGGTCGAACACGACGATGTCGGCCTTGAACCCCTCCCGAAGCAGCCCTCGGTCGGGCAAACCTAGCCGTTGGGCGGGGAACGACGTCATCTTGCGGATGGCCTCGGGCAGTCGCAAGTGCTTTTCGGCGCGGACGAACTCGGCCAACACGATCGGGAAGCAGCCGTACGTCCTCGGGTTCGGGTACTCGCCGAAGAGGATGGCGTCCGAGGCGATCATGCCGGCCGGATGCGACACGAAAGCGTGGAGCGTCTGGGCGTTGGTCCCCAGGCCGACCGTCGAGATGCCGAGGTTCTCGTCGATCAGCAGGTCGAACAACGCATCCTGGGGGTCTTGGCCGCGCATCTCGGCGATGTCCGTTAGCAGCCGGCCGTCGTACTTCGCGTTCTCGGGCTTCGTGAAATTGGTCAGCCAGTTGTCGTTCATCCGGTCGCGGGCCACCTGATTTTTCATTCGAGCACGGTCGTCCGGGTCCTTGAGCGCCGCCATCAGTCGCTCGGGTCCGCCGTCCTTGGCCCAGTGCGGCAAACCGATCGTGGCTGTGGTGCCCGAGTACGGGTACGTGTAACAGTCGAACGTTACGTCCATGCCGTCGGCCCGCGCGTCCTCGACCAAGCCGATGTAATCGAGATGGCTGCCGACACCCTGAGCGCTCTGGCGATAGTGGGTCAGGTGCACCGGGACCCCGGAGCGGCGTCCGATCTCGACCGCTTCCTCCCACGGCGCCAGGAGGCCTTTCGAACGTAGGCTCGCCCGAGTGTGGGTGTGGTAGAAGCCGCCGAGTTTGGCCGTTTCTTCCGACAGCTCGACGAGCTCGTTGGTGCTCGCGTACGCGCCGGGCGGGTAATCGAGACCCGTCGACAAGCCCCACGCGCCTTCCTCCATCGCCTCGCGCACCACCGACCGCATGTCGGCGATCTGCGCGGACGTCGCGGGCGCGTCGTTCCAGCCGACGCCCCAGATGCGCACCGGTGAGTTGCCAAGGATGCAGGCGATGTTGATGGCGACTGTGTTGTCGAACTTGCCCAGGAAATCGGCGACGGTCAGCCAGTCGGCAGGCTCGGGCGGGTAGCCGTTCAGCCCCGAGTCGAGCCAGATGTATCGGTTCGCCTCGTCGACGGTCTTGAACGGCGCGTGCGATATGCCGTCGATGCCGACAAGCTCGGTCGTGACGCCCTGCCGGACCTTGGGGTCGTGGTGCGGCTCGCCGAGGATCGTCAACCCCGCGTGACTGTGCAGGTCCACGAAACCGGGACAAACAACCCTGCCGGAGGCGTCGATCGTGCGGGCGGCTTCGAGGTGTGACACGTCGCCTCGGTGCAGCGAAACCTTGTCGTCTTGCACGCCCACCGCAGCGTGAAAGCCTGGGCTTCCGCTGCCGTCGATTACGAGTCCGTTGACGATGAGGAGATCGAGCATCAGTGGTTCCTTCTGGTGACGCGCCACATGGTTTCGAATTCTGGCCGGATAGTATCAGGTTTGGCGGAGGCTCGGACAGACCTCCGAGGAAGACCCGCAGACCGCGTGTACAATGGGTTGGTTGCCTCGCCGGGATAATTTCGCAAGTGCGCGACGGACCGGGCTTGCCAGAATCAACGGTCAGAGCATGTTGAACGGACAGACTAACGGATGATGGCCGGCGACTGCGAAACCGAAGCGAACCCAGGCAAACGAAACACACGGAGCAATCATGACGTCTGGAATCGGAACAAAAAACATCACTCTCGACGGTCAGGCCGTTCGAGTGAAATGGACCGATGGGCACGAAAGCGAATTCACGGCGACGTACCTGAGAGTGAACTGCCAGTGCGCCGAATGCGTCGAGGAGTGGAGCCGCAGGCAACTGCTGGACCCGGCGTCGGTCCCGATGGACCTGCGTGTCGAGGATTACTTGACCGTCGGCCGGTACGCCGTCCAGTTCCTGTGGAACGACGGCCACTTCACCGGCATCTTCCCTTTCGAGGTGATGCGGGCGCTGTGTCCGTGTGATGAGTGCAGAGTGGCGCGCAGTGGCTAGCGGCTACCCCGGAGCGATGCTAATCGACCTCGATGACACGGTCCTATCCTTCGACCAAGGCTCGGGGTCCATGTGGATGGAGGTCAGCCGTGAATACGAGCACCGGCTGCCCGGCGTCACGGCGGCACAACTAACCGAAGCCGTGAATGAGTTTCGGAAATGGTTTTGGTCGGATCCGGACCGGCATAAGAAGGCTCGCCTTGATCTGGACATGGCCCGACGCGAGGTGATGCTCGGGGCTCTGGCTCGATTGGACATCGTCGATCCCGAGTTGGCCGAAGAGATGGGCATCGCCTATGCGGAGGCGCGCGAGGCCGTAATAGCCCCGATGCCGGGCGCTATTGAGGCGATCAGTGCGTTCCGAGCCGTTGGTGTTCGGCTTGCGCTCGTCACGAACGGCAGCGCGGACGCACAACGAAGCAAAATCGGGCGATTTGGCCTGGAGGAACTTTTCGATCACATCCAGATCGAAGGCGAGTTCGGAGCGGGCAAACCCGAGCCGCAGGTCTACATGCATGCCCTCGAACGTCTCGGCGGCAAGCCGTCCGACGCCTGGATGATCGGCGACAACCTCGAGTGGGAGGTTACAGCGCCTCAGCGTCTTGGCTTGGCTGGCATCTGGCTCGACTGGCGCGGCGGTGGTCTCCCGTCAGGCTCGACCGTCCGCCCCGACCGCATCATCGCGTCGCTGGCTGACCTCGTCGAGGCCGACTGATTCGGACGGGTCGGGCGGTCTAGAACGTCAGCGACACCTTCAGCGCGCCGTCTTCCTTCGATGTTGCTAACTCGAACGCATCTTGCACTTTGTTGATATCGTACCGGTGGGTGACGAACGGCTCCATGTCGATCTCGCCGCTTTTGATGAAGTCGACGGCGAGTTGGAATGCGGGGAGACCAGGCTCGTCCTGTGCGCCGAACACCGTGTGCAGGTCCAGCCGCTTGCGGAAGAACGTGTCCCAGTCGAACGGCACCCGGTCCATCGTGGGCGGCAGGCCGAACACGGCGATTTGCCCCAGAGGTTTGACGAGTTGAAGCGTCTGGTTGAACGTCTCGACGCTCCCAACCCCTTCGATCACAAGGTCCGCGCCCTCGCCGTTCGTCAGGTCCATCACGGCGTCGGTGGCGCGTTGCCCTGTGACATCGACCGCTTCGTCGACGCCCATCCGGCGTCCTTGAGCCAACCGCTCGGCGACCGGCTCGATGGCGATGATCCTATGAGCGCCGATTCGACGCAGCATGAAATCGTGGAACAGCCCGACTGAACCCTGTCCGACCACCACCACGGTCTTGCCGACCAGCGACGGCAGCCTGCGACACCCGAACACGACGGTGCCGAGCTGTTGCGCCATGAGCAGGTGAGTCTGCGGCGTGTCGGTCGGTAACCGCAGCAGGAATTGCGGGTCGATGAGCTGGTAGCCCGCGAAGCATCTCGAGCCCCAGATGTTCGGCGCCGTGAGAACGAGCTCGCCCGGCTCGAAACCGGTGCCGCCGCCGTCGACGACCTCGCCCACCCCTTCGTGTCCCGGATACCCGTGGGGCAGAGGAAACTCATGGACGTTCCAGCCCATGTACACGATGTGCAGGTCGCTGCCGCAAATCGACGCCAGCGTAGTCTTGACGAGCACCTTGCCGGGTTCGGGGTCGGGCACGGGGATCTCTTCGCAGCGTATCTGTTTCAGCGCCGTGGCGAGAACGGCTGGCATGGTCGTCATTGAGTGTGTACTCCTAACCCAGGTATGAAAAGATATGCGATCACGATTAGAGGCGCCGATGCGCTCAGTACGTCGCTCGACCGCCGGATACGTCGAAGACCGCGCCGGTGCTGAACGAGCACTCTTCCGACGCTAGCCAGGCAACCATTGCGGCGATCTCGGCGATGTCGCCGGTTCGACCAATTGGGATGCGTTCGACCATGTAGGTGACTTGCTCGGCCGTGAACTCGTCGAGGATGCGGGTCTGGACGACGCCGGGCGTGACGCAGTTCACACGAATGCCGGTCGTTGCAAGCTCTTTGCCCACCGACTTCGTGAGCCCGATGACCGCGGCCTTCGTCGCCGAGTAGGGGACCATCCTCGGGTTGCCTTCTTTGCCGGCGATCGAGGCGATGTTCACGATTCGGCCGTAATCGCGCTCAAGCATGTGCGGGACTACTGTGTGCGTGAATGAAAACACGCCTCGAAGGTTGGTTCGGTATACGCGGTCGAGCTCCTCGACGGGCAGCTCCCAGATGTTGCCGTTCACGCCGCCGATGCCCGCGTTGTTGACCAGGACGTCGATCCGGCCCCACGAGTCCAGCGCCTGTTGAACGGCTCGCTCCGCAGTTTCCGGTTCTGCGACGTCGCCCAACGTCAACTCGGTTGGCGTGCCGCGCGCGCCGATCTCGCTTGCAGCGGGTTCCGCCAGAACGGCGTCGTTGTCGACGATTACGATGCGCGCACCCTCGGACCCGAGCCTCTTTGCGATGCCATACCCGATGCCCGTGGCGCCGCCGGTGACTATCGCAACCTGGTCGTCGAACCGTGCCATGTATCCTCTCGATGTCACAACCTGATTTCCGAGATCGAAGCTTATCACAATCGCAAGCAGCCGCGTTCGAGCTTGCTCGCCGCTGACGAATGCGCGAACCGGTCGAAGTATAATCGTCACGCGAGAACGCGGATCAATCATTGGAGGCAGAACGATATGGCGCACGCATTCAACATTCCGGATCGAGCGGAGCCCTTCGGGATCTTTTCGAGCGCGGCATGGCAACCCGAAGGCAAGGTGTTGCACATTTCAGGGCACACCGCGCAGGGCGCCGACGGCGAGACGGTGGGCGTCGGCGACATCAAAGCCCAAACCCGCCAAGTGCTCGAGAACATCCAAGCGGCCCTCGATGTCGCGGGCGGCAGGATGCCCGACATCGTCAAGGTTCTGGTGTTCGTCACCGACATGTCCACGCTAATGGATGTCCACGAGGTGCGAGCCGAGTTCTTCGAGCGTCCGTACCCCGCGTCGTCGCTGGTGCAAGTTCCGGGCTTGGTCCGCGACGACTTTCTGATCGAGATCGAGGCAGTGGCCGTAATCCCGGCGGATCGAGCCCAAGGCGCCCCGTAGGCATAAGGCAAGCTAGGCCTAAAGACCCAGGCCATCGGTCGTTGCGTGCACAGTGGTGCTCTGGCCGTTCACGGCCAAGCCGACTGTGAGCGGGCTGGGCCTAAAGACTAAGGACACCGGTCGTAGTGAGCGCGATGTTGGCCTGGTCGTAATGGCGAGAAACGAAAGAAGTGACGCCGGACAACATGTGTCATTCAGAGGCCGCAGCCGAAGAATCTAGTCGCTGAACAAGCATTGTTGCCTGCGAGGCCCCAGATCCTTCGTCTGCGGACTCAGGATGGCGTGGGGGCATCGCCTGCTTGATTCGACAACGTATCACGGCCAAGTACATTGTGCGCCCAGGCGGGGTCAGTATGCCCACGCCACCGGTCGTTGCGTGCACAGGGGTGTTCTGGGCCATCCGCCGGAAGGACCAAGCCGATCTCACCCTCGCCGGGCCAAAGACCCAGGCCGGCCGCAGTCTAGTGCAGCGGGCAGACGAAGATGGCGGCTTGTTGGTACCAGTCGTTCTCAGCCGTCTTGTCGTCGGAGTTGCCGGTGGCCACGGGCGCCTCGTGCGCCGATGCGTACGCGGGCGTCGCGCCGGACAGTGCATCCTCGGAAATGGCGTAGGCGGCCGTGAAGAAGATCGCGATCAAAATCACGAGAAACGACACGGGGAAGATGAGCGGGAGTTCTTTCATTGTAGCTCGCCGTTCGGCTAGCTCTTGACCTTGAGGAAGTCGTCGAGGTGTTTGCGCAGAAGCACGCGGCCTCGATGGGGTCTGGATTTCAGCGACGCAACGGAAATGTCGAGTATCTCGGACGCCTCCGCGTTCGACAGTTCTTCGACGTCTCGCAGAACCACGGCGGCTTTGAGATCGTCAGGGAGCAACGCGATGCCGTCCATCAGCTTCTGACTGAGCTCGGAGTTGGAGGCGAACCGGTCCGGAACATCGCTCCAATCGGCCAGGTCCACGTCTTCGAGTCCCGTTCGGGTTAGCGTCCGGGCTTTCTTCTCCTTGCGGAGCTTCATCAGCGCGGCATTGACGGTGATCCAATAGAGCCAGGTGGTTACGCGAGACTCGCCTCTGAAACGCTCGAATGCCCTGTAGGTAGACAGGAAAGCGTCCTGTGCAGCGTCCTTCTGCGTCCTCGGGTTTGCCCATCGTGCGGAACGCCACGTTGTAGACGAAATCCGAGTAATGCTCGACGATTTCGTCGAACGTCATGACCGCGTTTTCTGAAGTGTCGTTCTGTTCTGTCATGAATCTACCGAGGTCGAAATGCATCCTAATCTGTAATCGGTTGGTGCATTTCGTATTCGTGGACGAGAGGTGAACCCTCCGGACATCCAAGTGCGTCCAATTGTAACCAAGGCAATGGAAAAGCGAAAGTCCTCGAAAGTACTGTTGACCGACGCCTGTTCATGACGTACATTAACCTATGATCATGACCTGCGGCCAGTAAAGGGAACGCAAAAAGCGGCACGATTCTTCAACATATTCAAGCGCGGGGGCAGCGATCCCGATTGTGACGATGTCCAGAATCTGTCGTCCGATTTTTTGGATGATGATTTGGACGCTCGCACGCGCCAGCAGATAGTCAATCATACCGAATGGTGTGCGCCGTGTTCCTCGTTCATCAACACGTTGCGGGCCACGATTGGCTTGCTCCGATCCTCGCCCAAGCAACGTGCTCCCTCCGGATTCGAGCAGCGGCTGCGTGAACAGATCGAGAAAGAACGCTCGACCTAAGTCGCACGACGCCCGACCCTGTTGTTTGACCCGACTACCTATGGGTCAGAGCCCGCTTCGAACTTCCAACCTCGGTTTCTGACGCCGAATTCGCGCGCCCGTTAGCTGCCAGTTAACATCGGCGGCGGCCGCCCTCGTATTGACTCACCCTCGCCCGCGGCATAGACTACTGCGCATCTTGCGCTGGTCCCGCAACGTCGATCCGGCGCCTCCAAGCGAGTAGCCGCAGAATGTTCATAGCAACCATCGACCGCGTGGTCGAACGGTTCGTCAGCCGGTGGGTCTTCTACGGATGGGCCGTCGTACTCGTCACCTTCACGACCAGCATGATCACTGCTGGCATCAGCGGCTATGGCATGGGCTTCTTTGTCGTTCCCATGGGCGAAGAGCTCGGCATCTCGCGCACCCAATTTTCTGGCATTGCCTTATTCCGGCTGGCTCTGCTGCCGGTTGTTCCTTTTTTAGGAATGTTGGTGGACCGAAAGCACGGTCCACGCGCCATGATTGTGATCGGAAGCATCATCGCGGGCGTCGCACTGATGTTCACTTCACGCGTGAACACCCTCTGGGAGTTCTATATCATCCAGGGCGTGTTCTTTGGGTTGGCCACCCACGCCATGGGCGGGATGTTGATCGGTCCGTCAGTGATATCGAAGTGGTTCATCCGAATGCGCGGACGAGCCATGGCCGTGGGCGCGATGGGAATCTCGACAGGCGGCGTGGTGATCGCGCCCCTGTCGGGCTGGGTCGTAAGCCAGTACGACTGGCGCACCGCGTGGATCGTCCTGGGGCTGGTGTTGATGCTGGCGCTGGCGCCGTTGGCCGCGTTGCTAATGCGCCGAAGTCCGGAGGACGCGGGGATGATGCCGGACGGAGACCCCGATCCGGCCGATGGGACTTCTGAAGGCCCCACGCATGCCAGCATGGAAGTGTCCCTAACCCTGAACGAAGCGATGAGGACCCGTTCGCTTTGGGTGCTCATGATCGTTCAAGCGCTGACACATCTTTCGTTGATGCCGGTGATGTTCCATCAAGTCGCGTACATGCAGGACAAAGGCTTCGAAATTGGCATAGCGACAACCATCGCGACCATGATGGCGTTCTTTGCAGTGGTTTCGAAGCTCCCTTGGGGGTTCCTAACCGAGCGATATCACGTCCGGTGGGTAACTGCTGTTTGCCTGACGACCACCGGGTCGTCGTTGATACTGCTTGTCGTGGCGCAAAGCGTCTGGATGCTGGTCGCGTACGCGGTCTTCTTCGGACTCATGATGGGTGGATTTACGCTCACCCTGAATGTAGCGTGGGCGACGTACTTCGGGCGGAAGCACATGGGCGCGATTCGGGGTTTCGTGACGCCGGCAGGCAACATTATCGGCGCATTCGGACCAATATTCGCCGGGTGGACCTGGTCTGAACAATCGAGCTACGATTTCCCGATCACGTTCTTCGCTTTCGCTTGGATAACCGGCGGCCTGCTCATGCTGATCGCTAAAGTGCCGAGCCGTCAGGCGGCGCCGGCCGACGCCAAGGTCGCGGTCGAAGGGGCGTAGAGACCGTCGAACGGCGTGCCGCCCTTCGGTCGTCCGTCAACCCGACGGATTGCGAGCGCCAAAGATAGGACGTGCCATGGCCCCAACCATCGACTACGCCACGACGAGCGAACGTCAATCGTCTCGGGGCGTCTGCCGATTATTGGGAGCCGTTCGAATCGCACTTCAAGTCGAACCCGCACCGAACCGACGACCCGTTTCTGAATCGACTTCGTCGTGAGGTGACCTCAGGCTCAACGTTGCTGGACGTAGCGGGAGGGGCCGGAAGATTCAAACTCCCGCTGGCTCTCTCGTGCCAGCAGGCAACGGTGGTCGAGCCTTCAGAAGCCATGGCCCGATGGCTTGGAGAAGGGGCGAGAGAGATTGGAATCGCCAATCTGAGCGTCATCCAAGGATCGTGGGAGTACGCCAATCTGAACACGCACGACATCGTGTTGTCCGCGTTCGTCCTGCACGAGATCGTCGAAACCGAGCCGATCGTTCGTAAGTTAGCATCACGCGCGGGGCGGCGCGTGCTCGTTCTCGAGCACATGCAGGCGCCCGATTTGGTCGTGGCGCCGTTCTGGGACACGGTCCACGGTGAAGAACTCGTGGAGATGACCTGAGTTTCGGACTTGCTTGATGTAATGTGGGACATGGACATCTACCCCGACGTCGATATGTCCGAACCAGGCGCCCCTGAGACCGTCGCTGACCGAGGTCGAGGTCTGCGAGTTCTCAGGCGCCTGCTCGACGCGCAACCTGAAACGGCGCAGGATCGCCGCCTTCGGGCGTCGCTTGACGAACTTCTGGTCGAAACGCCCGACGGCGTGACGGTTCGTGGAGCCGCCCAGGTCCGCCAGTCGTTCCTCTCGTGGAACGTTTGACGCCGACGGCGGTCCCACACAGGCACAGCCGGAATATCACCAAGCCCTTCTCCCGGATCCGGCGGGACCGAGTGCAAACGCAACTCGGCTCTGCAGGCGCCCGGTCGATTCCCTTCTCGCTATTCCTTCCGGCCGATGGCCTCGCATCGGCCTACCGCAAGAAATGCGTCAGGGTGAGCCGCCCAATGCCTCATCCCTTCTTTGATGCCGTCAAGGGAGGCACCATCGGTCCAGCCCAGTTCGATGCTTTGTTCGAACAAGGGTAGATTCTCCATCCACTCGATGTATGAGCCCACAGATGCTTGGACTGTCTCGGGAGTCGACGAATTCCCGTATGCCGCCGAGAACTCGATGACGTCGAATCCCGCTTGACGCATCATGCCTCGAAGATGTCTTCCACGATTGAGAGACCCTCCCTGACGATTGAACCCTCTTTCGAATAGGTCGAAAAACTGCCGTACCGCGGCGTTTGCCGGTGAGATCAAAGGATCGCCCCAGTCGGTGCATATCGCCGCCACGAGACCTCCGGGCTTCACCTTACTATGAATCATCTCGAGCGCCTGCACAGGCTCCGCAAGATGCTCCAGAACGGCGCTGGTGAAGACAACGTCGAAGGAAGCGTCGAGGAACGGCAGGTCGGCGATGTCAGCCGTCCGGAACTCGACGTTTTCAACCTCTCGATCTCTGGAAAGCTCCTTTGCCTTCGCGATCATACCCGGCTCCAGATCGACGCCCGTGACCCGACCGGGGGCCACGGCATCGGCGAGACCCGCCGTTATGGCGCCGGGTCCGCAGCCGCAATCGAGCAAAGTCATCCCTGGCCGCAGATGCGGCAACAGGAATCCTGCGATGCGTTCCGCCTCTCGTGACACGTACGTCTCTTGGACCGCGGGTGAATCGTATCCGTAGACCGGACGACCTTCCCCGTCTAAGCGTCCTTCGAATGGATCGTCATACCCGTTTCCCATAGCTCTCCTTTTCCACAACGATGAATCTTCAACCGGCTGGTTCCCTGCGTGGATTGGCATTCGGCGGCACACGCCGCGTGTTTGGCTAGATACAGGCTGTCGTCAGCGGACTTTCGACATCAGAGCGCCGCGCGGCGTAGCGCATCGGTCATAAACCGGCTGAGGTTTCGTCGCATCGATTCAGGCGTGCTCCAGGTGTCGCCGACCTCTTGCCAATAAGACAACCATCTTGCAGGGTCCGGCATGACCCCGGCGACCGCAACCAGCTCCCATAGCTCTAGGTTTTCAACGTGGCGACCTGTCGCGGCCTCGTACGACATTAGGAAACAATCCGCTGCCTCGAACTGACCGACCATGCACATGTCCATCCGACAATACGCCACGTCTATGGCGGGATCGCCGTAGGCAGCTGTCTCCCAGTCGATGATCCCCGAGATTTCGTTCCGGCTCCACAGAACGTTGCCCATCCAAAAGTCGGTGTGAACCAAACCGTGCAGGACTTGGCGAGCGGACTTTTTGAGAGACTGAATTACGTCCCAGACCGCCGAGCCGTCCAGATGCGACGCCAGCTTTTCCGGAAACCCGTCCCAATCCAAAAAGTACGTGACGACCGGTTCGGCGTCGAACAACACATCTCTTGTCGGTTCATCGCAGCCAATCGAATGTATACGCGCCAGCGTGTTCGCCAGCCCTGCGGCCCAACCCTGCTGCGACCGCGGAGACACAACAAGGCGGCCAGGCAAAAACGACGTCACAATGCCGGGCGAACCCAAGACTGCACCTGCCTCATCAAGGTACATCGCCGTTGCGACAGGGACGTCGTTGGCGTCGAGGAGGCGGAGCGCGCCGTATTCCACTCGAGCCTTTTCAGCGGGATCTTGGTAGAGGTCACTGTACCACCGCACGACCAGTCGCATGAACTCCCCGGTCGGCGCGGTAGCGTCGACGAGGTGCGTGAAGTTGGTGAACCCGCCTTTCATGAGGCTAACCGAGCTCAACGAACTGCCCGGCACAAGCAAACCCAGCAGCCGATCAATGGTGGATCGAGAAAGAACTCTCAAATCGGAGTCATCGGGTCCCGCCCCGCCGTCGATGTTCACCACAGCCGGTTAGTCTCCTCGCAAGCCCGATCCCAGACCCGCCGGGGACGTTCGAAACCGTATTGGCGGATTCGCAAGAAGCCTGGGTAATGTGCCTCCGATCAGTGTAGAGCTTCGTTGATTGGTTGCAAAGCTGGTTGACCTGTGGGGCATGCCGATGTTGAGCCTGTGCGGGTTGGATGCTATGATATGCGAGTGGTCGCTTACCATGTAAAGGCGACCCGATTCTCGACAGGCTCCCCGTCTGTCATCGCTCCGCAGTAGCTCAGTGGTAGAGCAATCGGCTGTTAACCGATCGGTCGTAGGTTCGAATCCTACCTGCGGAGCCAAATTCAAGCTAGATTGGCTATGGGATGTTTTCCTCTGCCCCTCCCAAAAAGGAGGGGTTTTCTTGTTTAGAGCGGATGGTTACTCAGAACTGTTTCATGGATTTCAGCTTGCTTTGGAGGTGTCTGGTCTTAGGCCAAACACCATAAAGCACTACACCACTGATGCTAGGAAGTTCTTAGAGCATTATTCAGATGTGCCGCAGTCAGAAGTGACCTCAATGCACATCAGGTGTGAATCCTTGAACAATAGTGCGGGGAGTCACTCACTCTCTCTAACCCTCCCGTTCAACCCTCCCGGCATTTGGCCGGTCACAGCGGTCTTTTGCCGCGCGGCCACCTCGGTTACAGTGGTCCCCGATGAAAAACAACACATACCCCGAACTCGCCGGGAAGGTGGCGCTGGTCACCGGCTCTACCGGAGGCATTGGTAAAGGAGTGGCGGTGGGCCTCGCGACCGAGGGCTGCAAGGTGGTGGTCAACGGCACCAACGTTGCGAACGGCAACGCTGTGGTCGACGAGATTCGTGCCGACGGTGGCGAGGCCATCTTCGTCGCCGCCGACGTCACCGATGCGGAACAGGTGCGGGGGCTCGTGGGTGCCGCCGTCGATGTTCACCACAGCCGGTTAGTCTCCTCGCAAGCCCGATCCCAGACCCGC
>JASMDM010000008.1 GCA_030752795.1 SAR202 cluster bacterium | reverse complement strand
GATCGAGGCCAGAGACGAACGGCGCTTGCTCAACCTACAGCGACGGCTGGCCCGTCTCAAGCTTCTGATCATCGACGAACTGGGCTTCGTGCCGTTGTCGAAGACCGGGGCCGAGTTGCTCTTCGAGGTGTTCAGTCAGCGATACGAGCGAGGATCTGTCCTGGTCACATCCAACCTGCCCTTCGACGAGTGGACCGAGGTGTTCGGCTCTGAGCGGTTGACTGGAGCTCTCCTCGATCGTCTCACTCACCATGTCGACATCTTGGAGATGAACGGGGACAGCTACCGCCTCAAGCACAGCCGTAAGGCCAACAGCCCTCAGGCAACTAGCTAACACCTGCCCTCACGCACCGCGTATCTCGACGCAAATCCTGCGGCGCTCGGTGGTACAGTTTTACTCCGCCTCGCCGGTACACTTTCCCGCTGCCCTTGACATTCATCCTTCCGGGTCGGCTGCATCTTAGTGTTGACTCATGAGCTGAGAGCCAAGTTCTGGACCTCTTCGAAATGGCATGATTGGAAAGGCCAAATTTTGGGCGCATGGCTTCGGTAAACCGGTCCTTATTCGTTTTCCGCCTCAGCGCACGATCTGGAACGGCGGCATCATGTTGAGGACTTCGACGTCTAGCAGCACCGGCGCGTTGGCCGCCAGCGCCTCGGTGAGCGCGTCGCCGAGGCCGTCTGGATTGGTTCGCATGCCGACCGCGCCGAACAACTCGGCTAGCTTCACGAAGTCCGGATTCGCCAGATCTGTGCCGATGAACCGTTCGCCGTATCGATGGGTTTGGTCCCACCTCGACGCGCCGTACAGGCCGTTGTTGAACACCACCGTCACCAGGTTGATGCCGTATCGGACTGCCGTCGACAGCTCCTGAGTGTTGTACATGAACCCGCCGTCTCCGGAGAGGGCCACCACCTGTTTGTCGGGGGCGCCGACTTTGCTGCCGAGCGCCGTCGGGAACGCGTATCCCAGCGTGCCGAAATACCCTGACGTGATGTACGTTTGCGGTTGGCGGACCTCGTAGCCCAGCGTGCTCCAGTAACCGACCGTTGTCGAGCCGCTGACGAGTATCGCGTCGTCGTCCAGGCGATCTCGAATCGTGTCGATCATGCTTGATTGTTCGGGCGCCAGTTCGCGAACCTCGTCTTTGAACGCCTTGCGATAGCCTTCGATTTTTTCCATTCGCGACGGCTTCGAAACGCCTGCAGATCTGAGTTGAGCGACGACTTGGCCCAGCGCGACCTTCGCGTCGGCATTGATGCCCAGTTCGACGTCCATATTCCGGCCGATCTCATCGGGGTCGGCGTCGATCTGGATGATCCGCGGCATGCTTTCGACGCTTGCCTGGCGGAAACTGAGCCGGGTGCCGACGGCCAGCAGGACGTCGGTGTCGGCAAGGACGCGTTCGGCGGGTCCGAGCCCCACGTAGTTGGTGCCGACGTGATACGGCTCGCTCTCGTCGATGACGCCCTTCGAGGTCTGCGTTGTCATCACCGGTGCTTGGAGCATCCGTGCGAGTTCCAGGATCTCTGCGCCCACGCCCGACGACAGTGCGCCGCCGCCGGCAACGATGGCCGGTCTCTCCGCTTCGGTTAAAATCTGGACGGCGCGGGCGATTTCAAGCGCGCGCACTGCCGCCGGAGGGTACTCTTCGGGCTCGATGATGTCTGCATCGCCGAGGTTAGCCAGCGTATCGGGCGGAACCTCGAGCTCGACGGGTCTCGGGCGGCCGGTCGTCAGCTGTCGGAAGGCCTCGTGGACGGCTTCGGGGATCTCTTCGACCCGGGTCACGCGATGCGCCCATTTTGTGATCGGCCGGAACACGTCGAGTTGATCTTCGACCTCGTGTAGCTGGCCCTGCTGTTTGCCGAGCGAATCGGTCGGAATCTGACCCGAGATCAGCAGCACCGGAGAACCGCTCGCATACGCCGTTCCGAGCCCTGCGGTTGCGTTGAGTGCGCCGGGACCTGGGACCACCATCGCCACGCCGGGCTTGCCGGAGACCCGTGCATAACCGTCCGCCATGTACGTCGTCGCCTGCTCGTGGCGAACGTGAATCATGCGGATGTCCGCCCGCGCATCGTAGAGCGCGTCGAACGCCGCCATGATCTGAACGCCGGGCAGGGCGAATACGGTGTCGACGCCCTCTGCTCGTAGCTGTCTCACCAGGGCTTCGCCGCCGTTCATTTGTGGCATGTCGGTGTCCTCACATTCTGTTGTTTCGGCTCGTGGCGTGATCGTCAATTTGCTGCCGAGGGAATGGCACTTGAGTGTGCCCTGACGCGCCTAAGTAACATTGTGGGCGAAAAGTCAGTCCGTGGACGATGCCAGTCGAATCCATCGTCGGTCGTTGGTATCGAATGAGATGAAACCGTCGTAGAAGATGATGTGGTCCGAGTCCTCGGCCGGGACCTGGAAGCAAACGTTGCCCTCAGAAGTCCCACCCAGAAACAGGGAAGCCTCTAATTCGTCAGGGATCGTTCCGCACGAGTGTTGAAAAGGGGAGTAGATCGTAGAGTATGAGCCGACGAGCTTGAAATCCGATTCCAATACACCGATTTCCTCATTCGTGCTTCCTCCTGTATTCTGGACACGAAGTCTGATTATGATGTCTCGATTTCCTTCCGAAGGTGCATCGTTGAACTGGTTTTCAGCCTGCACTAAAGGCCAGGCGTCCGGATTGAACGAGATCACCGTCACCGTCAGCCCGTCGGTGGTGGTGACCGAGGCTCCTGCTGACGCCGGGTAGTCACGGCTGACTCCCGCCACCCTCGGGGTTGGCGAAGGAGTCGCGGTGGGCGCGGGTGTTGCGGTGGGCGTGAATGTCGGCGTCGGGGTGGACGTGGGCGCGGGTGTAACCGTCGGCACAGGAGTCGGCCTAGCCTCAGGGGTAGCCGTGAAGGTCAAAGCAGACACAGGGGTGAGCGTGGCAACGGGCGTGAGAATTTGTGCTGCGGCTAGTGTCGGAGTAGGCGTACGAATGGGCGTGGCGGCGGTAACTGGGTTGACGCCGACTGAAGATGTGGGCAGGGCAATAGCTGGAGTGGTGACTGTTTGCCAGGGGACAGGTGCAGTCGCATCAACAGACACCGCAGTCGGAGACAATGGAAGGCTCGCGGTGGAAACGACCGTTGTGGCCTCGACGACACGAGTCGGAACTGCATCATTTGTCTCACCACATGCGGCGGCCACGGGTAGAATGACCGCCAGCCCTACGAACATAGCTTGGCCGCCGTTTATTTGTGGCATTGTCATGTCCTAACAATCTTCTGTTCAGCCAATTGCCCGCGCCTGGTTTCAGCGTATGTCGTTATTCGCCGACCGAGCTCAGCGGATTGACCGTGACCCGGCTGAGCGTCGTCGAACCGGTGTTTCTGAACTGGTGGTCGCTTTCAGGGGGCACGAGCACGGCGTCTCCGGCTTTGATCGGAAACTCTTTGCCGTCGCACCAAAGCACTCCCTCGCCCTCGACGATGAATGCCTGATGCTCCCAGGCGTGGGTGTGGTGGGGGCTGGACCCTCCGGGCGGGTGCTGAACGTAGAGCATGACGTAATTCGGAACGCCGTCCGACGGTCCCAGAACAGGGTTTTTCGAGCCTTCGGCTTTGCGGATGACAGGGTCCATGTCGTCTCCTAGTCGTGTATCGGCGTTACTGCGCCGCCAACGGGATCGTTGCGATGATGCAGGGTTCGTTTCCGTAGACAGCCGTCGTGTGGCCTTGGCCGGTCACGTCCTCGACGAGACGAGCGTCGCCGGCTCCGAACACGTGGAGCGAGCCGTCCCCCAGGCCGATCTGAAGCTGGCCCGACAGAATCATCACGAACTGACGGCGCGGCGCTGGATGCCAGTCCTGGAAGTGGCCGGCCGGGTCGGTGCGAAACACGATGTGCGTCGTCGCTTGGGGCGATGTCCAGGTCGGTGTCGCGTCGAGCGCGATATCTTCGATGTGCGATTGGCCGTCGTCCCCGGTGAACAGGCGGTAGGTTCCCAAGTTGCGCCTCCATGTATGTTGATTATTGCTTGGTTGTCGATGATCGACTCCGCTTCCATGTCGACCAGGGTTCGGTTTGCACTGCCGTCCCACTCACCTAGCGGAAAAAGAGTCCGGACCGACGCGATGGATGTCTGCCTCGGCCTATCAGATCGTTGGTCTTCTGATGGTCATCAACAGATAGCTTGGATCGCTTCGTATGCTTTCTACGGACAGTGAAGCATCTGGACTTTTTCATGCAGAGATGTGCGTGCATCGACCAGATTCTTCGCCTGCGGGCTCAGGATGACATCGAATGCTCCGAGCGACCTGGTGTGTTGACCGCCATTAGAATCGAAACCAAAACTGCGTTCCGTTTCAGGCGAGTTACCGGCTAACCTTGTATATCGAAGTCTCTCGCGACTCCCATCGGCGGCTCGCCCTCCCAGACGCCTTTCAGGTTGCGGTACGCGAACCCGGCGCGGCGCGGCCACGTGTTCCACGTCGTGCCCGCGGTGTGTGGCGTGGCGATGACGTTCTCCATCTTCAGCAGCGGGTTGTTCGGATCGACAGGTTCCTGCTCGAAGACGTCCAACCCTGCTCCGGCTATCTGGCCCTCGCGGAGGGCGTCAATCAGCGCCGCTTCGTCGACCACAGGGCCGCGGCTCGTGTTGACCACGATCGAGGTCGGTTTCATCATCGCGATCCGTTCTCGGCTCACGACGTGCCGTGTTTGGGGCGTCAACGGTATGTGGCACGTGACGACGTCTGAGGTCGCGAACAACTCGTCGAGTTCGACTCGCGACAAATTGAGCTCGCGTTCCGTTTCCTCGGGCAGCGGGTACAAGTCGTAGTACTGGGTTTTGGAATCGAACCCCTGCACTCTCTTGGCCACCTGACGCCCGATGTTGCCGATTCCAAGCACGCCAACCATCTTTTCGGCCATCTCGAACGTGTTTGCGCCGGTGATCGGCTCGTTCCAGCGTCCTTCGCGGGTCGACAGGTCGACGGCGATCAGCTTGCGATACACCGCCAGCATCAGGAGCACCGTGTGATCGGCGACGGCCCACGAGTTGGCGCCGCCGTTGTTGCAACACGCGACGTCGAGATCGGCCATCAGTCCGTGGTTCATGCGGTCGTACCCGGCTGCCAGTGTCTGCACGACGCGGACTTTGGGCCCGGCGCGGAGCACGTCGTCGGCCAGCTCGGCGCCGTAGACGATGATGAAGTCGGCGTCGGCGACTGCCTGCTTCTGCTCGTCGACCGACGCGTCCCGTCGGACGACCTGAGTCTCGAACCCATCGGGGTTGTGACTCAGGATCACGTCCACCGTTCGTTGTGGCAGGCCGGTAAGAAAGACTACTTTCGCATTTGGCATCGTGTTTCGATTGTCCTTGTTTTAGGTCCTCGCGCCGAGAGCGGCCTTGAGCTTTTCGACCGTGAAGTCAGGGGACTTGCAAAGGCCGATGATCCTTTGCTCCCCTTCTTCGACGGCTTTGACAGCCGCGGGCAAGTCGGCAGCGAGCTCGGGCGGGATGCTGATCACGCCGTGTTTGTCGCCCAGAATGATGTCGCCCATCGACACTTCGAGGCCGCCGACGTTGACGGGCGCGCCTGCGTCGGTGAGGTGGATGTATGCGTGGGACACCAAAACCGTGGATGCGAATGCGTTGAACCCCATCTCTTCCATTTCGTCGAGGTCTCTGACCCCGCCGTTGGTGACGGTGCCGACGCACTCCAGCCTCTTGTGGATGTTCCCCTGCACCTCGCCCCAGAACGACCCGATCGGGTTCGGGTAGTCCAGGTCTTCGAGAACTACGACTCGGGGCACCGGGATCTTCAGGATCTCGTCGATCCAGTCAACCCGTTTCACGCTCATTCGCTCGGTCGGTTGGGCGTTGGCGCGGATGTGTCCGGTCACCGCGAATCCGATCATGCCGCCCATGTCCGGGAAAATCGAGTTGATGTCCGGTCCCATGAAGCCCTGGTTTCGCGGCTTGAAGTTGAAGGTCTCGATGGCGTTGGCGATCGCCGGCGTCGGGATGTCTCGCAGCGCGTCAAGCTCTGCCTGTGTCACTTCGGTCAATGCAATTCCTCCTACCTGTTCTTGTTCCGTGTTCGGGTTGTTTGAGGACGTAATGTCCCTGCCCGTTTTGTACCTGTCCGAGATCGAGCTTTTCAGGGTCGATCATCGCAATGTTATCCGCGCTATGTTATGCCGTCAATCCCCGTTTGTAGCTGCGAACCCACGCGTCACTCCAGCGGTCGACGGTCGACGATTTCACTTGCCATACACGTGGATTCCCTATATCTTGTGAACTGGATTGGGGCGTACGCTAAGCCAGTTTCGAAATTGGCTTGCCGCCCTGGATTCGCCGTCTGATTCCACGCTGGATCCGCACCCTCGGAGCGCGGGCGGCGACAGAATTGCGCACATAGAAATCGAGCCCGCACGAGGTCGTGCGGCGCCAAACCAGAGAGGAGAAACCACCATGCCCTCAGGAGATATCGGTCTCATTGGACTTGGCATTATGGGCAAACCGATGGCCAGGAACATGATGAAAGCTGGATACTCAGTGACCGTCTACGACATCGTCGGCGCGGCCGTCGAAGAAGTCGTCACAGACGGCGCGGCATCGGCGTCGTCCGCCCGTGAGGTCGCTGAGAAGGCGCCCGTGGTGATCACGATGGTCCCCGACTCGGCCGACTCAGAGGCCGCGATCCTCGGACCCAACGGCGTGCTTGAAGGCGCGTCCGCCGGACACGTTGTCGTTGACATGAGCTCGATCGCGCCGGGATCGTCCCAGAAGATCGCGGCAGCTTGTGAAGCTCAGGGCGTCGCGTTCCTGGACGCGCCGGTCAGCGGCGGCGAGCCCGGAGCGGTCGCCGGCACACTGGCGATCATGGTCGGCGGCAAGAAAGACGTCTTCGACGCCCAGTACGCTCTCATGGAATCGATGGGCGGCAGCATCGTGCTGTGCGGCGACTACGGCGCTGGCAACACGACGAAGCTGGCGAACCAGATCATCGTCGCGGCCAACATCGAGGCCGTGGGCGAGGCGCTGACCCTGACCAAGAAGGCCGGACTCGACCCTCAAGTCGTCCTCGAAGCGATCCAGGGCGGACTGGCCGGTTCAACGGTCTTGAACGCCAAGGGCCCGATGATGATTGAGGGCAATTTCACCCCCGGATTCCGAATCCGGCTGCACCATAAAGACCTCAACAACGCGCTCATCACGGCGCAGCAACTCGGTGTCGGGCTGCCTGTCACCGGTCTGGTCCAGCAGATGATCGTCTCTCTGATGAACGACGGCAAAGCGGACGAAGACCACTCGGCCATCGCCAACTTCATTGAGGAAATGTCAGGCACGACAATCAGCGGCAAGTAAGGGCATCGGCGTCTGACTCATTTGCAACTGCCATTTCGCGGCGTTCCGTAGGGGCGGGTTGTAAACCCGCCCGCGTGCATCGCCCATCCGCAACGTTCGCCTTGAGTTATTAACGATGCTTGTAGCCGTGGCGCGGTGTCATGCGTGGCCAAACATTTCAGGAAGGTTTGAAACCCTCCCCTACGAATTGGCAGCGGTTCATCCCCCGCTGTAATTCGATCTTCGCCAACCGCCATCACATCCACGGAGGGTTATTATGTTGGGAGCAGCAGTCCCGGGATTGGGCCGAATCGGCCCCAACCACACGAACATCGTGGCTGACGCCGACGGCGTCGAACTCAGGGCGGTTGCTGACGTGGACGAGGCGAAGCTCGGGGACGTCCTCGACGCGCATCAGTCGGCGGTCGGGTACGGCGACTATCGCGATGTCTTACAGCGCGACGACATCGACGTCGTCGTCATATGCCTTCTCCACCGGATGCACGCCGAAAACGTCACCGCGGCCGCCGAAGCAGGAAAGCACATCCTCGTCGAGAAGCCGTTGGCCGATATGGTCGAGGAGTGCGACCGGATCATCGAGGCCGCGGCCCGGAACAACGTGACGCTGATGCCCGCCCACACCCAGCGGTACTACCCCGTCGTCAAGAAAACGAAGGAGATTTTGGATTCTGGCGAGCTCGGTGACCCGATCATGGCGATGGACATGTGGTACTAACCGCTGAACCCGGACTCGAGGTCGAAGTGGATGCTGGACCGCCAAACTGGCGGCGGCATGGCACTCATGGACGGCGTCCACATGATCGACAGGATGCTCTGGCTGTTCGGGCCCGATGTTCACAGCGTCGCGGGGATGGTGGGCAATCCCGTCCACCCCGAGATACCGGCGAACGACACGTCTCTGACGCAGATTCGCTGGTCCAGCGGCATGACGGTCGCTGTCAGCCGCATCGCCTACCGCACGGGCGTGATCAAGTACGGCGCGGACACCTTCTGCCCCGGAGGCCAGATCAAGTTCAGAATCGCCTACGGACGCCACGGCACGACGGGCGTGTGGATCGGCAAGAACGAGGAATACGCCGAAGTCGACGTACCGCAGTTCAACTCCCTCGAACAACAGTTCAAAGAGTTCGTCGAAGCCGTGAATGCGGGCGCCGAGCCGCCGATTACTGCGACACACGGACGTCAGGTCATCGAGGTCATGGAGGCAATGGATCGCTCGTCGGAAACAGGGAGAGAGGTGTTGATGTAACGCGGGGAGGTGGACAGTGACCCACGACGGATCCAAGCGGAGACAGTTTCAACTGCATTGGGGCAGCGGGACCATCGCGGAGGAAGCGAAACATGAAGGAGTTCGTCATCTACCGACAATCCAGCTGTTGGAGTTCGAAGACGGGTCCGTCAGCCTTCGGTTCTGCCACTACAGCCATTCCGGCCGGTTTCAACGCAGTCCGCTGATCGTCGACGAAGCGGACATTAACGGCCTCAAAGAAGCGCTAGAAGACACCCCAAGATTGAAGTCGCTAATGGAGCGTCTGGTTGGCTAGTCAGCTCCCGCCGGATGGCGCCGCATCGTGAAGGTGGACCGTGCGGCTCACAACTCGGCGCGCTGATAAGGTTTGACAGCATCTTCGGAGCAGGTCACTTCTGGGAAGAATCGACCCATGGCGTCCTGGCACACACGCGCGATCGTCTCTTCAAGATAACTTTTATCGACCAGCGTGAGGATCGGCTTCACTTTGGTTCCCTTGTTCCAATGCGACCTTGCGCCGTCGATGAGTTCGGGATGAATGTCGAGAAACCGCGCGATAGGTTCAAATGAGTGAGACAACTCGTGCGTTCGCACTATGAGAAGGCGGTCCGAAGCAATTTCGTTTGAAGGTCTAACGGCTTGGTTTCGCCATCGAGTCAGGTAGCACTCGAGCGAGTGCATCCGGGCTTCCTCCAGAGCCCGGTCATCCTTCGTGTGCGGGTAGAGTTCGGGTTTGAACCACCAGTCCATAACTTGTCTCACATCTCGAGGAATAGTTCGCGTGCCCAGATGGTTGACGATCGACTCGACCCACGTGTAGCAATCGCGAACCAATTGGATGAATCGCGCGTCTGGAAAAAGTGCGACCAGTCGCCCCATCACGAAATAGTTGGCCCACGACGAATCAAAATCCAAACGCATGCGGTCGTCACGCTCACTGAGGTAATCGTCGAGCCGAACGCGACTGACCCGGCCCTGATCGTACGCGACGACCCTGTCGAGGAGTTGTGACCTCTCCGGCTCGTGGGCCGACCGGAAATGAGTCTCGAGCATGCCGGTCATCGAGGCCGTGCCGGATTTTGCATCGCCGACGCAGTATGCGTGGAATGGCCGGGTTTGGCCGTCCATTCGTTCATCCACACGAACCCGCGCTCACTGGCTTACATTCGTCGGTGGCTGAGATTCCGAATCACCGCGTTTCGATCATTTCCTGAATTGACGCTAGGGCAATGTTTCACAAATCCAATGTCCGCCATTTCAGGCATACTCCGAACTCGGCCAAATCGGCGCAAAAACGCACTCAACTCGGTTCTTTCAGGCATGATTCAGGTGGGGATCACTTGGACCCTATGTTACAATATTCGCGTGTTCGAGAGTCGTCGGCACGCCCAAAATGGTGCAGTTGGACACCGTTCGTGAGTTTGATCACGACTACGCCCGGAGGCATGCGCCCATTAAACGACCGGATTCAAGCAGCGCTCCCGCTACTCTTCCACAGCACCACACCGTCATCGGACGATTGCTGGAGCGTGAAGAATCGCTGTCGCCGCATGCGACAAAGTCAATCGAGAGCCAGGGACGCCGCGAGCAGGAGCAGCCTTCACCGGTACGCACCGAATTTCAGCGGGACCGGGATCGGATTCTCCACACCAATGCTTTCCGAAGGCTGAAGCACAAGACCCAGGTGTTCATCGCGCCCCAGGGCGACCACTACGCGACCCGTCTTACGCACACTCTCGAAGTCTCACAGATCGCCCGCACGATCGCCCGCGCCCTGAACCTCAACGAAGACCTGACCGAGGCGATATCGCTCGGCCACGACATGGGCCATACGCCGTTCGGCCACATCGGCGAGGACGAACTTAGCAAGCTGCACCCCGCCGGATACCGGCACAACGAACAGAGTCTCCGCCTGGTTGAGCAGATAGAAAACGAAGGCCAGGGATTGAATCTCACTTGGGAGGTGCGCCAAGGGATCTTGATGCACTCCAAGCCTCAGGGCGACTTTCTCGACCGGAGCCTGGTCGAAGGACTCACGCTCGAAAGCCAAATCGTTCGAATATCAGATGCTGTGGCGTACTTGAACCACGATCTAGGAGACGCTTTCAGGGCCGGAGTGCTGTCCGAAGACAGCGTCCCCGACGATGTGATCGACGTGCTCGGATCGAGCCACCCGCAGCGAGTCGACACGATGGTCGTCGACATCATCGAGAGTTCGTGGGCCGCGACGGGATTCAGCGCCAACGACGGCGCCCAACCCACAATTACGATGAGCGATCGATGCAGGAGCGCGCTGAACACCTTGCGTGATTTCATGTTTAGGCACATGTACGAACCGCAAGACAAGGGCCCGCACGGCCAAACCGCCCGACAGGTGATGCGTTTGCTTTACGGACACTTCAACGAGAATCGTTCGGAGATTCCTTCGGAGTACAGCGCCCGAAGCAAATCCGAAGACGCGGCAGCCGTCGACTTTATCTCCGGAATGACCGATCATTATGCTCTTGGAGTTGCCGAAGGGCTTCAGCCTGGCGTAGCGGCTCCGTTCGACAGCAGATGGACCGGGATCTAGACGCTACTTCGCGAAACAACGGCCGCCAATCAACCGAAGCTAGAGGATTCGATTGACCGTCATCGACGACATCAAAGCCCGACTCGACATCGTCGAAGTTGTGTCGTCCTACGCTACGCTCCAGAAGTCAGGACGTGGCTTCAAGGCCGTTTGCCCTTTCCACACGGAGAAGACACCGTCATTCGTCGTGACCCCGGAACGACAGAGCTGGCGCTGCTTCGGCGCGTGCGCCACCGGCGGCGACGCCTTCTCCTTCATCATGCAGGCGGAGAAGCTCGAGTTCCGGGACGCGCTGCAACTGCTGGCCCAGAAAACCGGCGTCGAGCTCCAACAGCGTGACGCACAGCAAGAAGATGCGCTCCATCGTATCAACCGGACGGCCACGACTTTCTACCAGCAGGTGCTCGCATCCGGCGTGGGCAAAGTTGGGCTAGATTATTTGAACGAACGCGGCTTGTCCAAAGAGGCTGCCGAAAAGTTCATGATCGGACTGAGCCCCAACTCCAGAACCGAGTTGAAAGGCTATCTACAAACCCACGGCTTCGATATCGAGGACGCGATCACCGCCGGACTGGTAGGTCGAAGCGAAGATGAAAGCACCTGGGACTTCTTCCGAAACCGGCTGATGTTCCCGATATTCGACCGACGCGGCAACGTGGCCGGGTTCGGCGCAAGGGCGCTGGACGACTCGATGCCGAAGTACATCAACACGGCGAAAACGCCGGTTTTCGACAAGCGGGCCACGCTGTACGCGCTGAACTTCGCGATCGACACCATCCGAGAGGACCGGAAGGCTGTGATCGTCGAAGGGTACATGGACGCCATCGCCGCCCACGAGCACGGGTTCACGAACGTGATCGCATCCATGGGCACCGCGCTCACCGAGCAGCAGGTCTCGATGCTCCGGTCGTCCGCCGACAGCTTCGTCCTCGCGCTAGACCCAGACGTCGCCGGTCAAGAAGCGACGCTCCGTAGCCTGGAGTCGTCCTGGCACGTGATCCAGAGTGGCGCGGCGCAACAACGCCAGCGATCGCACAGCGCGTTGGCTCAGGTGCGAACCGTGGACCTCCGGGTCGCGGCATTGCCGTCAGGACAGGACCCCGACGCCCTGATCCGTGACGACCCGACCAAGTGGGAGCGCACGATCGAAGAGGCCTCGCCTCTCCTGGACTTCATCATTCCCGCGGTTGCCAAGCGATTCGATCTTTCGGCCGAAGGGACACGAACTCAGATCGTAAATCTGATCCGGCCGTTGATTCTTTCTTTGGATGACCTAGACCACGGCCACTATATCGACATGTTATCCGATCACATTGGCGTATCGCCCGAAGCTCTGAGAAACAGCGTCGCATGGCGGGCGACAACTCGGCGTAGCAACAGGCAAGAATCGCGAATGGCCGAGGCCGAGGTCAGCGAGTCGGCACTCGAACCTCAACGAAACGATCTGCTGGAAGATACCACGTTGGCGTTGATGATCAGCAGGCCTGATTTGAGACTGAAAGCCGTGCGCTTCGTCGCGGCATATTTGCGCAAGACAGAGAACAGAGAAGTATTTACGAATTGGATGGGATGCGCTAAGATAGAAGACCTTTGGGACTCTTTAGACGAGACACTTCATCCACATCTCACTCACCTCACCAATTTCAAACTTCCGTCAGCCGATCCCCGGCTCGACGAAAGCGGCCTTGACCAGATGTTAAAGCGTTTGGAACACCGGTATTGGCTTGAGCAACAGGAGACGCTCGTCGCCACCGATGACCCAGACCAACCGCCGTCCAAAGAACTTGAAGATCAAGTCATCGACGTGAATGCCCGGATCCGGGAGTCGGAACCAATGCGGACGGGTCACTGATAGCACAACCGGATAGTGCGTACGCGGATTTGCGCACTCGATTTGCAGGGGCGATATCGGACGCCGATTAGCAAACGGGGTTGAGTGTATGAACAGTAGCGAGACAGACGGCAACGGCGACATGATTCGGGGCCTTATGACGGAAACGTCATCCACGGCGGATCTAATTCAAACCACACGGTCCAGAGAAGACGGATACCGCAACGTCGATGCCGAAGACGGCAGTATGGCCGCGCTGAACACAGCGTTCAAGTCAGGTCGCGGAGCTCCGGCCAAGACCCGAGCCAAGGGAAAAACCAGCTCGGCGACCGCAACGGCGATCGAACAGGACATCAGCAGCACTGAGGTCATCGACGACCCGGTGCGAATGTACCTACGAGAAATCGGTCGGGTCAATCTCCTGAAGGCCGCCGAAGAACGCGTCCTGGCGCGACAGTTCGAAGAAGGCCGATACATCGCCAAAGTCGGCGCCGAGAACACCTCCGCCGAAGGCAGAGCTCCTCGATCTTGGGTGATCATTACCCAATTTTTGATCGGTGTCGCAAAGCTTGAGATGCTCGCCTACGCGGTGGCCAGATACAAAGGCGTGCCATTCGACGGCAGCCTGTCGCAACTCCTTGTCTCGCCCGAGATGCGAGACGTCCTGGACGGCGAGCTCCCCGAAGAGATGCTGAATTTCCTCGCGGAGATGATCAACACGGAACCTGATCAGGTAAAAGCCGACGTTCAAAAGCTTTCGCTCGACAGCCGGCTCCTCCCGTACCAGGTTATCGACGCCCTCGGATGTGAGCCGCTTCTGTCCGAGCTCCCTGCCATCATGGAGCAGGACAACTACGCCAACGCGATGGAATCCTATGAACTCGTGTTCCTCGGTCACCTCCAAAGGATCGAGGACCTTGGTGATCGAGCTCAGCGACACCTCGCCGAAGCCAACCTCAGGTTGGTGGTCAGCGTTGCGAAGAAGTACATCGGCCGCGGCATGTCGTTGCTGGACCTGATTCAGGAAGGCAACATCGGCCTGATCCGCGCGGTCGAAAAGTTCGACTATCGCAAGGGCTACAAGTTCAGCACTTACGCCACTTGGTGGATTCGCCAGGCGATCACCCGCGCTATCGCCGACCAGGCGCGCACCATTCGAATTCCGGTTCACATGGTTGAAACGATTAACAAGCTGCTCAGGGTCACACGACGACTGGTGCAAGAGTACGGTCGCGAGCCCACCAGTGAAGAGATCGGCCTCGGGATGGACATCCCCGCGGAAAAGGTCCGCGAGATCCTGAAGATTTCGCAGGAACCCGTATCGCTCGAAACCCCGATCGGCGAAGAGGCTGACAGCCACCTCGGCGACTTTATCGAAGACGCCACGGCGTTGGCCCCGGCGGAAGCCGCTTCGTACCAGCTCCTGAAAGAGCAGGTCGACGACGTTCTGTTCACGTTGAGCGACCGCGAAGCCCAGGTTTTGCAGCTACGCTTCGGTCTCGAAGACGGTCGAGCCAGGACCCTCGAAGAGGTTGGCCGCGATTTCGGCGTCACGCGAGAGCGCATCCGCCAAATCGAAGCCAAAGCCTTGCGGAAACTTCGGCACCCGAGCCGGTCCAAAAAGCTTCGCGACTTCCTGGAGTAGGCTACCGGAACAGCAACGCGCCAACGTGCGCGGTCAATTGAAGATGAGCGTCGGGTTCCCCACGTAGAGCCCGTCTGCGTTGTGACCTACACGGAGTCGGAACGACCAAATCATGGCCACACCGAGGGATTCCGACCAAAATTCCAACATCAAGACTTCGCCACGACCAAGGGTCGCTGTCGTCAAAACACGGCCCGAAACCGTGATCGAGGATTACGTGCGCGCGATGGAATTGGCCGGATTCGAATCGGCGCTTCCGCACGATGTGCAGACGTTGCTCAAGATCAACATTTCCTGGCAGCATTACTACCCTGCTTGCTCCACCGCGCCGTGGCAACTTGACGGCGTCCTCCAGGCGCTGAAGTCGCGTGGATACAACGATCTGGTTCCCACGCACAACGGGACCGTGGTGGTCGACGCGCATGAGGGCGCAGCCGCCAACAAGCATCAAGCCGTCGAGCGAAAGCACGACCTTGAGCCCGTGTTTTTGGAAGACGTGCGCTGGGTCGATTACGAGCCCAAAAGCCCTCTTTTGGTGCTCGACAAAGTCTACCCGAACGGCATCCGCATTCCCGAGATGCTCATCGGCAAGAACATCGTCCATCTCCCCACGTTCAAGACCCACGTGTTCACGACGATGACCGGAGCGATGAAGAACGCGTTTGGTGGCCTGTTGAACTTTCAACGTCACTGGACCCACTCGGTGATACACGAAACGCTCGTGGACCTGCTCAGAATCCAAAAAGAGATACACCCGGGCGTCTTCGCCGTCACCGACGGCACGTTCGCGGGCGATGGGCCCGGTCCCAGGGCGATGCGCTGGCACATCAAGAACACGATTATTGCCGGAGCAGACCAGGTCGCCGTCGACGCTGTCGCCGCCAAGATCATGGGATACGACCCGATGTCGATCGGCTTCATCAGGCTCGGCCAGGAAGCGGGCCTGGGGTGCGGCGAGATCGACGGCATCGACATCGTCGGCGAGGACATCACCGAGATCAACTGGCGATTCCAACAAGCCGGAAACACGTTCGCCAGCCGCGGCCAAAAGCTCGTCTATTGGGGGCCGCTGAAGCCATTGGAGAACCTGTTGCTGCGCTCCCCGATCACGCCGTGGGCGTATCTGGCGTCGAACCTGTACCACAACCAATACTGGCTCAGATTCATCGGCCGCCGCCGCGTAAAGAAGGCGCTCGAGACGGATTGGGGCAAGCTGTTCCAGTCGTATTAAGCGATCGCCGGCCGTTTCAACGCGCCAGCAGTGCACAACATCCTCCTCTCCCCCCATCCGTTCGGCCTGAGCCTGTCGAAGGCTCGCCCAGGCACTACGTCCGAACCGCGCTCCCTCACTCGTTCAGCCTGAGCACGTTGAAGGCTCGCCCGGACACAACGTTCGAGCCAATCGCCCCCCACCCGTTCGGCCTGAGCCTGTCGAAGGCCCGCTCAGGCACAACGTCTGCACCACACGCTCCCACATCCGTTCGGCCTGAGTCCCGACGCATCGGGATCCCGGCTTTGTCGGGACCTGTCGAAGGCCCGCCCACGAACAAGCCACGAGCAACATTCTCGGCACAAGCAAAGTCAGGTGACGAGCAGTTGCACCGTCGATCTATTTCGACCCTAGCGCCGTTCGACAAGCACCACCGACGCATCGCCGACGCGGTCGTCTCGGATGAACTCGAGCTGAACCGTGTCGCCGACCGTGTAGCTCCACAACAACGTCAGGAATCGCGCCATGTTCGGCGTTGGGATGCCGTCAAGTTTAGTGATGATGTCGCCTACCAACAGCCCGGCTTCAGCGGCGGGTCCGCCCCGGCCCATCTGCGTGATGACAACGCCTTCGTTGACGATGAACCCGAATCGGCTGGCGACCGCGGGGGTAACGTCGGCGCCGTTGAGTCCGATCAACGGGCGTATGACTTTGCCGTGCTCGATCAGGCTGTCCACGATCGGAAGCACGCTCCTGGAGCTGATCGCGAAGCCGATGCCCCTGGCTTCCCTGAGCATCGCGGTGTTGATGCCGATGACGTCGCCGTCGAGGTTCAGCAACGGTCCGCCGCTGTTGCCGTCGTTGATCGCAGCGTCGGTTTGGATCATGTCGTAGAGGTCGCCGCGTTCGGTCTTCACGGTTCGACCTCGGGCGCTGATGATCCCCAAGGTCACGGTCGGTCCGCCTCGAAGGGCAAGCGCGTTGCCGACCGCCACCACCCAGTCGCCGACCTGAAGTGCCTCCGAGTTTCCGAACGACACCACCGGCAACTCTGCAACCGGATCGATCTTGATTACAGCAAGATCGGATACGATGTCGCCGCCGACGATCTTTGCCAAGTATGACTCGCCGCTTGGCAGGTTGACGCGAATTCCTCGTGCGTCCTGGACCACATGGTAGTTCGTGACGATGTGCCCGTCAGGCCGCACAACCATCCCCGATCCGGCGCCTTGGTCGGTGATGTCGTAGAACAGGCCTCGCGACACCGACTCGACCGATATCGAAGCCACGGCCGGGTTGACCTGACCGACGAGCTCGGCGATCGAAGGAAGCGAGCTTATGCTTTGCGGCCCTGGAATCGACGCGGCAGGGGACGCCAGTTCGCCATTTGTCGGGATCTGAAGCGGAGCTACAACCGCGGCGGTGGGCGCGGGCGCGGGCTGCACGGCGGGCGGGGCATCGAGCGGAACCGGTGTTGGGATGCTGTCGCCGCCGCCGCAAGCCGCTGCGACGAAGACAGAGAACAGGCTTAATAGGCCCAAACTCGATCTTTTATACAGAGCCCGGCAATGCAACAACCCTAAGCCTGACACGCGATAGACCCGTCCAAATTAACTTGAACCCCTGCAAATCGCGGTCAGCTTTCGCCGCGTACTCGGTATACCGGGAAGTTGCTAGGGCACCGAATAATAAAATGATAGACGACACGTATACCCAGGTCAACAAAGCCATGACGGCGCCAACAGAGCCGTACACCACGTTGTAGACAGGGAACGTGCTGACGTACCAGAGGAACCCCCACTTGGCTCCGTCGAAGGCGATCGAGGCGATCAACGCGCCGATCCACACGTCCTTGAGCGTCACTTTCGTGTTCGGCAGGAACCGGTAAAGAATCAGGAACGTCAGGAACGAAAGTATCGGCGACGCGACCTGCGAAACCAGCTTGAACACGAGATCGAAATCGGTTTCCGGGGCAACGTAAATCGCGATCTCGCGCATCGAACCGATGATCGGCGTAACGAACATGAGGATGACCATGAGCATCCCAGCACCCAAGACCAACCCGAAGTCCATCAGGCGTTCCTTCAAGAAGGGTCGAGGCTTCTTGATGCCCCAAGCGGCGTTGATCCCTTTACGCATGGCGCCGAATGCTGCCGAGGACGCCCACAGCAAGCCCAGCACGGACGCGACGCCCGTGATCGCCCTGGCGCTGGCGACTCCGCGGACCGTCTCTCCGATGAATGTCGTCGAGACAGGGATCACTTCGCCCACCCTGCGAGCGAACTCGGTTTGTTCGACCTCTGGCCCCATCAAGAATCCCCAAATGGAGATGATGGCCAGGACCAGCGGAAACAGAGAGAACAGCGTATAGAACGCGATGGCCGCCGCCATGTACGGGCAGTTCTTGCCAAGGAAATCGTTGACGGCGTCCGCGCAGAACAGCACGAATCTAACGAAGTACACCCAGATGCTCCTGGTCGATATTTCCGCCCCGATCCCTCAAGATCACGCACGATACTACTTATCTGGCGGGAGCGGTGTCAAGCTAGCCCGGGTTCAGATATCTCCTCTTGTATCGAAGAAACTTGTGTCTTTTCGACTCCTAGTCACTCGCCGGTTACGTCGCGTAGAAATCGCGGAGGATGTTGACGGTCGTATCCATGTCTTCACGATGCAACATGTGGCCCACGTTCGGCACCTCGGCGACCGAGCCGTTGCCGTTCGGAATAATCTCTGCCATCTTCTCGGCCTGCGCCATGTCGAGCACGGTGCTGACTCCGCCCCGTAGCACCAGCGTCTTGCACGAAATTTTCTCGACGCAGTCCCACAGCATCGGGCCTTCTTTGAGCGCCGTTCGTCCGTTGAGCCATCGAATCTCGGGGTCGGTCTTGGGCACCAGAATGCCGTCCCAGTTGGTTCGATAGGTGTTTTTGACCGTGTCCCAGAGTTCGTCGTCCGAAGCCGTCTCGTCGCCTTGCCGGTGCCAGTCGAAAGCCATCTGAGGAGAGAAGAATCCCCTCGGTCGCTCTTGCTGACCGCCCTGCAGCCTTTGGGCGGCAGTGTCCCGACCGGCCGGCGACGGATCCGGCATGGGACCGTAATCGCCAAGCACGAGATGGTCGACGAAGTTGCCGAAATAGGCACCGACCGCGATGCCGATCCGCGATCCCTGCGAATGTCCGTAGTAGTCCATCGGGTACAACCCGGTGGCGAGCGCGAACTGGCCCACGTCCGACGCGTACGACTGCGTCGAGTAGCCTTCTCTACTCCAGTCGCTGTCGCCGCATCCACGTTCGTCCATAGCGACGACGTGCCACTCGTCGGACATCCGTGGCGCGAGGTCATCGAACATGTGCGCGTGACCGCCGATGCCGTGCATCAGGAGCAGCGGCTTTTTGGTGCGGTCCCCGCCCCAATCGAGGTAGTGGATGTCCAATCCGTTGATGTTGACCCACTTGTCTTCAGAATAGACGCCTGCCATGGCTGAACCTGCCTTCCCGCCGGAGCGTTTTTCGTATTTGGTTGAATCGGTCAGATGGTAGCACAACATCGCGTCGGCTACTTCGCCGCGATCACCGAGTTTGTGTTCGTTCGAATCACGGTCCGCCGGGTTGTCTGATCGCGGCGAACAGGTACGTGGTCGCGTGGCTGCGATACGGCGACCATCGCTCAGAGTAATCCAGCGCTTCGTCCGCCGTCATCCGCTGACCGTCTCCGGCCAGATTGCCCATCGCACGCTGCAGAGCCAGGTCGCCGTGCGGGAACCCGTCCGGTTGTCCGAGCGCCTGGATCAGGAGCCAGTTTGCGGTCCAAGCGCCCACGCCCTTCAGTGCGATCAGCGCTTCGGTCGCCTCAGACGCGGTCGCGGTTTTAAGCGCTTCCAAGTCCAATTCGCCCGATGCCGCCGCCCGTGCGATCTCGGTAATGTACGCGACCTTGCGCTTGCTGAGTTTTACGGCGCGCCACGACTCGACGCTGGCCGCGGCGACAGCATCCGGGCGCGGAAACGCGATCCACTCCGCCCCGTCAATCACTCGTGTCGTGCCGAAAGCATCGACCAAGCCGTCGCGCAGGACGCGGGCGACCTGGCTGCTGATCTGCTGGCTCAAGATCGATTTGACCAGCGCCTCGAACACGGTTGCGGACTGGGGGATGTGCAGCCCTCGGAACTCGCGGACCAACGAGGACAGAACGGCGTCGCGTTCGGCCATCCCGTAGAATCCGGTGACGTCATCGTCCGCTCCCACAAGCGAGCGCGCGGTTCGATTCGCTGCCGCAGTGTCTCCGTCGTTGGTCGGCATGACTTCAACTTCGAGCTTGGGCGCGTCAACGGCGCCGGTGGAGCTAATCCGAATCAACGGTAGCGAGTCGCCGTCGTCAAGCAGTTTGCTGTAGACGCCAGACTCGTACACGTCGCCGGCGTGGCGGCCGAGACCGCGAGTCGCGAACCTCGCCGTCATGTCGAAATCGAACGGCGCTGTTGGCATGATTCTTTCTTTCGACGGCTCGAGCATGTCTTCAACCATGAGTCCACAGCCTGCGTAAACGCAAAGAGATGGCAATCGCCACGGTCACCCCGACGCTGCCGTTGATGAGCAACGCGACGCTTACGCCGAACGTGTCCGCCATCGCGCCCGACGCCAACAGGCCGACAGGCAATCCGTAGACGGCCAGCGATCGCAAGCCCATCACTCGTCCTCGGATCTCCGGCGATGTCGCCCCGAGCAAAGTCATCGCCATCGTAACCATGGTAAACGATTGCGCGAAGCCGACAACCGCCAGTACGACCAATGCGGGTCCAAACCACTGTGCGCCCGCCAATACGACAATCGTCCCGTGCCAGCCGATCGCCGCGAGCACGATCGCCCGCCCCGGTCTGCCGAATCGAGCCAACCCAGCAATGGTGGCCGATCCCGCCGCGGACCCCAACGAGTACGCTCCCAAGAGCTGCCCGAGTCCGTTCGGACCGGTTCCGAGAACGTCTCGCGCGAACACCGGCATCAATCCGTTGTTCAGCGGGAAGCCCGTCAGATTGACGATGAACGCCATCAGCAGCAGCGCAAGAATCAACTCTTCCCGGCGGACGTAGCTCACAGCCTGTCTCAGATTGCCGAGCACCGACACGCCGACCCCGGTGGCCTTTGTGCGCCTGACGTCTAGCAACAAGCTCAGCGCAGCGGACACTGCGAAGGCCGCCACCACGCCAATGTACGCGAACCCGGTTCCTCCGACGGTCAGGACGTATGCGCCGATCACCGGCCCTGCTATCTGCGTGAAATCCCGTCCCGACCTGGAAAGCGCGACCGCGTTCATGAGGCTGCTAGGCGCGACGATGTCAGGGATGAGCGTCTGGCGTGTGATCGTGTCGAAGGCTCGTCCGAGGCCGGAGACGCCGGCGAAGATCAAGACATGCCACACCTGGAGCAGATCCGCGAAAGCCAATAGCATTATCGCAGTCGCGTTGACGGCAAAGGCAGCGCGCACCAAAAATAGAAGGACTCGACGCTCATACCTGTCGACGAGGATGCCGTAGAGCGGCGACAACAATGTGCCCGTGAATCTCAACGCCGCGTATACGCCGAGCAAGAACGGCGAGTCTGTCTCTTGAAGCACGAACCACGCCAGGACGACGAACTCCATCTGCTCGCCTACCCCGATGAAGGCGTCGGACACCCACAGGTAACGGAAGTTCCGAACCTTGAACGATACGACTAGGCGTGACTGAACACCTGCCATCAGTCGATGACGATCGAGGGGTTGTCCTTGGTCAGGAACTGCACCTTGGTCCGGCCGCCGCAGAATCGAACGATCAGCTCCTCGGCCTCGCCGCACGCCTCGGCGATCTCGTCGGGCGTGACCGGCGGCAGGCCGTCGATGTTGAGCTCGACCGCGGTGGAGCCGTGTCCGGTCAGCGTGTGGGTTCCCTGTCGCCACGTCCAGCGTCGAGTTAGAACGACATCTCCTTCGACCAGCACAATCTCGCCGGGCAACGGATTCTCCGGCTCCGAACCGCCCAAAGGCACGAACTGCTCTTCGCCAGCTGCCGGCCTGAGTTCGAAATCGCCAATCGCGACATCAATGGCGTGGCAACCCGCCGAGACCAGATGCCGCAACGAGATCACGTTGCCGATGTCCACCAGACGGTTAACCGAGGGCAACTCGTCGCCTCGAACGACGCGCCGCGCCATCGCCTCGATCGACGACCGAAAAGCCGAGGGTCGCGCGCCGAAGCACCGGTACGCCTCGCGCCAAGCAGCGATGTTCAGATGCTCGGCGATGTTCGGGCCGCCCAGCTCCGCGCGGACCGAGCGCTCGGAGTCGCGCAGCATTTGCAACAATTCATCCGGCGAATCGCCGTTCGACACGTCGCGCGCGATTACGACTCCACGCGTGTAGCCGGGGAACTGGTTGAAGATCTCTTTCGCTACGTTGTATCTCATGATTGTCAGCGTCATCGTGCTTTCACATCGTGCGTCCGGTAGGCGGCAGCACGCTCGAATCAGCTCTGGCACGCTTATTGTGTTGGCGTCAAATCTGGGCGATTTACAATATGACCATCGCGTCGCCTAGGCTGTAGAAGCGGTAGCGCTGTTCGACCGCCTCTCGGTAACAATCCAGGACCAAGTCTTTTCCCGCAAACGCGGAGACAAGCATGAGCAGCGTTGATTTAGGCAAGTGGAAGTTGGTCACCAGACCATCGACCACCCGAAACTTGAATCCAGGCAGTATAAACAGGTCGGCCCAACCGGAGCCGGCATCCAACAGTTGGCCTTCGGCCTCGCTGACCGATGTCGCGTGTTCCAGCAGGCGGACGGCGGTCGTCCCCACCGAGACCACTCGCCTGCCTTCGCTCTTTGCCAGGTTGATGGCGTCCGCTGCATCTTGGCTGAGCTCCCAGTGCTCCGAGTGCATCTCGTGCGAACTCGGATCATTCTCCTCGACCGGTTTGAACGACCCCCAGCCCACGTCGAGCGTGACGAACACGGTCTCGACGCCTTTGGATCGTAATTCGCCTAGCAGGCGGTCGGTCATGTGCAGTCCTGCGGTCGGGGCTGCCACGCTGCCCTCCCGCTGCGAGTACACGGTCTGGTATCGCTCCGGGTCGTCCAAGCGCTCGTGGATGTACGGCGGCAACGGAACGACACCAGATGCGCCTATCGCGTCTTCGTTGGCGAGCTCGACGATCCTTGATCCCGCCGATTCTTGCGCGATCACTACGCCGGACATCGTGGTGTCGCCGGCGCCATCGACGATGTCGAATCGCGAACCGGCCCTCATCCGGCGCCCTGGCTTCACGAGGGCACGCCATCGTCCGGGTTCGATGCGGTTGAGAAGCAGCAGTTCGATCTCCCGGTCCGTCTCGGAGATGTGGCCGTACAGCCGAGCCGGGAACACCCGGCTATCGTTGAGGACGAGCACGTCGCCTGGCTTGAGCAGCAACGGCAGATCGGTGAATCGGCGGTGTTCGGTCGTTTCAGTCGACTTCGACACGGCCATTAGTCGAGATGAATCGCGCGGTTCGACCGGGGTCTGCGCGATCAGCTCCGGAGGCAGTTCGTATTCGAAATCAGAGGTCCGCAGGGGCGCCATGTATATCTCATGGTCTCGATTGGCTATCATAGGTGTGGGCCACGCTCGAAACCGAGCCGGTCAACTATAGCACACGACTAGCGACGGGCGGCGCTAACTTTTGGAGTGCTTCTCCCGTTATAGTCTCTGAAACCCGACGTCACGACAGTGTCACGACTCTTAGCGCTCCCCTGAGAGGAAGGCAGCGATGCAGGCCAACGAGGCCGATCGCAGGGCCGTAGAGGCCCTGGTAAAGAAGGCACAACAAGGCGACAACCCCTCGTTTGGGGAGCTGTACGAACGGTACTACGACCAGATTTTCCGGTACGTATCGTTCAAGTGCGGCAACGCGTCCGAGGCGGAAGACATTACGGGAGAGGTTTTCCTGAAGATGCTGGAGTCGATCCAGACGTTCGAGTGGCAAGGGCATCCCTTCACTTCGTGGTTGTATCGCATCGCTCACAACCTCGTCGTCGACCATTTCCGCAAGAAAGGCCGGCGACGCACCGTGCCCATCGACAACGCGATGGGGCGAGCCGGAGTCACCGCATCGGACCTCGAGCACAGGGCCGAGGTGAGCATGTCGATCGCCGAAGTCGCGACTGCGATGGATAACTTGACCGACCTCCAACGTGAGGTGATCGCTCTGAGATTCGCGTCCGGCCTATCGGTGGCGGAAACGGCCGCGGTCGTGGGCAAAAAGGACAACGCGGTCAAAGCCCTGCAACACGCAGGACTGAAGAAACTTCGAAACGTCATGGCGCCCGCGCCGCCGTTGCCGGCCCGGGTGCCCTACCCGGAGGTATGAGCCGTGGGTAGTAGCGAAACGGCTGATACGAAGAAAACGGCGTCCGGACCGGCACAGACACGGCCGAGAGGTAGACGATGAGTCAGCAATTCAACGAAGCGTTGAATGATTGCCTTGAGCGCATATCGGCGGGTGAAGATCCGCAAGTATGTCTCAACGATTATCCCAGGCAGCGAGATGAGCTCGAGCCGTTGATCCAAACGGCGTCGGCGACGAACGATCTCGCGACTGTGATTTCACCGTCGGATCAGGCGAAACAGCGCAACTTCCAGCAATTCACATTTGCAATGCAGTCCTCCGGCCAGCAGCCCGCGCGATGGGCTTGGTTGACGGCGCGATGGCTGCCGATCGCGCGCCCTATCGCCATCTCGTTGGCCGTGCTTGTCGTTTTGAGCGCCGGCGCCGGTGTTACCACTGCCGCCTCTTCCGACAGCCTCCCCGGTGAACCGCTCTACTGGGTCAAGAGCGCGAAAGAGAGCATCCAAACCAGGTTGCCTCGATCGGACAGCGGCAAGGCGCAGGTTTACGCCGATCTTGCAGCAACCCGCGGAAAAGAGATGCAGCAACTTGTGGCCATCGGCCGATACACCGACGCTGAGACGCTCATCAAGAGAATGAATCAGCATTTGCGTCGGTCGGCGGTTCTTGTGGGCGTTGACGTGAACGCCCATGCTGTGGAGGTTCCAGCGGTGCGCCGCATCCTCGTCCGGTCAAGCTCGGCGCAGCGGTTGCAGACTGCGCTCGAGCGCGACAACGAGCGAATGAAATCAGAATTTCAGCGCATGCTTCGTGGACTGCCTCCCGGGCAACGGCAACGGGCGCAGATCGTCGTGTCGCAGTCTGAACTAGGCTACCGATTGCTTATCGACGCCATGAGGCGCGGCGGCCCGCCGGGCGGACTCTCGTTCGTTCAGACGGAACCGGCGCCTGGCGTCACCGGTCAATAGAGCGCATCCGCGAAAGGAACGAAATGAAATCACTCGCGGTTCTCCAACCGTGGCAAATTGGCGTGTTGGCAGCGGTCTTGATTATTGGGTTTGGCGGCATGTTTGGCGTATACGCTTTGCTCACCGGCGAAGACGCCGCTGACCTTGAGACCGATCAGCAGTTAATCCCAGTCCAGCGCGGCAATCTCGTTAACGAGGTCTCTGTCAATGGCAGCGTTTTGTTTCCCAACCGAGAAACGCTGAACTTCGGTTCTCAGGGCACTGTTGCGGAACTGTTCGTCGTCGAAGGCCAAAGGGTCAACCAATTCGACGCTCTGGCGTCGTTCGACGCCGATACGATCGCAGGACTCGAACGATCCGTCGCTCAAGCCCGCGTCGAACTTCGTAACGCACAGGACACACTTTCGGAGCTTAGCGACCCGTCGGCGTTGAATTTCGCCCAAACCGAATCCAAGATCGCGGCGGCGACAATCGTGTTGGAGAACGCCGTCGACGCTCTCGCCAAGCTCACGGACCCAACGACCCTCGATGTGGCTCAAGCGCGGGCCAAGGTCGCGAGTTCAAAGGCGTCGTTGTTGAATGCCCAGGAGAAGTTGGAGGCGTTGACGGAACCTCCATCCGGCCAGGCTGTCGCCTCCGCCGAAGCGAAGATCGCCAACAACCAGGAATTGCTGCAGAAGGCCGAAGACGCTTTGACCAGGCTCATCGAGCAGCCGACTCCCTTGGAGGTTGCCCAAGCAGAAGCCAAGATCACCAACGCCAGGATCGCGGTCGAACGAGCCGAGGAGGCCTTCGATGACATCAAAGACGGCGCCACGCCAGACGAGCTGGCAAGTGCGAGGCTAGCCCTCGAGATCGCCGAAACCCAGCACGCCAACGCGGAAGCTGAGTTGGCGTTTAACATCGCGGACTGGGAAACGAAACTCGACGCAGCCGGTGAAAGCGCCCAGAAAGCCACCGACGACTATTTGATCGAATTTCAAAAGTGGCTCGGTACGAAGTTGACCGCCGAGGACATGAACGCGGATCCGAATGTTGTACTGGCGTCTCAAGGCATCGACCTTGCGACGGTTTTCGATTCGGCAAAGCGAGGAGCCGAACTCAGTGGAGACAGCAGCGAAATCGGCGTGCCACCGGACGATCCGGAGACCGCTTGGAACGAGACCACGCTGTTCGCCTGGCTCAACCTGAGCCCGATGCCGATAGTGGCCACTTGCGACGGTCCGATCGCCTGGCTGGGCGTCTGTGTGCAGCAAGAGCTCGAAACCGCGGGCGCGGCCTACAGCCAGTCGACTGCCAATTTGGAGTCGGCTCAAGTTCAATCGTCGAAGGCGCTGGTCGCATCCGAGTCATCGGTCGAGAAGGCCCGAGAGACGTTGGTGAGTTTCCAGGAGATTCTCGCCGAGATCGAAGGCCCACCCGATCCATTGATCGCGGAGGACCGATCGAGGGAACTCGCCGTTGCCACTTCGACGTTGCAGGTGGCACTGGACGATCTGGCCACCCTGCGCGAAGGCGCGAGCGACATCGACATCGGCAGCCAACGAGCTCAAGTTGCTTTGGCGTTGCAAAATCTCGAACAGGCAAAATCGGATTTGGCTGACTTGGTGGCGCCCTTGGACGAAGTTTTGATTGAAGACCAGGATCAACAAGTCGAACTCGCAGCCTCGACTCTCGCGAAGGCTGAAGACGACCTCGAGTTGCTTCTGGGCGGCGCCGCCGGCGCGAAATTGGAAGCCGCACGGCTCAACGTGGAAGTCGCCCGCCTGAATCTCGAAGACCTGAAAGCAGACCTGGCCTTGACGCGGCTCGGCCCTGACCGGCTCGACCTAGCCCTCCAACAAGCCGATGTTGCGTCCGCGGTGGCGACGCTCGAGCAAGCAGAGCAGTGGCTGATCGACGCGACCATCATCGCGCCGTGGGACGGCTTCGTTTCCGCGATCAACGTCGAACTCGGCCAATCCGTGAACGCCAACTCGCCGGTCATGGAGATAGTCGACACTTCCGTTGTCGAAGTCGACGGCATCGTGGACGAGATAGACGTACTGTTCGTTCAGTTGGGCTCGACAGCGTTGGTCACCATGGATGCACTGCCCGGCCAGTTCTTGCCTGGAAACGTGTCTTACATTGCGACGGAGGCGCGCACGCAACAAGGCGTGGTCAGCTATCCGGTAAGAATCAGAGTCACGCCGCCCGAGGGCTTCGAGTTGCCCGAGGGATTAAGCGCAGTGGCCAGTGTTGTCATCCGCGAAGACAGAAACGTTTTGATGGTGCCGATTCAGTCCTTGTATGGCTCGTTCGACGAGCCTTCGGTCAAAGTAATGAGCGACGGCAACGTCGTCGACCGACAAGTGGTCCTCGGCAACAGCGACGACTTCTGGACGGTCATCCTGGACGGATTGATTGAGGGCGACACGGTGATCATGGAATCCCAAGAGACTCAAAATGATCGCTTCCAATTTGGCGGCGGCGACTTCCGGCGCATCCAGGCCGGATTCGTGGCGCCGGGAGGCGGCTTCGGCGGCGGTGGACGAGGCGGAAGGTAGAGCCAAGCATGATCGAACTCGACAACGTTTCAAAGATCTATCGCATGGGCGAAGTTGAAGTCGGTGCGCTCCAAAACGTGAGTATGCGTATCGACGACGGTGAAATCGCTGCGATCATGGGTCCGTCGGGCTCCGGCAAATCCACGATGATGAACATTATCGGATGCCTGGACGTGCCGTCTGAAGGCCGCTATCTTCTCGACGACCTGGATGTCGGGCAACTCGGCGACGACCGCCTCGCGGAGATACGCGGCGGCGATATCGGGTTCGTGTTCCAGACATACAACCTCTTGCCCCGGCTGACGGCCCAAGCCAACGTTGAGCTTCCGCTGATATACGGAGGACGGCGTGACCGACACAGGAACGCATTGGATGCTCTGGACCGCGTCGGACTGGCAGATCGCGCCAACCATCGCCCGACCGAGCTCTCCGGCGGACAGCAACAGCGCGTAGGCATCGCGCGCGCGCTGGTCAAGGAACCGCGCATCCTGCTGGCCGACGAACCGACCGGAAACCTCGACAGCCGGTCGAGCGAGGAGATCATCGAGATTCTTCGAAACCTCAACGAAGAAGACGGAATCACGGTCATCTTGGTGACGCACGAACCCGACATTGCCGCCCACGCGCGGCGGGTCGTGTCGATGCTCGACGGGCGAATAGTAACGGACCAAGTCCAAAAACAACTTGCGCCCGGAGTTTCTTTTGAGCCCGTTTGACGTACTCAAGACGGCCATAACTTCGATGGGCGCCAACAAGTTGCGGGCGGGACTGACCCTGCTCGGCATCGTAATCGGCGTTACGGCAGTCATCTCCCTCATGGCCATCGGCAAGGGAGCGCAGGAATCGATTACGTCGCGGATCGAGTCGCTGGGCACCAACCTGCTGTTCGTGCGCCCGGGCGCCACCAACACCGGTGGGATATTCGGCGGACAGGGGTCGGCAAGCACGCTGACGCTCGAAGACGCCTACGCGATGCTCGACCCGGAATTTACGCCTTCGGTGGCCGCGGCGGCGCCAGAGCTCAGCACGCGCGTTCAAATCGTCGCGGGCCGAGAGAACACGTCGACGCAGGTCATCGGGGTCACTCCGGAATACGAATTCGTCAGGAACTACTCGGTGGATTCCGGTTCATTCGTCACCTCCGGGCAAGTCATGAACCGATCCGAGGTCGTCGTCTTGGGATCAAGCGTTGCAGAGACGTTGTTCGGCTTCCGAGACCCGGTTGGCCAGACAGTCAGAATCAACAGCCGGCGATTCGAGGTTATCGGCGTGCTGGCGAGCCAGGGAGGCGGCGCTTTTGGTCTGTTCGACGACCAGGCGCTGGTTCCGGTCACCACCGCTTATTACCGGTTGTCAGCTCAGCGCACCGCGCAGGGCGGAATCAGCGTCGGTTCGATCAACGTGCAGGTGCAAGACGGCTACGATATGGAAACCGCTGTCGACGAAATTGCTACGCTGCTTCGGTTGCGCCACCGAACCACCGAGGAAGACGACTTCACAGTAAGCAGCCAAGAGGAGACGATCGAAACTCTAGAAGAGACCACCGATGTCTTCATAATGTTCCTAGGCGGCATCGCGGGCATATCGCTGCTCGTCGGCGGCATCGGCATCATGAACATCATGCTGGTGTCGGTCACGGAACGGACGCGCGAGATCGGCATTCGGAAAGCGATGGGCGCCAAGCGGCGCGACATCCTGTTCCAGTTCGTTTCGGAGGCTTCTCTGCTGAGCCTTGGGGGAGGCATAGCGGGCGTAATCGCCGGATATGCATTGGCCCGCGCGCTGGACGGACGAGAACTGGCCGGGCAGTCGTTCGAAACCGCGTTCTCATCGGAGATAGCGGCGCTGGCCCTCGTTGTATCGGTTGTGATCGGCTTGTTTTTCGGCATCTATCCGGCCATGAGAGCGGCACGACTGCATCCGATAGATGCGCTTAGATACGAATAATGTGAAACCGCCGTCCTCATGGGACGGCCACACTTGAGAGCATTGGCATCCGAGGGGGAGCTATGAATAACAAGCTGTTCGTCGTATTGATCGTCGGGATGTTAGTCGTCGGCCTCGGCATGGGCGGCGCATTCGCGGGCGGCGTTGCTTATGAACGCGGCGGAGAAGAAGCGCCAGTGGCGGCTGCGGCGCCAGATCTCCCTTCCCCGTCAGGGACGTTCGCCGAAGGCCTTCAAGTAGATCCCGACCAGGCGAGCGCATTGCGAGAGCAATTGCAATCCGGAAACCTTTCGCCGGAGCAACTCCAGGAGATTAGGCAGCAGTTCCAGGGCGCGGGTGGAGCGCGTGGCGAGCCAGGCGGAGCGTTTGGCGGCGCCAGATTTGGTGGCGGCGGATTCGGAGGCGGCGGTGATTCCACGCCGGGAGCATTCGGCGGAAACAACCTAATCGGCACCGTCGAGGGCGTCGAGGGCAACGTTGTCACGGTGAACACCGCGCAGGGACCGTTGCAGGTCACGCTGGGTCCGGACACCGTCATTCGCAATCTCGTAGAAGTCAGCGCCGAGGAGCTTGCCGTCGAGTCGAGCATCACGGTCACCGGCGAACGTAGCGAGGACGGCGGATTCGACGCGGTCTCGATCTTCATTACGCCCGATGATTTGGGCTTGGGCGGATTCGGCGGATTCAGGGCTGGCGGCGGACGAAGACAGGTTCAGAACCCGTAACACCGCTTCGAGCTGGAAATGCGTCAAGCAATGCCAGAACGCCGCAGTGGGATTTCATGAACAAAAGTTAACGAATTCCCAATGGTGTGTCCCTTGCCAAGGGCCCTATCAAGTAGTACATTTATTAACTGAGGGAATTTTTTTTTTTGCGGCCGGCCGGTCACACTGAATCAATTCCCACAATCAAACGGAGGCACGCCCTAGCGCAGTATATATGGAAATCATATTTCGAATCATAGGCATCGCGCTCCGGCATCCTTGGCGGATGTTTGGAGCCTATGCCTGTACCGCGGGAGCACTTGTCGCGTACGTAATGCTCCCAAGATATTTTGGCGACGCCATCGACGAAATTAGTGTTGCGTTCGATACTGGCGAGTATGACAAAGGCGCGATCTTCACGATCGTCCTCATCATATTTGCGCTGAGCGCGATACGCGGACTCCTATCGTTCTTCCAGACCTACCTCGGCGAAGCACTCTCCCAGTTCGTCTCTTACGACATCCGAAATTCCTTTTACGACCACGTCCAACACATGAGTTTCGGATTTCACGACCGGCACCATACGGGCAATCTCATGTCTCGTGTGATCACCGACGTCGAAAACATCCGCATGTTCATAAACATGGGGTTGATTCGGACGCCATATTTCGTTGCGCTGTTCATCGCGGTAGCTTTCCTTCTGCTTCGGATGGACTGGCAGCTTGGATTGATCAGTATCAGCTTCATGCCGATCGTAGCCTTGTACTCCGCCAGGACGCGGCTGCAGATGAGGCGCATATGGCTTGTCGTCCAAGAGAAAATGGCCGAGATGAGCACAGTCATGCTGGAGAATTTCTCCGGCGTGAGAGTTATCAAAGCCTTCGCTTCCGAGCCATACGAAGAGGTCAAATTCGACGCCAAGAACTTGGACGTCACCAGTCGCTACATCGAGGCTGAAAAACTCAGAGCCTCCAGCACCTCCTTCATGTTGTTCACGTTCCTTGTGGCCATGGGCTTGATCCTATTCTTCGGGGGCCGGCGTGTGATCGCCGGCGATATGTCTCCCGGCGATTTAGGACAGTTCATTTTCTACCTGCAGATATTGCAAATGCCGGTTCGGATGACCGGTTGGCTGGTAAACTCCTACGCTCGAGCGACTTCGGCCGGTGAGAGGCTGTTTGAGATACTTGACTATGAGTCGCCGGTTAAAGAGGTTGCTGGCGCGAGGGAGATCCCGCGTACAAACGGGCGAGTTCATTTCGACAACATCAGCTTCGGTTACAACGGCGACAAAACGGTGCTCACTGACATCGAACTCGAAGCGGAACCTGGACAGGTCATCGCCTTACTCGGCGCGCCGGGCAGCGGCAAGACGAGCATGGTAAACCTGATCCCGCGCTTCTACGACGTTACGGCCGGCAGCATCACCCTGGACGGGATTGACATCCGGGATGCCACGTTGGAATCTCTCCGGCGCAACATTGGCATTGTGCAACAAGACGTATTCCTGTTCACGACTAGCGTGCGTGAGAACATTGCCTACGGGCGTGTCGACGCCTCTGACGAAGAGATCAAGAGCGCCGCGAAAGTGGCTCAACTCGACCAATTTATCGAGTCTCTTCCCGACGGCTATGAAACTCAAGTCGGCGAACGCGGCTCCACCCTGTCTGGCGGTCAGAGACAGCGAATGTCCATCGCACGGGCTGTGCTGTTGGACCCGCCAGTGCTGATCCTCGACGACTCAACCTCCAGCGTTGACGCACAAACCGAAGACCAAATCCGCACGGCCATGACCTCGGTCATGGAGAATCGAACGACGTTCGTCATCGCCCATCGGCTCAACACGGTTCACAGGGCTGACGTCATTCTGGTGCTGAAAAACGGCGAAGTGGTCGAGCGGGGAACCCACCAACAATTACTTGCACTGGACGGACAATACCGGGAAATTTACGAGCTTCAGCTTCGCCCTCAAGAGGAAGTCATGCGCGAGATCGAGGCGCCAGTCCTCAACGACCCCGCCTCCTCAAGCGACTCGTAGATTCGATGACGGCCGTGTCCGACTTAATACCAGCTTCCGCGCAGAAGGAGTTCGCACGAATATGAATGGTGGCCACCGATGTTCCACGGAGTAAGCCGAGGACATCCGGACGAAGAAGTATTCGGCTCAGTATACAACCAACGAGTAGTCGCTCGACTTCTCCCGTTCATCCTTCCATACAAAGGCCTGGCACTTTTGGCGTTTGGAGCGATGCTGGTGTATACGGGCACGCAAGTTGCGATCCCGTGGCTTATCAAGATCGCGATCGACCGATATATCATTCCCGGTGACATTGACGGGTTGACCGCGGTATTCGTGCTGTTCCTCGGTATCTCTCTCGTCAACTGGGTCGCGAACTACGTCCAACAGTACTCCATGGAAAAGGTCGGCCAAGGCGTACTCTATAACCTGAGGCAACAGCTATTCGGACATGTCCAAAAGCAATCGATGGCCTTCTTCGACAAGACCGAGGTCGGACGACTGATGTCCCGGGTCATGGGTGACGTATCGCAACTCCAGGAGTTCGCGGCGCTCGTTGTAATGACAGCCGGCGAATTGCTCGCCCTTGTCGGAATCGTGATTGCGCTGCTCATATTGAACCTGAAGCTGGGGCTTCTCACGATGAGCGTGATCCCCGTACTGATTCTGATCATGGCTGTGTGGCAGCCTTTTGCGCGGAAAGCGTTCATGAAAGTTCGCGTCGCGATATCGATCGTCAACTCGTCATTCAACGAGAATATCACGGGAGTTCGGGTCGTCCAGGCGATGAACCGTCAGGACCTCAACGAAATCCAATTCGACGAAAAGAACACAACCCACCGGGACACGAACCTTTGGGCCAGCAAGCTGTCCGCGGGCTTGCTCCCTGCGGTAGATATCTTCACCGCGGTCGCGATCGGTCTCGCCATATACTACGGGTCACGAATGATCGTTGACGACGCCATGGAGTTGGGCGCACTCGTAGCGTTCATCCTATACATTCAGCGGTTCTTCGATCCGATTCGAAACATGACGATGCAGTACACGCAATTGCAACGTTCCATGGCCTCAGGAGCACGGATCTTCGATATGATGGACTGGGATCCGGACCTCGTGGATGCTCCGGACGCGATAACGGCGCCGCCGATCAAGGGCGACATACAGCTCAAGGACCTGACTTTCAGCTATGTCCCCGGCGAAGATGTCATCAAGAATGTCAACCTGCACATCAAGCCGGGCGAGGTAGCGGCCATCGTCGGACCGACCGGCGCCGGCAAAACGACACTGGTCTCGTTGATGTCGCGATTCTATGACGTCCCTGACGGCATGGGCGCAGTCCTCGTCGACGGCAACGACATTCGAGACGTGAAACGAGCATCGTTGGCTGGCCAGATAAGCATGGTGCTGCAGGAACCGTTCTTGTTCTCGGGCAGCGTCGAAGAGAACATCAAGTACAACCACGTCAACACCACACGTGAGCAGATGATCGCCGCGGCCGAAGCGGTCGGCGCGCACGAGTTCATAATGAAGCTCGAAAACGGATACGATACGTTCCTGGCCGAGCGCGGCATCAACTTGAGCGTCGGCCAGCGGCAGCTAATCAGTTTCGCGAGGGCGCTTGTCGCCGATCCGAAGATCCTGATTCTCGACGAAGCAACGGCCAACATCGACAGCTATACCGAGATGCTCATTCAGCGAGCTCTGTTGCGGCTGCTCAAAGGCCGCACCGCGATCGTTATCGCTCACAGGCTGTCGACGATCCGAGGCGCCGACAAGATCGTCGTGTTGAACCAGGGCGAGGTCATCGAAGTGGGCAACCACGAAGAGCTGACGGTCAAGGACGGCTTGTACGCCCATCTCTACAAGATGAACTACGCGGCTATTGAAGCGCCGATCCCGGTGTCCGAAAACGGCCACTAGCTCAGCGACCTCGAACGACCTCGAAAACCTGATGATCGCCCCGACATGTTCGGGGCGATTCTTTTTTCGAGGTCTTCGTCGCTCCCGATATGCGGTCCCGGTTCACTTCACGCGACCGACCCGTGACCAACAGTCCTGAACTTTCGCTAAACGCCTTCTCGAATCGGCGCCCGCGTACATCTCTCGGTCAATCGCTCTGTTACAATGCACGCTACCCTACTTGGAGCGTCGAGTCGCCCGGATTCTCGGAGACGATACGACAGAAGATCGTGCAGGACACCGTCTACACCATAGGCCACAGCAACCACGATTGGGACAGCTTCAGCGCCCTGCTCAAGACGCACGGCATCGAGATCCTCGTCGACACGAGATCGAGAACCCGGCGTCGAGGTTCGCGTCGTTCTCCAATCACCGAACGCTGCCGGGCTTGCTGGAACACTTGGACATCGAGTACGTGTTCCTCGGCGGCCCGCTTGGCGGCAAGCCTTCCGACGAATCCTTCTACGACGCCAAAGGGAAACCCGACTACCGTAAAATGCGCGCCACGGACGAGTTCGACGGGGCCGTCGAACAGGTCGCGTCGATGCCTCGGCGTGCGAACATAGCGCAGACGTGCTCCGAAGAAGACCCGAGCGCATGCCATCGACTGCTGTTGCTCGGCCCATCGCTGGAGGAAGCAAGAGGTCTCCGCCTGTTGCACATCCGGAAGAGTGGTGAAGTGCTGCCGACAAACCGTTTGGATCGCTCGAGAAAGCATCAGCGGCAAATTCAAGGCAGCCTTCTCAACACATGATCATCGACAGCAACGGCAGACACCGGGCATTCGAACGTCACACGTTCGCTGATGTTCGGAAGGACCAGATTATTGGCGACCGCTGAATCTCCGCCCGAAGGCAACAACGACATCCGAAACCGCGCGTGGTTCATGATCACCGGTCTCGCGACCGGTCATGCCGTGTTCCACTGGGTTCTGCAAAGCACGGTCGTGGTGTTGCCCGAGATACAAAGCACGTTCGGGCTGAGCGGCATCGGTGTCGGCGTCGTTCTGACGGTGCGCGAGATCGTGTCGGGAGCGGTCGTGCTGCCGGGCGGTGTCGTCGTCGATGCGGTTCGACGGCATTGGGGCGTATTTCTGGCCGCGTGCATCGGCGGATTCTGCGTCGGCGCCCTGCTGATGGGCTTCTCGCCGGTCTTCCTCTTGCTGCTGATCGGCATGGCGATGGTGGCGATCAGCCATTCGCTGTGGCATTTGCCTGCCTCAGCTTCGTTGTCGGCACACTTTCCGAAGCATCGAGGGACGGCTCTATCTTTCCACGGCGTTGGCGGCAGCGTCGGCGACGTGGCCGGACCGATCGTCACCGGCGCGCTGCTGGCTTGGATAAGCTGGCGCGGCATCCTCACCATCTACGGCGCTCTGCCCTTGTTCCTGGCGTTCATGGCGCTGTGGTCGTTCAAGAACATCGGCGGGACCGGCGAACCGTCCAACCTCCGTGACCGCATCGCCGGGACCAAGCGATTGTTGCGGTTCCGGTCGCTGTGGGGCATCACTCTGGTGCGCGGGCTGCGGAGCATGTCGCTCGTAGCGCTCGTGACGATCCTGCCGCTGTACCTCGCCAACGATTTGGGATTGAGCACCCAGTCAAGGGGCATCCACATCGGCCTGCTGATCGCGATCGGGATCGTCGCCAAGCCGGTTGCCGCGCAGCTCTCGGACCGTCTGGGCCGGAAGCGCGTGCTCGTGCCCGGGCTCGCCTGGTCGTGTCTCATCACGCTGTCACTGATCGTCGCGGACCAGGGAGTCGCGCTGACAGTGGCGATCATTCTGCTCGGGCTGTTCCTGTACCCTGACCAGCCGATAACAACGGCCGCGACGCTCGAGATGGTCGACCGCAACGTAGCATCGACCGCCCTCGGCCTGACCTCTTCCGCCAGCTTCCTCCTGAGCTCGTTCTCACCCCTGATCGCCGGCGCGCTGTACGAGTCGATCGGCATCGACGCCGTGTTGTACTACGTGGGTTCGCTCTTCGCAGCCGCAACGATTATCGTGGCGATACTGCCGTTGAGAACTCGAGAAGCGAATGACGACGGCGCATGAACTGATCGGCGCGAACGGGTGAGATTTCCAAGGCCGATTGGCAGTTGGGCACGCTAGGCGAGGTTTGCTGGCGCGAACCTAAAACAGCGACGGCTGGTCCGACGACATGCTTCTGGGGAGGTCGTAGCCGAGGTGTTCGTACGCGTGCCGTGTGGCGACTCGGCCGCGTGGGGTGCGGTTGATGAAGCCTAGCTGCAGCAGGTAGGGCTCGTAGACATCTTCGATGGTGTCCGACTCTTCGCTGATGGACGCGGCGAGCGTGTCGATGCCGACGGGTCCGCCGTCGAATTTCTCGATGATCGAACGCAGCACCAGGTGGTCGATCCCTTCGAGTCCGAGTTGGTCGACCTCGAGCTTGCCGAGAGCCTCGTTGGCGATTTCCGCGGTGATCACGTTGTCGGCCACCACTTGGGCGTAGTCTCGAACGCGCCTGAGCAGCCGGTTCGCAACCCTGGGCGTTCCCCGAGCTCGGCGAGCGATCTCGTCGACGCCGTCGGGTTGTGCTTCGATGTCGAGGATTCGCGCCGACCGGGCCACGATGGTCTGCATCGACTCATAGTCGTAGAAGTCCAGGCGGTGCACGGAGCCGAACCTGTCGCGAAGCGGTGCGCTGACCATGCCGTAGCGAGTCGTAGCGCCGACCAGCGTGAAGGGCTTCACCGTCAGGTTCATGCTGCGCGCTTTGAGGCCCTTGTCGATCACCCACGATACGAAATAGTCTTCCATCGCGGGGTAGAGTATCTCCTCGACCACACGGCTCAAGCGGTGGATCTCGTCGACGAACAGGACGTCGTCTTCGCGGAGTTGCGTGAGGATCGCCACCATGTCGCCCGGTCGCTCGATCGCGGGTCCCGAGGTCGCTTTGATGCGCACGCCCATTTCGGTCGCGACGATGTTGGCGAGCGTCGTCTTGCCCAGCCCCGGAGGGCCGTACAACAGCAAATGATCGAGCGGTTCGGATCTCTGTTGAGCCGCCTGGATGCCTATTTGAAGGTTTTCTTTGAGCTTGGCCTGTCCGACGTAATCCGCCAGCTTTCGGGGCCGGAGGTTGTTGTCTAGATTGTGGTCGTCGTCTTGGGGTGACCCGGAGACGACGCGCTGGACCTGAGTCATGCTCGGGAAGCCTTGTCTGAGAGTTGCCAGCACTATACACAAACCCGTCGGACGCGCGCTAGCAACAACTTGGCCGATTGCGGATTAGAACTATTGTTCATTCTATGTTTCGGTGTGAGCAGTGTCAAGAAGCGCAAGCGCTGCCCGTCCGTTATAATCGATGCTCCGACAGACCATTCCGACTGACGAGACCGCCATGTTTTCGAAATCGATCTCAGACGACGCAGAACTTCAATTGATCCAGCCACATCACGCCGAAGAGCTGTATTCACTGGTAGACGCCAACCGCGAACATTTGAGGCGATGGCTGCCCTGGGTCGACTCGCTCACGTCCGTTGATATGGAACGGGATTTCATCCAGGCCAGTCTGGGCGCCTACGCGCGGGACGGCGGATTCATCGCGGGAATCTGGTACCGGGGCCACATAGCCGGAGTCATTGGGCTCAACCAGATCGACTGGACCAACCGGGCCACGAACATCGGCTATTGGCTTGGAGAGATCTACCAAGGCAGAGGCCTCATCGCGCTCGCGTGCCAGGCGATAATCGACTACTCGGTGCTCGAATTGAAGCTCAACCGCGTGAGCATCCACGTGGCCACCGAGAACTACCGCAGTCAAGCAATCCCCAAGAGGCTTGGTTTTAAGGAAGAAGGCACGTTGCGTCAGGTCGAGTGGCTGTACGACCGCCACGTCGATCACATCATATTCGGTATGCTCGCGCAGGAGTGGCACGAGCTCGCCGGCATATCGAGATCGGAGTGAACGGATGACAGATAGTCCGAGCGGCGCCGAGTTTCAGCACCTGAACGACGACGTTTGCGACAAATGGAACGCGAACGCCGACTTCTGGGACCAACGCATGGGCGAGGGCAATTCTTTCCACCGCGAGCTCGTCATGCCTTCGCAACTGGCGCTGCTGAACCTCCAAGATGGCGAAAGTGTGCTGGACATCGCCTGCGGGAACGGCCAATTCGCCCGACAGATGGCCGACCGCGGCGCGCGCGTCGTTGGGGTCGACATCGCACCGCGAATGGTCGAAAACGCCGTCGCCCGGAGCGTGGACTACGGCGATCGCGTCCGGTTCGCGGTTGCCGACGCCACCGACGCGGACGCGATGCAACGCCTCGGTGAGGATGCGTTCGACGCTGCCTGTTGCACGATGGCGATCATGGACATGGCCAGCATCGAGCCATTGAGTTCGTCTGTGCGCCGGGTTCTGAAGCCCGATGGGCGCTTCGTGTTCTCTGTGATGCACCCGGCGTTCAATTCGCCAAAGGACCTGGTGAAAACGATCGACAGAATCGAGACCGAAGACGGCAAATTGATCGACACGTACGCGGTCAAGGTATCGAATTACATCGAGTCGATCGCGTACAAGGGCATCGCGATGCTGGGACAGCCCGAACCGCAACACTACTTCCATCGGCCGATCTGTGAGTTGCTCAACGTCTTCTTCAAGGACGGTTTCGTCCTGGACGGGATCGAAGAGCCGGTCTTCAGCGGCGATGCTACGCCGAACCACGCCCTGAATTGGGACAACTTCACCCAAATCCCGCCGGTTCTCGCAGTCAGGCTGCGCCCCTACGGGCCAGCGCTTTAGCGAGAGAACCAGATTGACACCTCGCCGGCCAATACCTAAACTCGAAACTGCTCCAAACCGATCACGAAATCCCAGTCAGGAGAAGTCCCTTTGCCAAGCACTAGCAAGTCGGAATGGGAAAAGAATACACTCGATCCGGTAAAGAACCGATTCGGCGAACGTCGGGAGCGATTTGAAACCGCATCCGGCCTCGACGTCGACACGACATACACGCCGGAAAGCGGCGACGGCGCCGAGTATCCCGGCGAGTACCCGTTCACTCGCGGCATCCAGCCCAACATGTACAGGGGCAGGTTCTGGACCATGCGCCAGTACGCCGGACTCGCATCGCCCGAGGAGTCGAACCGGCGCTACCGGTACCTGCTCGAACAAGGCCAGGGCGGGTTGAGCATCGCGTTCGATCTGCCAACGCAGACTGGCTACGACTCCGACCACCCGCTCGCGAAAGGCGAGGTAGGCCGCACCGGCGTCCCGATCAGCAGCCTCGCCGACCTTGAGGTGCTGTTCGAAGGCATACCGCTGGACCAAGTCAGCACCTCGATGACCATCAACGCCACGGCGTCGATCTTGCTGGCGATGTACGTCGCGCTGGCCCGCAAGCAGGGCGTGGCGCTCGACAAATTGGACGGCACCATCCAGAATGACATCCTTAAGGAGTACATCGCCCGGGGCACGTACATCTATCCTCCGGCGCCGTCGATGCGGTTGGTCACCGACAGCTTCTCGTTCTGCGCGGATCAGGTCCCGCGCTGGAACACGATCAGCATCAGCGGATACCACATGGCAGAAGCCGGCGCCACGGCAATCCAGGAGCTCGCGTTCACGTTCGCCAACGCCATCGCGTACGTGCAGGCGGCGCTCGACACGGGAATGGACATCGATTCGTTCGGTGGCAGGCTGTCGTTTTTCTTCGTCGCGCAGAGTAACCTTTTCGAAGAGATCGCCAAGTTCCGCGCGGCCCGCCGGATGTGGGCCAAGATCATGCGCGACCGTTTCGGGGCGAAGAACCCGCGTTCGTGGATGTGCCGGTTCCACACGCAAACCGCGGGCGTGACGCTGACCGCCCAGCAGTTTGAGAACAACGTCATCCGAACGACGCTGCAGGCGCTGTCAGCTGTCCTCGGCGGTACGCAGTCGCTGCACGTGAACTCCCGCGACGAGGCGCTGGCGCTGCCCACCGAAGAGTCGGTGCAGCTCTCGCTTCGGACGCAACAAGTGCTCGCGCACGAATCGGGCGTCACGGACACGGTCGATCCGCTCGCGGGTTCCTATTATGTCGAATCGCTGACCGATCGACTCGAGGACGCCGCGTTCGAGTACATCAAACGCATCGACGACATGGGCGGCGCCCTCACCGCCTTGGACAACGGGTTCCAGATCAACGAGATCCACGAGAGCGCGTTCAGCTACCAGCAATCGGTCGAGTCTGAAGACCGCGTCGTGGTCGGCGTCAATCGCTTCCAGACCGAGACGCCGCCGATCGAGCAGCTCCAGACCATCGACCGAGAGCAAACCGATCGCCAGCTCGCCCGCCTGGCCAAGGTGAAGCAAGACCGCGACGACTCGAAGGTTGCGGCCGCGTTGGAGCGGCTTGCGCAGGTCACGGCCGGAACCGACAACACCCTCCCAGCGATAGTCGATTGCGTCGAGGCATACGCCACGCTCGGCGAGATTTCGAACGTGTTCCGAACCGCGTTCGGCACCCAGCAAGAGTTCTCGCCGTTCTGATGTCCCAACCTGCATACCTCTTGGATGATTCGACGTTGTTGAAGGAGCGGAATCAACGACTCTTGTTTCGTGCCCGGGTCGTGGAGTAGTTGCGTCCGTTCAAATCGGCGTATCGTCGCAACATACCGCTCCTTCCTCAAATGGGGAGTTTCGCGATACGCCATCGTAGAGGAGGGTTTCAAACCCTCCCAGTGTGCCGGAGGGATGAACGGCACGAAATAACAGGCAAGCACGTTGTACCCACGTGGCGATGGCTCATATCGGCGGAACCAGGCGAGAGGGTTTGAAACCCTCCCCTACGGAATCCAGGCAACCGCCCGTGTTTCAGGCACGACCCGACACAATCGCTTACATTCCTATGCATTGTCCACCGCGCGTACGTGACGGCTCTTAGAACGGAACACTTCGCGACACCGTTCGTCCCGATGTTATCGGGAAGCCTGTCGAAGGGCCATCGTAAACTCCCCAACCGCTGACGAAAGCAGATTTCGGAAAGGATCGCCATGACAAGTCCGCAAACGCCGAACTCAGCGCTCGCCCCATATCGAGTCTTAGACCTCACCGAGGGCGGCTTCAACTGGTGCGGCAGGGTCCTCGCCGACCTGGGTGCGGACGTTATCAAGGTCGAGCCGCTGGATGGCAGTCCGACTCGCGCAACAGGCCCGTTCTACGACGACCAGGCCGATCGCGAGCACAGCCTGTTCTGGTACTCGTACTGCCTTAACAAGCGAGGCGTAACGCTCGACCTGGAGGCCAACGAAGGTCAAAACCGTTTCAAAGAGCTCGCTACCGGTTCCGACATCGTTCTGGAGTCGTACGGACCAGGCTACTTGGCCGGGTTGGGTCTGAGCTACGAAGATCTGGCGGCGATCAACCCGGCGATTATCGTGACCTCGATCACGCCTTTCGGCCAAACGGGTCCGTACGCTCGATACAAGGCCACCGACATCGTCGCCTGGTCGATAGGCGGGATGCAGTGGGTCGCCGGTGACGAAGACCGTCACCCGCTGCGCATCAGCATCCCACAGGCAGAATTGCACGCCGGAGCTCAAGCGGCTGCCGGCGCGATGACGGCTTTATGGCACGCCCAGACCACCGGCGAAGGCCAGCACGTCGACGTATCGATGCAGACGGCGGTCATCTGGACGCTGATGAACGCGACCCCCTTCCCTCCTCTGCACAAGACCAATCTCGAGCGTGCCGGAGCTTCTCGCAAGTTCGGTGCCGTCAGCCTTCGAGCCGTGTTTCCATGCAAGGACGGCCACATCAGCGCACTACTCGTCGGCGGGACGCTGGGAGGCGCTTCGCTGACCTCGCTTGTGCGGTGGATGGACGAGGACGGCATGGCGCCAGCGTTCATGAAGGAACGGGATTGGGGTGAATGGGACCTCTCCGCCCTCGCGGCTGAAGGAGAAACAGGCGCCAGGGATGTAACAATGGTCGAAGAGCACTTCTCCCGATTCTTCGCGACCAAAACCAAGGCGGAGTTGTTCGAGCGCTCGTTCACGGACCGCATCTGGATCGCGCCCTGCAACAACGTCAAAGATATAATTGAAGATCCGCAGCTTGAAGCACGTGACTTTTGGACCGACGTCCGCCATCCGTCGCTCGACCGGACGCTCACGTATCCCGGCCCGTACATCAAACTCAGCGAGACACCGATCGTCCTTCGGCGACCAGCCCCGACGATCGGTGAGCACAACGACGAAATTCTCGGCGCGGCCAGAACTCCTGCGCGGCCCTCGCGATCTCTGACGACGAAATCCATGCCATTCGAAGGGCTCAAAGTGCTGGACCTCACTTGGGTTGGCGTCGGGCCTATCACGATAAAGTACCTCGCCGACCACGGCGCCGACGTGATTCACGTCGAGTCGGTGACTCGTCCGGACGTGCTCAGGTCGACGCCGCCGTTCAAGGACGGCGAACCGGGCTTCAACCGGAGCCAGTTTCCGGCCAGCTACAACACGAGCAAATACGGCCTCGGCCTGAACCTGGGGAAACCCGAATCCCGCGAGCTCATCGCGCGGATCGTCGCCGAATGGCAGCCGGACGTGATGGCCGAGAGTTTCACGCCGCGGGCCATGCGGAACTGGGGACTCGATTACGAATCGATCCGGAAGATCAAACCGGACATCGTGTACTTCAGCACCTGCCTCCAAGGTCAAACCGGCCCGAGGGCGTTGTTCGCGGGGTACGGCAACCTCGGCGCGGCGCTGGCCGGCTTCTACACGATCACCGGATGGTCCGACCGAGACCCAACTGGACCGCACGGCGCGTACTCGGACTTCATTAACCCACCGAACGCGGTGGCCGCGATCGTCGCCGCCCTCGACCACCGGAGACGCACCGGTCAGGGACAGCACCTCGACCTTGCGCAGTACGAAGCCGCGATCCAGTACTTGTCGCCCGCCATCGCCGACTACGCGATCAACGGCCGGATCGTGGGCCGCAGAGGCAACGACGACGACACATGCGCTCCGCACAACGTCTATCGGTGCAAAGACGAGACTCGGCCGATGACCGGCACGGACGAGTCGTGGTGCGCCATCGCGGTAACCAATGATGAGGAGTGGGTCCAGTTGTGCGATGCGATGGGCAATCCCGAATGGACCCGCGACGCCCGATTCTCGTCGGCAGACAGCCGAAGAGCCAACGCGACGTCGTTGGATGAGCTCCTGGGTCGGTGGACGTCTCAGTGCACGGCTCACGAGCTCATGGAACTGTTGCAAGACGCTGGCGTTCCCGCCGGAGCCGTACAGAATCAGTCCGACCTGTGGAACGACCCTCAACTCAAACACAGAGACTTCTTCCAGTGGCTCAACCACACCGAGTGCGGACCAATGCCTTACGATGGCCTCCAGTTCCTGCTATCCAAGACGCGCGGCAAGCTGAGGATGCCCCACGCGCTCGTCGGTGAGCACAACGAGCTGATCCTCCGCGACTGGCTTAAGCTGTCCGACGACGAGATCACGGAGTTGATCGTCGCCGAGGCGCTCGAGATCAGTTGAAATCGGCCCGAACGCTGCCCGAAAACTGGTTCTCGTCAAACACTCGCTGCCAGTCCTGGAACCGGACACGCCCGCGAGCCGCTGGGAGCTGTCCGATCAGGGTCGCGTACGTTGCCGCGAGCTCTCGGATCGCATATCGCAGTTCGATGTCGTCGCCGTGCATGCGAGCTCCGAGCCGAAGGCCACGGAAACCGCGAAGTTGGTCGCGAGCCGTCTAGGCGTGGACATTCGCGTTCGTTCGGGATTGGAAGAACATCATCGAGACGATGCCCAATTCTTTCCTGATCCGCAGGGATTCGAAGGCGCCATCGCCAAGTTGTTCGACAACCCAGACGACCTTGTCTACGGCTCTGAAACAGCAGACCAGGCTTGGATCGGTTCGATCAATCGATCGCGACGATCATCGATTCGGAAACCGACTCCGACATCGTAGTCGTGGCGCACGGGGCCGTCATCACGCTGTTTCTGGCGAGACACGCCGGCGTCGACTCGATGGATGTCTGGCGTTCGCTCGGACTGCCGTCGTAAGCCGTTCTGGCACTGCCTGACTACGCTCTGCTGGACATCGTCACCGACATCACATAGAGTTACGGCGCACTCAGATTCCATCGGAGGGAGACCACTTGAATCAGTATCTTCTGAGCGAGGAAGAGCTCCTCCTCAAGAACACGATCAAGGACTTTGCGGACAACACAATAGCGCCTCGCGCTGCGCATCATGACGAGACTAGCGAATTCCCCTGGGAGAACATGCGAGGACTCGCCGAGATGGGGATGCTCGGGCTCGGCATCGACGAGGAGTTCGGCGGCAGCGGCGGCACCAACCGTCAGACCGCGATCGTCGTCGAAGAGATTTCGCGGGCGTGCGCCGCGACCGCCACGACGTTTGGCGCGCACGTGTCGCTCTGCACTCAGTTCATCAACATGTTCGGCACGGAAGGTCAGAAGCGCCAGTTCCTTCCGCCCCTGGTCAGCGGTGAGATGATGGGTGCATTCGCCCTCACCGAACCCGAGACCGGCTCCGACGCGGCCGCCATGCATACGACGGGCGTCGCTTCCGGCGGATCGTACGTGTTGAACGGCTCGAAGACCTTCATCACCAACGCCGAGGAAGCGGGCGTTCTGGTCGTCATGTCGTCCATAGATCGCAGTCTGGGAGCGAGAGGCATCAACGCCATGATCGTGGAGAAAGACTCTCCCGGGCTCAGCGTCAACCCTCTCCACGGCAAGATGGGCATCCGCGCTTCATCGACGGCAGAGGTTGTCTTCGAGAACTGCTCGGTCCCGATGGAAAACCGTCTGGGCGACGAAGGCAACGGATTCCGCGAAACGATGGCGGTGTTAAACGCAAGCCGCCTGACGATCGCGGCACAGTGTGTCGGCATAGCGCAGGCAGCATACGACTCCGCGTTGGCGTACGTTCAGCAGCGGCGCGCGTTCGGCCAGCGTCTGGCCGACTTCCAAGGCCTGCAGTGGATGCTCGTCGACATGGCAACGAGCATCGAGACCTCCCGTTTGCTGACACACAAAGCCGCAACGCTGATGGACGCCGAATTGCCGTTCATCACCGAGGTGTCGATGGCCAAACTTCACGCGTCTAGAGTCGCCGTCGAATGCGCCGACAAGTCGGTCCAGATGCACGGAGGCATCGGCTACTTCGCACCCACGGATGCGGAGCGCTTCTACCGCGACGCGAAAGTGATGGAGATCTACGAAGGCGCTTCTGAGGTTCAACGCCTGATCATCGCGCGAAACCTCATATCTCGCGAATAATCTTGAATTTGAAGGACCAACCATGACCGAGCAATCCGGAAGCAGCCCCTGCACCGCCCGCCATCTGAACCACGTGGCCATCGCGGTCAACGACATTGAGGACACGATCCGTTTCTATCAAGAGACGTTTGGCGCTGGCCAAGCGGAGGTCGAGAACCTGGAAGACCAAGCAGTTCTCGCCGCACTCGTCCGTGTGGGCGGGTCGTCGATCGAGTTCATCCAACCGACCGACCCTCAAGGCGGCGTCGCGCGATTCATCGAGCGCCGGGGCGAAGGCGTGCATCACATCTGCTTCGAGGTCGAAGACCTGCAGGGCACGCTCGACAAGCTGGGTGAGTCGGGAACTCAACTCATCGACACCGCGCCGAGAGAAGGCCTTTCCGGCATGATCGGCTTCATCCACCCAAGATCCACCAGGGGCGTGCTGATCGAGCTCGTCGACCAAGCGACCGCGAAGAGGTAGAGCGATGAATTCAGATATCCTGCGAGTGCTAGTGGCCAAACCGGGCCTGGATGGGCACGATCGAGGCGCCAAGATCATCGCACGGGCACTGAGAGACGCGGGCATGGAGGTCATCTACACCGGGATTCGCCAGACCCCCGAGATGATCGTCGAGACCGCGTTGCAAGAGGATGTCGATCTGATCGGTCTCAGCATACTGTCGGGCGCCCACATGGAGTTGTTCCCGACGATCATGTCCGGGCTTCGCGAGAACGACATGGGCGACGTCCCCGTTATCGCAGGCGGAATCATCCCTGAATCCGACCGGCGCGCGCTGGAGGACATCGGCGTCAGTGCGATTTTCGGCCCTGGCACGAAGACGTCTGATATCGTCGACCACGTGCGGACGCTGGCGCCGCGTCGAGAATAGACAACCTCTGCGCAATTCCGGACCGACGAAGCGACCGAAGGGGCGAGAGGGACTTAAGGTTTCGACCGGCTCGATTATTCTGCTATCGGCGCTTCGATCTTGACGGGTTTTCCGTAGTCAGACAGCTTGATCGATATGACCGCCGAGCCGTCGCCTCCAAGTCCCACGCTGCCAAGTGCGAATCCGAGCGCATCGAGATCGACGGGCGCTTCCAGGGCGACCTCACGGATGAGTAGGTCGTCGACGCCGATCCAGATGTCGGCGGGTGCGTCGTCTCCGGCGCCCGATACCAGTGCCAGATGGGCGACGCCCGTCAGGTGATACAGGTCTTCGCTGTCCCGCTGTTCCACTCCCAAATAAGTTGCTTCGCTAACCGCGGGCGTTCCTCCGCGAGCGAAATCGGCCGGGTTGGGGATGCCGACGGAGTCTGAAGACACCTCCCACTCTCCCGCCTGTTGATTTGACGTGTAGTTAACATCGCCGATCGTGATTATGTCCATCTCCAGGACGAACACGATCACCGATAGGCTCAGATTCCCCTGCGTCCGATCCGGCGTCTCCACGTCGCCGATATAGCTGATCAGAACCTGAATCTCGGCGCCCTGGCTGGATGCCGTCAGATCGCCCGAAACGTTGAAGTGGAACGATTCGACGGCCGCCATCGCCGCGGCGGAATCGCGCAACAGCTCGTCCGCGTCCGGCGCCTCGATCGTCGTGGGGCTGCCGGTGGCGTCCGGTGTCCGGGTTGGCGTTGGGGGTGGCGTGGGCGTCGGGACCGGTGTAGGCGTCGGGGTGAACGTTGGTGTTGGAGTCGGCGTGGGCGTCGGCGTCGCTGTGGGCGCAGGCGTCGGAGTGGGCACGACCTCGGCTCCGCAAGCTGGCAACACCGTCACAAGCAGCAAACCCAACAACAGGACGAGCCCGCGCACCCCAATCATGGCACGGATTATATTGCACCCTGGGATCGCTCGCCACCGGAGCGACAAGCCGGTGCTATACTTTCCCTTGGTTCTATCCGTTCTCACCAGGGCACCGATTTGAAACAGGCAATCGTATTCGATTTTGACGGCGTCATCCTCGACACCGAGACGCCCGACTACCAGTCATGGGCCAACGTGTTCGCAGCACATAACGTGCAACTGGACCGTGAGGTTTGGTCGCCTCTCATCGGAAGCGTCGAGTACGACATTCCCAAGTACCTGGAAGCCCAGACAGGGATTGAGATCGACCGGTCCGGCTTGAGCAAGGGGCGGCACGCCGTTTACATCGAGATGGTCGAAGCCAACCCCGTCATGCCCGGCGTCGTCGATTTTCTGGAAGAGGCGACCCGGCTCGAACTCGGCCTCGCGATCGCGTCCGCCTCTCGCGGCGGTTGGGCGCAGCATCACCTCAAGCGGCTCGGATTGAGTCACTACTTCTCAGAGATATTCACCGGGGACGACGTCGCCAACGCGAAACCGCACCCTGACATCTACCTCGCGGCCGTTGCAGCGTTGAACATCGCCCCGGAACAGGCGATCGCAATCGAAGACTCGCCCACCGGAATCACTGCTGCCAAACGCGCGGGCGTGTTCTGCCTCGCCGTCCCTAATTCGATGACGCGCGACCTCGATGTTGGTCACGCCGACATGCGCGTGGACTCGCTCGGCGACACGACCGTCGAGGCGCTTTTGCGTCAGATCGACTCGATAGAAGCAAGCAGGCGCTGAGGCTAAGTGTCACGGAATCGGGCGTGATATACTCCAGACGCCTACGCCCGATCCAGCGTGAAATGACGCTACGGGCACACTGAGGTTTTCAGGAGCGACACTGCAATGCGGCTAATATTGAAAGCTAACCGACTGATTGATGGGACCGGCGCCGTGCCGATTGAGAACGCGGCGATCGTCGTCGAAGACGGCCGGATCTCTGAAGTGACCCAGCAAGACAAACTCGACACCGGCGATCGCGACGACTCCGATGTTATCGATGTCTCCGGCGGCACACTCATGCCCGGCTTCATCGAAGTGCACACGCACATCCACTGCTCGGCTCAGGCCGACGCGTATCGACACATCACCACCGAGAGCGACGAAGTGTTCCTCATGCGAGGCGTGCAGGCCGTGCGCGCGGTGCTGAGCTCGGGCGTGACGACGATGCGCGATCTCGGCAGCCGAAACCAGGTCATCTTCCCGCTCAAGCAAGCAGTCGAAGACGGCATCGTGCCCGGTCCGCGAATGTTGGTGGCAGGCACGCCGATTACAACAACAGGTGGGCACTGCAACATGTTCGGCACGGAAGCCGACACCAGCGACGAAATGGTCACCGCCGTTCGCGGCCAGTTCAAGTCGGGCGCAGACTGGATCAAGGTCATGTCAACGGGCGGCGGGTTTACCCCCGGAACCAACGTCCGAGCGCCACAATACCCGGTCGAAACCCTCAGGGCTGCGGTCCAAGACGCCGAGCGCCTGAATCTGCGCGTTGCGGCGCACTGCCATGCTTCTGCAGGAGTGCGAAACTGCGTCGATGCCGGCGTGCACAACCTGATCCACTGCTCCTGGCTGGACGAAGACCCAAACGGCATGTTCGACTACGATGAAGACTACGCCGACAGGCTCGCCGAAGCCGGCACATGGGTCGACCCAACCCTTGCGTTGGGCCGGCTCAACCAGATCAGGGGCCGCGTCAGGACGACGGGCGGACCAATGCGCGACCCAGTTCGCCGATTCGAGATCTTGCGAGACATGTGGGACCGGGGCGTCAAGTTCGTGACCGGTATGGACGCCGGCATGACGAACGCCAACTTCGACGACTTCGCCTACATACCCCAAGTGATGGTCGAAGACATGCGCATCTCACCGATGGAGGCGATAGTCTGCGCTACCCAAACCTCCGCCGACTGCCTCGGCGTCCTGGACGAGACCGGCACCCTAGAAGCGGGCAAGGCCGCCGACATCCTAATCATCGACGGCAACCCCGCCGAAGACATCGCGACGCTGCACACCGTCAACACGATCGTGAAGCAGGGTACCGTGGTCAAGCGTGAGGGCGAACTGCTGATCTAGGCGCCGCTGGCCGTCGAGAAGGAGAACATGCCCCGCTTTTGCGTGTCGCGTTCTTGCGGACCGTTGACCCGTTTGCTATATTCGTCGAGCCGAGTGGGGCTGTAGCTCATCTGGGAGAGCGCTTCAATGGCATTGAAGAGGCAGAGCACCCAGAATTACTTCACTATCTCCTCTACCTGCACAGTCAGGGACTATCCGAGAACTACATTGCTGGGAATCGGCAGTATTTAGTTCGCTATGTCAGCGATTTGGCAACGCTTGGCAACACTTTGTCCCCAGCAACAGCTTATAAGTTTCTATCAAATTCCAACCACCTAAGCATTAATTCCCGCATTCGATACGCAGGCTATCTCAAGGGATTCATGGCTTATCTAGGCATGGAGTTTGAGGTGAAGATGAAAAGACCTCATATCCTTCCAGAGCTAGTAGCAGAGGAGGATATAGAGAGATTAAGGGAGGCTGTAAGAGCCCACAAGAGCTATAAGGCTTCGATACCCAGAGACCTCCTTCTTATAGATACAGCTGTTCTGACTGGTATGCGTCGAGCCGAGCTAGCTAAGCT
>JASMDM010000007.1 GCA_030752795.1 SAR202 cluster bacterium | reverse complement strand
CTTATTGATGCTCAGAACATGTACCGAGGGGCGCGTCGGGCATTTTTCACAGGCGATGGCTTTCACGTGAGAGGGCAGTTCCGGCCACTTGTCCTCGCACAGGAGTGTTGGCAGTCAGCAGAAACGGGACAGATTGTTAATAGAGACTTTGAGCTGATATCGCGAGCTCTCTGAGTTGATGATTGTACAATCGTCGTCACTGTATCGTTCGGATCTGAACCTAGATTCTTCGGCTGCGGCCTCAGAATGACACCGAGGAATCGTCAGCGCCGTTGCTGGGATGCAGGGGTGGCTTGGCCCTGAACGGCCAGAGCACCAACTCGATGGTGGGCTCGGCCTTCACGACCCGCGTCATTTTTTCGCGCCAACTACATTCGGATCATGGGCAACTTTGCAGACCAAATCGTTCATGAGCCGCGACGGGATCGCGTAGCCGTATCGTTAGAATCAGGCGAACGCGCATCACCCAAACGCAAACAGTCCCCGTCGTGGTGGCGGGGACTGTTTTGATGGCTCGTAAATTGACGGCGCCAGCCTACGTCGAGACGGCGACCTCGGTGAGGAAATTCTTCGTTGAGACGATGTGCTTGTTCAAGCGCATCGCCTTGGGGTCGATGCCCATCGCAAGGCCCAGGAGCTGCGGCAGATGGAGCACCGGCATGTCGATCGCGATCGGGCTGTTGCCGGATGCCGCCGACGGTTGGAAGCCGTCGAGGTTCAGGTGGCACAGCGGGCACGGTGTGACCATGGCGTCCGCGCCGCGTCCTTTGGCGTCGAGCGTATGTGTCGCGACCATCTTAAGCGCGTTCGGGTTATTGATCGTGGTTATCGGGAAGCCGCAGCAAAGGGTCTTGCCCGGATACTCCACGACCTCCGCGCCGACGATCTCGATGACCGTTTCGAGAGAGTCTTCTCGCTCGGGGTGCTCTTCAAATCCCAGACTCGTCGTGGGTCGAATCAGATAGCATCCGTAGAACGGCGCCATCTTGAGGTTCGACAGAGGATGGGTAACGAGCGACTTGAGTTTCTCGACGCCGATGTCTTCGATAATCGCCCACAGGAGATGCTTCGGTTCGGACGTTCCGCTGTACGAAAGCCCTTCCTCCGCCAGATCTTCGTTGATCGAGGCACGGTACTCGTCGTCCTGCAGACGAACGTTGGCTTGTGACATAACGCCCTGGCAGGTGCTGCAAATCGTCAAGATCAGTAGACCGGCCTTCTCCGCCATCGCAAAAGTTCGGGCGTTCAACGTATCGGCGAGCCGCAGGTTCTTCTCTTGGAGCACGCCCGCGCCGGTGCACGATGCGCCTTCCAATGCTGAGAGGTCAAGCTGGATTCCCAATCGCCGGCAAACTTCCAGCGTGGCGACGTAAAGTTCGGGGGTGGCGCCTCGTGCGACACATCCCGCGTATAGTGCATATCTCATCGCTTGCTCTCAGCTTTCTTGAAGATTCGGCGCACGTTTTCGATGCCTGGGATGGCTTTGTGCATCAGCGGCGGTCGCTTCCCGGCGAGTTGCGCTCGGATTCCGATGGGAACCAGTTTGATCATCTCGCGGACATTGAAGAGACCGTGGCTCTTGATCGTGAGCTTCGTCTCGTCAAGCCGGCCGCTGTGTTCGATGATGTCGGAGAACGCGGTCGCGTGACGGGCGCCGGTCGTGTTCGTGAGTCCGGCTTCCATGGCTTGGTCACGGAGCGCCATGATGCGGCCCATCGGATCGACGCTTTTGGGGCAGGCTTGGACGCACTGCATACAGCGGGTGCAGTCCCACATGCCGCCGGGCTCGTTCAGCGCCGTCAACCGCTCGGTGTTGGCGTCGTCTCTGGGGTCGGCCACGAAGCGGTAGGCTTTCGCCAAAGCCGCCGGGCCAAGAAAGTCGGAATCGACGGCGAGAACCGTGCAGTCGGAAACGCAGGCGCCGCTCATGATGCAGGACACGACTCCGGCCAGGTGCACCATATCTTCATCGGGCGCGACGTATTCTCCTTGAGGTTGCTGCCCTTCCGGCAGGAGCCAGGGATCGACAGCCCGCACTTTCTCCCAGAACGCCCCGAAATCGACTACCAGGTCCTTGATGACCTGCATGTTGCCGGCGGGTTCCACGACGACGGGGCCGCCGTCTTTCGGCATCGCGTCAGTCAGTTTCGTGTTGCACGCCAAACCGGCTTGGCCATTCACACGAACCGCGCACGAGCCGCAGATCGCGCTGCGACAAGAACACCGCAACGCCAGCGAACCGTCGATGTCCTCGCGAATGTGGATCAGTCCATCCAACAGCGTGCTGGCCTCGTCCATCTCCAGGTCGTATTCCTGGAGTCTGGTCACTGGCCTATCGCTATCGGGATCGAAGCGCCTTACGCTGATCTTGACTTCCATTCATACCGTCCTTTATTCACGTTTCGCCAGATCGTCGGTTGGCAACGTACTCGAAACAGACTTTCGCCGAACTGACCGCCGGTGAGCCGGCTAGTAGCTTCGCACCTCGGGCTGCCAATCGGTGATGACGACGGGCAAGTGCTCGGTGACGGGACCGTCGTCCGTTTTCTTTACCAGGACGTGCTTCAGCCAGTTTTCGTCGTCTCGGTCAGGGAAGTCGGTTCGCGTGTGAGCGCCTCGGCTTTCGGTGCGCTCAAGTCCACCCAGAGCGATCGTCTCCGCTGCTTCCAGCATGAAACCGAGCTCGAGGGTGAAGATCAGGTTGGTGTTGAACGTCTTACCCTTGTCGGTGACGTACACCGACTGGTATCGCTTCTGCACTTCTTTGATCTGCTGAATCGCCTCTTCCATGCCCGCTTTGTCGCGGTAGACGGCCAAGTTCTTGTCCATGGTCTGGCCGAGGTCGTGGCGGAGTTTGCCGAACATTTCGCCGCCGTCCTCGGGGTTGTCGAGCAGTCCCTGGAGGCGAGCACGGTCCTCGTCGGCGGACGCATCGGTCAGGTTGGCGTGCGTGATGCTCTTGGCTGCATCGGCGGCGTGGACGCCCGACCGGCGGCCGAACACCAACGTGTCGAGCAACGAGTTCGCGCCCAGACGGTTACCGCCGTGAACGCTGACGCATGCCGTTTCGCCGGCGGCGTACAGACCCGGCACGGGCGTGCGGCCATCGACATCGGCCTTGATTCCGCCCATTGCGTAGTGCATGCCAGGTTGAATCGGAATCGGTTCGGTGAATATGTCTACGTTGGCAAAATCTTTGGCAATATCAGCGATCTGGGAGAGCCGCTCACGGATCAGCCGGTCGCCGAGGTGACGGCAGTCCAAAAACACGCATCCGTCGACGCCCCTACCCTCGTCGATCTCGGTCTGTTCTGAGCGAGACACGACATCGCGCGACGCAAGCTCCATCATGTTCGGAGCGTACGTCTTCATGAACCGATCGCCCTCGGAGTTCAGCAGATATGCGCCGTCTCCTCGAGCTCCCTCGGTGATGAGCACTCCACTTCCCTTCAGGGTCGTCGGGTGGTACTGGACCATCTCCATGTCCATGAGCGGGGTGCCAATTCGATACGCCAAGCCCATGCCGTCGCCGGTGCAGATCAGCGCGTTGGTGGAGGGCTCGAAGACGCGGCCCAGTCCGCCGGCCGCCATGATGACAGTCTTCGCGCGAACAACGTGAATCTCGCCGGTGCGGATCTCCATGATCACCGCGCCGACGCACTTGCCGTCGTCTTCAATCAGCCGAAGTACGAACCACTCTTCGTAGATTCGGACGCCTTCTTTCAGGATCTGCTCGTACAGAACATGAAGCAGAGCCTGTCCGGTGAAGTCGGCGACAAAGAAAGTTCTGGCTTGCCGTTGACCGCCGAAGTTGCGCGTGCCTAGCTTGCCTTCTTCGTCACGGTTGAAGGTCACGCCATAGTGTTCCATGGCGATGACTTCATCTCCCGCCTCGCGGCACATGATCTCGATCGCGTCTTGGTCGCCTAAGTAGTCACTGCCCTTGACGGTGTCGTAGGCGTGGTCGTGCCAGTCGTCGCCGCGATCCGAGAGCGCAGCGTTGATGCCGCCCTGAGCGGCGTTGGAGTGGCTTCGAACGGGATGGACCTTTGTGACGACAGCCACGTCGGCCCCTGCCTGTCGCGCCGATAAAGCAGCGCGCATTCCAGCGAGTCCAGCCCCAATTATGAGAACGTCATGGTCGTACATACGCAGCTACCTCATTGGTCCATCAAATCAGGAATGACGATAGCACAGCAGTGCCTGCGAGTCCAGCGTCAATGAGGCGAATCGGAGGGGAGCGAAAAGCGCGTCAACCAAGCTGAAACACGGGCGGAATGGAGATCGCGGCGCGGGCAGATCGTCGCATACGGAAACGCCAAAAACCAGACCGCAAGAATACGCACGATGGGTCGTCTATCGCCGTATTATGAGAAGATCGTGAGTAATCGGACGCCCGCGAAATGCACCGGAGATTACGGCTCTCGGGCGCGCCGCAGAGGATGGGCAATCCGGTCGGGACTCGCCGCCCCTTCAGGTTTCGTCCGTTGGCTCCGTCTTGGGCTTCCGGCGAAAGACGTGACTACGAGCGGCCCTAGCTTCCGCGGCGGTCTTGATGATCTCCATGTGGCGGCTGACGACCCTGTTGAACATCGGGCGCGTATAGACCACCGTACCGAACCAACCAACAAACGGGAGACAGCTCCAGATGATCTCGCCGTGATGAGACAACAGCGTCAGACCGTCGCGATCTTCGAGAACGAATTCGTCGCACGCGTAGTGGAGTGGACCGCTCAGGTGATTAAAGGTGATGCGTTTCGGGGCGTCTAGAGTAACCTTCTCAACCGACGTATACGTTATGAAACCGGCCTTGCTTTTGAACTCAACCGTTTGCGACTCGTCGTCGCTCGATAGGACCTTCGACGATTCGTTAGAGTCGCCCGGCGTCGGGCCCGCGTTGAACGCTGTCATCATCCGGAAGACGAGCTCGCGGAGGGGGGGGGGGTCAATCAGGATGTCGTGCGATCCGAGCTGCACTGATTTTGCCATCGGTTCCTCTCCAGGCCTGGAGTCATTTGCTCGTCAAGTCAGATGAGCGATAACGCCGTTGGGTTTAACGACGAGCTACGTGCCGGTGCTTTCGATCCTCGGAGGGTGAGACGGACTCGGCCTGATGGTCGTCAATTGAATGATATGTGTCCGACGCGTCTCGCGATGCTGAGCATCCGTCCAGGGTGAGCCACGCTCCCTTCTGTTCGCCCCTTCGGAAATCTCAGGGCAGGCTCTGAGCCCGTCGAAGGGCCGCCCACATTCAAGCGTCGCTGGGGCCGTCATGATCATTAACCCAACACCTTGTGCTCAACGTTTCTGGCCATGATGGCGCTCCGGAGAAAAAGAAGCCTTTGGGGTCGCTTAGGCAAAATGGCGTGTTCAGCGACCAGATTCTTCGGCTGCGGCCTCTGAATGACATTACTTGTTCGCATCACTGATTCTGTTTATCGCCACAAGACCAGGGCTACCGGAGCCTCTACGCATGCTGTAGGTTCTCCGTCAGGCCAGCGAGACTTTCCCAGGCAAGTCCGTTCCGGCTCTTGATAGGATTTACGACAGATCCGCGTTCTTCGCCGCTTCGATGAACGCCCTGATCTTCGCGGCGTCTTTAACTCCGTCGGTTTCGACGCCGCTGGAAACGTCGACGCCCGACGGGTGCGCGACAGAGATCGCCTCACGCACGTTGTCGGGATCGAGCCCGCCCGCGAGGAAGAAGTCGTGATCCTGCGCCACCCGCTGGGCAATCGTCCAATCGAAGCTTTTCCCGGTGCCGCCCAGCGCCCCGGCCGAATGCGTATCCAGCAAGGCGCGGTGACCTCGTGAAGTCACCGCGTCGGCGGCTTCGAGCACTTGGTCGATCACAGCCTGTCGGGGAATGTCGGTTCGAACCCTGATCTGACGAATGACTCCGGCATCCACCGCGGCCCAATACTCCGGCGGTTCGTCACCGCACAACTGGACATGATCGAGTCTGAGGTCGCGAATTACGCGGTTCACGAACTCCAGCGGCTGGTTCGCGAACAGCCCGACCAACGCGGGGCCACCATCGCCGCGACGAGCGCGATACGTCGAGATGATTTCGAGCGCGGCGGTCTCGGAGAGCTGGCGGCGGACGCCTTCGACGAAATTGAAACCCAGCAGATCGGCGCCGGATTCCGCCGCGATCAGGGCGTGTTCCGGATCACGCAGGCCGCATATCTTGACGTTGGTCATACGAGCTCCTCGAGCTTTGCGCCGACGTCGGGTGCCGTCACGAGCGCCTCTCCGATGAGAGCCGCATGAGCTCCGGCCTGTTGCACTCGCCGGATGTGCTCTGGGGTGCTGATCCCACTCTCGCTAACGACGATCTTCCCCACTGGGACCTTGCCAGCCAGCCGGTCCGTGACTTCGAGATCGGTCACAAACGTCTTGAGGTTGCGGTTGTTGATCCCGATGATCTCGGCTCCAGCTTCGAGTGCGACGTCGAGCTCGGATTCGTCGTGCACTTCGACCAGGGGTTGCATCCAAAATTTCCCTGCCAGAACGAAAAGGTCTTTGAGCAGCGACGGAGACAGCATCGCGACGATGAGCAGTATCGCGTCAGCCCCATATGCCCTCGCCTCGTAGACCTGGTACGGGTCGAAAATGAACTCTTTGCGCAGAACAGGGACACCGGTCTCGTGGGCCGCCGAAGCTACTTCGCCCAGATGATCGATGGTCCCTTGGAAGTGATCTTCGTTGGTCAGCACCGATACTCCAGCGGCGCCGTTCTCGGCGTAGGTCTTGGCGAGGCTGGCCGCATCGAAGTTCTCGCGAAGCAAGCCGCGCGAGGGCGACGCCTTCTTGACTTCAGCTATGATTCTGAGACGATTGCCCATCAGCGACCCTGCGAAATTCAGTGGCGGCTTCTGAGAGTCGATGCGCGCCTGGAGGTCGGCGATCGGCACGTCGATTTTGAGCCGTTCGACATCGGTGCGCTTTACATCCACGATTTGCCTGAGGATGTCCGGCGTTTCAGGAGCTGCCATTCGATATCCTTTCGAGCACCTCGACGAAATCGGTTCGATTGACCGTCGAAACGTAGCCCGCCATCGCATATTCCTCAAATTCGTGGAGCTCCGTGGTCCCCGAGAGTGCCGCGACGAATCGGACGCCGGCAGCCTGGGCAGCCTGGGCGTCGGGCAGGCTGTCGCCGACGTAAACCGCCTTGTCGACAGGAACCCCTAGCGACGCCAAAGCCATGTGAATCGGCTGAGGATCGAGTTTGTGTCGCGTCACATCGTCGCCACCGATGATCGTGTCGAACGAAGACAGGAGACCGTCGCGGTCCAGAATCTTTTCGATTCTTCTCCGATATTTGGTGGAGACGATTCCCAGTCGCATGCCTCGCTCCTTCAACGCAGCAACCGCATCGGGCACGTCATCATATACTTCAGTACCCTCGACCATCACGATGTCCGAGCGCTTCTCGAACAGATCGAGGAACACCTTTGCTCTGGGCCGATGCTCCGCGCCCGCCAACTCGACCAACGTGTCCGAAAGATGGAGCCCGATCATGCGCATCACTTCGTGGGTCGGCGCCTCGGGCAGTCCCAACCCTCGAAGTGCGAAGTTCACGCACTCGATGACCGGTTCGGACGAGTCAGCCAGCGTAAAGTCGAAATCGAACAGGACGGCGCTGATTGGCGTGGCACCGTTGCGTCGGGCGTCACTCAAGCGACTGGCTCAGAGGCGCGAGCGCGTCGAGTCCACGAGCGGCGTCGCCGTTGTCGATGGACTTGCCTGCGAGCTGGACGCCGTCCCCCAGCGAATCCGCCGCGCCAGCCGCGTAGAGCGCGGCAGCGGCGTTCAGCACCACGACGTCTCGGGTCGGTCCGGCTCGCCCGTCGAGCACTCCCTTTGCGATCTCTGCGCTCCGCTCCACCGTGGGCGCCTGCAGCGCGTCTGCATCGGCTCTGCTGAGACCGACGCTCTCGGGCGTTACTTCATAGCTGTTCACGTCGTTCCCACGAAGTTCCCAGACTTGCGACGGGCCTGAAAGCGTGAGCTCGTCCAGGCCATCCGCGCCGTGAACGACGAGAGCGTGCTCGCTGCCAAGCAAGCCGAGCACGCGCGCCATGCGCTCGGCCATCGCAGGATCGGCGACCCCGATGACTTGACGTCGAGCGTTGGCTGGGTTCGTTAGCGGTCCGAGAATGTTGAACACAGTGCGGATGCCGATTTCACGCCTCGGCCCAGCGGCGAACCGCATCGACGGGTGGTACCTCTGCGCAAACATAAAGCCGAATCCGGCTTCGTCGAGACAGCGAGAGACCCCTTCCGGGCTCAAGTCGATCTTGACGCCGAGCGCTTCGAGCACGTCCGCGCTACCGGTGGCGCCGGACATGGCGCGGTTGCCGTGTTTGGCGACTTTCACGCCGGCGCCAGCAACGACCAGCGCGGCGGTGGTCGAGATGTTGAAGCTGCCGGAGCCGTCGCCGCCGGTGCCGCACGTGTCGACGACGAGGCCGTCAACATCGACGTGCAGGGATTTCGCGCGCATCACGCGAGCCATGCCCGCGATCTCGTCCGCCGTTTCGCCTTTGATCCTTAGGGCGGTGACGAACGCGCCGAACTGGGCGGGCGTCGCGGCTCCGCTCATGATTTCGTTCATGGCGTCGGCTGCTTGCTCGAGCGAGAGTGACTTGCCGTCGACGACAGCGTCGATTGCTTCGCGAATCATGTCTTCCTCCGATGTTGCCGTCGCTGTTACAAAACGGGCAGAGGGGCACGCCCCTCTGCACTCCCCAAGTTCCAAGGACGTTTAGGCGTCCAGGAAGTTCTGCAGCAGGTCTTTGCCGACTTTGGTCATGATCGACTCAGGGTGGAATTGTATCCCATCGACCGGGTATTCCTTGTGCCGCAAGCCCATCGTGATGCCATTGTCGGTCCACGCCGTGATTTCGAGCTCGGGCGGGAGATCTTTGGTCTGAACGGCTAACGAGTGGTAGCGGATCGCGTCGAACGGGTTCGGGAGTCCTTTGAAGAGCCTCTTGCCGTCGTGGTGGATCTGCGACATCTTGCCGTGCATGATCTCTCCCGCGCCAGCCACCGTGCCGCCGTAGGCGTATCCGACGCACTGGTGGCCAAGACACACGCCCATCGTCGGCGTCTTTGGACCGAAGTGGCGGATCACGTCATTCGAGATGCCTGCTTTATCCGGGGTTTTCGGTCCGGGCGAGATGACAATCTTGCTCGGGGCCATGTCTTCAATCTCTTCGAGCGAGGTCTTGTCGTTGCGTCGAACCTCGAGCTCGGCGCCGAGCTCGCACAGGTACTGGTAGAGGTTGTAGGTAAAGCTATCGTAGTTGTCAATTAGCAGAATCATTTTGTTGCTCCTGGTTTGGTCTTGAGCTGTGATTTGCAGTCGGTGGAAAATCGTTCGTTAAGCTTCCAAGCAACCGTATCGAAATTTCTTGCCTGCGGGGCCCCAGATTCTTCGGCTGCGGCCTCAGAATGACAAAACTTGTGGCGCCATTGCTGTCCCATCCGTCATACGTCGCGCGGACATAACGTTGGTCAGGACGAACGGTTGTTGTCCAATTGGCTGTCCGATCGCCGTACTATCACCCCATGGCCTCCTCGGCTTGGTCGATGGCTCGAAGTGTAGCGGCCACTTTGTGGACGGTCTCCATGTACTCGTTCTCCGCGGTGCTGTCGTAGACGACGCCGCCGCCCGCCTGGGCGTAGGCGTACCCGCCTTTGACCACCAGCGTGCGGATGGCGATCGCAGTGTCCATGTTTCCGGCAAAGTCGAAGTACCCGACCGCGCCCGCGTAGACGCCGCGCCGGTCCGGCTCGAGCTCGGCCACGATCTCCATCGCCCTGATCTTGGGCGCCCCGGAGACAGTTCCTGCCGGGAAGCATGACCTGAGCGCGTCGTAGATGGACATGCCGTCGCGCAGCTCACCTGTCACGTGCGACACCAGATGGATCACGTGCGAGTACCGTTCGATGTCCATGACCTGCGACACGTTCACGGTGCCCGGTTTGCTTACACGGCCGACATCGTTCCGGCCCAGGTCCAAAAGCATGATGTGCTCCGCTTGCTCTTTCTCGTCGGTCCGCAGATCTTCCTCGAGGGCCAGGTCTTCCGCTTCGTCCTTGCCGCGTCTGCGCGTGCCGGCGATTGGGTGAACGCTCACCGTGCCGTTTTCGACCTGGACCAGCATCTCTGGCGACGCTCCGACTACCTGGAAGCCGTCAAGCTCCAAGTAGTACATGTACGGCGACGGGTTGATCGCCCTGAGTGCGCGGTAGATCTGGAACGGATGGGCGTCGGTCCGTCGAGCCGTCCGCTGTCCCACCACGGTCTGGATCACGTCCCCGTTAATGATGTATTCGCGGGTCTTGGCGACCATGTCGTTGTAGTAATCGGTGGTCATGTTCATTTCGTTCTCAGTGCCCTTCACGCCGTCCCCGACGGCCGCGTTTGGCACTTGGACCGGCGACTCAAACCTGGCTGCGATCTCGTCGATGCGCTCGACGGCTGCCGCGTACGCGGCGTCCACGTCGCCGTCGCCGTCGAGAAAGGCGTGACTGACGACCCTCATGCGATGTCGAAGGTGGTCGAACACCACGAACGTGCTCGTCAGCATGAAGATCGATTCCGGCACGCCGATGGTGTCGACGTCCGGCGTCGGGAGTTTTTCGAAGTAGCGGACGGCGTCGTACGAGACATAGCCGACCGCTCCGCCGTTGAACCGCTCGGCATCCGGGAATTCGGCCAATCGGTATTTGGCGAGCTCTTCCTCGATTGGAATCAGCGGGTCTATCTGGCCGTACTCTTCGCCCTCGCCTGTTTTGAACACCTTCGTAGGCTCGGTGCCGATGAAGCTGTATCTGCCGATGTGCTCCCCGCCCTCGACGCTCTCCAGGAGGAACGAGTACGGGGGTTTGGCGATCTTTAGGTACGCGGACACCGGCGTCTCCAGGTCGGCGCTTATCTCACGGTGAATCGGAACCAGATTGGCCGTTCCGGCGGACTCTTTTACTTGTTCAAGCGTCGGGTAGTACATCTCTATCACCTCGTCGAGGACCGGGCATCAGCCGGCAGCGCGAAGCCCACGCTGCGCTTCATCTCAACGAGTTTGGGCTCGGAGATTGAGCGCGCGTGGTCGGCGCCGACGGCCAGCAGCCGGTCCAGTTCAGCAATGTCGTCTATCAGTTCGTTGTATCGGGTGCGGATTGGCGTCAGCTCTTCGATAACGGCCTCGGCGACGCGTTTCTTGAGGTCGCCGTACCCGCGAGCATCGGTGAAATCGGCCTCGGCGCCGGCCTCGGACTTGCCGGTGATCACCCGGTAGATTTCGAGCAGGTTATTAACCCCTGCCCTTTCCGGATCGTCGGAGAATCGAATCTCGTTGCCGCTGTCCGTGACCGCACGCATGATGGATCGTTGAATCTCTTTCGGCTCATCCAGGATGCGCACGGCGTGGCCGCGGATGTGCGAGTAGCTCTTGGACATCTTCGCCGTCGGGTCGTTCAGCCCCATCACTCTGGCGCCGACCTCCTGTATGACCGACTCCGGAACGACGAACACGTCGCCGAAGATGTGGTTGAACCTTTGGGCGATGTCTCTCGCAAGCTCGACGTGCTGCTTCTGGTCGTCGCCGACCGGCACCTCGTGGGCGCTGTACAGCAGGATGTCGCCAGCCATCAGCACCGGGTAGTCGAGCAAGCCTGTCGAAACGCTGTCCCGCCCGGCGGATTTGTCCTTGAACTGGGTCATACGTTCGAGCCAGCCTAACGGCGTGAAGCAGTTCAGAATCCAGCACGCCTCCGCGTGCGTGGAAACCTGGCTCTGGACAAACAGTGTGCTCTTGTCCGGGTCGATTCCGCACGCGAACAGAACTGCCGCCAGCTCGCGTGTTTGGCGAACGAGTTCGGCCGGATCGTGGTCGACGGTGATGGCGTGCATGTCGACGACGCAGAAGAAGTTCTCTTTCTCGTCCTGCCGGTCGACCCACCCTTTGAACGCGCCGAGGTAGTTTCCCAGTTGCGGGTCCCCGGTGGGCTGCACGCCACTGAACACGCGGCGCTGGGAGGTGTTCGGCTTCGAGGTTTGTTCGTTCGATGTTGTTGTTTGCATTGCTCTCACATTTTCGCTCTCGAGTTTGCGGCTCGATTCTGCCAGCCTGGAAGCGTTTGTCGTTGCGGTGGCGTCCCGCCGGTCAGAGGTTCGTTCGATACAAAAACCCACAAGCGTTTGCTGATGTTGTCCATCGAGCCATAACCTCCAAATGTTGGATTCGCGCCAAACACGAAAAACCCCATCCCACAAGGGACGGGGTCAAACCGTGGTGCCACCCTAATTCACCGCTGTCAGCGGCCTCTGTTCAGGCACGGACGAAGCAGCTTCGTCGATGCCCTGGGCTCTGGTAACGGGACCCTCTCCGGTCAAGCCTACGATCCGCGAACACGGAATTTCGGTTGACGGCTCCCAGGTCCATTCGGTCCTTGCGCGAGCACCGACTCTCACCTAACCCGATTCTCTGAGCTCCGCTCGGGACGTACTAGTCCTGATCTCAGCCTTGTGTATTTCGATACATAAGTATATGTAGGTGTTTCTCGTGTTGTCAATCAGGAAGGGTTTTCACAGTTCCGCGAGATGGTCGGTGACTCCGCTTGGGCGTGAACGCCCAGAGCACCAGTGGACGCGGACTTCATGAGCCTGCCTCGCTCTGATCGCGCTAGCCAGCCAACTTCATCGCCATCCCAGTCATCGCCCTCGCGTAGCTCACCACGGCGGCAACGTCGACAGAGTCCGGCCAGCGGTCGATTTGCTGGTGGAACGAGGCGTGTCCTCCCGCCAACGACACGTACCGACCGCCTCGGGCATGGATGTTTCGCGACTCGCCGCCCGGCATCATGTCGTGCGGGAAGGACTCAGGCATGGCCGGCACTTCGGGTTGCAAGAACTCTACCGCGAGCGCGTGCAGCTCATCGTCGGACGTGAACAATCGAGGGACCGGTTTGACCGCCGCGCCTATCGATGCGCCGAAGTGCATCCAGGCAACCGCCTCGGTCGCCAGTCCGGGGTTGCGATCGAGGTAGGCTTCGAGTCCCAGGTGCCCGAGCTCGTGGCCGCTGGTCGCGACGAATCGGACATCGCGCTCTGGCGGAGAATCGCGCAGAGCCATCATCACTTCTAGCCAGCAAACGATGCCGCCGCCTCTTTCGGCCGCGATCCACCACCAACCGCTGCGAGGAGTCATGACGACCAACGGCGGCAGCGAACGGTCGCGGCCAGGAAATACCGCCGCGACGTTGGCGGCCTCGACAGGCTCGCGGTCGGCACGCGCCACGACGGCCACCGTCGATCCAGCGCTCGCCTGCTCAGTCAACCAACTCCGGTCGATGCGATCGACTTGCAGCACCGGCGGGCCGAACGGCTCGGTGAAGCTGGGCGCGTTGCGTGGAGCGAGGCTCGCGTCGTCCCCTGCGCTCGTCGTGATGAATACGATCGCCGTGTAATCGGGTGAACGCCTCGCTTCCTCCAATGCCTCGACCGATCCGGTGTCCGATCCGTCCACCAGAAGGATTTTCGGATCGGCGTCGGCTGGCCCAAGCTGGCCTCGAATACCTTCGGTATCGGTGAAGCTGCTGTCGAACAGAGGCAGGCCATCGATTCGGCGGTCGCCGACGTCGATGTAGCTTGGTCGCGGGATGACTCGATCCAGCGCGAAAGTCTCACGGGTAGGCTCAGCCCCGCACTCCCGCACGATTCCGGCGAGCCAGCTGGCTGACTCAAGATCGACGTCAGTTCCGGTGCGATGCCAGCCTTGCCGATCGTACTCGCCAATGATGCGCGCTATTCGGTCTTCGATTGTGTTCATATCGCTCCCGTCTGGTTGATCGGATTCTGGGACTCACTAGAGCGCTGCGAGGGACGCGGACCGATTATCGCAGATTCCGCACAATGTCGGGATCACGCGAACAGGTCAATATGTCATAATGACATATTGACCTGTTGACTACTCGGAGGTGATTCGTATGACGACTAATCTAAGCGTGGGCGAAGCGAAAAAACGCTTCTCGGAGATCATGGGACGTGTGGCGTACGGGGGTGAACGATTCATTATCGAGAGGCGTGGCACGCCTGCGGTCGCGTTGATATCGCTGGAGGATCTGGCGCAGCTTGACGAGACTCGTCCGAAGCCCAAAGGGTTGTTGCCTGCGCTGGGTGCGCTCGCCGAGTTCGAAGAATTCGGCGAAATCATGGACGAGGTTTACAAGTCGCGACAACTCGACAAACCCCGCGAGGTAAATCTCGACTTCTGATGTATATGTTCGACACCGATACGCTCAGTCAACTGACGCGCCTCGTGCCGTCCTCGAAGTTGGTCGCGAAATTCACTGACACGCCGGCAGAAGATCAGTTCACCTCGGCAATCAACGTTGGCGAAATGATCTACGGAGCGTGTAGAAGTCCAAGGCGCGATAATCTTCTCGACCGCTTCGAGACGCTTCTTTGGTCCAACTTGCAAATCTTGCCGTTCGAAGTCCGCGCGGCGATGACTTACGGGAATATCCGAGCGGAGCTTGAGTTGCTCGGCATGCCTCTCCAAGACACGGACATCAGGATCGCAGCAGTCGCATTGGTCAACGACTTAACCCTGGTCACGGGCAACGTCCGGCACTTCGCCCGCATACCCGATCTCCGGATCGAGAACTGGATTGCGGATTACGCCTGATCCGCCGCTTCATACTCGAGCAACGGCAATCGGGACCGCGCCTCCGTCAATGGTGGAACAGCCGAACGCCGTTGAACACCATCGCCATTCCGTACTGATCGCACGCCGCGATTACATCCGGGTCTCGCAATGAGTTGCCGGCCTGTACTACGTAATTCACGCCGGTTTTCGCTGCTCGGTCGATGTTGTCTCGGAACGGGATGAAAGCGTCGGAGCCGAGAGTTACGCCGGAGAGTTCGGCGATCCAGTCCCGTTTCGCCCCGGGCGACAGCCTCGTTGGCGCTGAGGCGAACGTTGCAGCCATCGCCGACTTCTCTTGGTCCGTGAGGTCGTTGCTCAGATACTGATCGATCGCATTGTCGCGATCGGGACGGCCTGTGCCCCGCGAGAATTCGAGAGCCAGCAGGTCGGATGCTGCCGCAGCCACCATGTCTCGGCCTTACTCGCCGCCAGACGCGTGCAGTGAATCCGCGACTGCTGTCCGGCGCCCATCCCGATGATCTGGCCGTCGACGGCGAGGCACACCGAATTGGATTGCGTGTACTTCAGCGCAACCATCGAGACGAGCATGTCGGTCTTTGCTGAGTCGGGCAAGTCTTTGATCGCCGTGACAACGTTCGTGGGGTCGCCCGTGCCAGCGACTCTAGAGTCGCGCTGCTGCTCCAACCGCACGCCGAAGACGTCTCGCGACTCGATCTCGGGTGGCTCGAAATCCAGATCAGCCTCGATGATCAGGTACCGGCCGCCCTTCTTGGCCCGCAAAATCTCGAGCGCCTCTGGTTCGTAGCCCGGCGCGATGACCGCGTCGGAGACTTCGCGCCGCAGAATGCAGGCGGTCGAAACGTCTCCAGTGTCGCTCAAAGCCGCAAAGTCGCCGTATGCGGAAACGCGGTCGGCTCCACGCGCCCGAACGTAGGTGGTCGCCAACGGCGATAGTTCCCGGCCCCAGGAACTAGGCTTTGCGTAGTGTGTCGCTCACCGGGCTGGCCACGGCGGCGCCCACCGGGCTGACGCGCTCGAAACACGACGCGGCCGGGAGACCGATCGCTCGCTTGAGCTCGATCGCCAATTGCCAAGAGTTCAGTGCGTCCAAGAGGTTATTGAATCCTGGCGCTCCGTTCAGAACCTTGATCGGCAGATCGCCTCCGTTCGCCGAAAGCGTGGCCGCGCCCTGGTGGGGGTTCATCCCGTAGCGCAACGGCAGGGTTTTATTGCTCATTGAATGGACCTTTCATGTTCGAATTCTGGGGCGAACGATTCGATGCTTGACGCGCGATTGAGGCCGAAACCATGCAACGAACGCGTCATCAGGATTATACGGCGCTGAACACGTCGATAGCCACAAACAAGGGACGGACGTTCCGGTTGACGGCGCCATGCCACTGTTCTACACTCGCGACGGCTCTGGAAGGACGATTTCGGAGCCCGCGCCGTGCGGCAAACAGTAGGTCGGGAGTTGAAATCCATGAGCGCACAAATAACGATGAAGACGAACGTGTTGGTCGTCGGTTCCGGAGCAGTGGGTGTCGCTGCCAGCATCGAAGCCCGAGAGGCTGGGGCGAAAGTCCTGGTAATCGAACAGGCGGACCATTTGGGCGGCGCGGCCGCGATATCCGGCGGCGGGTGCTGCCTGGCGGACACGCCGTTGCAACGAGAAAGAGGCATCGAGGACTCGGCCGACCTGGCGTTCGACGACTGGATTCGGTTTGGCGAAGGGTCGGCGGACGAGGTTTGGGCGCGTTTCTATCTCGAACGCAGCTCAAAGGACCTGTTCGAGTGGGCGGCGAACCGAGGCGTCAATTGGGTTGGCGTCAACATGAACGAAGGCAACTCCGTCGCACGATGGCACGCGCCCGAAGGCGGCGGCGGCGGCATCTGGCACGCGCTGCACGACACGGCGGTCGCGCAAGGCGTCGACACCTGGATGACGTCCACTGCCGCCAAGGAGTTCATCGTCGAAGACGGACGGGTCGTCGGCGTTCGCGCAGAACGCGGAGATTCGGGCGACACCGTGGACATAATGGCCGACGCTGTCGTGATGGGCACGGGTGGATTCGCATCGAACTTGGACATGCTCCGCGAACACCGGCCCGACCTCCGGGAACATCGAGTCCTCGAAGGGTCCCATATTGGCGCGCAGGGCAACGGACACCGCATTCTCGGCGAAATGGGCGGCATCACCACCCACATGGACGAGGTATGGTTCTACGTTTTCGCCATCCCGGACCACAGAGACCCCAAGGGCAGACGAGGTCTGGTGGTACGCGGAGTTCCCGACGGCATCTGGGTCAACGCGCAGGGCTTGCGATTTCACAACGAAGACCTGACGGGCGGTGCATCGGGGGCGCCGGCCGTGATGTCCCAAGACCCGGCGTATTGCTGGTCCATCCTGGACAGCACGATGACCGACGGCATCTCCGTCAGCGACCCGCAATACTACGTCCCCGGAACCTCTCGCAACGACCCGGCCAAGATCGCCAAGCTGATGGAGGAATCGCCAAGCATCGTCTCGGCGGACACGCTGGACGGGTTGGCGAGCCAGATCGGCGTCCCTTCCGGAGCGTTTGTCGATTCGGTCGCCCGGTACAACTCCAGCGTCGACCAAGGTCTCGAGACCGATCCGGATTTCGGGCGGCCGCTGGCCAATCGGCGAATGATCGAGCGCCCGCCTTACTTCGCCTTGAATTTCGTTCCGTTGGCCCGCAAGAGTTTCGGCGGCGTCAAGACGAACCTTCGATGTCAGCCGCTGGACAAGCACTATCGGCCCATACCCGGAGTGTATGCGGCGGGCGAGCTCGCCGGCATGGCTGGAGGCCACATCAACGGCAAGAACGGACTCGAAGGCACGATGCTCGGGCCTTCGCTGTTCAGCGGTCGCGTCGCCGGCGCATGGGCGGCAAAAGAGGCCGGATTCGGAGCCGGGTTCACGGAGACGGCTGCGCGATAGCATACGCGGAATTCCGTCAGAATCATTGCGTGCCAATGGTCTCTTGCGAAACACATTTCTTCGAGGTCCTTCGACATGTTCAGGACGAACGGACAAACAAGGCTCGGGAACAATTGCGCGAGTCCGGGCACCGCGTAGCGTGTTCCTTGGGCGGCGTCCGTGCACAGGCGAACGAAGGACGGCTGCACCAATTCGGATCGAAAGGAAGATCGATCAAGGCGGGATGGCCGATCATCACGGAAATCCAACTCACCAGGTACAGCATCCCGATGAAGGATCTCACGAGCGATCTGGCGTTTTCGGCAGGTCAGTTTTATGAACCCGGAAGCGTATCGTATCGGAACGTGCTGCGAATCCAGGTACACACCAACGAAGGCATCACGGGCGAGCCTGTTAGCGGCGCCCCCGCGGTGGTGGAGCAGATGCGTATGTTCTCACCGTTCCTGATCGGCAAGAACGCGTTGGAACGGGAGCTCTTCTACAACCAGGCGAAGATGATCCTGCGCAAGAACGATCGCATGGGCATCGGTCCTGTCGACGTCGCGGTTTGGGACTTGGCGGGCAAGGTGCACAACACGCCCGTGCATCGGCTGCTCGAAGGCTATCGCGACACACTCCCGACGTACGCCAGCACCTACCATGCCGACCGCCAACCCTGTCGGCTGTCAGCAGAAACGGGACGGATTGTTAATAGAGACTTTGAGCTGATATCGCGAGCTCTCTGAGTTGATGATTGTACAATCGTCGTCGTTGTATCGTTCGGGTCTGAACCTCCTTGCGTCTCTCCAGGATCTGTTCTCTCCGGCCGTTCAACATGTCTGAAGGGGTCACGTTGCCCAACGCCTTGTGATATCGCCGATTGTTGTAGTAGCTCACGAAGTCGCCGAGAGCCACATCCAGGTTTCCAGGAGCGTCGTATGGGACCTG
>JASMDM010000006.1 GCA_030752795.1 SAR202 cluster bacterium | reverse complement strand
TGGCACGTCTTCGATGTCGCCCGTATTGCGGGCGCAATCTTTACCGCCACGCTTCGGCGTTGTCCTGCGGATGGTAGCCGATCTCTTCGCGGGAGTTGGCGACGTCCCAGAAGCGCCACTTGTTGTCGGACACGCCGTAGTAGACGCCGAACCGGATGTCGTCCGGCGCGTCGATGCATGCAGATGCCAGGCGCACGAGATCGCCGTGGCTCAGCAGCGTCGCGAATTGTCTCGGCGCCGTGGGGCGACCTTCGCGATTCAGAGTGCCGATTCGCATGCATAGAACGGATAGGCCGAACACGTCCGAGTGGTACCGGCCCGCCGCCTCACCGAAGGCTTTGCCGATGCCGTAAGGACCGTCCGGGCGGATCGGCATCGTCGTTGTGATGTACGGAATCGCATCCGGGTCCATGCCTTCGTACTCTCCCGCGACGATGGCTGAATACGGGAGATCGTTCTCGTAGTTGCCGGTGGCGTGGTTCGAACTGGCGAAGATGACCCGCTTCGCGCCCGCAACCCTCGCGGCCTCGAGAGAATTGTAAGTCGAGGTAAGGTTGTTCCGGTGGACGACGTCCCACGGGCTGTGCTGCGAAGGGATGCTTGCCAGGTCGATCACGGTGTCGATCCCCTCGAACGCGGGTTGGATCGCCGCGAGGTCGGTTGTGTCGGCGACGTGGCAGTCGAATCCATCGATTGCCTTGATGTCGACGCCGCTCAGGTCATAGCTGTCGGCCAAGCCATCTCTCAGCACGGAGCCGACCAGTCCGGCCGCTCCGGTGATCAGCACTTTTTTATTCGCAGCCATTTGTCTCTCCTGTATATTGGTTCGATCGCTGCCAGAGATTATAATGCCAACGCACCACCGTGATCGCAGCGATTCAGGCCGCGTCAAGATTTTCTGCGGCACGGTCAGTCCAAAGAACCATACCAAACCAACGGAGCTCTGACCTTGAACGAATGGACAATGGACCGATGGAAGTATTTCGACATCACCCATCGGGATCACGTGTTGTGCAACCCGACGACGGTTGAGAAACTCGACGGACTGATCGGTTTGCTGAATCTCGATCGCGGCGCTTCGGTGCTCGACATCGCGTGCGGCAAAGCGGAGATGCTGATTCGGATGGCGGAAGCTTACGGCGTGACCGGCGTGGGAATCGACAAGCCGCCGTTCGCCGTGGCCGACGCCGAGGCCAAGCGCGGGGAGCGCGTTCCCGACGCTGAGCTCGAATTCGTGCTTGGTGACGGAGCGGACTACAACCCCGAGGCGCCCGGTTCATTCGACCTCGCCGCGTGTATAGGCGCGAGTTGGGTATTTGGCGACCACCGAGGTACGCTGCGCGCTGTTAAGGCGATGGTGAAGCCGGGTGGCTTGGTCATGGCCGGTGAGCCGTACTGGATCTACGAACCGGATCCCGAGCATCTGGCGGCCGGGGGTCTATCGGCCCCATTTTTCGGCACGCATGTGGAGAACGTTGCGATTGGCGAAGAAGAGAGTTTGACGCTGCTGTACACGATTGTCAGCAATCAGGACGATTGGGACCGGTACGAAGGGCTGCAGTGGCGGGCCGCGGCGGAATACGCTCGCGAACAGCCGGACGATCCCGATTTGCCGGAGATACTCGCTCGAGTTTCGAAGAGCCGTGACATCTACCTGAAGTGGGGTAGGAGAGATTTCGGCTGGGCGATTTACCTGTTCCGTAGGCCCGAGTAGGTGCGGAGTGAACCGACGACTGACAGCAGCTTGTGGGACGAAAAGGACCCAAGGGACGGAAGGGACCACAGTGACTGTTGGTCTGTAGCGATTCTTGGAACCGATCGACGAGCACGGGCTTGACAAGCACACACTAGCCAGAGGCGGTGACGGCGCGCCGCGTCGTGAGAACTACTCAGGAAGGAAAGTCGATGAGTAAGTCTGAAGCGGAGATTATCCTGGATCTGGCAAAAGACCGTGGGGCGTTGCTGTTCGGCGAGTTCCAGCTCTCCGCTGGCGGCACGAGCAACTTCTATTTCGACGGGCGCATCATTACGCTCGACCCCGAGGCCGGGTACCACGTAGCGAAAGCGATTCTGCCGATCCTCAAAGAGTGCAACGCCCAGGCCATCGCCGGACCCACGCTCGGCGCGGACCCGATCGTCGCTTCGGTGTCGACCGTGAGCCACCTGGAAGGCCACCCGGTCCCGGGGCTGATCGTGCGCAAAGAGGCCAAGGAACACGGAGGCAAACGCGCGATCGAGGGCCCGATGGCCGAGCTCGGCGCCAACGCCCGAATCGCGGTGGTCGACGACGCATGCACGTCAGCGGCCAGCCTGTTTCACGCCATTGACGCCGTCGAGGCCGCCGGGCACCGGGTCGTCAAGGTCATCACCATCCTTGACCGCGACGCCGGCGGGAGCGCCGAGCTCAAGCGCCGCGGGTACGATTTCGTGGCGTTGCTGAGGGCTAATGAACAGGGCGAGATCGTTCCGGTTTCGTAGTTAGCCGCGCAGGCTTCGAACGGTGCCGCTTGTCATCTTGGCGTGTCGTGCTCCGTGCGTCTTGGCATCCTGACGGTTCCTACATTCCTGGGAAAGGTCAGAACGGGATGCGGTGGCTTTCACTGCCGTGTTGGGGGCTGAAGGTTGGCTTGGCCCAGATGGCGATAAACCAAATGAGTGGCGAAGAATATGATGTGTCATTCTGATCCTTCCGAACGCGGAAGGACGAAGAATCTGGTCGCTGAACACAACATTTTGCCTGAGCAACCCCAAACGCTTCTTTTTATCCAGGCCACCCAGCATGGTAAGAAACGTCGAGAACAAAGTATTGGGCCAATGATCGTAACGGCTCAAACGACTCTTGCGTGTGGGGGCCCTTCGACAAGCTCAGGGCGAATGGATGGGTGCGTGGCTCCCCATGGACGGATGCCCAGCATCGCGAAGAGCGTTGGGCGCAAATTATTGAGTTGATGACCATAAGGGTCAGAGCACCACTCGAAGCGGTTGGTCTTGAAGCTGATCCAACTCAGCCGAATTTTGTGCCGGCGAGGCGGACATTTTGGCTCCACCGACATGCGGTTTCGCCGTTGACCGTCGCTAGCCCTGGATGCCCTCGACGATGAGCCTGATGCCGAGAATCAGGACCACGATGAGCAGCAACCGCATTATCCACGGGCCTTTGACCCATCTGGACAGCTGAGCGCCTACCTGGCCGCCAACCACGAGTCCGATGCCGGAGAACAGGAACGTCGGGTACCACTCAACGTGGCCCAGCGTGGCGTGGGTCGCCGCTCCGACCGTTGTGTAGAATGCCAAGGCGAAGACCGAGGTCGCTACGGCGATCCTGACAGGGAACCCAAACGCCGATATCAGGACGGGCGTGCGCAGGAATCCGCCGCCCGTGCCGAAGAAGCTCGAGATGAATCCCAGGAATATGTTGAACGACGTCGCGAGCAGCTCGTTGAACTCGTATCGGTAATCAACGCCGTCCGAAGTACGAATCCGGCGTGTCCGCACGTTCTTGGTCACGATGTGCTTGGGAGTCTCAGTCGCGGCCGAATCGGGAAGGCCGGGACGCACGGCCAACAGGAGCGCGAGAACGAGCAGCAACACTCCGAACAAGATGCGGAATGTGTTCGGCGGAACCGATCCTACGCCCAGAGCGCCGAGGACACTGCCAGGGATGGCAGCGGCGGCGAAGAGCAGGCCGCTGCGGTAGTCGATCACGCGCATGCGCCGATAGGCGATCGCACCGGAGATGCTGCTAATCGCAACGGAGGCGAGAACGGTGCCGGCCATGACTTCCGGCTCGAGGTCCATGAAGACCAGGAGCAGCGGGCCAAGCATAAAACCGCCGCCGGCTCCGATCAGGATGCCGTACGCCCCGGTCCCGAAGCCCATCAGGATCAGCCATAGCCATTCCACGTTGCGGGCCGCAGCTACGCGGTGAGCATGCGCACTGTCTCGTGCACAAGCTCCGAGGGAACGTCGTTGCGGGTGGCGGCGTTGCCGATGCCGTCGAGCAGCACCCAGCGAATCGCGCCGGACGACGTCTTCTTGTCGGAGAGCATCGCTTCTCGGATTGCCTCGGGTTCGATGCCCTTGCAATCCAGCGGCAGACCGTACGCGCCCAGGACGGCGCGTTGACGGGCTACTTCCTTGGTCGACATCATGCCCATCGCTTCGCCGATGCGGGCGGCGCCCATCATGCCGATGCTGACCGCCTCGCCGTGGAGGTATTGCCCGAATCCGGTGGCAGTTTCGATTCCGTGCGCGATCGTGTGGCCGTAATTCAGCAGTATCCGTATGCCGAGGGTCTCGCGTTCGTCCCGGGAGACGACGTTCGCTTTGATTGCGACGCTGCGCCGGATGACATCGGTGGCAATCTCCGGCTCGAGCGCCAGAATCGGTTCGCGCTGATCCTCGAACGTGGAGAGCAATCCCTCATCCATGATCAGGCCGTGCTTGATGGCCTCCGCCCATCCGGACGTCAACTCTCGCGCCGGCAACGATTGCAGCGAGGATACGTCGGCGAGCACGAATTTCGGCTGATAGAAGGCGCCGACCAGGTTCTTGCCGTGGGGTAGATCGACGGCCGTCTTGCCGCCGACGGCGGCGTCCATCATCGCCAGCAAGCTAGTCGGGACCTGCGCCAGCGGCATGCCTCGAAGGTAGGTCGCGGCGACAAATCCAGCCAGATCGCCCACCACGCCACCGCCAACCGCGATGATCAGGTGGCCGCGCTCGGCTTTGTGTCCGGCCAGCCACGTGTACATGTGCTCCGCCATTGCCAGCGTCTTATTCTGCTCCCCCGGCGGGATCAAGAACATGTGCGTCGGTATGCTGACGGCTTCCATGGCGCGCTGAGCTCGACGGGCTTGGCCGCGAACGCCCTCGTCGGAGACGATGTACGCGACCGGCGGTTCGAGAACTTTTCGCACCCGTTCGCCGAGTTGGTCGAGGATGCCCCAGCCCACCCACAACGGGTAGTCGCCGGCGGACGTGTGGACTTCGGCGGCGAGGTCAGCCGTTGCCTGAGAGCCGCTCGGAGCACTGTCGTTTGCCATCTTCCAACCTCGAATTGCCTCTTGGGCGGCTTGCATGGGAGTCAGATCGTCGGTATCGACGATCCAGTTTGCTCGGTTGTAGTTTTCTTGGCGCTGGGCTTTCAGCGATACGATCCTCTCCAGTAACTCGTCATCGGCAAGCATGGGTCGAACGACGAGATCGTCGGCTTCGATCTCTTGCTGGCGTTCTAGCCGTTCGAGGATGTTGTCGGGGCTGGCTTCCAGCAGCACGACTAGACCGTTGGCCCGCATTGTACGGCGGTTGGCCGCGCCCATGATGATGCCGCCGCCGGTCGAGACCACCTGGCGCGATCCGCTCGCGATTTTCGCCAGGGCTTGGTGTTCCAGCTCTCGGAAGCGCGGTTCGCCATCCGTCGCGAAGACGTCTTCGATCGACATTCCGGCGATGGAGACGATCTCGTCATCCGTGTCGACGAACCGCCAACCTAATAGGTCCGCGATTTGTTTCCCCGTGGTGGTCTTGCCGGACCCGGAGAATCCGGTGACGAAGATGTTCTCTCTCACGGCAATCCGCTCGGGTGTGTGATCAGGTTGGACGGAGAATCGGAACCGCCCAAGTCAACCACCGGTGTCGTTGGTCGTAGTGCGGGCCGGGTCGGTTGTTGCTCTCCGACGGAGAACTGATTCGAACCCCGACGCCAAGATGACCGCCGTCTCATACCGATTCGCTCCGACGCACAGAGAATCTCGCCGCGAGATAGGTGCGGCCTCGACGATATCGTTTCGGCCGGACGGGATCTGCCAGACGTACCATAGGCAGGCCAAGATGGCCTGCCTATTCAGTCAACCGATAAGTAGCCTCATATGAGGCGGAGACTATTCGTCTTGGATACCCTGCGCCGACAAGAACTCGACCGCCTGTTGGACCGTGGCGATGTTCTCGGCGTCTTCGTCGGATATCTCCAGCGGGATGTCATCGGTGCTGAATTCTTCTTCGAACGCCATGATGAGTTCGACTAGGTCAAGGGAGTCCGCGTTGAGGTCTTCGGTGAAAGACGCATCGAGGATCACCTCTTCTTCATCGACGCTGAGCTTTTCGGCCACGACGCTTCGCACTCGTTCCAGGACTGTTGCCACTGTATTACCTCCGTGGTCGATAGGCTGTTGAATTCGTAGGATATTACTTTTCGTCTATGGATTCTATCACTGAGCCAAGCACGCCGTTAACGAATTTCGATGAACTTTCGGAGCCAAACGTCTTTGCAAGCTCGACCGCTTCGTTGACCGCCGCTTTGGGCGGGGTTTCGCGCCATATGACTATTTCGTAGACGGCAATGCGCAACAGGTTCCTATCTACGATTGCCATCTGGTTCAAAGGCCAACTCGGTGCGAACCCACAGATAATATTATCGATTTCTCCGAGATTTGCAAGCACGCCGGCGGAAACTTGCTTGAGGAACGACTCGGATTGGGAATCGAAGTGCTCTTCTGCGAGGCGGCGCGCGACCACGGCCTCCGCGTCATGCCTGACGCAATCGACCTCGCACAGAATTTGCATCGTGGCGATACGGGTCAGGCGTCGCGAGGAAGCGGCCTGTGTAGATGTCATCGGTGGCGCATATCGCTGAGTGAGGTGTTCACGGTGTAGTTTCGTGCGCCTGAAGCGGCGCGGCCGGTTGCGGGCCGGCGCCCAAAATCCGTTTCAGGCGCCTATTCAATATCGTAAGTTCGAGCTTGATTCTAGTTCTTGTGCAACTCGAGGATTGAGTCGATGTCCCCGACGTTGACCGTGGTCGCCCCACGGCTGATGCGCTTCACCATACCGTTGAGCGCTCGGCCCGGTCCGATCTCGAGGAAGCTGTCGACGCCTGAGCCGACGATGTAGTCCACGGAGTCCTTCCACTGGACGCAAGAGCAGATCTGGGCCACGAGTTCCTGCTTCACGCTTTCGGCCGTGGTCAGAGGCTGTCCGGTGCAGTTGCCAATAATCGGAATCTCGGGATCTTTGAATTCCAGCGATTCGATGGCCTCCACCAAACCGGCCCTGGCGGGCTCCATGAGCCCTGAATGGAACGCGCCGCCGACCCTGAGCTGGATGACCTTTTTTGCGCCCCGGGCACTGGCTAGGTCCATCGCTCGGGCAATGCCGAGGGGTTCACCGCTGATGACGATTTGCTCAGCGGTGTTGACGTTGGACACCCATACGCCGGTTTCGCGCGCTACTTCTTCCAGCGACATTTGATCCAGCCCGATGACAGCCGCCATCGTGCCGGGGTTCTGGTCACAAGCTTCCTGCATGAGCGAGCCCCGCATGTGAACCAGACGAGCGGTCTCGGACACATCGAGAACCCCGGCGACCGCGAGGGCGGTGTATTCGCCCAGGCTGTGGCCGGCCATCATGACCGGCTGGGGCATCTCTTTCGGGTCTAGATTCTCTTCCATGGCCTTTACGCAAGCGAGGCTCACGGCCATGATTCCCGGTTGGGCATTAATCGTTTGCCTGAGCTCGTCTTCAGGACCTTCGAACAGAACCTTGGTTAGGGATCTTCCGAGCGCGTCATCGACCTCGTTGAAGACCTCGCGAGCGCCGGGCGAGGCATCGTAGAGTTGTTTGCCCATGCCAACAGCTTGCGCCCCCTGCCCGGGGAACAGATACGCAACCTGCGGGCCTTCGGCACGCTTATGGAAGGTAAGGGTCATGAAAGGCTCCTAACGATTTCTGATTGAACTACGCGTGAGCTTCGGCGACTAGATCGGAGGCTCGGAAGGGACGACTTCGCGTCCATTGTAGTAACCGCAATTTGGGCAAACCCGGTGGGGCAGCCTCGCGCTACGGCATTGTGGGCACTGAGACAGGGTCGTGCGCTTCATACCGAAGTGAGCGGATCGCCCGCCCTGACGCTTTTTGGAATGTTTCTTTTTAGGTAGCGGTGGCATTTCAGTTTCCTCTATCAATCGGCGTATATAGGTCGGCTCCGCGACAACGGATCAGTTTTCGTCGATGTGACTCGATGCCAAGTTTAGCAAAGCTCCCCATCGCGGGTCCAAAGTCACGGTGTCGCACTGGCACTGCTCGTCGTTGAGGCTGACGCCACACTTCGAGCACAGGCCGGCGCATGTTGGTTTGCAAAGTGGTTTCATGGGCATGTCAAGTGTGACGTAGTCTCTCACCGGACCTGTCAGGTCCAGCGTGTGGTCCTCGTTAAGCAACAAGGCCTCGCCGTCATCGTCGACCGAATCAGCTTTTGCACCGGTCGCGGGGTTCAGCAGCGGAAAGAATTCCTGCTCGATCATCATATCGACATGTTGATCGAACACCACTAAACATCTGCCGCACTCCATCACGACATCAGTGTTCAACGACGCACTGGCCCATACGCTCTTGTCAGTACGGAACAACACGGCCGTTCCGGTCACCAAACTTTCCCCGGCGCCATCGAGGAGTCCTGCCCGACCCTCCACCTGGTACTCACGACGGGAACCGCTGGGTTCCAACAAGAGTTGGGAAACATTCAGAAGCATCACCACACCCCCGCCTGCTTGGCGAAACTCCGGCCAATCATGAAATTCTAGGACTGACGCGGCAGTTGTGTCAAGTTTCACAACGCATATGTTTCATGAAAAACCGGACGAATTGGCCCTGTTTGGTGTCTTAACGCCGATTCGCACGCCGTCCGCCGCCAGCGGATGACGCCGCCTGATGTCGATCGCTAGAGGCCGACTCGGCCGACTCCGCCGGTTGCGCCGTCCCCGGACAGGAAGCCGCGAATCTCGTCGGCGAACTTCACCTCCGAGTCGTCCTCGGGCTCGTATCCCAGCACCTTGCGAGCATTTGCCAACGACCAAAACGCGCGAGCGTTGTTGCTAATGCCGTACACGACCAGCCAGGGAACGCCGTATTCGTTGTCGATGCTCGGGGCGTCGACTCCCTTCGAGAAGAGTTGGGCGAGGTCGCGCGGGCTCGCGTAGGCGCCCAAATCGCGTTTGAAGTTTGCCGGATTGCCCGCATAGGCCTCCGCTCTAAGCTCGCGCGGCGCTCCGATCCTGACCAGGACTGCGCCCATCTGCCGTTTTTCGACTCCGGCTCCACCCGTGTGGTCTTCTTTCCCCGAGGCGTCTCTGAACCCCATGTTACCGCCCGCGAAGAGAAACCCCATGTGTTCGTATGCGGCCTTGGCCCATCCATAAAAATTGTCGGACAAAGGCAGCGCATGCGGGTCGAGAACCTCCATGCGTCGCTGGTGGATCAAGTTGTGCTCGTACCAGTCCGCCGCGTGGTTCGAACTGGCCATGACGACCCGGCTCACTCCGGCGTCGTAGGCTGTTCTGTACACGTTGTACGCCATCTCGACGTTTTTCTTCTCGTCGAAGAAGTGGTCCAGCGGATTGTCTCCTCGCCTGCCTTTATGGCCGAGATGGACCACCGCGTCGACGCCTTCGAAAAGGTGGGTGTACCCTGACCTGTCCGGATCGAGCAGGTCGGCAATTTCAACGTCTTCGACGATTTCGTCCCGCCGGTTGCGCTCTTTGATGTCCACGAGCACGGTCTCGTATCGCTCTTGGAAAGTGGGCAGGATCATGTCGGCGATGTAGCCCGTGGCGCCGGTGATCAGGACTTTGTCGGCCATCGTGTAGCCTCCTTCAAACGGTTGAGTCGATTATTGCACGAACGGGACACGGGTCGCGGCGTGGGTTCAATAAAGACCGCGCGCCACGACCTAAATTGGCTATGGGGCCGAGGCCGGGAATGTGAGCGGAATGGCTCACGATTGCGGCTTGACGTCTACGCGTCGACCTCGATGCGCAGTCGTTTGTTGATGCGACCTTTGCTCTCGTGGCCGACGACGCGAATGCGACCGACCTCGCCGGTGCTGGCGACGTGGGTGCCGCCGTCCGCCTGCAAATCGAGTCCGGTGATGTCGACGGTGCGGACCTCGGCGATCTGGGGCGGGAGCAGGTTGATCTTGGTGCGGATGAGATCCGGAATCGCGAACGCCTCGTCTCTCGGCAAGACGTTGATCGCGATCGGCCGGTCAGCCTGGACCTCTTTATTGATCGCCTCTTCGATTTCGTCGGCGAATTCGGCGGTCATATTTTCGAGTTCGAAGTCCATGCGGGCTTTGAGCGGTTGCATGTTGCCGCCGGTAACTTGGGCGCCGTAGTCGCGCCACACGACGCCGCACAAGATGTGCAGAGCCGTGTGGGTGCGCATGAGCTGGTACCGGCGGTCCCAATCGACGGCGCCGTGGACGGATTCGCCGACTGCAGGCGCGTCTCCGTCGATTTCGTGGACGAGCTCGCCATCTACACGTGACATCTTGCGGACCTGGAACTCCACATCTCCAGAGCGAAGCACGCCGGTGTCTGACGGCTGACCACCGCCGCCTGGGTAGAACGCGGTGCGGTCGAGCACGGCGCCCTTGCCGGCATGCGCCACGATTCGGGCGTCGAACTCACGTAAGTAGCTGTCGGCGTAGCAGAGGATGTCTGTCATGAGAGGTTCGCCTTTGTGTAACGATGTGCTTGTTCTTCGGCACGAATTGTACGCGCGAAACGAGTTCGTTGCCAGCGAGGCTCGATTGGGTGCGGCCCTCCGACAGGCTCAGAGCCTGCCTTGAGCTCGTCGAAAGGGCGAACGTGCTGGGGCGGAGCGCGCTTGGGATGCCTCGTTGCGGTGAGATCGGGACGAACGGATCGAGGGGTAAGTCAGCCTAAATCCGTTCGTGTGAGTCCCGACGCATCGGGATCCCGGCGGCGTCGGGACCTGTCGAACCACCTTGGCCAGCCAGGTTTCGCAGCAGCGCCCAGTCTTCGTCGATCAGTGCCTGTTTCTTGATCCTGGACCAGCGCTTGATCTGCCGTTCTCGCTCAAGCGCCTCGATTCTGGTCGCGAAACTATCGGAGAACACCAAGGTGACTGGTCGCCTGGACCGCTTGTAACCGGGGACTGCACCGGATTGGTGCGCTGCGAGGCGTGCCTCGAAATCTTCGGCGTGCCCGGTGTAGTACGAGCCGTCGATGCATTGGAAGATGTAGACATGGAAGTTCATCGGGTCAGTATGTATGAGACCGCTGATCTGCGACAAGAATCAGGGTTAGGGTGGCAACTCGTTTGACGCGAATGTTGTGTGTGTGAGGCCCTTCGACAGGCTCAGGGCGAACGGTTTTGGGCTGGAGTGTGTGTGGTTCGATCTTTCTGCTGGCTTAGCGCAAACGGATTGGAAATGGGCCGTGCGCGTTGTGCGGTCCCTGGACTGGCTCAGGCCGTTCGAGCGGTGGAGGAACGTATCTGGATTGACACGACCAGTCCTTCGACCGGAGGTGGTCGAAGGACTGGTGATTTGTCTGGATGAAGACGCGTGGTTTAGTCGTGCGGGGGCTCGTTGGTGAAGATGAGGCTTCCGGCGGCCATGAACATTCCGCCGACGCCTTGGACGAAGGAGGTCTTGACGCCGTCGACTTGGTGAGCGGCCTCGCCTCTGATCTGGCGGACCGCTTCCTGGATGGCAAACATGCCGTACATGCCCGTGTGGGTGTAGGACAGGCCGCCGCCGTTCGTGTTCATAGGCAGCTTGCCGCCCGGGGAGGTGTTACCCGCCTCGATGAACGCTCCAGCCTCGCCTCGACCGACGAATCCTAGGTCCTCGAGTCCGTAGATGGGCAAGTGGGCGAACGCGTCGTAGATCATCAGGTGGTCGATGTCGTCATGGGAGACCTTGGCCTCCGCGAAAGCCGAGCTGCTGGCGGTCCTGAACGCTGCCGAACTCGTCATGTCGTACATCTGGCTGACGATGGATGTCTCGACCGACTCGCCAGTGCCCATGATGTAGCACGGGTTTGTCTTGAAGTCGCCGACTCGATCCGCGCTCGTCAAGATCAGGGCACCTCCGCCATCGGTGACAAGGCAGCACATGAGCAGGTTGAACGGGTAGCAGATCATGCGGCTTTCGAACACGTCGTCGGTCGTGATGAGGTCGCCGAACTTGGCTCGCGGGACCTTGTTCGACCACTTGCGTTGAGCGACGGCTACCGAGGCGAGCTGTTCCATGGTGGTGCCCGTCTCTTTCAGGTAGCGAAGCACGCCCATACCGAATTGGGTCGTGGGTCCGAACACGCCGTAGATCGACTCGAACTGGCCGGGGTACGAGTTGTCGCGCTGGCTTCCTCGGCCGCCCGCGACTCCGACTCGAGATCGGCCGCTCTCGCCGTGCGTGATCAAGACGGTCGTGGCCAAACCCGATGCGATGGCCGCCGCCGCGTGCCGGACGTGGATGAGGAACGAGGTTCCGCCCAGCGAGGTGTTGTCGACCCACTTCGGTACGATGCCGAAGTAGTTGGCGAGGATGGACGGGTTGAGCGTGCTGGCGATGCCGTCGATCTGTGTTTTGTCGATTCCGGCGTCTTTCATGGCGTTGACGGCGGAGTCGACGTGCAGTTGAGTTTGCGATTGGTCTGGGAGGGTGCCCAGCTCAGTGGATTCGGCCGCGCCGACAATTCCGACTTTATATCTCAGTGACATTGAAATCCTCCGATTTGCTGCCTTTGCGTTGTTTGTGATTCGATCCGTCGAGGGTCCATTGCGGATACCCTGCCGCTGCTAGGCGGGCTTCCATTTCGGGATCGTCACGTCAGGCAGCACGTCGTCGAATACGACTTCCAAAGGCATGTCCAGCACCAGATTTTCTGGCGTGTTTTCGATGCCGACAATGTTGGACATCATTCGAGGGCCTTCCTCGAGTTGGATGATCGCGATCGCGTAGGGCGCGTCTGCTTCCCATCCAGGAGGGGGCCTCTGATTGATCATATATGTGTAGAGACTGCCTTTGCCTGACGCCTGCATAGGCTCGACGTTGTCAGACGTGCACTGGGGGCAGTGAAGTCTGGGGTAGAAGAAGACGTGGCTGCACTCGTTGCACTTTTGTATCCAGAGTTCATGTTCGCGCACTTTGTCCCAGTAGAACTGGGTCTCGGGCACTGGCTCCGGTATCGGTTTTCGGTACTCCTGCTCGGTCATTTGCCGTTTACCTCCTAAGAAATGCAGGGTTGAAAGCGCCACTATTGTACAGGGACCGAACCTCGTTGAACACCAGCCAGTTACAGGCGTTAACACGCTACGTATGCTAGAATGCGGTCAAAGACCGTCCTGTGCCTGACGTGCGACCCGATGTCGCGCTATTGAGTTGCTCTCAGCTTCGCCAGTTGCGATGGGTGGTCGAATCGAATTCGTCGCTCGGGAAACATATCCCATCGAGGTTCCCAATGGGCACACCCAAATACGACATCGGGATTATCGGCAGCGGTATCATCGGCTTGGCAACCGCGATGAGGTTGTCGCATGGGCATCCCCGTTCGAAGATCGTGGTCGTCGAGAAGGAATCCCAGATCGCGCAGCACCAGACCGGCCACAACAGCGGGGTCATTCACGCGGGCATCTACTACGCTCCGGGTTCGCAGAAAGCCAACTTCTGCTCGACGGGCGGCGCGATGCTTCGCCGGTTCTGCGATCAACACGAGGTTCCGTATGAGATGTGCGGCAAGCTGATCGTCGCGGTCGACGAATCGGAGGTTCCAGGACTCGAGGAGTTGTTCAGGCGCGGCACAGCCAACGGCGCGGACGGTCTCGAGATACTGGGGCAGGAGCGTTTGCGAGAGATCGAACCGCACGCGGCCGGGGTAAAAGCGATCTGGTCTCCGAACACGGGCATCGTCGACTACGATGACGTGTCCACCGCCTATTGCGACGAGATGCGGGACTCCGGCGGCGAGCTTATTGCCGACGCCGAGGTCGTCGGCACCGAGCGACGCGACGGCACGATATGCCTCGAGACGACCGCCGGTGACGTTGAAGTCGGCAACGTGATCAACTGCGCCGGATTGCACGCCGATTCTGTGGCATTGATGATGGGCCAGGACGTTGGCGTGCGCATCATTCCGTTCCGAGGAGAGTATCTGTCATTGAAACCGGAAAAAACCCATCTGGTCAATGGCCTGATCTACCCGGTGCCGGATCCGCGTCTTCCGTTCCTTGGAGTTCATTTCACCAAGCGGATCTCGGGCAGCGTCGAGGCCGGGCCGAACGCCGTGCTCGCCCGGAAGCGTGAGGGGTACTCGAAGACCAGCTTCGACTGGGGCGACACCGTGGACGCGCTCAAGTTCCCAGGCTTCTGGCGGATGTCTCGAAAGTACTGGAAAGTCGGCATCAGCGAACAGTACCGGTCCGTCATTAGGTCCGCGTTTGTGAGTTCGCTGCAAACGCTGATTCCGGAGCTGCAGGACCAGGACCTGCACCAGCCTGGCGCTGGCGTGCGGGCCCAGGCCGTCGATGCCGCCGGAAACTTGGTGCAAGACTTCAGCATCGCCCAAACCGAGAACGCCATCCACGTCGTCAACGCCCCTTCCCCGGGCGCCACCTCTTCTCTGGCCATCAGCCGCTACATCGTCGACCTGGCGAAGAGGTCTTTCGATCTGAACTAGAGGCTGATATCATCGCATCGCGCGCAGAATCCTCGCGCGACGTAGATTGAGCGTCTGTTCACATCGCAAGTCAGGGAGGGAATCCGTTGAAGTTATGTTATGCGTTTCGTCGCGGAACGTTTTATCCGTTTGCAGCGGAAGAAGGCTGGAACATACCCACCGGTCCAGAAAAAGCCAGATTCCTCGCACATGTGGCCGATATCGGCTTCGACGGTATCGAGCTTGGCGTCGAGAGCTTCGGTGGCATAGAGACTACCCAAGCGCAAGCGAACGAGCTGCAGAGCGAGCTTCGTGACGCCGGCGTGCCGTGCGTTGCGATCAGAGCTGGCGGTGGCTTGAGTCAGCCGAACGTCGCGGCACAGAATCGTGCGCGTCTTGAGAAGGCGATCGAGATTGCGGGATGGATCGGCGCGGAGATCGTGAACACGGCGCTTGGAACTCCGCCTCGCACACAAGCCCTCGATTCCGGCGCCAACGGGGCGCCGACCTCGCACGGATCAAGCCAGACCGCGACCGAAAACGACTTCATCCGTACGGCTGCGATACTCCACGAAGCCGGCGAGAAGGCTGGCGCGGTGGGCGTCGACGTTACGATTGAGGTGCACCAGCACTCGATCGCGGACAATTCCTGGTCCACGATTCACCTCCTCGATCTGGCGGACAGTCCGCACGTGTTCGCCAATCCGGACCTGGGCAACGTCTACTGGACTTACGACATACCCGAAGAGACGTCCGAGCAATCGATCGTCGCTCTGGCGCCACGCTCGCAGTATTGGCACTGCAAGAGCCTGTACCGCGTCCACATCCCGGAGATCGAGCACACCTACTACGTCCGCGTTCCTCTGCCCGACGGCGACATCGACTACAGATTCGCAATTTCGGCGATGAAAGAGGCCGGCTACGACGGTTACCTGGCCATCGAAGGCGCCAACACCGGCGATCAGCTCCACAAGGACCGCCGGAGCGTCGAGTACGTCAAGGGATTGTTGTCGGAGATGGAGTAGGGGCGGCATTTTCGCCGCGTGAATTCCCGGCGAAGCCTAGACCCGTTTCCTGATCGGTGGAATCGTTTCCGACTGCGAGTCAAGTGTCGACCCTCAAACGATGCGTCAGATGGGCGGCACGCGTTGGAGTAGCATCGACCCCGTGACTTGGTCGAGGATCGTGCAAGGGCCCGCCGCGCGGCGCGCTTTCTTAACGCTGGGGCCCCAGTCCATTTCGTGACTGCGCGAACCAGTGTCGTCATCGCATTTTCACCGACGTCGCAAGATTGATTCCTGTGATCCTTTTCAGGAAGCGCGCGGGCAGCTACAATGAACGATCTACGTTCTTTCGGGCGCGTATTTTTATTTGGGAGACACGCGTTGGCCATTGGGCAGGTTGTCCCGTTTTTGAAGGATCGCTGGGAACGCGAGAATGGGTATCGCCAAGTGTTGGTGATAGCGTTTCCGCTCGTCCTTTCCCTCGGCGCAATTTCGATCGCGTTGTTCGTCGATCGGATGTTTCTGGCTTGGTATTCGTCGGAGGCTTTGGCGGCCTCGATGCCCGCCGGGATGCTCAATTTCGCGCTTATGACGCTGTTCATCGGGACGGCAGGATACACGAACACCTTCGTTGCACAATACCTCGGCGCGGGGCAGGACAAGCGAATCGGCCCCGTCGTTTGGCAAGGAATTTATGTTTCGCTGATCGGCGGGGTGATGCTCCTCGCGATCGTGCCGTTCACCGGCGTCTTCTTCGAGTTCGTTGGACACGAACCGGCTATCCGCGATCTCGAAGCCGACTACTTCAGCATCTTGTGCCTGGGAGCCATGCCGATGATCGCGGATTCGGCCATGGCAGGCTTTTTCTCTGGACGCGGCAAGGCATGGCCCGTCATGTGGATCAACGTGATGTCCACCGCGGTCAACGCGTTGATGGATTACTTGTTGATCTTCGGCAACTGGGGCTTCCCCGAACTCGGCATCAACGGCGCCGCTATCGCGACGGTGATCGCGTCCAGCTCGCAGATTGGCGTGTACGCCGTCCTGCTGATGCGGCCGGAACACAACCTCCGGTTCAGAACATTGGCGGGGTGGCGATTCAATCGCGATCTATTCGCCCGGGTCGTTCGTTACGGGCTTCCGAACGGCGTTCAATTCTTTGTGGACATGATTGGGTTCTCAGTCTTCATACTGCTGATGGGCCGTCTCGGCATGGTGCCCCTCGCGGCGTCAAATATGGCTCTGAACGTCAGCATCCTCGCGTTCCTGCCGATGATCGGGGTCGGGATAGCGGTTTCGGTTCTCGTCGGCCAATCGCTCGGCAGGAACAGGCCCGACCTTGCCGAGAGAAGCGTCTACTCGGGCGGCCAAATGGCGTTCATCTATATGTCGGCTGCCGCGATTTCGTACGTAGTCATTCCGGATATATTGCTGAAACCCTTCGCGGCAGAGGCGGATCCGGCCGAGTTCGCGGAAATGCGTCCCATCGCAATCGTCGCGTTGCGATTCGTCGCGGTCTTTTCGATATTCGATACGTTGAATGTCGTGTTCGCGTCGGCCCTCAAAGGCGCAGGAGACACGCGATTCATCATGCTGATGGCCCTGGTGGTGTCCTCCGGCGCGTTGGCGATTCCAAGCTACGTTGCCTTGGTGCTGCTCGGCGCCGACATCTACGTGGCCTGGGGAATACTGACCGCCTACATCATCATCCTTGGCTTTTCGTTCCTTGCCCGTTTCCTGGGCGGGAAGTGGAAGTCGATGCGCGTGATCGAAGAGGAGCTCACAGTCGCGGCGCCAGTGCCCGTTGGCGATGCTGCGATGGATTGAGGCATTCGCCGCCTCATTAGACCGCCCTTAGGCTCCGCCGGCGATCGGGCCGTGACAGGATGTCGGTCGAGTGGCTGAATTGGTCAATCGATCCGATATCCGGGGCTAGCGCGAGCACTTCTGGATCCCGTATTTGTGCACGGATTACTTCCGCGAATCGGGCTGCGTCGATCACCTCGTAGGGTCGGCCGTGGAATTGTGAGACTTCCGTCGGCAGTGGCTCCGTGATCCCGAGCTCGTTGTGAGCGGCAGCGACGCGCTCGTGCGCGGTCGATAATTTGCGCTGACGGTCCCGCCAGTCTGAGGCATCGAGAACTGCCTCAAGGACCGGATGCAGAATCTCTGCAAGCGCCAACTTACGGAACGCTGTGCCCAGCCATTTCGAGTACGGGGCGTACCGCTTTTCGATCAGGAAGCAGAGGCGCATGATGTCGTGGACAAGGCGGGCGGCGATGATTCGGGACCCGATTTCATCTCCGGCCTCCGCACACCGCGCCATGAACGGTTCCTCTTGGCTGATTCGTGTCCACTGAGCCGCCAGTACGTAGAGCCAGACGTCATTCGCGTAATACTCGAATCTTTTTCGCATCGCGGTCAGTTCGCCTGGTTCGTCGATGTAGACGGCTCCCCTTGTTATCGACAAGAGCGCTTGCTCGGAGAACGTCAGCCAGTCGATTGCCTCGATGGGACCGTTTGGGTCCAGCCCGAGCATCTCGGTGAAAAAGGACTGAGTCGTCAAGATGTCGACCCAGTGTTTGATCGGACCGGTTGTGATGGGTGTCATCAACCGTCCGTTCTCGCCTTCGATGTCGACGAAGTTCGTCGGGTACCCGCGGAACTCGACTGGCAGGTGTTGTGAGAGCGCTTCCGAGATCTGGCAAGCGTGGAGGTTGTGGTCGGATTCGGTCAGGAATAGCTGGAGGCGAGGTCCCCACGAGTGGTCGGTCGAGCGTTCGGAGTTGTAGCCGAGAATGTCGGATCCGGGGCCGATGCGAGCCGCCGCGAAATCGAGCACGGGGAAGTGGGAGTCGAGTATCGGTTTGACGGCTTCTTCGTAGTACAGCCGGCTGAGTTCGAGACCGGGTATGAATACTGGCATGACGACCCCTTCGATGTTCTGAAACAGGCGCGATAATCGTAGCCGATTCCGGTATCCGATGTCCGCGAGGCGCATCGGGCGTCGCGTGTCTGCGAACATGGAGCTTGATCGAGACCGTCTGAGGGAGATATTAGCGGCCGAGCATTCGTTTTACGGCTCCGGTCGGGCGATCGCTCGGATCGACGATCGCTTCAATCCGGGTACGCGTGACTTCTTGGTCGGTCGGGTCAAGTCTGGAATGCGGGTGCTCGACATCGGATGCGGCAACGGCGGAACGTTTTTGAGGCTCAGCGAGTCGAGCGAGTCGGGTTTTGGCGTCGACAACGACCCCGCACACATCTGCATGGCCGAAGACGGGTTGCGGGAAAACGGGGCGGCGAACGTCGAGTTTCGATTGCTCGACTTCCTCGAGGACGGAGATGCCTTAGAACCGGAGTCGTTCGACTTCGCGTTCACGGAGCGCGGACCGATCGGGTACGGCGGGCACGGCATGCGCGTCGCACTGCGGGCGTTGAAACCTGGCGGAACGTTGTTTTGCGAGATGTTCGGCAATCTCCATCACCAAGAACAGGCCGATTTATTCGGCGTGAACCAACCCAGATATCAGATGATCCGGACGCTCGAAAAAGCCCGGGTCGCGATGGAGCGAAACGGAGTCGATATCCGCGTCGCCGCCGACATTTTGCAGAAGCGATACTACCCCGACATCTACGAGTGGCTGAAGTTTCAATGTTCGATTTGGATGTGGACCGGGAGCTCGTTCCCGGCGCCGGACGACGTCCGGCTGGCGATGTTCGCCGAGCCGAACGCGACCGAATCCGGCGAGATCGAAACGACTCACCACGTCGTGTGGGTGGCTGGCGTGAAGATCCCGATGCGATCCGGCGGCGCTGGGTCGGGCGGATCACGTCGAACGTGATCGACCGAAGGTAGATGCGCTGCTGAACCTAATGAGTTTTGGCGGTCGCTCGACGCACGCCGTGAGGAGTGATAACTTATCACACGAACGCAGGAGCATTCTGGGACTGGCGAATCGAAGAGGCTCGCGTTTTCCGCTCGAACGCTCGAAACACGAATACACGAGGAGGCCACGGGACCATGACCAACATTCAGGGCAACGACGATTTCAGGTATGAGCACGTTCAGGATTGGCACAAGTTGCCCGACGGGGCGAAGCTCATCGAGACGCCAGGCGTCGCGGTTGATGCTTGGGACAAGGTTTACGTGTTCAGCCGAAACCCCGAACATCCGGTGATGGTGTTCGACAAGGATGGGAACTTCTCGCACGGTTTCGGCGAGGGTGTCTTCGGCAACCGGACTCACGGCATTTTCATCGGCCCCGACGGCTCGGTGTGGTGCGCCGACGACGGTATCCACACGATCACCAAGTGGACGCCGGAAGGCGAACTGCTGATGACGATAGGTGTGTCCGGCCAATCGTCGGAGAAATGGAAGGGTGATCCGTTCAATCGCCCGACGCACGCTGCAGTCTCGAAAAAGACCGGGCATATCTACATCACCGACGGATACGGCAATTTCCGCGTGCACAAGTACACCGGCGACGGCCAGCACGTGATGTCGTGGGGCGAGCCGGGTATCGACCCGGGCCAGTTCTTGCGGCCGCACAACATCGCCATCGACGACGACGACCGCGTGATTGTGGCCGACCGGGAAGCGCATCGCATACAGGTTTTCGACACCGACGGCAAAGTACTGGATGTCTGGAACAACATCCACCTGCCGAACGGGATGACCCTGGGTCCGGACGGGAACATCTACGTGGGCGAGCTCCCTGGCATGACCGGTGAAAGCCCGACCCCGCCTGGCATGGGTCACCGGATCAGCATTCTGAGTCCTGACGGCATGCTGCTGGCGCGCTTCGGACATCCCGATGAAGGCGAAACGCCGGGCAAGTTCATCGCGCCGCACGGGATGGCGGTCGACTCTCGCGGAGACATCTACGTGGGCGAGGTGTCGTTCACGATTCGGGGCCAGCACATGGACCCGCCGAAGGAACTGCGCAGCCTGACCAAGCTGGTGAAGGTGACCGGGTAGGTCGCGTTTGCGGTTGATTGAGTGCTCCGCATGGGTCCTTCGACGAGCTCCCAAGTCATTCCTTCCCATTCTGCCATCCTGAGCCGAAGCGAAGGATCTCGCTCTACGCGAAAGTTGTCTCGCGGCAGAGGCCCTAGATTCTTCATCTGCAGATTCAGAATGGCAGAGTGGAGGTTGTCGCTGTTGTTGGCTAGTATGAGGGGGCGGGCTTGGCCCTGAAGGATCAGAGCACCGCTTGAGGTGTTGGCATCGGTAATTTGGCTGACCTTTTCAGCCGAGTTTCACGTCATTGACTCGAATGTCGGTCGCGCGGGTACATTCCTGCCGCGGGTCGACTTAAAGATGCCGGTATCCGTTGAGCGATCGCGTGTCACAACCGGAACGTGGTGGCTCGTAGTCGTAGGTTTATCTTTTGGAGAGCGTGTCATGACAGAGTGTCAGGCTTGTCACAAGGAGATCGACGTCTCGTGGCGGTTTTGCCGGTTCTGCGGAGCGGCCAACCAACCTCCAGTCGTGTAGACCGTCAGCGAAAGTGGGACACATTTGGGCCTGAAATTAATTAGAGACAGTCGGTAGATAAAGCGAGCTCCTGGCAGGGGGATAGAATGTCCTCTGGGAAGGAGCAGCAGTGACTGAGAACGCAGAAGATAAGAACCGAGTCGCTGAAAAACGGAGCCAGGACACCAGACGATTTGTTCGTCAGGTTAGATCAGCCACCCGTAGGAAATACACCCCGGAAGAGAAGATCCACATTGTCTTGGAAGGCTTCCGGCGTCCTGGCGTCATTCACCAACCCGACCACGCTCTTCCTAGATGGCAACCAGATCAGTGATATCAGCCCACTGGCATCACTGACCAACCCGTAGGTTTTACTGATGCAGGAGAGTTTCGTTGCCCTCAACAATCAAGTATATGACCTTCGACTGTCACAATCCGCTGTTGTTAGCTGAATTTTGGAGTGCGGCTCTAGGGTAC
>JASMDM010000005.1 GCA_030752795.1 SAR202 cluster bacterium | reverse complement strand
CGATCAGATCCGGTTTCGATTCAACGAACCGCTGCAAGCCCTCGACGCCGTCAGAAGCCAAGACCACCTCATACCCTTCGAACTCCAGCCACATACGGGCCAAGGTTCGCAGAGCTGCCTGATCTTCGACCACCAGAATCGTGTTACTCGAGTTCATGACGAACCTCTTAGCAATAATGTCATTTGCGATGTCTGCCGCCGGTCGGCGAGCTCGCCGGCCTCGGTTTCCCGGCCCGAGCGACAGAGGCAACGGATGAGCCGATCAATCGCGGCCTTTATCGCTTTCGGCAGTGAGATCGAGACTAAATTCCATCGCCGCAAACCGCCAAGGAGAATTAGGCGCCTGACTCGATCAAAATCCGGCATCGCTGACGCCCTCAAGCTTGCCCCACGACCGTGGGACGACAAGGCGCACGACAGTCTGATATGTCCGGACGGTGAGTGAAAAGCAATCCGGCCTCGGCTGTCGGCGAGTCTGATTCCATGTTCATGGATTCGAGACTCAATCGAGTACGAGAATACGGGATCAAGTGGCTTGGGATTCAGCATCCATCCGGTCGAATCGTCATGAATTGAACCAGAGGTCAGAAGTCGGGCGTGCAAAGGCAGCCAAAGGGCATGGGGAAGGCGGTGTCAGGGGTGACTCAGGCCGATGCTGCCGCCGACCTCAAACAGTCAACCGAAGGGAGCGCCCCTGCGGTCATGGGCTTCTGTTTAACGGACGGCGAGGCGACCGACCCACCTACCAGGCGAGCACCGTGAAGAACGCAGGCGAGTCAGTGGTTCGCGCCTATCAACCGCCCGACGATAAACGCTCCACGTAGGCGAAGCTGCTCGACAGGTTCTCGAACGCGTCCTCGTGCGACGGAATCTCGAAGATCGCTGGACCGGCGTAGCCCTTCGCCTCGAGAATCCGCACCATGCGGGCGCAGTCCATGTCACCGTCATCGACGGTTGGTATCGCCTGGCCGCCGCGCGCCTGCTTGAAATGCACGATCTTCAGCATGTCCAGCGGCACGGCGTCGAGATCACCCAGCGCGTCGGTCTCCGGTTGTCTCAGAACCTGGTTCGTCGGATCGACGCACAATCCCAGGAGCTTGCCTGAGTCGGCAGACAACCGTTCCTGGCACGCCTCGACCAGCAGCTTGAGCGCGCCAACCGACTGCCCCGAGTTCTCAATCGACAGCGTTATGCCCTGGGCAGCAGCCGCCTCGGCGAGGCCCGCCAGCGACATGGCCGCCTCTGGGATTTTGCTTCGACTCTCCCACGACCGTTCCTGCGGAGTCGGGTCCACGAGTCGAAGGTGCGGATCGTCGCCGCCGACGACCTTGGCCGCTTCCAGCGCCTGCTGAAAGAGCTCGCCATCCGACGCCACCCCGCCGGACAAGCACGGAACCGCCACCGCCATGTTAAACGGCAGATCGGGGAATTCGTTCGCCATCGATCGCAGCTTGTCGATCACCGGACGCCATTCATCCTCGGCGCCGGTCTCGAACCCTCCGAGGAATGTCTGCCTCAACTCGATGTGTTGAGCGCCTCGGGATTGGGCTTCGCTCACCAGGTCCGGAAGGTTGTCACCGTCTATCTGGACTCCCCAAGAATTCGAGATTGCTCCGATTTTCATTGCGCTTCACCTGCCAAAGTTACTCGTTGCACATCGATTTGCGATGTCGGCTTGATCGAGTCGGTTTCGACGCCCGATCGGCGACCCGTCCGACAGGGAACATGTTACAGCACGCACGCTGACTTGCATGGCGCCGGCCGTTGTGGCGAGTAGTCCCGACGCCGCGTTTTCGCCAACCGCGCTTCGCCGAACTCGATCCCGTCGCCATGACGACCGCGCGGTCCGGCGCCGGTCTAGACTCCGCGTTCGGCGTGCTGATACTCTTGGGCGTGCGCGCCGACCCGTGACGATGGCGTGCACGACAGACTGCGACGAGGAGATGTGACGATGTCTGAGCAGACGTATTTCGAAGATGTGGAAGTCGGAATGGAGCTGCCTCTATCCCGAAGCCGGTCACGAATCGAAAACTGGTCAAGTACGCCGGGTCCTCCCGGGATTACCCCGAAGCCCATTACGACCTTGCGACAACCAAGAACGGGAAATGGGGTTAGATCATCGTCCACGGCGTGCTCAAGGCGGGCTGCATCGCCCAGATCGCCACTGATTTCATGGGCCCGAACGGTCTGATTTTGAAGATGGGCAACACCTACCGCACGCCGGACTTCGTCAACGAAACGATGACTGTGAAGGGCAGGGTAGTTAGCAAAGATGAGACCGGCGACGCTTGCCTCGTTTCATGTGACGCCTGGATCGAGAACCCCGAAGGACAGACGACCGCGCCCGGTCAGTTCACCGTAGCCCTCCCGTCCAGGGATGGGCGTGTCGCGGCGTATCCCGACCAACCCGCCGTAGAATTCGACCGAACCGGCACGATGAAAGGCGAACGGCTGGCAAATGGCGACCCTGACGAGTGGTTGCGTCACATCGGAGAGTGGTGGACGCCCTGGGTGTCCGCGGTCGAGCAGCCCTGGATAACGGCGTTTGCCGACGCAATCGGCGACCCCAACCCCATATTCCGCGACGAAGAGTACGCCGCCAGCACAGTCCGAGGCGGGATCGTGCCTCCGCCAACGTTCGTCGAGCCGATGGACGCCGATTGGCGCAGGTTCGAGCTCGGCGCGGAGGAAGTCGTCGCCGGAGAGAAGAGCATATTCCCGATGGTGACGCGAGAACGGCAGCGTGCCGCCGTTGGGGCAAGGGACGGCTACTGCGACTTCAATTTCTATGCTGACATCCACCCCGGCGACACAATTTCCGGCTACACGCGATGGACCGAGCCATATGAGAAAACCGGCCGCAGCGGGACTTTGCCCATGACCACGCGCGAATCGGTGATCGAGAACCAGCACGGTCAGATCGTCTCGACAAGCAAGCGGGGAACGGTTCACATCATTACCGCATAGCACGACGGGCGGGACGCAGCCAGGAAAGTAGGAGACAGGATGGATCTTGGATTGAACGGGCGAGTCGCGATGGTGACCGGCGCGAGCAAGGGAATGGGGAAGGCCTCCGCCTTGGCGCTGGCCGAGGAAGGCTGCAAAGTTGCCATCTGCTCGCGAACACAATCTGACCTGGACGAGGCCGTGCGCGAACTGCTAGCCTTCGGCAACGCCGCCATCGGCGTGCGAGCGGACGCCACCGACCAAGCGGACCTCAAGCGGTTCTACGAAGAGACAGTGGCGGCTTTGGGCGAGGTGGACATCGTTGTGAACGCCGTCGGAGGCGCCGCGCCAGGCACCGTTGACACGATGACGGACGAGGAATGGCAACTGAACTTCGACCGCAATCTGTTTCCCGGGATTCGTCTCATCCGAATGGCCCTTCCTGGAATGAAAGAACGTAAATGGGGGCGGATCGTAAACATCGGTTCGGTGACCGGTCGCGAATTCGGCCCGGACTTCGAGATGACTCGCGACAGCCTGATGGGGTACATGAGTGCCAAAGCGGCTCTCATCGCCATGACCAAGCACATGGCAATCCAGCTTGCGCCTCACGAAATCCTGGTCAACATGGTCGCCCCGGGCATCGTCACGTACCCAGGCGGCCGGCGAGACTTATGGTCGAAGACCCAGACTCCGGAGGCGATGGACGAATTCTTCGCGCGTCACCTGCCCATGGGGCGCTTCGGTTGGCCTGAACCCGTGGGAGCGCTGGTTGCGTTCCTGTGCTCGGAGAAGCCCGGATTCCTATCGGGAGCCTGCATCAACTTCGACGGCGCGGGGTCGCGATCGCTGCTGTGATGCGCAAAGCGCAGGCTGACCGGACGAGCCCATCGGACCGACGGATTGGCCACAACCTGACCGACGACACGATTAACAACGAACCGGCTGCGGATCGCCGGGACAACTGGAGAGTCACAGATGAAAATCGGCGCATCGGTAGCAAGCTATACGACCACATGGGACGAAATCCGCGCGGCAGTGGAGACATTGGAAGCCGGACGATGGGACAGCGTGTGGTTTCCGGATCACTTCGTACCCCCGGCTTCGTGGAAGGGTGCCGAAGATCAACCCGCGTACGAAGCCTGGATGTTGACCGCCGCCGTTGCCAGCATGACAGAGAAGCTCCGCATGGGGCATCTCGTCACCGGCAACACGTATCGCAATCCGGCGCACGTCGCCAAGATGGCCGCAACGACAGACCAGATCTCACACGGAAGGTTCACGTTGGGCATCGGCGCCGCGTGGTTCAAACGCGAGCACGAAGCCTACGGTTGGCCGTACCCGTCGGTGCGCGAGCGGCAGGATCGATTCGAGGAGGCGTGCGACTTGATCCGCTTGCTGTTCAACTCGGATTCGCCGGTCGACTACCAGGGTCGCTACTATCAACTCGGCAGCGCCCCATTGTCGCCGCCGTCGGTGCAATCGCCGCACGTCCCGATCATGGTGGGCGGGATGGGCGAGCGGCGCACGTTGCGGACCATGGCGAAATACGGCGACATATGGAACCTCGACGGATTCGCGGTGGGGGCCGAAGCCAATCGGGTTCTGGGCGGGATGTCGTTGGAGCTGTATCGGCACAAGAGAGACGTTATTCTGCGACACTGCGAAGACGCCGGACGCGATCCAACCGATCTCAAGTACACGGTGTTCATGCCCACGATGCTCTCGAACGACGAGTCCGCGACGAACGAGTTCATCGAACGCGTTGGCCCCGGCACCGTTGCGGGCAACGGGGAGTACATCATCGACCGCATCGGCGGATTCATCGATGAAGGCGTCGACGAGATCATGCTCGCTCCCAGGCCAAGCACAGCCGAGTCGTTGCAGCGGCTGGACGATGATGTTCTCACGGCTTTCCAATAGGGCGGTCAACGACCACGACAAGCAAAATGCGACCCATCGTTGCCGCCATCAACTGGCGCCAACGATGGGTCTAGCGATCGCTGTGGAATTTTGCCAGAGCCCGACTTGGGTCAGAGGAGCTGCATCCTAGACATCTTTGCCGCGACCTTTACCTTTCCGTCTACCGTCGTCGTCGTCATCGTCGCGTTCGACGCCTTCGGGCAGCTTCGCCTGTATGTCCGAAGCCTTTACTGCGCACTCCCATGCCTTCCGGTAGTGCTTGATCGCGTCCGCCATGTCGCCGCCATCCCGCGCCGCATCGGCCTTGGCTGCCGTCTGCCTGGTAGCGGGCGAGGGCAAAATAGCCGGCGAATGTGCCGGCTGCCACAATCTTGCCGTCGCTTTGGATAGCCACGGCGCGGCATTGATCACCGCCTCCGAGATCGGTAATCACCGTGCCGCCGGTTCCAAAGGTGAGATCAGGATTGCCGTCGACGTTGTACCGGACGACCGCGAAGTCGTTGTCGGAGGTTCCAGCCACCACGATCTTGCCGTCGATTTGGACGGCCACGGCCGCGCCTCTGTCAGCTCCTCCGAAGTCGGTGGTCACCAATCCGCCGACGCCGAATGTTTGGTCCAGGTCTCCGCCCGGAGAGCCAGCGACGGGAGAGGCGGTGAGCAACAACAGCGCGGGCAGAAGCGCGAAGGCCACGCCGACCTTGATAGCGGAAATCTTACCCCTGAGACACGCTCCCCACCCATCTGTCGCCGGCGCGCGCCGGTCATTAGGAATATCTGCACTGGCCGCATCGCGATTCCGATCCGAGGACAGCAGGTCGGAATGGCTTGAGGGGAACTGATGGGCGAAGTGATTCGCTATGTTCGCCGAAGTATACCCGTGGGCGACCTATTATGCCAGAGCGCCGGCATGACTGGCCTGAACCGGTTACGTGCGAGGCGCGGATGCAGGGCAGATGGGCTTGGGGGTGGCTTTTCGATCGTCCGAAACGAAACCGGACCGAAGCAGAGAACCCGACACGATTTGGCAGCGGAATGTTCGGCGCCAAACCATAACGGGACAGCCGACCGATCAAATTTGCTTGGAAGGATCGCTCGTCGCCTCAGTTTGACGAGGCGGAAGTGATCGCGTGTGGCGGCAAAGGCGTGGGCGACAAAATACCAATCGCGAAAGCTTGTCGGCTCCAGCCGGACGGCCTGTGATTAGCAAGAGGCGCTGACTGTCAACGTCATCAACACCGGCGCGGCATCACCGATTTCCCAGCCGGTGTGATACGGTGTCGTCGCCGGTCATGTCGAGTTCACGCATCGTGAAGCCTGTCGTCCGATCGGAACCACGGCATCGACGCCGCTTCTTCCGGCCAGAGGAACTCGAATCCGGCGTCGAGGGCGTACTTCTTGTCGAGGTCTTCTCTGTCGCCGATGTGGAAGTACGCGTCGGCTTCGAACTTGGCCATGATCTCGGGGAGCATCGGTTTCGCGGCCACGAAGTCCATCGGAATGTTGTGAAGCTTCCATAGGGCCCGCTGCCCGCTGAGCGTGCGGTCGGAGCAACTGCCGATCAGAAATCCCTTCTCTTTGACGAGACGCACCATCTCCAAGGTCAGGACGCCGGGTGGATCGCCGACCTCAAGCGTGCCGTCGATGTCAAAACTTATCAGAATCGCCAATCAGGCCTCTCTTCTTTTGGTTATGATGGACGTCTGTGCGTCGGACCGGTGCGCGTCGTCCATCGCGTTTGTCTCATACGTGGCTGGACCGGTTCGGAATCGCGGCTAGTCCGGCGTCGCACTCCACACGGTGAAGCTGCCGCCGAGGGGCATCGGACCTCCGGAGACCGCGATCTCGGGTTTCACGCCCGTGACTTGCCTCGCTCCCGCCCGCCCCTGTAACTGCTGGATGCAATCGGTGTGCATCCAGAACCGGCTGCGGCCGCTGCCAATGTTTCCGCCGCTAGGCGAAACGGGGTTCGGTCCTTCGATGCTGATGTCCGTCTGGTAGAAGTCGAGGGCTTCGCCGAATTTGACGCCACGGTAGCCTAGCCCTTCCAGGTGAAACTGGTGAAACAGTGAGAAGCCGTCGTACATGTTTTCGAACGAGAGGTCCTTCGCCGTGATGCCGGCGCCCTCGTAGATCATCCTCGCGGATCGGGCCGTGTCCGCCTCGACCTCGTCGAGCGTCGGCGTCAGGCTCCGTTGTTTGGTCGTGCTGGTCGCGTGGTTGAGGATATAGACCGGCTTCTGTTTCATCGACTGCGCTCGCTCGGCGGTCGTGAAGAGGTATGCCCCGGACACCATTATCGGGATGTCGTTGTCGTAGAGGCTCGCCGGTTTGGCGATCCACCGCGCGACGAGGTAGTCCTCCTCGCTCAGCTCCTCGGGGCGGTGCTGATACCAGTACCCCTCGGGGAACATCAGGCCGTTTCTTCTCGAGTTCTCCATGAACGGCGCCATCATCTCGTGAGTCTTGCCGTACTTGCGGCAGTACTCCGCGAACTGGAGCGCCGTCCCATAGGACGCCGGAGTGCCCCAGAGGTTCGTGATCGCGGACCTGCCAGGGATCGCGTCCGCCGAGTTTGCGCCGCCCTGGTAGTATCGCCCCTCGAGGTTGTGCCAGCTTTTCACTACGAGACAGGTGTTCGTGAGGCCGTCGCCCACCGCTTGAGATGCGACGATGAGGGCGGCTGACATGCACACCGGAGCGTTCATCGTGAACTTGACGTTCGTCAACTCGGGCATGTTCTTGAGCAGCCACTCTGTGCTCAACTGCGCGACGCCGTCTAAAGGGTCATTGGTGGTGTTGAACGAGTTGACGACATCCATCGGGATGGGCTTGTCGTCCGGCCAGTTGGCGCCCGTGGTGGTCACCGGCACGATTACGAGGCCGTCGACCTGGTCGGGTGTCACGCCTGCGTCTTCCATGGCGTTCCTGAGTGCAAGGATGCTCCACGCGCCCACGGAGGTCTCGGGTTTGCCATCCCAACGTCGTGCCGTTGGTGAGTGGCCGATTCCGACCGCCGCGACTTTGGCTCTGTGCTCCCAAATCCCCAGACCCTCCGTGGTTCGATACATGGAGGCCGGGGCATATTGAGTGGTCATTGTTCTCTCATTTCTGCAGATTCTGAAGGGTCGTGTCCGAGAAGTGAATCTAGCCTATTACGCGCCATTCAGGGACTTTTTGCCCGTTGGCGGTGGCTTCAAAGGTCACCTCGACATTGGCCCCGACCGGGACATCGTCGACGGGTACGCCCAGCAAGTGCGAGTACATCTGAATCTCCGGGTCGTCGTCCAGCATGATCACCGCGGCGTTGAACGGCTGGTCGTCCTGGAGCAACCTGATCGGGCAGTCGTACACGACGCCGTAGTTGTAGATCTTGCCTCGGCCGCTCATCTCTTTCCATTCGAGACGGTCCGCTGAGCCGCACGCATCGCACGAGGGTTGCGGCGGATGCTGGAGCCGGTCGCAGGCCGTGCAGTTTTGGATTACCAAGCGTCCTTCGTTGGCCGCGTCCCAGAACGGTTTCGTGAACTCGTCGGGCACTACGCCCTGCTTAGCCATGTCTACCCTCCAATGCCGCCGAATGTTCGCCGAATCCAAAGCGAGCCGATTGAACTCGGTCAACAATATTCACAACCTCCGGCTATGTCAACCTTGCCAGACGACGCTGGCCCACGGCGATTCGATCGTCGAGTTCGACGAAGAGTATTCATTGACACGCCCAGGCGCTGAACCTACACTGTGCCCTGCCTCGAAAATCAATTAAGGACGAACGCAACCGCCGCTATGCCATATCCACCGCACACATTCGCCGACAACCCTTTGGACCGAGGTGACCAGCAACGCCGAGACGAAGCGTGGTTGGAGGATCGACAGCGGGATCCGGGAAGCAAGTTCCTGGTCATGCCGGGACTTGAAGTGCCCATGAGCGAGGGCCCGGACCCGGGCTTGGTGTGGCTGAGCGTCGACGATCTCACGGCGCACTCGGTGGACGGCACTCCGATATTCCTCGGGCTGCTGGATGGTAACGCCCACTTCGCGGTGTTTGTGCCGAAGACGGAAGAGACCGTGAACGAGCTCAAGTCCGTCGCATCGGCCGAGTTCGCCGACGCCAGGGCTGCCGCGACTATGCTTCCCGGTCACGAAGCGGGCATCGTGGCGCAGGCCAGGGCGCAGCTCGATTGGCACAACCGGCACGGGTTCTGTTCGGTTTGCGGCGAGGCGACCACGATGAGCCGAGGCGGGCACGTTCGTCGGTGTCCGGCGTGCAAAGCGGAACACTTCCCGAGGACCGATCCCGTCGCAATCATGCTCGTCCACGACGGCGATTACTGTCTGCTGGGCCAGTCCAGGGGACGTCTCTCGCGGATGAAAATGTACTCCGCGCTGGCCGGGTTCATCGACCAGGGCGAGTCGATCGAGGAGGCGGTGGCGCGAGAGGTCCGAGAGGAAGCCGGCATCGAAGTCAAGAACGTGCGATACCATTCGTCGCAGCCGTGGCCGTTCCCGTCGTCGCTGATGATCGGATGTCACGCCGAAGCGGCCACGACCGACATCTCCATCGACAACGAGGAGATGTCCGACGTCCGGTGGTTCGAGCGGGAAGAGGTGCTGCGGGCACTGGATCGGCGCAACGACGAGCTATGGGTGCCGCAACCGCTGGCCATCGCGCATCATCTGATCAAGACGTGGGCGACGGAGACGATTTAGCGAGCGTCGCGTTGAAGACTCAAAAGCCGGAGCGCCCACCGCTCCGGCTTACCGCTTTCAATACTCATCGCTCAAGCGTGTTGCTTGCCCTTGTTGCCAACCCCTCATATCGATTTGACCGCAGGAGAACGGGTTCGCCTCACTGCGTTTGTTGCTCGACTTACGGCTAGCTCCCATCGAGCCCAGCACTGGCTTTATTCTCGGAAACCACTTCTTTTCTGATTCGGATGTCAGATAAAGAACGTCCACGAAAAGACAAGCCGCGCTTTAATTGCCGACTGTCTTTATCCCATCGCACCCTTCGATGTCGATTGCACCGGTGGCCTGTCCCGAAAGGCAAGCTTCAGAATCACCTTTCTGGATGCCAGTCTCCTGGGGGCGGAAGTGGAGGATCAGGTCATCGCCCTCAATATGGCCGGCATGAGCGGGCGAGGCTCCATTCGGCCCAACCTGATCGAGCTTACGTCCACGTCGAGACCCGCGCCACCAACGATGGCGACCGGAATGACTCCTTTGCTATTGGGGTTTATTGGGTTGGCGTTGCTGCCGGGTCTGATATCAATGTCTACGGCCGCCTTGGCAGCTAGAACCGAGATGGTGTTGTCTCCGGCGTTAGCCACGTAAATCCGGCCGGTATTTGGATCGGCGGCGATGCCCGCTGGTCCAAGACCGACAGGAACAGTGTCGATCACGCTGTTCGTAACGCCGTTAATAATGGCCAGATCGTTGCTTCCGCTCAAAGAGACGTAAACACGGTTGACGACTTCGTTGACCGCGACCCCGAACGGACCGCCGGCCACCGCAATCGTTGGAATCACGGAGCCCGTCGTGCCGTCGATAACTGTGACGGAGGTGCCGTCATGGGTTACGTATACGCGTTTCGTAACTGTGTTTACGGCGATGCCGCCTAACCAGTCCGGAGCTCCGCTTCCCACCGCTACCGTTTGCGACACGGTGTTCGTGTTGCCGTCAATTATCGATACACGAGGCGGCGCTGCTCTCTTCTCGGCCACATACAACGTGTTGTTGTCGGGTCAATAGCCATGTTCATGGAAGAGGTGTTGCTTAGGTCAGAGCCCATCGGGATCACTGGACAGGTTGCCGAGGGGTTGCAGATCCCGTCCAGCACCACGGTGTCTCCAAGGTTGGAGCGTACTACATATACTTTGCCGATCGCAGAGTTTACGGCTACGCCAAAGATGATCTGGCCGATATTGAATTCGGAGATCTTGCCGCTTGTCGCACCGTCAAATACCTCAACCTTACCGAGAAAGTGTTCCGCAACGTATACGCGGTCGTTGAGTGAATCAACGTCTATGCTGTTGTTGTTGGGCCCTTGAGTCACTATAGGAGACAATATCGTATTCGTGACCGTATCCACAACATCTACTCTTGCAACTGGCGCTTGGCCCACGTAGAGACGGTTGGTGTTCGGATTGAGCGCAATAACGCTAGGGTCACCCCCAACTGGGATGGTCGCGATGAGGGCCGGCTGAGCGAGTGCCAGGCTCGCCGCCCCGAGCAACAAAACGCGACGGCGCTCACAATAGCCTCAAGTTTGGCGAATCGTGGTGTGTGCAAAACTCTATCCTTTCTCGTTGCCGATCTGACCCGAACGGTGTGGACGGAACAAGGCGCAAAGCGGCGACGCCTCAATTAACCGGATCAACTGCGTCTTGGTAGGTCCAGAATTACTGTCCCCGTTGGCGATTGCACCCATATCGGACGGGCGGAACCACCCGCGCTGATTAGCGGGAGCATGACAGGATAATAGCGATTGTCAAAAGTAAATTCGCGGGAACTCGATAGCCGTCGATCATATTTCAGTTGACCTCGACCTGTTTCCGCCGCCTACCGATGAGATTGGCATTCGCATGTATTGGCGCCCTCGATCTGAAATCATGGCGTCTTACGACCATCCATAGGCGATATTGACTCCCGGCGTCGTAAGTCGAATTGCTCGGAAACCTATCTACGTCCTGTCACTCTAGGACCGCGACAGAAATGCTGAAGTTTGTCTTCTCATCCGAAGTATGTGTCATGCGCGGCGCCGCTTTGGCTCACTTAGGTGTACGCTTCTGCCTACGGCAAAAGCCTGACCGTGCCTTCTGTGCCGTCGACTTCCAGCAGTTGCCCGTCTCGGATAGTCCGTGTGGCGCCTGCGATCCCCATGACCGCAGGAATCCCATACTCCCGTGCCGTCACCGCTGCGTGGCTGAGGATGCCTCCGGTTTCGACTACGATGGCGCCCGCGACGGCGAACAGAGGAGGCCACGGAGGCATTGTAGTTCTCGCGATGAGGATGTCGCCTTTTTGAGTTCATCCGCCTGGCTCAGGCTCATCATCACACGAGCGGGGCCTCGCGCCACGCCTGCCGAGGCGCTAGTGCCCGACAACGTCGTTGCCTGGTGCGACGGCAACCGGCTCTGTCCGAAGAATCGGATGTTCGGGTTGTGTCCCGATGGCGGAGCCCCGATGAAAGGCGGGGGCGTGATCTTGGACCAGCATGCCCTCTCGCCCATTCGGCGACCGGCGAGCGCCTTCATACTTGAGCCGTTGCCACCCATCGCCGATCGGATTTCGTCCAGGTAGAGGTAGAACACGTCGGCGGGTTCGACAAGCGCGCCTTTTGACACCAGCCTTCGAGCCGCCGCAAGCACCAGCCGCCGCGTGAGCAACGTCAACCGCTGATCGATGTAGTGATTGTGGTCCTCTTGGATTGGAGCGGCCATCGTGGCGACCTTCAGTATCGCCTCCAGGCGTTCCCACTCAGCTTGGCCCAAGCGCTTTCGGACGGCTTCGATCGCCGAGTCACGCTCTTGGACCAGCCTGCGCGTTTCCTCGGCAGGGCCATAGTCTTCCATCTCTAGGTAGAATCGCAAAGGACATATCGGCGTGGTTGGATCTTCGACCCACGTTGGATCGTCGAACCCCAACAAGTCGGTCCTCCAGCCAAATTCCTCAAGATACAGGCCAAGTGCGTCGATGAATGGCTTTGCTTTCGGGTCGCCTTTCAGCTCTTCCAGACGATCGAGCGCGTTGTCCGCGGAGACTTGCGTAATGTTGTCTCTGACGACAGGAATCGACCGCGCCAGATTGCCGAGGCGCCACATGGCGACACCGGCTTCCGCGCTCTTGTTGCCGTGGCCTTGCACGAGCCGAACCGCGCCGAGCTCGTCTTCGCCCATCAGCTCGTTGTACGTGTCGACCAACTGATTGGTCGCCGATCCCCCAGGCGCTGTTGCCAGCGAGTGCATGCGACCCTGCTGGATACGCATCTTGCGCAATTGCTCCAACTCCGTCACGAGTTCGGCGTCGGGCAACGCGTCGAAGTCCGTATCGCGATAGTACCCGGCCATGCGTTGGACCTCGGGCAGCAAGTCGTTGAACCATCGATCGGCTTGCGACGACATCTCAGCTAGCTGCTCGCTCCATGACGGAGTGGCTCCCGACGGGGCGGGCGACTGACTTTGCTGGCAGCCGAACATGTAGTAGTTGACCAGAACCGATCTGGTTTGAGTGGGTGTGTTCTGTTCGGTCATTAATACGCCGCGGCCGCGGCTGCTGGGTTCGTTGTAAAGCTCGAATCCCAGCGGCGTCCTGGTGTCGGGGTGGTGCATCATGTCCTGGTTCCAGGACAGTTCCGCGTCGGCGGGGTCGTCCCAGTTTACCGGGAAACGTTCGGTGCGATCAGAATCGACCATGTCAAGCAGCCTCCGCCCATATTGTTCCACCAAGCGCGTTGAACGCGTTCCTCATGACATGCCGCTTGGGGTGTTCGCCCCAAATGCTTCGATCTTGACGTAAGAACGACCTTCGAGGACACAAATACTTTATGACCCGCGGTTGACGGTGTCAAGCGCTATTTCGCGCGCTCGTTGCCGGCGAGCCGTGTCAATCCACCCTCTATTTGACATACCTTTCGCTTCTGGGTTCGCGGATGTCGTCCCTGAATCCCTGCGTTAATTGGACCAATATGATCCTTCCGTTCCAGGACGGAGGCAGCATGCGTGATTCGCAGAGGAACATCCGGCGAGGCAGACCGCGTTACTGGTTCAGTCCGCGCACACGGCGAGGTTTTTGACACGATCAGCGGCGGCGCATACAGTAGGCGCCAGCCTGGAAGATCGCTCCCACCGCTGTGCGGGTTCCTTTCGGGACGTCCAACATCAAGAGCGAGACGGTGTCTGGCGCCACTCGTGCAGAGGAGAGCAACAATGGCGAAGAGAGTCCTGATCACCGGCATGAGCGGCCTGATCGGAGGTCTCTTGAAGGACCGCCTGCAACTGGTCGGAGGGTACGAGTTGACCGCTCTCAACCGAAGTCACGTCGATGGGGTCGCCAACGTTCGGGCTGACGTAGCCGACCTGGAAGCCATCAAGCCAGCCTTCGTGAGCCAAGACGTCGTGGTGCATCTGGCCGCGTACATCAGTGGGTTGGACTGGGAGGGTCACCACGAGGGCAACTTGATCGGCACATACAACGTGTACGAAGCGGCTCGCTTGGCGGGCGTAAGACGCGTAGTGTTTGCAAGCAGCGGCGCCGCCATTCACGGCTTCGAGAAGGTTCCGCCGTACTCCGATATCTGTGCGGGCCGCTACGATCGGGTTCCGGTTGGCTTCCCGCTGATGACTCACGAGCAGGTTCGGCCGGCTGGTCTGTACGGCGCGTCAAAAGTCTGGGGCGAAGCCCTGGGCCGGCATTACGCCGATGAGTACGGGATGTCGTTCATCAACGTGCGGATTGGGGCGGTTCGCAAAGAAGACAGGCCGACGACAGTCCGGGAGAACTCTGTCTACCTGAGTCATCGAGACACGGTCGACATGCTCCTGAAGTGCATCGAGGCCCCGGACAGCGTCAGATACGACACGTTCTACGCGGTGTCGAACAACCGATGGAATTATCGGGACCTGTCTCATACCAAAGAGGTGCTTGGCTGGTCGCCGCGGGATTCGGCCGAGAACTGTCTTTTCGAGCCGTAACCGACCCGATCAACCAACGCTTAGAACAACTTTCAAATTTGGAACACATTCTCCAGCGAAGATACACATCACCCAGCGTGGCGGCAATCAACTGACTCGGCAATACAAATAGGGAGGATTAGATGCCAATCGATCTCACGAGAGAGTCTTGGAAGCCTGGGATGCCCTGGGAAAAGGCCGTGGACGACATCAATTACATCCACGAGCTCGCCAAGGAGATGGGCGGCCAGGAACGAATCGATCGACAGCACAATGGTGGCCGGTACACGATCCGCGAGCGCATCGACAAGATGGTCGACCCGGGGAGTTTCATGGAATCGGGCCCGATGGTGGGAGCCGCCGAATTCGACGCCGAGGGCAACCTCACCGGCTTCACGCCGGGTGGATACGTGATGGGCCTTGGCGAGATCGACGGAAGGCCGGTCGCCATCGGCGGCGACGACTTCACGATCTCGGGAGGCAGCCCGCACAACGTCCACAAGAACCCGCAGGATTTCGTTCAGCCGCTCGCCATCCAATACGGCATCCCGTACGTCCAGCTCATCGAGGGCGTCGGCCACAGCTCGAAATCCGACGAGGCGTCCGGTCACATGGGATTGCCGAACGGCGGCCTGTGGTGGCGAAACGCCGAGGTTCTGCGGCGCGTGCCCTGCGCCGCCGGAATCATGGGTGCCGTCGCCGGGTGGCCAGCGGCTCACGCGCTCATGTCGCACTTCACCGTCATGATCAAAAAGCAGTCGCAGATCTTCCCGTCCGGTCCACCCGTCGTCCGTCGCGCGATCGGCGAGACGTTGGACAAAGAAGAACTCGGCGGGCACATGATGCACGTCCACGAGAGCGGCCAGGTCGACAACGAGGCAGAATCGGAAGAGGACGCCTTCGACCAGATCAAGAAGTTTATCTCGTATTTGCCAGACACGACCAATGACGTGGCGCCCCGAGTCGAGACAGGAGATCCGCCCGATCGTAGGCCTGAGGAGCTTCTGACAATAATTCCCGCTAATCGAAAACGCAGCTACGATCCGCGCAAACTGATTCGGCTGGTCGTGGACAACGGCGAATTCTTCGAGATGCGACGCCATTGGGCCGGCGCCATCATTACCGGGTTCGCGCGCCTGGACGGTTACAGCGTCGGCGTGCTCGGCAGCGACCCGACCAAGCTGGCCGGCGCGATGGATGGCGACGGCGCGGACAAGTACGCTCACTTCGTGGACTTGTGCGACGCCTTCAATTTGCCCGTGGTAATATTCCTGGACATGCCAGGATTCATGCTTGGCTCGCACGCCGAACGCAAGGCGACGATGCGAAGGGGCATTCGCGCGCTCATCGCCAGCGCCGAGGCGGACGTGCCGAAGATCGAGTTCAACGTTCGAAAATCCTACGGCGTGGCGGCGGACGCACCCAACAGCCTCGGACATCCGAACGGCTTGAACCTTAGGTTCGGCTGGCCAGCAGGCGAGTGGGGCGGGATTCCTATCGAGGGCGGCGTCGCTGCGGCGTACAGGCGCGAGATCGAGGCGGCTCCGGATCCGGACGCCCATCGACAGATGATCGAAGACAGGTTGCTGAAGATGAGGTCCCCGTTCAGAGCGGCCCACAAAGGCGACGTCGTGGACCTGATCGACCCGCGAGATACCAGGCGTCTCGCCTGCAAATTCGTGAAGTTGGCGCAGCCGATGCTCGCGAAGCTCGCGCAGCGACCAAAGCGCGCAGTGCGCCCATAGGCTTTCTTTCAATTATGGACAATCCAACGGAACAGAACGAGCGGAAAGTCGAGGATCTGCCGCTCCATGGCATCAAGGCGGTCGAAGCAGCGCAGGGGGTCGCCGGACCTTTCTGCGGGAGGCTGTTGGCCGCCTTCGGCGCTGACGTCGTCAAAGTGGAACGGCAGCCTCTCGGCGACTGGTCGAGACACATCGGTCCTTTCCTGGCGGGCGACAATCACGCCGAATCCAGCGCGCTGTACCTGTACAACAACACCGGCAAGAAGAGCGTGCTCATCGACTGGGAGACCGACGCGGGCAGGGATGACCTGGTCTCCCTCGTTTCGAAGGCCGATATCCTGGTCGAGGACTGGGACCTGAGCTACCGCAAAACATCCGGGCTGGCCGTCGATAGATTCGCCGCCGAGAACCCCGGACTCATCGATCTCTGCGTCACGCCATTCGGACTCACGGGTCCATACTCGGGGTGGAAGTCGACGCCCATCGTTCAGATGGCTTTGGGAGGCTACCTCTCGATCACGGGCGAACCAACGGAGGAGCCGCTGATGCTCCCGGGGCGCCAACCTGATTACCTGGCTGCTCTCAACGCCCATAACGCCGTCGAGATAGCTCTGTTCCAACGGGACATGACCGGCGTCGGGCAGCTCATCGAGGTGTCCATGATCGAAACGCTGGCCAATTTGCACCAGATCACTTTGGAGATGGATGGCGCGGTCAGGAAACGAAACGGTCATCGACAGTCCGCTCTTTCAACGCGGCCCTTTCCGCCCGGTTTGGCAACGCTGCCCGCGGACGACGGATACGTGACGTTCGGCGGAGGCAGTCCCGCGATCTGGGAACAACTGTGCCTGATGATCGGTAGCGAGGACTTCTTCGCAAATTCAGATATTGACGACACGACCGGCTTTGCCAAATTGTTGGACGATATGGAAGGTTTGTTGAAGACCTGGATGAAAGGCAGAACCAAGCGGGAGATCTTCCTGGAGGCGTCGAGAGATTGGATGCTTCCCGTAGCGCCCGTGCAGGAACTCGACGAGGTGCTTGCCGACCCTCAATACAACGACCGAGGGCTCTTCCAGGAGATAGATCATCCCGTCGCGGGGAAGGCTGTCTATCCGACGTTACCGTTCGTGGCGCCTGGCACGACTCAGACGCTCGGCCGAGCTCCGCTTCTCGGCGAGCACACCGAAGAAATATTAGGCCGATGAGCACACCAGAGACCTCGGCCTCCCGAGCCGGCGGAGCGCTGAGTGGCGTTCGGGTGGTCGACCTGACCAGGGTATGGGCTGGGCCGCTGGGCACGAGGACTCTCGGTGATTTTGGGGCCGAAGTCATCAAAGTGAGCGATCCCCGGCTTCCCGCCGATAGGCTCGGCGGCCTTTACGCCAAGTTGAACCGCAACAAATCCAGCATCGGTTTGCGCCTGGACACCGAAGTGGGCCGGAGGATCTTCCTCGAGCTCGTGGCCGTGTCCGACATCGTGGTCGAAAACTTCCGCCCCAGGGTCATGCGCAACCTCGATCTCGGGTGGGACGCGATCCGAGAGGCAAACCCGAGCATCGTGATGTGCGCCATGCCCGGCTTCGGCGCGGAGGGACCGTACGCCGATTTTCCGGCATTCGGTTCCACCGGGGAGGCGATGTCAGGGGTTTCATCGCTGATAGGATACGAACCCGGCAAATCCCTTCAATCCGGAATGTCGTACGCGGACCCGGTGTCGGCTCTCAACCTCGTCGGCGTGGTCATGACATATCTGAGGAGAAGTCGGCTGACCGGTCGAGGCCAGTACATCGATCTGGCGCTCGCGGACAGCCCGGTGCTCATGATCGGCGAGCATCTGGTCGCAAGTTCCGCCACCGCTCAGACACCAACCCTGCAAGGCAACAAGCGCCCTGACTACGCCCCTCACGGCGCCTACCGAGCCAAGGGCGACGACAAATGGGTCGCGATTTCGGTGACGAACGATGACGAATGGCAAGCACTGTGCTCGGTAATCGGCGACGACAGATTGCTCGATGCCCGGTTCTCGAAGCTGAGCGGCCGCAAAGACAACGAAGAACAACTCGACGCCGTCGTCTCCGAGTGGACGGGCCGTCGGGAACCAGTCGATGTCATGACGCAACTCCAAGCGGCAGGCGTTCCCGCGGGCAGAGTTGCGACCAACCAAGATTTGCTCGCCGATCCTCATCTGGCAGCCAGAGATTATTTCGTGGATCTCGACGAACCCGAAATCGGGCTAAAGCGATACGACGGCCAATCCATAATCGGCAACTATCTCGACAAGTTTCGATGGAGGGCGGCGCCCATTCTTGGCCAGGACAGCAGGCGGGTTCTCGTGAATTTGCTCGGTTATTCGGACGGCGAATGCGAGGTGCTGGGGTCGGACGGCACGACGGTGTTCAACGACTGACCAACGAGGATGCACGTAGGCAGGCCTTCGCTCAATTGCGAGTCTCCAATTTCTTCAACGCGGGGTGAACGGCGATGACAAGCGAAAACGAATTCCGTGGACGGATCGGAGCCACCTACCAGGACTCGGAACCTGATTGGCCCACGCCTCCGTCGTCGCACGACGGCCGGTCCCCCAACGTCCTGATAGTCCTTCTTGACGACACTGGGTTCGGGAATCTGGGCTGCTTCGGCTCCACGATCGACACGCCGAATATCGATTCACTTGCCGACGGCGGCCTGCGGTACTCCAACTTCCACGTAACGCCGCTTTGCTCGCCCACTCGCGCTTCTCTGTTGACCGGACGAAACCACCACACCGTCGGGATGGGCAACATCGCCAACTACCACGACATCGGCTACCCGAGCCAGCGCGCGCTCGTGACCAGGCACGCGGCGACTCTGGCGGAAATGCTGCACGAAGAAGGCTACGCTACGTTCGCCCTGGGCAAGTGGCATCTCAATCCGTCTGAGCACAACTCCGCCGCCGGGCATCGTGACGGTTGGCCGCTCCAGCGCGGATTCGACCGGTACTACGGCTTCTTGCCGGGTTCCACGGACCAGTTCTACCCTGAGCTCACGTACGACAATCACCCGGTGTATTCGCCGAAGACTCCGGAAGAGGGATACCACGTCACCGAGGATCTGGTCGACCATGCGATCGAGTTCATCAACGACCAGCAATCGATCTATCCGGATGCCCCGTTTTTCATGTACTTCGCCCCAGGCGCGATGCACTACCCACACCAAGCCCCCAAGGAATACATAGACAAGTACCGCGGCCGCTTCGACGAGGGCTGGGACGTGATCCGCGAGCGATACTTCCAGCGACAGCTCGAGCTCGGAATCATACCCGCGGACACCGAGCTCGCGCCCAGGAATCCAGGGGTGAAGCCCTGGGTCGAACTCGGCGAAAACGAACGGCGCTTCATGTGCCGGCTGCAAGAGACCTGGGCCGGATTCCTGGATCACACCGACGCGCAGATCCGTCGCCTGATCGACCATTTGCGGCAGACGGGGCAGCTCGACGACACGGTGATAGTGCTCACGGCGGACAACGGCACGAGCCAGAATGGCGGACCTTACGGCGTGGCGAAGGCTGGCCCGAGCTCGACTCGAAACGCCACCAACGCTGGGCTGACCCTTGGCGAGGCGATCGGCAGGCCCGACGCCGAGGAAGACTTCGACGCGATTCAGGCTGAACTCGATGACATCGGCGGTCCCAAGAGCTACGCCGACATACCGTGGGGATGGGCGCAGGTCGGGAACACGCCGCTCAGATGGTACAAGCAGGACACGCACGGCGGCGGCGTGAGGGTGCCGTTGATCATCCACCATCCGTCAAGGATCGAGGATGCCGGCGGTGTCCGCAATCAGTTCCACCACGTTAGCGACATTGCTCCAACGATCCTCGAGATGGTTGGCGTTCAGCCACGCACGAGTTACCGTGGATACGACCAGATTCCGATTTCCGGCACTAGTCTTGCATACACGTATACGCAGCCGGATGTCCCGTCCGAAAAGCCGATCCAATACTTCGAGGTGATCGGCAACCGAGGGCTCTGGATCGACGGCTGGAAGGCCGTCACCCGTCACGAACCAGGCGACGACTACGACACCGAAGGGTGGGAGCTTTTCCACCTCGACGAAGACTTCGCGGAAACTCGCAATCTCGCCGCATTGGAACCGGAGCGCCTGCGAAGGATGATTGATCTCTGGTGGATCGAGGCCGGCCGCTACGGGGTGCTGCCGCTCGATGATCGCAGCTTCGAGAAAGCCGGTCCGAGCAGGCATCCGGGCGCCTACCACGAGACCTCGAACTACCGCTTCGTTTCGCCCGGAGCTCACGTCCCGGCGGCTCTGGGTCCTCAACTCAGAGCAGGAGACTGGAAGCTGGCAGCCGACGTCGAGCTCGACGGCCCGGAAACCGAAGGCGTGATCTACTCTCACGGTTCGTTTACGGACGGGTTCTCGCTGTTCGTGCAAAGCAATCGCCTGGTGCTTGCCCATAAAGCCTCTGGCAGCCTAACCGTCGGACGATCCTCCGCGAGCCTACCCGATGGCCGAACGGTCATCGGGCTAACGTTCGCGTACACGAGCGACGCCGGAGCGACCGCGACGTTCACCATCGACGGCGCCGAGGCCGGCGTGACGCGCATCCCCGCCGTCATGAAGGCGTCGAGGGTCGGCGGGGTCGACATCGGCAAGGATGTGCTGGCGCCGATCACCGATCTTTACGATGCGCCGTTCGCGTTCACTGGGACGATCTATTCAGTCGACATACGAGTCGAAACTGACTGATTGTCGCCTCGTTGAGTTGATGCAGATGCGCTCCAGCGTACCCGCCAACGGATGATGCTCAACCGCCAGCAGGTAATTGCCGTTGCCACTCGCGATATCTGTTGAGCACGCGGACGACTCACGTGCTGCCGCAGCCCATCACACCGATATCCCGACCCGCTTCGCTGAGCAGCCAATCCGGGTGCATCGCGGCGGGGGAACGTGAGAGTACATCGCGTTGACACCCGACCCAGTTCGGAATACACTCCCGCTGACAGATTCAGGCAGTGTGCCGAAGACGCCGGAACGCCGATCTCAACTGCTCAAACCATCGAAATGGGACCCGAAATCGATCGACATCTTTTAACGGAGAACGCCATGACTCTTTCGACATCGACGATCCTGTACGAAAAGAAAGATAACGTCGCCTACATAACCCTGAACCGGCCTGATTCGCTCAACGCGTTGAACCGCGAACTGAGCGGAGGGTTGGTCGAGGCGATCGAAGATTTCCGCGACGACCCTGAAATGCAGCTCGCCGTGGTAACCGGCGCCGGCGGACGTGCGTTCTCGGCGGGCATGGACCTCAAGGAACGCGCGAGCCTCGACGCCGCGGGCGATCGTCGGGTCGGCGCGACCACGGGGCTGACCTGGGCGGACCGCGGCGTGTTCAAGCCCATCATCGCCGCGATTGACGGTTTCTGTGTCGCCGGTGGACTTGAGGTCTCGCTGCAGTGCGACATCCGTGTTGCGACCAGGAAATCCCAATTCGGCCTGCCGGAACCCCGATGGAGCATCTTGGCCGGGTACGGTCTGCACAACCTCTCGCGCATGGTTCCGCTCGGCGAGGCGCTGTACATGCAGCTCACCGGCCGCCGAATCGATTCGCACCGCGCGTACCGGATCGGCCTCATTCAGGAAGTCGTCGAAGACCGTGACGCGCTGTTCAAGGAAGTAGACCGCATCGCGGAAGAGATTAAGATGTGCGCCCCTCTGGCAGTGCAATCCATCAAGAGGATCGTGTACCAAGGGCGCAATTTGCCGGTCGAGTACTCGATGAAGCTGTCCGGCCCGATCGCCCAGATCGTGGGCGGCACGGAGGACGCCATCGAAGGGCCTAAAGCCTTCTCCGAAAAGCGCAAACCCCAGTGGAAGATGAGATA
>JASMDM010000004.1 GCA_030752795.1 SAR202 cluster bacterium | reverse complement strand
GGATTTCGTCGTAATGGATCTGCTCCTGCCGAACGTGACCGGCACAGCCGTTTTAGACTCGATGAAAGACTGAGTGTCCAGCCCGTGCATCATCGTCCTGACGTCTGACGTACAGGACAGCACGAGGAAACAGCGCTTGGAGCTGGGCGCGCATGCAAGGTGCTGAACAAGCCGCCCGATCCCGAAGTCCTGCGCCAGGCTGTCAAATGCCTCCCCGCTGAGGTATCAAAGTGAGCACTACTCTACTGCCTCCCGAACAAAGCGACGCCCTGCAAGGGATGCTCAACATTGGAAAGAGCAGAGCATCCGGGATGCTCAACGATCTCGTCGAGGCCCATGTCACGCTTCAAGTTCCCGAGGTCAGATTGATCACGCCTCCCGAGATCGAAGAAAACATCGATCGGTTGGGTTGGAACGACATCGCGGGCGTCAAGATGAAGTTCTGCGGCGCCGCGGCCATCGTCTTCCCGACGGCCAGTGCAGCCGCGTTGGCGGACGTGTTGGTTCAAGAGACGAACAACGATGGCGACCTGGACTCGGTGAGAATCGGCGTGTTGACCGAGGTCGGAAACATCATCATCAACGGCGTCATGGGCACCATCGGCAACTACTTGAACGAACCGATCGACTACGCGATTCCGTCTTTTGGCGAAGGCGACATCGGAGCCGTTCTGGGCGACTATCGGAACCAGCGCGATGTCGACATACTGCTCGCCAGGGCCAGCTTCACCGTCGAGGCTTGCATGATCCACGGTGACATTCTGCTGGTGCTGGAAGGCAAGTCCCTCGGCAACCTGCTGAGTTCAATCCAAGCAAGCTGGGGAAGCCGAGATTGTCTGAAGCCGTGCTCTCCGACGTGCAATTCGTTGCGCTGGACCACGTTCCGATGGGCATTCTGATATTGAGAGACGACTTCAGTGTCGTGTTTTGGAACCGCCAGTTGGAGGATTGGACAGGAGTCCCCCAAAGTTCAATCGTGGGCTCGAACATCTACGAGATGTTCCCTCACCTGGCGGAACCGCAGTACGCCGAAAGGCTCGGCAGCGTCTTCGGGGGAGGGCCGCCGGTGGTCTTTTCATCTCGGGTTCACAAGTATCTGACACCGGCGCCTACACGGACAGGCGACCATCGCATGCAAAACGCGATGGTCACGCCGTTGCAGACGGGTTCGCTGACAAGCTCGTTATTATCGCTGGTAACTATTGAGGACGTTACCGAACTGACATCCAAAATCAAAGAGAATCGGACCCTGAAGGGCATGCTGTCCATCTGCTCGCACTGCAAGCGAATAAGAGATAAACGAGGTGACTGGAATCAGTTGGAGGCTTACATTTCTGATCGCTCCGACGCCGTTTTCAGTCATTCGATCTGCGAAACATGTTCCCGCCAGTTCTATCTGGAGATCTACAAGTAGACAGGGCGACGACCGGGATCGTGTTCGGCCTCGCCTCATCTGAATTCTTGGCCTGGCGACCGTGATGTCCCCCTGTTCGTGGATCCTTCCTTCCGATCTGCAACCCCGGGTTGAATCCGGTCCTTTACGCATCAACAGCGTCGGCACCGAAGGCGCCAAAGCTTCGCACATTTTCGCTCGAGTTCAGGTAGCATCTGTGTACCGATGCACCAGACATGCGACTTCGCCGGTCGGGCGTCACCGGACCTCGTTGGCGGCCAGGAACGTTTCGATGCTGAACGCGAAGATGCCCTTCGCAAAGAATGACATCACACCGTCATGGGTCGACTCGTGTCTGCGCGACGCCGGCGTGATCGACGTCGCGCGAGTCGTCTCGGTGCGCGCAGAACCGATCGGCGGCGGATCGGGCGGATCCGTCTACAGGGTGTCTCTCGATTACGATCGCTCCGAATCCGGCGCAGCGAGCTCGCTGATCGCGAAGCTGCCGCCATTGGGTGAAACGGATGGGCAGCGAATCATGATCGAGTTGGGCTCGCCGGTCATCGAAGCACGTTTCTACTCGGAGCTCGCCAACCACGCCGGCATCCGTACCCCCCGGTGCTACTTCAGTGCGTACGACCCCCGCGCGGCGGCCGGAGCGTTGCTGATTGAGGATCTTGGGGGAATGCGACTTGGCAACCCGGGTGTGTCTGTCGGAGACGCGAAAGCAGCCGTTCGGGCATTGGCCAAGTTGCACGCAACGATGTGGAACAGCCCGCTGATAGCAGCGCGCCAGTGGCTGGATTGGGGCAACCGCATCGAGCCCTACGTGCGTCGAATTCGGTCGTGGCTCGACAGGCTTGCTGAGCAGGCTCCGGGCGGACTGGACGACCGAGCAGCGACGATCATCGAGTCCGCCCTGGTCGAACTGCCGGATGCCATGTCGAGACTGTCGCGACCTCCTGTCACGCTCGTGCACGGCGACCCATGGATCAACAACTTCGCTTTCGACGGACCAAGCGTCGACGACGTGGCGCTTTTCGACTGGCAGCTCGCGGCGAGGATGAGACCCGGATTCGACATCGCATGTTTTCTGGACATCGTGCCGGAGTACCGCACATTCCCTGACGACGAGTCTTGGCTCGCCGAGACCAACAGCTTGGTCCATGACTACTACAAGGCACTGACCGAATACGGGGTCACAGACTACTCTCTGGCTGACCTGCTCGCCGACCGAAAGCTCGCGCGGACCTACACGATCAACGCCGGGCTATGGTCGCAGTTCGCGCTTCAGGAACTCATCGGACCGGAATTCGAACACAACGTCAGCGAGTGGTCCCGCCGCCTCGTGAGGCGAACCGACGCTTTGGACCGAGCTGGAATGCTCTAGCGGTCGCTACCGCCAAGACACGGGTTGTGACGTCAGCTTCGAGACCGCGCGAGATCGGCGACGTATTTCTCGATCGCTTCGACCTGGCTTGGGCCGTCGAGCCGCGCTTCCCTCAACACCGCGTGCGCCTGTCCGCTGCCTGGAAAGTGGCCCATGCCGTAGCCGTGGAGCGAGTGCTCACGCCCGAATTCAGACGTGATCCACCGATATGTCGTCGGTTGCGTAAACCCGGAGATCGCCATCGCTTCCTGACGATGCTCCGTCGGGAAGATGGCGTCCTGCTCCGGTGCGCTGAGCCGGTCGAACAGCTCACTGCTGGACACGTAATACACGTTCAGATTTCGGTCGCGTTCGTCCAGCACCGGCAGCGCTTCCTCGACGAAAGCATATGTCGATCCGCTCTCCTGGAGCACGAGGGTGCCGTCCGACGGCTTGGACGCGTCGGCGTTACGGAGCGCGTACACCCCGTTGACGGATTGCACCGGACTGGTCAGACCGAGAGCTGCCCGATCCACGATCCGCTCCGACGGCCGCGTCACGAACACGGCTACAAACGCGGGCCGCGCTTGCAACGCCGTCGTCAGCAGCGGCCAGATCTCTTGGGGGTCCCAGGGAGTGAGCGTGATGCCGATGCCCGGAGGGAAGTTCCCTTGCAGCAGTTGCAGTGCTTGGGGCTCGGCGTGGGTGGGTCCGTCTTCGCCTGTCTTGAAGCCCGCGTGGGCGCAGACCATGACGTACGGCCTGAACGGCTCTCCTGTACGCATCTTCCGCGCCGTGTTGCCGATGCCGTGCAGACGCACCGCCACGTGCTGGAGGGCCGCGATGAAGCTGGCGTATGACGAACCGACGCCGACATGCGTCCCGTACCCGGACAGACCGGACAGAACGGCTCCGATGGCATCTTCGCTGATCCCGCCCATCGAGACAAGCCGCGACTCCGGGTTGTTCGCGCCGTGGAAGTACCCGGAAGGGAAGCTTTTCGTGCCTCCGCCGACTGACGTCGAATCCGCCAGATCGGCCGCTCCGACGAACAACGCGCCGTTGCTCTCCTTGTTGAGCTCATCGAGTACGCTGCCGAGCGTGCCGCGAAGGGTTGTCGCGGTTCCGGGCTCGCTGGCCAGAGATTCCGGTGGCGTCTCAGGATCGACGCGTGAATGATCGTAAATCGCGGCGATGTCACCGGCGCCGCCGCGAGGTTGACGGCTCAAGTTTTGCAAGCCCTCGCGCGCCTCGCCGAGTTTGGCCCCCAGTGTCTTCGCGATGTGCGATTCCGATTCCAGCAACCGGCGGATCACCGACAAGTACTCCCAGTAGGTCTGTTCGACCGAAGCCGGGTCCGAACCGCCTTCGTGGCGCGGAAAATCGACGCCAAAACGGTTCTCGAACTCCGCCATCGCCGTGTAGAAGCCGTCCGAGCAGAAACCGTGGCCGGCTCCGTGTGACGCCTTGCCGACAACGCCGTATCGCCACCCTTTCGTCGTCCTGTAGACGATCGCCGTCGGTTGGTTGTTGTCGATGGACGCCAATTGACGCTGGGCCGCAAAGACCTGTCCGAAATCGTGACCGTCTTCGACCGAGATCACGTTCCAGTCATGCAGATAAAGCAATTCCGCGGGCGTCCATTGAACGTAATCGCCGGGTATATCGCCCTCGCGACAAACCTGATCGGAGTCTATCGAAGCCTGGTTGAAGTCGACGTGCATCACGACGTTCTTGAGTCCGGAAGCGCTCGCCATCGCCAACGACTCCGAGACTCGGCCAGGGGTCATGCCGCCTTCGCCCTCCACGACGTGGACCGTGGGGGCGTGCTCCGCGCCGTAATAGTCCAGCGCTCCGAGCGCCAGGCCGAACGCCGATCCGGTTCCGACTCCGGATGCGCCGGTGGCCAACGGAATGAAAGGCACCGCGGGCGTCGGATGCCCGTCCAATGCTCGCACGCCGAATTGTTTGAATAGCGGGGTGTCTTGCGTCGGATTGCGGCGGTAACCGAGCAGGTCTTCGAGACGCATCTGCGACGCATTGTCGGGCGGCAGCAGCTCCGGCGCCGCAACGCGAGCGACCTCGTTTCGTAGCGCCGAGTTCGCGTAAAGGCCCAACCCTTTGTGGCCGGCCGCGTAGCACAAGATGTCCTCGCCCGGAGTTGCTGGAGCCGACAGGTCGTAGCGCATCAGGTTGTACATGATTCCATGAGTCATCCGACCGGCGGATATGCTGCCTCCCGGGTGCCCGGAAGTAGGCACGAAGTTGAACAGTATCGCGCAGAGAGTTCGGTAGATCAGATCGTAGTCTTCGAACGCTTCGAGTTCGCTGGGAGAGACGTCTGTCGCGCCGACGTCACCGTCCCCGATATTGAAAACGGAAGCGCGGCGATTCTCCAGTGTGAAAACCATGGATTGACCTCTCGAAAGATGAATCTCGGCCCTTGCGCCTACTATACAATATCGCGCCGAGAATAAGACCGCTGAGAGGCGTAGTCTACGCACAGATTGTGGCGAATATGGCGTTGCAACCTGAGTCGATGATCAGGTCGCACAATCTGGAGTATTGTTGGCCTTCGCATTGGGCTGGCGTCGCTGACGCTGAAGCGGATTTTGGCGAATCCATCGACGCTGAATATCCGGCGGGCCAGGCATCCTATTTCGGCCGACACGACGGGATCCGGTCGGCGCCGATGTGATGCATCTCACTCGCGCGACCGACGTGGTCTTGCGAAATCTCAGGAAGTGTAAATACCGAAGATCCGGACGACTGGGCTACAGGATGCTGTCGAGTCCGTTCGCAACGTCGGCTTCGGTGAGCTCGCCGGTGCGCTTGTACTGGATGACGCCATCGCGGTCGATGAAGAAGGTCACGGGCAGGGCCGCGACTTGGTACTCGCGAGACACCTTGCCGAGACTGTCAATTGCCACCGGAAACTCAAGGCTCATGTCAGCGAGGAAGTCATTGATTTCTTCTTCCGAGTCGCCCATATTTGCCGCGATGACCACGAGACCGTTCGCGAGGTGGTTTTGGCAGTGCTGTCCAACAGGGGAAGTTCTTTTACGCAAGGCGGGCACCACGTGGACCAAAAGTTCACGACCACGCCGCTTCCTCTGAGATCGTCGAGCTTAATGGTGTCGCCGCTCGTGATTGGCGCTTCGAACACCGGAGCGTAGTTGCCGATGGCCGTGCCGGGCTCGGTCTCGATCGCGGTCTCCGAACAAGCTGAGCCGCCCGCAAGTCCAAGACCAAAGATAAGGATGAACAGCGGAAATAAGGAGTTCCGATTTCTCCTTACAATCACTGGATGTCCTCGAACTAACGTTTTCAGGTATTCATGGTCCGATCCCAACTACGCGGTTGTATCGCAGTGGAGTGAAAAGATTGTCATTGCCGTGCTTTGGACATTGGCGGAATCCGACCCGTTGACTTCCAACGCCAGCCAGTTCACTCTGCCCACGCCCAGGAAATTTCCATCCGACCCTTCCAGGACCGCGAATTCGAAGCCGTCGTAATCCTCCTGCTGAGACGCGAGGAGATGCCACCCGTCTTCTAGGGCCAGATTGACACGAGCCTCGAGCCAGTCCGCTGCCGTTTCGTTGGTAAGAAACTCACTGAGAACCTGGGAATCGACGCCGTCCTTCGACGCCCCCCAATCGTAAACCGCTGCGGGCTTCGGCAAAGAACCGTCGGCGACCGCGACATGGGTCAGCGTCGTATCTGCGACCGGCGCAACCGCGGTCGGTGCAACGGCGCCGGCAAACGAAGCTGCTTTGTCTTCGATGGCGGCTTTGGCAAGTGCGATGTCGATGTCCATTGGGGTCAGAAGGTCGTCGGACCAGCCTGTTCCCAGATACCTATGCCGCAGCCGGTCCGCGGGGTCGATCACCACGGCCAGCGCCGTGTGATCGAACTGTCCGATGTTTTCGATTCCCGCAACAGAGCGATAAGTCATGCCATAAGACTTCGCGACCGCGTCGGTTTCGATCTGGCTTCCGGTGAGCCACGACCAATCCGACGCGCCGTTCGTCACCTTCTCGCTGTACGCCTTCATCACGTCGATGGTGTCGCGCGCCGGGTCGAAGGTTATCGACACCAACTGAAGTTCTTCGCCCAAACGTTCTTCGAGACCGTTCTTCGCGAACTTCATGTTCGTCGTCAGCGCCGGGCATACGGTTACGCAAGTGGTGTACATCCAGTTGACGACAACCCACTTGCCTTCAAAATCGTCGAGGCTGACGCGCTGTCCTTACTGGTCGGTGAGCTCAAATCCGCGCGCCGCAGCACTGGAGTCGAAATGCAAGAAGCTTGTTTCAGCGCCGCTGGCGACTTGATCGGCGGTAATCTCTCGCGCGGCCTCACTGGCGTCCCAGGGTTTGAGGGCCACCACTGCCGCCAAACCAAAGACAAATACAAACACCGCGGCGCCGATCGACCTTTGGTGCATCTTCGCCCAATCCATCCGCAACCTCTCAACCCTATTCACTTTGGGTTGCCGCATACTTCAAAAACGGCCTTCACTGCCATTTTCGCTCCCGCGTTGATCATGGACAATACAAACGACGGTAGTTGAAGCCTACCGAAACGGGTAGGTCTCACGACGGAACAGGAGTCTCGAGAGGGGGCGTGAATGTGCAAAACATCGCGATATTGCCGGCCCGGCGCCAAAACCACGCGGCGCCGCATCGCCGGACTTGGCCATGGAAGACCCGCCGATTCTAGCGCCGGCTGTCTCTCGGTGGAATGCAGGAAAGTATCAGAAGACCGTTACTTTGCCCACAGCTTCCAGATGCAACGGACACTCGACTTCGTACGTGCCGGTCTCCAACGCCACGAACAGCACCATGTCGACTCCCCCGGCGGCGTCAACGTATGCGTGTACCTCGTCGCCAAACGGCCGAATCCCGGCGCGCGACTCACCTCGGAACGGCGCGAATCCGGTTGTGTGGTGCATGTCGTGCTCGACGTCAGTGCCAATGGCGGCTTCGATGTCTTCCGTGTCGATGTTCGGGGCAAGCCACTCAAGGTTGCGCGGCGTCAACCCAATGACGCGATAATGGTGTTCGCCGGTCCCTCTGTTCCGCACAACAAGCTTGATTTTTCGACCGGCCGGAATGTGTATAGAGGCGGGTCTGAATCCTTCGTCGGTTAGATCGACGTTGATATTCATTTGGTCAAATGCTTCCGTGTACACCTCCGCATCGGTTTTACCCTCGCCAGAGATTGGCCCAGACTTCTTCAATGAAGCGGGAGCCTCGATGGGGTCGGGTTCGGCTTCCGGGTTCGAACAGGAAATCGCCGTGAGCCCAATCGTCAACACACCAACCAACAGACAGAACGCGATTCGTCTGAACAGTCCCATCATTTCACCACAACTCCCGCTTCAACGCCGCTCGCGAGTCAACCGTTAACACTTCGCCTCTCGGCGCCATCGGCAATCGCGCATCTCAGATCGTCGCCTTGATTCAGCGTCTGGCAAAGCAAACGTATCACGAATCATCCTGCGAGCCGCCGCCCGCTTTGCCGCCGATGGCACTGCCCGCCACACCGCTGACCAACAAGATCAATGGAGAAACAAAGAAGAACGTCGAGTCGCCGATTTCCAGCCCGGGGAACGGATCCGGAAGAACAGCAAGGAGTGTGCCGACGAGGATGATCGTGATCGCGATCGACACGTACAACGCGGCCAGCAGCGTCCCGTATAGCGGTTCTGGCATGGCCATCGCCCTGCCCAGATACATGGCCGCGCCGAACAACGAAACCGCGCTGCCGCCAGCGATCCACCAGATGTTGTCGAGCAAGAGCAGCAGCACTCCGCCAATCACGGCGGTTCCCACGATGCTCAATAACAGCGCGATCAATATCTGCCGAATGGGCGCGCCGCCGTTGTTTGCGATCTGTTTTTGGCTCGCAGCCGCCATCGTTTGCTCCTTGACCGTTTCAGTCTATCTGGGGCCCAAAAGGAACGCGACCAAATCGTCGACCTGCTCTGCATCCAGTTGGCGCTCGAAAGGAGGCATTATCGGTGCGTACTCAGGCACGGTGAACTCGTAGTTCATCCCGCCAAGGATTTTCGCGCCGACGTATTCCTCAGCCGACAACCCGGCGACGCGATCGCCAGCTCGGGAAGCCAACTCTGTGAGATTGGGGGCCCTGAATGCGCCGACACCGTCGATGGCGTGGCACAGGAAACAACCAGCCGCCGGGTCGAAGAACAACGCCTGTCCTCGACCGAAGGCGTCCTGAGGCTCGACCGCCTCGACCAAGCCGCCTTCGAACTGCGGCAATACGAACCCGACGGCAACCATGAAGCCGACGGTGGCTAGGTACACCGCGAGCACACTTCCCCATACCTTTAACGCGCTGCCCGGATGCGGAAGATCCTCCAGGTCGATCATCCAGAAAAAAGCCGCGCCAAGCAGCACGATGACAGTAAAGAACACCTGGTAGAACAATCCGAGCGACACGCCGGTGTCCTCGGGAAGCACCGTGAAGCCTACCCAAATAACCAGGAGCAACACCACGGAGATGATGAGGACGCCGCGGAGCCGTCGAAGAACTCCCGGACGCGACTCTGGCGACGACGAACTGGCCGTGTCTTCGATTTCTTGGCGTTCGCTCATGCCATCTCCTCTTCGCGACCGCTCAACACGAAACCGATCCAGAATATGAACGCCATAAATGCGAAGAAGAGCAACGTGACGATTCCCACCATCAAGCTCATCTGTGCCAGCGGCGATGTGAACGCCTGGGGAGTTGTGTCCTTGAGAACGTTGAACACATGCCAATCTTGGCGAGCCAACTCACGAACAGCGCCCATCAGGCCCATGGTGTACACCGCGACCGCCGGGATGAGGACCAACGCATACTGCGATTGGGGAGAGATTTGGCCCCACTGTATCGAGCCTCGACTCAGAGCTCGTCGATAAACCATGTACGTCAGGAACGTGAAGATGATTATCATCGTGACCGCCAACGCCTTCGCCATCATCAATCCCAAGAAAGCCAGCCGATCAGGGATCAGGATGTTAGTGGGCGCGGTGCCTTCGGGAATCGTGGCCGTCAGGTCGGACAGGAAATTCTGCGGGGTCACCCAGATCGCCGACGCCACGAAGATCACGGCGAAGGTCGGTTTCATGTAGCCCATCAGCGATTCAGAACCGGAGATGCGTTTGATGCTCATCCACATGTAGTAGTTCGCGCCCAGGAACAGCATCGAGACCAGGACGCCTTGCAAGACGAAGTAGAACGAGAGCTTGTCCGCCATCATGAACGTGGAGATGACCGCGTCATAGAGGAAGAGCTCTTTGGCGTACACGTATCCGGCCAATGGCAGAAGCATCAAAGTGGCAACTCCGATGATGTTGCCGATGAAACCCATCCAATCGTAAAAGGCCCTGTCTTCTTTGGTCCGCGCTGACAGGAACATGAACGCGGCGAAAAGAGCCACCATCAGGCCGCCAAAGGTGATGTTCGCGACGAACCTGTGCAGGTTCAGGCCGCTCCATGACGGGTTGTTTATGAGGCTCCACAGACCGGCGTCGGCCACGTTTTCGGGCGGGGTCAGCATGTACGCGCCAACCGCGTTCATGAGGAACATCATGACCGTGCCAACGACGTTCAACAGCACGCCGATTGACATGTGAAGAGTTTTTCGATTCTTCATGCGATCCCAACTGTACCAGTAAACGTACATCAAGATCGTTTCAACGAAAAAGAGGAGACCGTAGACCGCGAAGATCGGCCCGAACTTCTCGAACAGATGGGTGGTCAGTTTGCCATAGGGTCCCATCAGAATGAACGCGAAAAGACCGCCGCTGATGGCGGTCAGGCTGTACGCAATCGTAACGACTTTCATCGTTTCGTGTGCAAGGCGCTCGAAGCGATCGTCTCCGCTCGACTTGACGAAAGCCACCGCGGCGACGACGATTCCGGCTGCCGTGACGACGATGATCTTGTCCACGGTCCTGTGCGCCATGGCTACTATCGCCGCGGCCACGACGACAGCGAGGACCGCGATCGGTACACGAACCTTCCAGTTCGGAGCGCCTTTCGAGGCGCCCAAGTATTCGCAGAGGACTATGAAAAGTGGGGCTCCCAGAACGAAGGCGGCAAAGAATAGGTGGAGTTGCGCCGCGATCCAGGCTGCATTTCGTGCACCTATAACTGGAACATCTAACGGCATGCGATACCTTTCTCTACTGTCGAACCTTGCTCTGGGAGCAAACTAGGCTTGTGTGGTGGATTTTCTGTCCGGTTTAGAGCGCGGGGACATCTGCTGCGGCGTCTACGATCAAACGCCTGAGACTGCCGCGCTTGGCATGGTCGCTGAGCTGGCAAAGTATGTCGTATTCACCTGGCTGAAGATTGACGATCAACTCGCCTTGCTTCAGCGGGCCAACGTTACGAGTCTTCGCGATGCTTTCGCCTTTCAGATCACGCACCTGGAAAGCATGCGCCAACGTGCCAACATTATCTAAAAAGAAACGGATCTGTCCAGGCGGAATGATGAGCGGCTCATCCAGATTGTTGCTGCTGTCGGCATCCCAATCGCCAGAAACGTCCGTACGGTTGATTTCTCGGGCTTTCAGGTCGAAGGTAGGATTGTTCTGCTGCTCGATTACAACCACGACGTCCAGCGCGGTCTCGCCCGCGGCCACTGCAGCGTACGGATCCGCTTCGTCCGCCGAGGGACTGCTGCCGCTGCAGCCGACTACCACAAACAGCGCCGTCATGCCGATTAGGAGAGCCCAAAAAGGAGTTTGTGTTCTTATCTGCATCTCGATCCTTTCTTGCCGTCGATTCCTGTGGGAGTCAAACCTCCAACGGCCAACGCGCTCAGATGTCAAGAGCGGAGTGAAAGTGTACCAGTGGGGCGGAGTAAAACTGTACCACTGAAAGCTGCAGCGTGAGCAACAAGGTTCGCGGTGCGTGAGAGCCGGTGTTAGGCAGTTGCGTGAGGTCGGTCGATCTGCTGGCTGTGCTTGAAGCGGTAGCTGTCGCCGTTCAGTCCTGATCGTCACCGATGATTCGACACATTCGCATCGCTGAATCACAATTAGCGACGCTTCAAGATAGTCGATGTTTTCCCCCGTATCAAACCTTATTGCCTCGATAACCGTCAGGCATCATGCGTGATCAGGCTATCCTTTTTTGGAAACCGACCACACCTCGTTGACGGTCACGTGACACGGAACTACAATCGCGGCGATTGATAGGGACTGAAGAAACCGACAACGGGGAGGCGACGTCATGGCTAACAAGGCAAGATTCGGACTGACGCTCTCGAATCGCGGGGTCGTGTTGGGGTTGACGAACCCAGCGGAGATTCTCGAGATGGCGGAGGCTGCTGACGCGAACGAGGTCTTCGACCACGTATGGGTTGGCGATCAGATCATGGCCAAGCCCAGGATGGAGTCGATCACGCTCATGTCGGCCATCGCGGCGCGCACCAAACGCGTCAAGATCGGCCCGGCGTGCATGGCCAGCTTCCCGTCAAGGCACCCCGTGCTGTTCGCATATCAGTGGGCCAGCCTCGATCTGCTGTCGAACGGCCGCATGATCCTCGCCGCGTGCATGGGGGTCCCCGAGTCCGAGAACCTCGCGCGCCTCGAGCAGGTCAATATGGGCATCGCCAACCGAGACCGGGGCCCGCGCATGGAGGAAGGCATCGAGATTCTCCGCAAGCTCTGGGCTGAGGAGCGCGTCGATTTCAAAGGCAGATTCTACAACCTGGAGCAGGCGTTCGTCGAGCCCAAACCCGTCCAGGACCCGCCGCCGATATGGGTGACCGGCAACCCTCGCCTCAGAACCGGAGAACCGCGCGTGATCGAGCGCAACCTGCGTCGCGTCGCTCGTCTCGGCGACGGCTGGATGACCACGGCCTACCCGCCCGAAGACTTCGCCGAGCTCAGGCGCCGCATCTTCGAGTACGCGGAAGAGTGCGGCCGAAGTTTCGAGGGCCTGCCATGTGCGCTGTACTACAACATGAACGTCAACGAGGACCGCGAGGCGGCGGTCGACGAGTCGCGGAGATATCTGAACGGCTACTACACGCCGCAAATCTACACGCGAGAGCAAGTCGAGGGTTGGGTCGCGTGTGGATCGCCCGAGCAGTGCGCGGAGCAGCTCCAGGGATTCATCGACGCCGGCGCGACCGACATATTGCTGCGCTTCCCGTCCTGGGACCAGAGCGGCCAGTTCAAGCGTTGCGTCGAAGAAGTGCTGCCGATGCTGACGTAGACGGCTACGACAGTCCACATAAATTGAGGAGTCCCCGTCATGCCGAATCCTGTTACCGACGCCACTTTGGACGCCCTGCGCCAGATCGACACCCCGACAATCGCCAACGCCATCGAGCCGTTCGACGTTCGGAGCAACACCGAGGGGTTCATGGGATGGGACATCGGCTGCATGTTCCCCGAGCTCGGCGTGATGGTCGGATTCGCGGTCACGGCCACGCTTGATACGGTCACGCATGGCCGAGTCCACGACAGCGGCCCGCGACTTGAGTTTTTCGAAGCGATCGAGGACTCGCCAAAGCCCGCAGTGATCGTACTCAAGGACGTTGGGCCTCGACGGAGTCACGGGTGCCATTTCGGAGACGGACTCGCGACCGTGAGCAAGAAGCTCGGCGCGATCGGGCTCGTGACCGACGCTGGCGTCCGCGATGTCGAGACGGTTCGAGAGATGGGCTTCCATTACTTCGCGCCTGGGATGGTTCCGGCTCACGGCAACTTCGGGTTCCTCGAAGCTCAGGTTCCGGTCGAAGTCAGCGGTGTGGTCGTCAACCCAGGTGACATAATCCACGCCGACGCGAACGGCGTCGTCACGATCCCCGCCGAGATCGCGTCCCAGGTCATCGAGGAAGCGGCGCGCATCCACGATCGGGAATCAGCGCAGATGGCGTGGGTGAACAGCGTCGAGTTCTCTCTCGACGCGCTTAGGCGTCGCGGGTAAACGACAGAGCAGCCCCTCGTCTGATCCAACGATCGAGTGAGGAAGGTCTATCTGTGGAAAGGTCGTTCACCGTCAGAGCGCGCTGCTCCTGCTCACTGCCACGGAACCATGTTGTCGATGTGGTAGACTGCCTTGGCAGTCTCGGCTGGAGGAGCATCATGGGGCAGGTAATAAAACGTAAGGGCGTCGTGACCGGAAAAGCTGCGGAGAAGATTCGGCGTGCCTTAGCGAACGCCAAGCCCGACCCGAAAAAGGCCAAGAAACTCGAAGAGGCTTTGGAATTCCATCGGTCCGTGAAGTTCATCGAATAGCGACTCGCGAATGACAAAGACGAGAAAGAACGGATGTTTCTTTCTTATTTCGATCCTGACGCCCCGTACTCGAACAAATCCAGCCACATGAGGATATTCTTGGCGCCGGCGCCCTGCCGAAAGCCAATTTGCCTCCAGAATGCCCGGCCACCGTTGTTGTCTTTGTCGACGTGAAGAATCATGAGCCGCACGCCAAAGTTGCTCCGATCTGTCTCAGCCTAAGCCCATGAAAACATCCGGTTGCCGTAACCCTTGCGCTGATGGTCTTTATGTATGCCAAAACGCGCGATCAGCACGCTTGGAATCGAATCCCGGCCTATTAGCGCTAGTCCAGGCTGCCTCCTGACTCTCCCGGCTTGGCTGATTTCAAGCAACGAAGCGGCCAAGGTGACATAGCCCAGCAAGCTGTCGTCATTGTAAAACAACATGGTCTTGCTCATAAGCCATTCTTGTTGCTCAAGAGCATCGTTGATAAGAAAGTCAGTGATGGATCGGCCCCAGGGTTCGTCGCCAGAGTCGAAATCGGAAGTATCAACTTCGCCATCGAGACGACGGATGCTCCATCGACCAGGGTCCTCGTTCATTTCCGCCCACCCTCTTCGTTCGGTCATGAGACCAGATGCACGGTCCTGCTCCTCGCCAATGGACGAGCCGTTCCAGCCCGATCATATCAGCAACCGTGCCGTTTCCGCATGGACGGGGTTGTCGACAAGTTATCCGGAAGAGCTTTGCAAACAACCCAACACGCTGACTCGCTGAGAACGACTTTGCTCGGACTTTGCTGTAATCTCGGATGTCGGTCCAGTACATCTGAAGTTTGAAATTCATCTCGCAGCGTTGACCAACGAACATCGCCTCGCCTCGTCCAATTCGCCCATTCCCGTTGACCCGAAGAATGCACGTTGCTAAACTCGCGACTAACCACACGGTGCAATTCATAGCCGTTCCAGACATAACCGATCAGGAGCAATCACAATGATCGTCATCATGAGTGCGGGCAGCACCAGGCAGGATATCGAGGCTGTCCAGACGCATCTATCTCAGCGAGGCCTTCAGGGACACATCAATCCCGGCACCGAACGGAACGTCATCGGGGTGCTGGGCGAGATCTACCCCGAGCTCCAGAACGAGCTCGAATTCATGCAGGGCGTGTCCGAAGTGTTGCGCGTCACCAAGCCGTACAAGCTGGCCAGCAAAGAGTTCGCATCGGGTCCGACCGTCGTCGAGATCGGTGAAGCGAAGGTACGCATCGGCGCCGGCAACTTCATCGTGTTCGCAGGGCCCTGCGCCGTTGAGAGCGAGGAGCAGGTGCTGGCGACCGCGGACGCCGTCAAGGAGTCGGGGGCTCAGGTGCTGCGTGGCGGCGCATTCAAACCGAGATCATCACCGTACAGCTTCCGCGGGATGGGTGAGGACGGCCTCAAGCTGCTAGCGAATGCTCGCGACGCAACCGGCATGCCGATCATTACCGAGGTGATGGCGCCCGGCGATGTCGATCTCGTCGCCAGCTACGCGGACGTGCTGCAGATCGGAGCCCGGAACATGCAGAACTTTTCGCTTCTCGACGAGGCTGGCGCGGTCCCAAAGCCGGTGATGTTGAAGCGCGGCTTTGCGGCTACGTACGAGGACTGGCTGCTGTCGACGGAGTACTTGATGGCGGCTGGCAACCGACAGGTCATATTGTGTGAGCGCGGCATCCGAACCTTCGAGACGTTCACCCGCAACACTATGGATCTCAACGCGATTCCGGCAATACATATCCTCAACCACCTGCCGGTCGTCTCAGACCCGAGCCACGGCACGGGCACATGGCCGCTGGTGACGCCTCTCGCCGTGGCATCGGCCGCTGTCGGCGCGGACGGGCTCATCATCGAGGTGCACCCGAACCCAAGCGAGGCCAAATCCGACGGTGCGCAATCGCTCACGTTCAAGAACTTCGCGACGATGATGTCTCAGGTCGAGGCGGTCCGTGGGGCGTTGGCCGAAGCCTAGGCAGACACGGCCAAAGTCACCACAGCCTGATAACGCTTTCGCGGGCGAAGATCAGCCCCGCCGTCAGGTCCAGCGGTGGCCGCTCGTACAACTCCGGAGGCACGCCGATGTCGGCCAGGTACAGCTCGCCGACGTGCTTCCGGGCAGCGGCACCGCGTAATCCCTGCTTCGGCAGCGCCCGCGTCATCGTCGCTCGAGCGCGGATCGCTGGCCCGTGAACGGCGCCTGCTCCGGCGTCCACTCCGCTCCGAACATCAAGCGCCAGGATCGGCACGTGGGCCGCGTTGGCTTGCAGAATCAGGTCGGCCGCCTCTCCTCGCGGAGCGCCTCGCAGGCTGTAACCGATGAGCGCATCGATGATCAGCTCTGCCGATTCGAGGTCTGGGATCCTGCCGCCTGAGGTTCGGATCGGGACTCCCAACCGCTCCAGTGTCGCGAGTTGACGTCGTGGAACATCCGTCAGTTTCGATGGCTCAACCGATAGGTGGACCCTGACATCGGCCCCCACCCGTGGAGGCGTCGAGCACATACGAGTCCCCCGCCGCCGTTGCCGCCGGTTCCCGCCAAAACTTCGACGCGCGACGCACGCGGATCGCCGCCCAGAAAGCGGCTCCGCGCCAGGCGGGCAAGCTCGCGACCGGTGTTCTCCATCATCTGCAGAAGGGTGATCCCGTAGTCGTCGATCATCGCCCGGTCGACTTCGCGCATCTGGTCGGTCGTGACGAATGGGATGTCCCGCGTGCGACTCGCGTCAGCCAACGGCGTCTCCATGGGCGGCGCAGAGGCTTTGCCAACCGAAGCCGTCTTGGGCCAGCAAATCTTCGGACTCGTCCGGTCCCCAAGTTCCTGGCCGGTACAGACGCAACGCCGCCGTTGGCGACGCATCGGAATACGCGATGAGAGGAACGACGGTGCGCCAAGCCTCTTCGATGTGATCGGCACGGATGAAGAGCGAGGCGTCGCCGTCGAGCGCGTCTTGTAGCAGCCGTTCATACGCCTCCGGGTTAGCCTGTTCGCCGAAGCCCGAACCGTAGTGGAACGCCATGTCGTTCGGCTCGAGTTGCAAACCTTGATCCGGGACTTTGACATCGATCCTCAGGTGCATGCCTTCGTCCGGTTGCGGGCACATCGAAAGCACGTTGGGGTTGAGACCGCGCCCTTCTTCTTACGAGAACAGGATATGCGGCGGGCATTTGAATTGGACCACAATTTCGGTCAACTTGTCCGTCATCGATTTGCCAGTGCGAAGGTAAAACGGCACGCCGTTCCACCGCCAGTTGTCGACGAACACGCGGAGAGCCGCATACATCGGCATGGACGATCCGTTTCGCACGCCTTCTTCGCCCTGGTAGCCTCGGTACTGGCCCAGCACGGCATTCTCCGCCGCGTCCTTCGGCGTCCATCGTCGGACGGCTTTGAGCACTTCGATCTTCTTGTTGCGAAGCGATTCGGCGTCCAGGACGGCAGGCGGGTCCATTGCGACCAGCGCCTGCAACTGCAGCAAGTGGTTCTGGACCATGTCGCGGATTACACCAGATCGGTCGTAGTACCCTGCCCTGTCCGCGACCGACACGGTTTCGGCCACAGTGATCTGGATGTTGTCGATATGGTCACGGCTCCACAGCGACCCGAAGATCGCGTTGGCGAACCGAAACACGAGCAGGTTCTGTACCGTCTCTTTGCCCAGGTAGTGATCAATCCGATAGACACGATCCTCGGAGAACACTTCGGGCACCTCAAGGTTCAGATCAATGGAAGAATCGAGGTCCCTGCCGAACGGTTTCTCGATCACGACCCGTCGCCAGGATTCTTCTTCGGCGGCCAACCCGGACTCGGCCAGTCCGCGGATGACCGGATCGAATAACTGAGGGGCGATAGACAAATAGAACAAACAGTTCGGCGTTTGCCAGTCTTCTTCGAACTTGGTGAGTTGCCACTTGTGCCTGTTGTAGCCTTCTTCCGAAGTCAGGTCAACGTCCATGTAGTGGAGCGCTCGTGCGAAGTGAGACCACTCTTCCTCTCTCACCGCGAGGTCCGAGAATTCCTGCAGGCTTTGCCACATCAGGTCGCGATACTGGTCGTCGGTCATCTCGGGCCTGGCCGCCCCGAGAATGTGGAACCTTTCGGGCAACCTGCCTTTGCAGGCGAGTTGAAACAACGCTGGCACGAGCTTCCGGCGGGCAAGGTCGCCGGTGCCGCCGAATATGACGATCACGGTGTTGGGCTGCGTCAAATCCACGCCTTTCGAGAAGATTGAGGGTCGACTGTGCTGTGAGACATTTTAGCGGCGCCTTGCCCGAAATCGGCAACCAAGCGAGCGCCTAATTGTCTGCCGTGACGGAGTTGTTCCCGCGACGTTCTCTGAGATAGATGAACCACTACACGAGGCCGACGATCACGCCGCCTCCTACTATGTTGCCGATCGCCGCCGCCGCCAGATTATTTTGGTTAGATCAGCGGTCTGAGGTGAATCGGCCGTTACGAGCCTGATTGCTTTACGGCATGACCTCCGAACTGGTTGCGCATCGCCGCCAGCAGCTTCAGTCCGAACGGCTGCCCCTGGCGCGAGCGGAACCGCGCATAGAGCGACGCTGCGATCACCGGCGTCGGTACGGCGAGCTCAATGGACTCTTCGACCTTCCATCGACCCTCCCCCGAATCGTCGACGAACGCCTCCAGTCCATCGAGCTCAGCGTCTTCCTCGAGCGCGGCCGCCGTCGGATCCAGCAGCCAAGACCGGACGACACTGCCGTGACGCCATATCTGGGCGATGTTCGCGAGGTCCAGGTTGAACTCCTCCTTGGCGTCCATGAGCTCGAAGCCTTCGGCGTACGCTTGCATCATGCCGTACTCGATGCCGTCGTGAACCATCTTCACGAAGTGCCCCGCGCCCGCCGGACCGACGCGTCCTTAGCCGAAGTCCGTTCCCGGGGCAAGGGTCTGGAAGATCGGTTCTAGCCTGGCAAATGCATCCGCGTCACCACCGACCATCAGGCTGTATCCTTCTTGCAGCTCCCAAATGCCGCCGCTCGTGCCCGCATCGAGAAAGTCGATGCCTCGTTCTTTGAGTTCGGCGCCTCTGCGAGCGCTGTCTTTGTAGTTGGCGTTCCCGCCGTCGATGATCGTGTCGCCCTCGGACATCAAATCGGCCAGAGCGTCGATAGTGTTCTGGGTAATCTGCCCTGCCGGAACCATGACCCATGCCGACCTTGGGGTCGAGAGCTGTTCCACGAGTTGCTCCAATGACGAAGCGCCGGCAACGCCCTGCTGCACTGATGCCTCGACCGCCGCTTCATTCGGATCGTAAGCCACCACTCGATGTCCGCCTCGGAGAAGGCGTTCCGCCATGTTCCCGCCCATCCGTCCGAGACCGATCATTCCGATTTCCATCGTCCGCCTCCGTCACAATTCGTTTCGTCCGATTCGGCGCCTAGGTTTCGCCGGGCGCCTCAATAATGCCGTGTTGGCCTACCCGTGTGCGGTGCGGTCGTGCTCCGCAATCCGGGCGCTAACCGCTTCCACCAGTTTTTCGGGATCGTGAACGACCCACGGATGGTCGAGCACTTCACTGGAATGTAGCCCGGCCATCGTGAACGGAGTAGCCACCGCCAACACGTTCATGCCGGCCGCCACGCCTGCCCGCAGGCCGTTCAGGGAATTCTCCAGGACGATGCAGTCCTCAGGCTCCAAGCCGAGCGTGCGGGCGTCAAGCAAGTAGATTTCAGGATCCGGCTTGGCGTTTTCGACATCCTCTCTAGTCAAGATAAGGTCGAGTTCATCTTCGATGCCCAAAGACGTGAGCACATGCATCACCCCAGTGGGTAAGACATCGTGGCCAAAGCCGTCTTGCAACCTGCTTCACGTGCAGTTCTAAGCATGCCTATCGCGTGCGGCCACTGGTTGTCTCTGATGACCTCGGGGTCGGACACGATGTCGTCGTAGATCGCCTTCCGTAGATTCGATAGGACCTGCCACGGCTCCGAGGCATCATGACTGGTCATCAAAGGCGTCAGGTCGTCGACTAGGTCAAAAGACTCCATGACATGCCGTGACGCAACGTCTCGCAACGCCCCGACGATTTCCCGGTACGCCTCAATCGCGCGGTCATCGGGTTCGGCGAGTCCACGCAGGCGCTGAACGGCGATCGCATACGATCTCGCTTCGAGCTTTTCGGATTGCACCAGGGTGCCGTCCAAATCGAATAACATCGCCCGTATTACTGTTGTTCCACCTTTTCACCGTCGGTTTGCGCATTTGACGAATCCCTATCCGTTGCCGTTGTCCCCCAGCTCCGCGATCAGCCCGCGAACCGCGCCAGCGGCAGATTCCCCGGCGTCGATCCTAACCGTTCGGCGTTTTGCCGCTTGAAGCGCCAAGAGGTCGCCCAACGCCTGTGCGTCTACGAGCACGCCAAAGGTCAACGTCATGCCAGGCACTTGGGTATCGGGGGTGTGATCGGATGTCAGTTGCACGAAGACCCCGGAGTTCGGGCCGCCTTTATGAAGCTGACCTGTCGAGTGCAAGAATCGCGGCCCATATCCAAGCGTGGTGGCGACTCCGTATCGCTCGACAATCGCCGTCCGAAGGCCGTCCAACGCCAGGTCCAGCTCGGGAGCCTGGGTTACGTACGTCATAATTGCGACGTAATCGCCCGGCGCCAAGCTTTCCATGATTTCGATGAACGACTGCGTTTCGGAAGATTCGGGAAGTGCGCCGGTTTGTTTGACTGTTTCGAGGACACTGTCGGTCGCGTCCTTCGCCGCCTGGACGTTCGGCTGGTCAAACGGAGTCACTCCGATGATCGAGCCTGCCACCGCGGTCGCGAACTCCCAACGGAAGAATTCGGCCGCGAGATCGTACCGGTCCTTCAGGTCCAGCCTGATTACCGGATAGCCCGCGTTCGCGAGTGACCCGGTGAGCTCATCGACGCGGTTGTTTTCGTCGCCTTCCACCCACAGGTACGCGAAAACGCGATCGTCGCCGTAGCTTTCGACGCCGACGATGGGCTCGCCCGCAATCGGGACGATTCCCCTGCCCTGTTTTCCTAGGCTCTCGGCGATGAGCTGTTCGGCCCACAGCCCGAAGCTGCTGAGCGACGGTGAGGTCAGCACGGTGAGTTTATCTCTACCCTTCAAGGAGAGAGTTCCAATCACAGCGCCCAGCCACGCCCCAGGATTGTCGGCAACAGGCACGTCCGCGCCACTCGAATCGCGCATGCTGTCGGCGCGGTCCAGCAACTCGGACAGATCGATACCGATGAGAGCCGCAGGCGTCAGACCGAAATGCGACAGGACCGAGTACCGGCCGCCGATGTCCGGCTGGTTCCCGAATACTTGCCTGAACCCTTCTCTTTGTCCGAGGGCGTCCAGGACGGTTCCAGCATCAGTGATGGCAACGAAGTTCCGACCAGCATTGTCCGGTCCACGTTCTTGCTCGACGAGCTGGCGAAAGTAGCCGTAGAACGCGTTTGGTTCGATCGTGGAGCCCGACTTCGATGACACGAGAAACAGCGTTCTCGCCGGGTCGATCGCATCGGCCACCGCTTGGACCGATTCGGGAGCGGTCGAGTCGAGCACGATGAGCTCCGGATAGCCGTCGGCGGACCCGAACGTTTGGCGCAGCACCTCCGGTCCCAGGCTCGATCCGCCCATGCCCAGTAGCACGACATGTCGGTAGCCCTCGGTTTTGACGTCCGTCGCGAATTGTGTCAGAGAACCAATTTCATCTCGCATGTTGTCTGCGGAAGTCAGCCATCCCAGGCGATCGGTGATCTCGGTCGGGTCTTCACTCCAAACCGTGTGGTCGCCCCGCCAGATGCGACCGACCACGTCTTGTCGGGCGAGTCCTGCCAGGGCGGCATCGATGTCGGCGGTATAGGCGCCGAGGCCAGTGTTCGGATTCGACTGCGAATTCATGTGCAACAGCTCCCGGGCTAGTTCGGTCTTGGCAATTGATGCGTGAACCGGGATAATCGCCGGTTCGGTTCAGGCGTCGCGGAGGTTAACGATCACGCGCTTGGCCGCCTCAACAACACGTTCGGGCGTGAGGCCGAATTTCTCGTACAACACGTTGGCTGGCGCAGAGGCGCCGAACCGGTCGACGCCGACGGATTCGCCGTCGATGCCCACGTATCGTTCCCATCCGAAGGTCGTCCCTGCCTCGACCGATACCCGAGCTCGGATGTCATTCGGCAGCACCGAGGAGCGGTACTCGTCGGGTTGTGCGTCGAACAACTCCCACGACGGCATCGACACGACGCGTGTAGGCGTGCCGTTCGCCTGAAGTGACTTACCGGCTTCGAGAGCGACATGCACCTCGGAACCAGTCGCGATCAGGATGCAATCCGGCTCGTCCGAGGATTGCCAGAGCACGTACGCACCCATGCGGGCGTCGGACGCCGGCGCGTAAATGTTGCGATCAAATACGGTCAGATTTTGACGGCTGAGTGCCAAGACGGTCGGACCGTCGGTTCGTTCGAGCGCCGCCCGCCACCCTCCCGCGTTTTCGGTGGCCTCCGCCGGTCTGAATACGACCAAGTTGGGCACGCCTCGCAAACCCATCAACTGCTCGATCGGCTGGTGGGTCGGGCCGTCTTCCCCAAGCGCAACAGAGTCGTGCGTAAACACGAAGATCACTCGGAGGCCCATCAGCGCCGCGAGTCGAATCGACGGGCGCATGTAGTCGGAGAAGATCAGGAACGTTCCCGTGTACGGAATGACGCCGCCGTGCAGCGCCAAGCCATTCGCTATCGCTCCCATGGCGTGCTCGCGAATGCCGAAATGGAAATTGCGGCCGCCGAACTCACCGGGGCCAATGTGTTTTTCTTCAGTTAGCAACGTCTTGTTCGACGGCGCCAGATCGGCTGAACCGCCCGCCAGGCTAAGGACGTTCTTCGAGATCGCGTTCACGATGCGACCTGATGCGTCGCGCGTCGAAACCGAGCCGCCCGCATCGTGCAGGTCCTTCAGGTCTTCATCCCATCCGTCAGGGAGATTCCCGGCTAGCGCTTCTGCCAGTTGAGCGCTCTCTGCGGGATGCGTGGCTTGATAGCTCGCATACAGAGCTTCCCACGAATCCTGCCATTGCTGGCCTCGCGTGAGTGCTTCGCCGAAATGATCCGCGGCATCTTGCGGGACCGTGAACGGCTCCGCGTGCGGCCACCCGAGGCGCTCTTTCGTGAGGCGAACTTCGTCTTCGCCAAGAGGTTCGCCATGGGCCGCAGCGGTGCCCTGTTTGTTCGGGCTGCCGAATCCGATAACCGTGCGGCATATGATCAAGCTGGGGTCGTCGGTCTCTTCTTGGGCCGCTCGCAACGCGCCTTCGACGGCATCGACGTCCATGCCGTCGATCGGGCCGATGACGTGCCAGCCGTACGCCTGAAACCGTGCGCCCACATCCTCCGTGAACGAGATGTCGGTGTTCCCTTCGATGGAGATGTGGTTCGAATCGTACAGACAGATCAGACGTCCGAGCCGCAACGTGCCCGCCAGTGACGCAGCCTCGGATGCGACTCCTTCTTGCAGATCGCCGTCGGAGACGATGGCGTACGTGCGATGGTCAGTGACGTCGAACCCGGGGCGGTTGAACCGCTCGGCGAGCATTCGCTCAGCGATCGCCATGCCGACACTGTGGGCGAATCCTTGCCCCAACGGTCCGGTAGTCATCTCGACACCGGGTGTCATGCCGTATTCCGGATGCCCGGGAGTCATGCTTTCCCATTGCCTGAATCTTTTGAGTTCGTCCAGAGGCAGATCGTATCCGGTCAGATGGAGCAACGAATACAGCAGTGCTGAAGCGTGACCTGGCGACAGAACGAAACGGTCCCTGTCGGGCCAATTCGGGTCGCGCGGGTTGTGCTTGAGAACGCGGTCCCATAGCGCGTGCGCCATCGGCGCCACTCCCAACGGTGCGCCTGGATGTCCGGACTTGGCTTGCTGAACGGCGTCGACTGCCAGGAAGCGAATCGTGTTTATGCACAGATCGTCGTAGTTTTCAGGACTCACAGATTGCCACCTACCCCAAAGAAGTTGCGTGGACGCCATTGCTCGGCGTCCTGTCGCGTTGAACTGATATCGCCTAGCTTAGAGCAAATCTCAGGGTGTGCAAAGCGCATCCGCGATTCCGCCCCGATCGCGCCCGAGGTTGTTGCTCCATGTCTCGTTCGAAGACGGCTCCAGAGCGTCGACGACCCGAACGCTAGCTGACGCGATTTGCAGGGAAACACATAGATTAGATTATCGCCGAGAAATATCGATTCGCGAAGAGGGAGAAGCTGTGTCTTCCTTGACGGTTCCGGCGGCTTCGGTTGCTTGATTCAATCACGATGATAATGTCGAGTCCGACAGGCTTCGGGTACGCAACCAACACCAGGTCGCGCCGCTGGCCTCACTCCCCACGGTTGCATCCGTGTACGCAATGGCTTTCGTTCCTTTCAGCGGATATCATGCGGACATGGCTTTTCGCACCCGGAGTTCGCGGAGTGCGGACTTTTGACCGCGCGTGGGTTAGGGCTGCGCCAACCGGTCGGAATCCCAGGAACGACACCTCCAGGAGGTTCTCGATGATCTTCGATGGACACGCCTACTGCTTCCCGCCGCTCACCGGCGACGGAGGGTTTTCAGATCAGGGAGCTCTTCGCAGACACCTCCAACAGGCCATCGCCGTGCATCACCAGCCGGCTTGGCGAGTTCGCGATCGCGCCGACGCGGACGCCTCCGCACTCATCGAAGCAGAAGATTGGACATCGCTCGATGCGCTCAAAGTCGCCGACTTCCGACCGTCCGGATTGGGCCGGTTCGAGTGGACCTCCGGCGGCGAGGATTATGCGAAGCAATACTTCCCACCGTCGATCGTGGACATGTCGTATCCAGCGGACCGGCTCGTCGCCGAGATGGACTACGCCGACGTCGACAAAGCGTTGTTGCACCGGGCGCCTTACCTCGGGATCGGCAACGACTTCATCGCCGACTGCGTGGCGCAATTTCCTGACCGCCTGCTCGGGCTGGCCCACACGCCGGAGTGGCTTGTTCAGTCCGACCCGGAAGGCTCGATTGCGAACGTCGAGCGTGCCGTCAACGAGCAGGGTTTGTCCGGCCTGCACTTCCTCCCGCCTCAACTTGACCTGTACGGATACCATGGGCCGTGGGACGCGCCCGGATTCCGGCCGTTCTGGGACGGCGTGGAAGCTCTCGACACGCCGATATTCTTTTCGCTAAAGGAGCGTGCCTCTCCGCACCGCGACAGCTTCCTCGATGAGATCAAAACACTGACTCGATGGATGGAGCGATATCCCGACGCTACAGTCGTCATGACGCACGGAATTGGCTGGCGCAACTTCAGGGACGGCGACGCGATCAACCTGCCGGATGCTGTCTGGGAGCCGTTCCAAAACTCAAAGCTGCACCTGCAATTCCTGTTCCCGATCGCTCTGGGCGCGGTTTGGGACTATCCTATGCCGCAGGTTTGTCCCGTCATCGAGGAGTGCGTCAAGCGAATCGGCGCTGACAGGATCATGTGGGGCACCGACATGCCTATCGTCAGTCGATTCTGGACATATCGCCAGAACATCGACTTCATTACGCGGTACTGCGACTTCCTCAGTGCCACCGAGCTCGACGCGATCATGGGCGGGACGGTGGCCAGGTTGTTGAGCGTCGAGGTTTCTTGAAGGTTCGATGGCCCGACCGATCAGCCTCGTTGGAACAGACAGAATGGGAGTCCAGCCGGGTCGAGGTACACTCGCACGTCATCCTGCGGCTGATACTCCGCGAGGACTGCACCCGCTTCGACAACGAGGTCCTCGGCGGCGTCGAGGTCTTCGACCGCGATGTCCAAGTGCAACATCATCTGCTGATCGCTGAGATGGCTGGGCCAAGTCGGTCTGACGTGGGCGTGCTCGATCTGGAAGGACAGGCCGGGTCCGCCGTCAGGATCGATTAGCCTGACCCAGTCGGGCTCGTCCTCCCCAACGGTCCATCCGAGGATTCGACGGTAGAACTGGGCGAGTTCGCGGGCGTCCGGTGAGTCGAGCACGATACTCGCCAGCGTGAATCGTGGTGTCTTGGACATGGCGCCTCCGACGCGATTGCGCTACCTGATAGATCGTCCGCGTCATTCCGGTGAATCAAGGCGCCTGGGCCTCCGCGTTCACCTCGTCGTGGGCAAGGGGCCACGAACGGACTACGCATCGAAAGACATCAGCTCCCGGCCCCAGATGATTTGGCCTTCGTAGACCGCGGCCACATCGCCCAGGGCGCGCTCCATGGCGCCGGGGATCCGGAGCGGGGCGCCTTGGTGGACCAGCACCAGCTTTTGGGCGCCGGCGTCATGCGCCATCTTGCCGGCGGCCGTACTGCCGCACACGTAGTCCGCCCCGACAGTCCCGTCGATGTCGGATTGGACGTCGATGCACATGCAAAGCATCACGTCGACGTCGCGGGCGAGATCGACTACGCTCTGGCAAGGCCGGGTGTCGCCGGTCATCACGAAGCTGCCCTCGTCGGTGTCCAAGCGATACGCCAGTGAGTCCAGCCATGGCTCAACATGATCCGCACGTGCTGTCCGGATCTGCCACGACTTTCCTTCGATGACCTCGTCGGCGCCGATGTCAGTGGCGAGGACCGATGGTGGCTTGCGAGGCAGTGTTCCGCCTCGATTGCTGTGCACGCCCATGCTGAGGGGGTGGTTGATCCGTGCGATCCAATCGTGAGCAAAGGCGCCCTCAGTCTCATCCAAAAGGCGGTAGGTCAACTGCTCGGTCAGCGTTGGACCGAAGACTTTGAGCTCTCTTTCGTCACCGATGCTCTGGTCCCATCGCGTCAACAAGAAACACGGATAATCGACGTCGTGGTCGAAGTGATGGTGCGTGAAGAACAAGTAGTCGATCTGCGTCGGCTGGAGTCCGGCCTTCACGAGCTTGTGCGTCGTCGCCGGTCCGCAGTCGAACATGATGTGCTCGTCTCCAACCCGAATCGCGTACGACGACCCGAACGTTTCTGCGCTCGGCACTGGATTGCCTGCGCCCAGAATGAAGATGCGCGCCATTGCCTCTCCTTCGGAAATAGTTATTTCAATTGCGGCGACGCATCTCACCTGCCTCGCAACAGGTCTAGGTCGGAGCGACGCCAACGACGAAGCAAGTGTTTTTATTTCCGAGCGGCTTTGTCCTACTTCTTACGAACGAACTTCTGGACGCGTGCGCCATCCAGCGTCTCGCCGACATAGAGGTCGCCGTTCGAGTCCAGACTGAGCGAGTGCGCGGCAATGATGTCGCCGGGCGTCTCCGTGCTCATGCCCCAGCCGCCGAGCCACTGGCCGTCACGGTTCATGACCTTGACGCCGGAAGGGTGAGCGATTGCGCTCGGAGCCCCGGCATCGGGGCTCAGGCCTTGGCGCTGGCCGAGCTCGGCCACGTACATGTTCTGGTCGGCGTCGAGCCAGACGTGATCCGGCCGATGGACGCCCTTCCACTCTCGAATATACTCGCCGTCCGGCGTGAACACCTGGACGCGGCTGTTCTCGCGGTCGGCGACGTAGACAAGGCCTTCGGCGTCGAGACAGACGCTGTGCGGAATGACGAATTGGCCGGGACCTGATCCGGGCTCGCCCCACGACTTGATGAGCTCGCCGTCGCCCGTGTAATGATGCACGCGGGCGTTGCCATACCCGTCGGTGATGTATAGGCTACCGTCCGCGGCCATCGCGACGTCGGTCGGACGGTTGAACGGCTCGCCGCTCAGGCGCTCGGCGGGCTGATCCGGAGTGCCGAGCGTCATCCGCAGCTCGCCCTCGGGCGACCACTTTCGCACCGTGTGGTTGCCGATGTCGGTGGTGAAGAGCGAATCGTCGGGCGCGATGAACAGGTGGTGGGCGCTGCCGAACCGACCTTCACCCCAGTGATTGATGACGTTGCCTTCGATGTCCAGCACGATCATCGGGTGAGCGCTTCGGTTGTAAGCGTAGATTCTGTCTTTGCTGTCAATGCCCAAGCCGACAACATGGTTCCACTCCCAACCTTCCGGGAGCTTTCCCCATCCGGGGACGTGCTCGAATACGTACTCTCCATAGCTGACTTCCAGTCCGGTGGTTTGTATAGCCATGTCGCTCCTTCGGTATTCGTTATGGACCTGTTAGGGCCAGGTTATCGGTACGCGGATTGTATCACGCGGCAATTCCGAAATCTGGGTTCATACAAATGATGAGGTCCACCACCGTCGGCAAGGGAGCCAGGGTACGGGTTGACCGCCAAACTTCGACGGCGAAGCGATCAGCCTCATTGCTTTCAATCACATCCGTCGCGCCTAAAAAGGAAGCTGAGTCGCCGAGTTGACGGGCATGCAGACGCCGCCCTGCGAGTTTCGCTGGCCCCGGCCAATGAGTCTCGAATCAGCCGCTGAACTCGCAGCGATTATCGTTCTCATCGCCGCGTCGAGGCCGAATTCGAGCGCGCTTCGAGGTGACGAAGGTCGTTGACTCGCGTGGGGTCCAGTGCCAATGTTCTACTTACGACTACGCAGAGCCGTTGGTAGCGTGACTTGCGGCTCAAGACAATCTCGTGGGCTCTGGGACGACAGCCCAACACATTTGATGGGATGCGGTGCGGCCGTTGGCCTCTGAAAACAGGAGCGTAAGATGAAAACCCAACGAAGATGTCTGATCTCGGCATTGGTGATCGTGTTGATACTCGCGTTCAGCGCGTCTCCGGTGCTGGCCGCGCCGGGCGACACCGGGAACGGCACTATACCGCCCGGCCTCACCAAGGTGACGTTCGTCCACCACGCGGGCAACGCTCCAGACGTGATCATCGAACGCGGCCCGGGCGGAAACGGCAATCCGTTTGTTTCTGGAGAAGCTAGTGTTTGTTCAGACGCGGGTTTGCCAACCTGCGACAGCTTCGATTGGGACGGTCAGCACTGGCCCGGCGCCTCGGTCGAATACAATGTCAACCTCAAGAACTCAGGCGACGATGGGGGCTTCCTGAGCGCCATCCAGCCTCAGCGCAAACTTGGGTCGACGACGCCGGTTCAGCCTTCGCAGCCGGATGGACGGCAACAACGACGTCACGTGGGACGACCTAAATAGATACCAGAACCCAATAGCGGTGACGGTCTTCTGGTGCAACACGTCAACAGGCGTGGTCGTCGAAGCCGACCTAATCAACAACCGCAACTTCGTTTGGGCGTCCGACGGCTGGGACGGCTCATACGACGTCCAGAACATCGACACCCATGAGTTCGGGCACTTCCTGGTGCTATAGGCGACCTCTACGACGTCAGCGACAGCGCGTTGACGATGTACGGCTATGCACGGAAGGCGAGACGCAAAAGCGCTCGCTGGGAATCGGCGACCAACTCGGCATCAACACCATTTACCCGTCGGGTCCACCTCCCCCTGTCAACAACGCCCCCGAAGTGGCGATTCCGAGTCCTGCCGACGGTGCGACGTATGGCTCCGGAGCGTCTGTCAGTTTCACGGGGTCGGCAACTGACACTGAAGACAGTGACCTGACAGCCAGCATCGTTTGGACATCCGACCTCGACGGCGCCCTCGGAACCGGAGGCAACGGCTCGGCGGACCTCAGCGATGGTGTCCACACGATTACGGCGTCGGTCACTGACTCCGGCGGCAAGTCCGGCAGCGACTCGGTCAGCATAACCGTAGGTGACCCACCAGCAGTGGCGACCACCGTCGGCATGACTGGAATCACGTACGCCACGGATGGCGGCCGGAATCGTGACAAGAATCTCTTGATCACGGTCACGCTGGCGGACAATTTGGGCGGCCTGCCTGACGGTGCATCGATCTCAATCGACCTCTACCGGAACGGCTCGCTCGACGCCCGCGGCACGGGAACGACGGGATCCGATGGATCGGTGACGTTCAACCGCAGTCGAGCGCGGCGCGGAGATTACACGACGGTCGTCACAGACGTAACAGCGGCAGGCTTGACCTGGGACGGCGTCACGCCGCCGAACTCGTTCACGAAGTGACGTCCACGACTCGATAACGCGACAATACAAACGGCCCGCCAATCGGCGGGCCGTTTTGCTTCTTGAGGATTACGCCGACCAGTTATTCGATGAGCTCCTCACCGGCGACACGGGCCGCGATGCCGCATACCAGCGGGCAGCCTTTGTCCGAGTGTCCACCCGCTTCGAGGAACGCTTTGTAGTCGTCCGGGTCGTTCATGTTGTAGCTCTGGCCGTAGATGGCGGCTTGGAGGTCGCGACAGAGCGTAGTGTCGCCCGGGAGCTTCGTGTCGAAGCGCGCCTGGATCTCTTCTTGGAAACGACTCGCGATACGCTGCGCCGGCTCCATCGCTTGCCTGTATTGAGGAGTGTCTTCCATCTTCTCGCGACCCGATGCCACGCCCAGTCCCATCAGTGCCCCGAGCAGTGCGCCACACGTCTCGCCTCGACGCGCCACACCCGCGGCGAGGACCGTCGCGGCTTTGAACGACTGAAGGTCGCCCATTTCTAGCTCCTCCTGCAAACTCAGGAGGACGGCCTGCGATCAACCGGAGTGATAATCGTATTGCAGCGCGTTGAGCTCGATTCGGTCGAGCCGTTTGTTTTTCGAATCCATGCCTGTGCGTTCTCCTTTTGTTTGCGTTTCCCATCGTCCCGAGAAGAGATGATCGGAATAAGTCGATCAGTCGCTATGGTCACCTGGCATCGGGTGGTCGTTATTACGCCGAGCCTACACTTCTGCAATCTGTGGGCACTCAACGAGTGCGCGACCTTGTTGCCCCCAAGTGTACGCTCACAACCAGAAAGATGGGTTCCCTTCCAGGTTCTTCGGTTTGATGCCTCTCAATGCCAAATAGGCGATTCTGTCGCTGTAATGAATTGACACACCGGCAACCTTGGCGGTCGGACCGATCCATGGTGCAGCAATGTCAATGACAATACCGAATGGATGGCCTGCTCTATCGTGAATGGCGCTCGGGTTCGGAGGTGCAATGGGGCAGGCGTAGCATTTTCAAAAGGCGGCGGGGTGGAAACGAGGAATGCTTCTGTATCACTCAGTTCCAACGCGCTGCCTTTCGTTGCTTGAACATATTGCCCGTTGTTGATCCCGTATATTCTCGGGGTGCCGGATTTCAGTATCTCGACCAGATAGAATTCTGCGCCGATCTCACGCGCCCAATCGATGAGCACCTTCTTCTCGTCTCCTCGGAAATAACCATCTCTATGTATCACTGCCCGCTTACCCCTGAACTCGGCGAGTGGGAATAGCCTTTCCAAGACATCCTTTGGAAGCGTTTCTCCTTCGATCGGGGCGTCGTGGATTATGTATCTTAAGAAATCTCCGTTATCCAGGTAGATTCTGGCGATCGCCGTGATGTTGATGCTTCCTCGCAGGTTTTTCTTGGTTTCACGTGCGACGTCAATCCCAACGACCAAATCGGCATAAGGCAATGGATTCCCGAGCACGAAGGGAACATTGCCTGTTTTTGCTAATATGCCCAATACGATATTTGCCATTGCGAATCGATTACGCAACGCGGAACGATAAACGACTTGACTCGCGATATCACGACCAATCGTTAATGATTTTATCCTGTTCTACGCGCTAGATTCAGTTTCATCATCGAAATGATTTCCCAAGAAAGCTAACACACGTGAGGTTTTTGTATCTGAATGTTGTCAATAGCTCGTTCCAGGTTGGAAAGCGTCGATCGTGGCACTAACTCTGCGCTTACGACCTCCAAGATAAATCCCACGGCTCCCATTTCGCTTCGGAGTTGGCTCATGAACTGCTCTACGTCCGCTGGACGGAGTGTATTCAATATGCCGACCCGCGACGGATTGTCGTCCTTGAAGGTATCACTGCGTCTGGACAATCCCGATTTCTTCAGATGGCCAGGATTGGTCCGTCGCCATGAGTTCTTACGTCGGACCCGGCAAACAAGATTGTCGGCGCGAAACTCACGTGCTTTGAACTGAGGAAGACCTTTTCATCGCGAATTGCTCGATATGCCTTAGCAATTAAGCCTCGTGTTCTTACAATTTCGGCCACGGGCGCTAAAAGTTCTGATCGTTCCCAAGGCGATAAACGTAGATGTGAGGCAGCAAGTTTTGAGTCGACACCGAACCGTTTAAAATCTTCCATTCTCAAAATGATGTCAAGTGCGCTGGCGACGTAATCATATGTGGATGGTCCGGCCAAAACCTTCACCACGGGCTCGCCGTCTGTTGCGTTCGCAATGATCTCGTGCATCTCCGTCCGTGAAGTCAAGGCAAGCAACCTCGACCTGTGATCTCTCACCGGCCCGACGACGCCAACCACTTCGCCTTTGAGCGTTGACGCCTTTTCATCCACCCAAATGCGGTCTATATCTGTGGTTCCTCCACTTGAACCCCAAAACTGAAATAGATCCTGATCAAATATCAATTTGGAATATAACGAGATCGACAACGCTGGTCGACCGTCGACAACCCAACCTCTGGCCGGTAGACCCGATCGACTTTGGCATTACGAAGCGTGACGCGCTGCGTCGAAAGGTAGCTTCGGATTTCGCCATCCATATCGCCATCCATATCAGGTAATAGCCCGTTTGCAACAAACTCTGCTTGTGATTGGGTAGATTCTCGCCAACGCTCGTCCAATCGTATGTCGATCAAAGTCCCGAATGTCTCGGGTTGTTCTTTCCAGAGATCTTCCACAACCGACATCATCTGCGAAATATCTTACGGGCTATCGGTCAGAACACGGCCTCTGGTCCACGTCCAGTGGCCGGGAAATGTCCTTTTCAACCGATAAGACAACTTCCCTCCCATCGCCGCGATCACTCCGCCGGAGGTGCTTAGTCGATACGCGGTCAGTTTTGGCATGATCTCTAGCCGTATTGGGAACATCTCAACGGAGGTGTTCAGAGAGACCTGGGTAGTCATTGACTACGAACTCCTAAATAAGGGCGGATCATTCGGCTATCTCAGCGAATGCGGCCTGATCATGGGCGCGCCATAATTTCCGAGCCCGTGACACGCAACGCACTGTCGCTGTTTGTTTTTCCCCTGCCTGACTACCACCAATGATAGCACAATAGTGCGTAAACTATCTTCATAGCTTGTGGGCTTGTTTCAGGTTTCACGAACGGCTACACATTTGATCGAAGAGTCAGTTAATACGGGACACGCTACAATGAACCGGCTCGGTGGCTTAACTCACAAGACGAACGCGGGCTATCCAATCAATTTTGGGCTCACATCGTGGAGGTTGAACCATGTCATTTCGCATGTACGTAACGTTGTCCGAGGACGATGAGATACTGATGTTCGGGGTGGACCCCGAGTCCGGGGCGCTCGTGCCTGAAGGCGGCGTCGCGGTCACAGGGCGCCCAGCCCCGTTGGCCGTCGATCCATCCGGCAAGTTCATGTTCGTCGGTCGCAGGGACATCCCGGCCGTGTCCAGCTACAGCATCGATCAAGCGACCGGCGACCTGGCCCTAATCGGGACGGCGCCGCTCGAATCAGACCCTTGCTACCTGGCAACGGACAACACGGGGAAGTTCCTACTGTCTTCCTACTACGCCGCGGGACGAGCAGCCGTGCATCGCATCGACGACAGCGGGGCCGTGCACACGCCATCAGTCGAGTGGCTGGCCACCGGACGCGGAGCTCACTCGATCCAGACGGACGCTTCCAACACGTTCGCGTTCGTGCCGCACATCGCAGGCGGAAACGGTCCCAACGCGATATTCCAGTTCAAGTTCGATCAAGTGACTGGCCGCCTTACGCCGAACACGCCAGCAACGGTGACGCCTGAGGATGAGGCTGGTCCCCGACATTATTGCTTCCATCCGAAACTGGACACGCTGTACGTCTCGAACGAACAGGGTTGCAGCGTCACCGGATATAATTTCGATCGCTCGAACGGGACCCTCGAGGCGTTCCAAACGCTCTCCACCCTGCCCGACGACTACGAGGGCCGCAACAGTTGCGCACAGATCCGGATTACGCCGGACGGCAAGTTCGTCTACGCCCCGAATCGCGGCCACAACAGCATCGCGTGCTTCGCCATCGACGAGACCACCGGTCGAATGACCGCCGCGGGCCGATTCGCGTCCGAACCGGTGCCGCGAGCCATAGGCTTAGAGCCGAACGGCCGCTTCTTGTACGCGGCGGGACTGGAATCGGGCAAGCTTGCGGCGTACCGTATCGATTCGGAATCGGGCGCGCTCGAACCCATCGGAACGTACACCGTCGGGGCCGCCCCAATGTGGGTGCTGATTACCGAGCGAGGGCAGCGTTCGGCGCGTCCACCGACAAGGTCCGTCGGATCAGTTCAACATGCGTGTCGTTCGTTGAACAAGCAGCGCCCACAGAATATACTTGCGCCAACTCATTCAGGAGGAAACGAACATGGTTGACTGGCACGGATCATTCGCTGTAATTGTCACCCCCTTCGCCGAAAACGGCGACATCGACGAGGCCGCTTATCGCAAGGTCATCGACTACGTGATCGAATCCGGTTGCCGCGGTGTGATCTCCGCAGGCAGCACCGGTGAGTTCTTCCTGATGACCAACGACGAGCGCAAAGAGGTTTTTTCGATAGCCGTCGACCAGGCTAACGGTCGAGTGCCAGTTCTCGCCGGCACATCCGCAATTCGCACCGAAGACGTCGTCGACCTTACGCGACACGCTGGCGACATCGGATGCGCGGGCACGATGCTGCTGCCCCCGATCTACATCGGCGTTGACGACCGCGAAGTCGTCGAGTTCTACACTCGCGTCGCCGAAGAGGGCGGTCTGCCAATCATGCTGTACAACAGCCCGCTGGCCGTGAGGAAGTTCCTGACTCCCCAGATCGTCGAGCAGCTCATGGGACTCGACAACGTCGTCGCCATCAAGGACAGCTCACTGGACATCAGGCAAGTCGCCGCGCTGGTCAGGTTCTGCAGCGAAGACATCAAGGTGTTCGTCGGACACGAGGACTTCATACCGCCCGGCCTAGCGGTTGGCGCCGTCGGAGCAGTTGCGATGCTCCCGCAAGTCGTGGGCAAGCTGGCGGTTGACCTCTACGAAACCACAGCGCGAGGCGACATGGACCGGTCACGAGAGGTCCACAAGAAGATGCTTCGGGTTTACGACCTGTTCAACGTCGGCAGCGGCTACATCGCGATGAAAGAGTCGATGAACATGCTCGGCCAGCCCGGCGGTCACTCGCGACCTCCGATGCTGCCGTTCACCGACTCTCAACGCGCCGAACTCAGGTCGATCTTCGAAGATGTCGGGCTGCTGACGCCGGCCGGCGTTGCGTAGGTCCCGAATGGTCGCTTTGGTTTCGACTCGTTGGCGCTTGTGAAGGGCGTGGACCCAGCGCCGTGCGCCGAGTCGCACAATGGCTGACATTTCCCTATGCGATATCGTATCGACGCCTAGCATTACCGGAGCGGGACTTGACAGGTGGGATTCGCTGATGTCAACCAGGCCCATCGAAACACTTGACGTGAAGAACCGTCAGGAATGGCGGGCGTGGCTGCAGCTTCACCACGACGCGATGCCGGAAATCTGGCTCGTGTTCCACAAACGCCACACGGGTGTCACGACCATCAGCTACGACGACGCCGTCGAGGAAACGCTGTGTTTCGGCTGGATCGACAGCATCATGAAGCGACTGGACGATTCGCTGTACGCGCGCAAGTTCACGCAAGAAAGGCCGACAGCAGATGGTCGACGATCAATCGCCGGCGGTATGCGGACCTTAGATCACGCGGCTTGCTGGCGCCTCCGGGGTTGAGCCAAGCGCCGACGAACCGAAGCGGCGATGCTCCAAGACCATCCGCTTCGGCAGTGCCATCGTACATTGAGAAAGCGCTCAAGGCCGATCCCCGCGCCTGGCAGAATTTCGAGCAGTTGGCGCCGTCGTATCGGCGGGCGTACATCGGCTGGATCGACTCGGCCAAACGGCGGCAGACGAAGGAGAAGCGTCTCCGCGAGGCATTCGGCTTGTTGGCTGCTGGCAAGAAGCTCGGGTTGAAGTGACCATGTCTGAGTACCGTCGATGACTTGTTCGACAGCGTCAACCGCTGGCGGCCGAGTGCATCGGCGACTTTCTTGCGCGTCCGATGAGGAGCTATCGAAGTTACGATCTGGATGGGATCGAGGATAGAACGGCCTGATGGCACTGCGTAGGCCGAAACAAGAACATAGTTAGAAGGAGTGGATGTGGCGTCGGAATCCGACCGCGAACAGATGCTCATAGAATCGTATCTGGGCCGAACGCTGGAAAACGACGCGCCCGAGTTGATCCCGTGTCTGAAGCCAGACTTGAAGGTGCTCGGTGTGGGCTGCGGTCCCGGCGTGATTACCATGGGTGTCGCGGAGGTTGTTAAGCCCGGTGACGTCGTCGGGATCGAGCCAGCAGAGAACAGAGTTGCCACCGGAAACGACATCGCGCGCGAGCGGGGCCTCGACAACGTTTCCTTCCAAGTCGGCAACGCTCAGAAGCTCGACTTTCCGGACGGCACGTTCGACATCGTCTACAGCAACACCGTTTTGCATCATTGCGTGGACCCGATTGGAGTCTTGCGAGAGCAAAAGCGCGTGACAAAGCCGGGCGGATTGGTCATCGCGGCGGGGGTTCGGGACTGGGGGTTGACGCCCAAATACCCGGTGTGCCCTGCGGTCGAGAAGTTGTACGAGGGCCATGTTCGCTATCACCAGTCGCCGTTGACGCGATACCTTTCGGGGCGCCAAGTCCCTGGCAAAGCGGAACGACAACTTACCGAGCACCACTACATCGACCTACACTCGGCTCGGAAATGCACGGGGTGGTTCGCAGCCGCTGGGTTGACCGATGTTGTCACGCAAGCCAGCGTGTTGAAATTCAATCGGTCCAATTTCGGCGATGCCCAGCTATCGGTGATGTTTCATGTTCCGCCATTGGATGATCCGAGCGACCCGCTGTGGGACGTCTACCGTGATGCCATCGACGAAGGGTATGTCGACCAAGCGATGATCGAAGAAGCGCGACGAGAACTCGCGACATGGTTCGACACTACCGACGCGTTCCTATGCCCGTTCACGCTATTCGCCGTCGGGAAGGCGTAGCGAACGTGGTTGCAATGAGGAGAACATGCGAATCTTAGCGTTGGACATCGGCACGGGCACCCAGGACATCCTGCTCTTCGACTCAGAGCAGGCGATTGAGAACTGCGTGCAACTCATCGTCCCCGCCCCGACCGTCATCGCCGCCGACCGGATTCGCGCGGCGACAGCGGACCGCGAGTCGTTGGTCATCACGGGCACGAACATGGGCGGCGGGCCGGTGACGGGCGCGTTGCAGGCTCACGTCGAGGCGGGTCTTCCCGTCCACGCGATACCCGCCGCCGCGACGACGTTCGACGACGACCCGGAGATGGTTCGGGCCATGGGAGTGACGATCGTTTCGCCCGACGAGGCCGCCGCGCTGAAAGGTGTCCGCGTCAAGCTCCGTGACCTCGACCTCGGCATGGTCCGCGCCGCGTTGGAGGCGTTCGACGTTTCGCCGGCTTGGGACGCCCTGGCCGTGGCAGTGTTCGACCACGGCGACGCCCCGCCCGGATACAGCGACCGGAAATTTCGGTTCGACCACCTGCGCACCCAACTGACCGAAAATTCTCGCGACGTCTACTCGATGGCCTATCTGGCGCCAGAGGCGCCGCCGTACCTGACTCGGATGCAATCGGTCATCGAAACGGCCGGTGGCGAGTCCCCGATGCTGCTCATGGACACCGCCGAGGCGGCCGTTCTTGGCGGTCTCGAAGACCCGCACGTCACCGAACAATCGTGCAAGCTGGTCGCAAACGTCGGCAACGAGCACACGCTGGCGTTCCATCTGCACGACACGACCATCCAAGGCATCTTCGAACACCACACGCAGATACTGTCGCAGGCACGACTGGAAGATTACCTAACCAGCCTCGTCGACGGCAGCATCGACAACGACGCCGTGTGGCGGGACATGGGACACGGAGCGGTTGTCGTCGAGGGTGGCGAGACTCCGGGGTTTTTGAGCGTGACCGGTCCGATGCGTCGAATGCTGGAGGGTTCGAAGCTGAGCCCATACTCCGCGACGCCCCATGGATCCATGATGCTGGCCGGGTCCTACGGCCTGATCCGCGGCTGGGCTGAACGAGAGCCATCTTGGCGCGAAGAGATACTCCACGCCCTCCGGGCTGGAGGCTAGAGGGTCGGTGACCGGCGCCGAACACCAATCAAACACGAAAGGCAAGACATGACAGACACCGCATCGGCAGTGATAATCGGCGGAGGCATCGTTGGCGCCAGCATCGCTCATTATCTCGCACTCAAGGGCCAGAAAGACATCGTGCTCCTGGAGAAGGACACGATCGCCAGCGGAGCAACAGGCAGCTCTGGCGCCCTCGTACGAATGCACTACACCAACCCCTGGGACACGGCTCTGGCGCTCAAGAGCCTCGAGGTGTTCGAAACGTGGGGCGACCTCATCGGAGACGACTCGGGATTTCGTAAAACAGGCTTCGTCGCGGTCGCCGACAGCGCCAACGCCTACAGGCTACGCAACAACGTTGAGATGCAGCGAGGCGTGGGCGTCAACGCCCACGTCATTTCGCCGGAAGACCTCAAAGAGCTGCAGCCGTTCGCCAACGTCGACGACATTGGCGCCGTGGCCTACGAACCGGACAGCGGGTATGCCGACGGCTATTCGGCCGCCACATCGATGGCGCGACGCGCGCGCGAGCTCGGCGTCGAGATCAAGCAGGGCGTAACCGTATCGGACATCAAGCGCGATGCATACAAAGTCGTGGGCCTCCGAACCTCCGAGGGAGACATCGACACGCCGGTCGTGATACTGGTGGCGGGAGCGTGGTCGGCCAAATTGGCGGCCAGCGCCGGCGTGGATTTGCCCGTCGGCGCGCAACGACTCACCGCAGGAATGGTCGAGCGCCCGGAGTCCGTCCAAGACTCGCACATGGTCTTCATCGACCACGCCGTCGGCCAGTACTTCCGGCCCGATGTAGGCAAACTGACATTGCTCGGAATTAGGCCCGGTCCTTCGGTGGATAGCCACGTGGACCCGGACGCTTACGACGGCACGGTCGCGCTGGCCTGGCAGGCGCGCGCGCTGGCACAGCTAGCCCATCGCGTCCCAGCCATGGTCGACGCGGGCTGGCGCAGGTCGTGGGCCCAGGTCGACGGCTACACTCCGGACGGTCACATGGTTCTGGGCGGAGCGCCAACCGTCGAAGGCTTGTACATCGCGGCGGGCATGAGCGGCAGCGGATTCAAGACCGGCCCAGCCGTCGGAATGTGCATGGCCGAGCTCGTCCTCGAAGGCGAGAGCCGAACGGTGGACATCGAACCGTTCCGCCTGACCAGGTTCGACGAAAACGACCCGATCGCTGGACCGAACGACTACGAGATTCCGGAGTTCGTCGTGCCGTCGATGCCACCATAATCGGCCCGACTGTTGGCTGTCAGCAGAAACGGGACAGATTGTTAATAGAGACTTTGAGCTGATATCGCGAACTCTCTGAGTTGATGATTGTACAATCATCGTCGCTGTATCGTTCTTGTCTGAACCTCCTTGCGTTTCTCTAATATCTGTTCTCTCCGGCCGTTCAACACGTCCGAAGGAGTCACGTTGCTCAACGCCTTGTGATATCGCCGGTTGTTGTAGTAGCTCACGAAGTCGGCGATGGCCGCATCCAGGTTTGCGGGAGCATCGTATGGGATCTGGTTCACATCCCGTTTTATCGATTGGTGATATCGCTCCAGCTTGCCGTTGGTCTGAGGATGATATGGTGAGGCC
>JASMDM010000003.1 GCA_030752795.1 SAR202 cluster bacterium | reverse complement strand
TTCGCTCTTGTGCGGCTAGGTTCTTATCTTCTGTGTTCTCGATCACTGCTGCTCCTTCCCTGGGGACATTCTATCCCCCTGTCAGGAGCTCGCTTTATCTACCGACTGTCTCTATTAATTTCAGGCCCAAATGTGTCCCATTTTCGCTGACGGTCTACAAAAGGATGCCGATTCGGATCACCGAGGGATTGCTCTTCACGATTACCGACGAGTAGCTCTCTAGCGAGTCGTGATAGGCGTCAGGAAACGAAAGGGCTCCGTTCGCGAGTTCATCGAGCGCGCCAGTCGTGCGAAGTTCGCGCTCCTAGGCCACCGCGATGTCTTCGATGGGATGAATCCAGTACGCCACGTCCTCAGCGATGATGGACACGACCGATATCAGGTGAAGATCAGTGTGGCGTCTGATCCCGTCTGCACCTGCACGGAGTGCGGAAAATGCGACCAGCATTACAGGCACCGCCGCGACCACGAGCATGGAAAGTACGAGCTTCCGAGTGAGTCCCAGGCAGGCGAGGAGACTCAGTATGTTTTTGCACGAAGTCGATACGATTCGCGACGCTGCACCTTCCATCAGACGGTCCTTGCGGAGCGGTCAGGAATTAGCCTGCCTACCCACAGCACTGCCGCTTTCATAGAGTTAGATGCGACGCGTTGGCGCTGGATTCGCGTCGGTGTGCGGCTCCGGTTGCTGTGCCGGATTCCGCCGCAGATTAGAGCCGAACGGTCCAAAGGCTCATGTGCCCATGGATTCGGCCAATTCCAACAGCGCCTCAGCCCGTTTGACGACCGGAACGTCGACAACATGTCCGTCGAGCGAGGTTGAGCCTCGTCCCTGGCTCGCTGCCTCCTCGAATGCGGCGACCACGCGTCTGGCGTGCTTCACTTCGGCATCCGAAGGTGAGAAGACCTGGTTGATGACGTCGATTTGCGCCGGGTGGATCGCGAAACGGCCGCGGAAACCCAGCGCCTTGGAATCGGCTGAGTTCTCGCGCAATGCGTCCGGATCTCGGAACGCGAAGAATGGCGTGTCCAAGGCGAGTACACCGGCGGCTCGAGCGGCTATTGCAATTGCGTTGCGCGGGTACGCGAGCTCGCGGTCGTCTCCACGCCGTTCGATCTCCATGTCGTTAGTGAAGTCTTCCGCCCCAAGGGACACGCCGACGATGCGGCTGGACGAAGCGCATATCTCGTAGACGTTGACGATTGCGCTCGCTGACTCGATCCAGGGAACAAGCTTGACCGTGCCAATCTGCATGCCAGCCCGGATTTCGAGCCGCTGAAGGACCTTCGACACCTCGGCGATGTCAACAGGCGTGTCGATCTTGCCTACCGAAACGCCGAAGATGTGAGGTCCGACTATCGCCGTGAGGTCCTCTTCGAGCAGCCCGGTGTCCAACGAGTTCACCCTCGGAATGATCAACTGGCCGGTCGCAGCAAAACGTTCCAGGTAAGACGAGGTGATCGATCGAGCGTTGGCTTTCTCGTCGATGGGCACCGAGTCTTCCAAGTCGGGAATGAACGCATCCGGCCGCAACGCCAAAGCTTTGTCGAGCATGTTCGGGGCGTTGCCTGGGACGAACAGAAGGCTTCGAATGATGGTCATTTTCAGTTACGCCGCCTCCGCTGCCGGAACGCCCAGGAAAGCGCGGGTCGCTTCGATGAACTCATACGGCTTGTCGACCGTTACGACGTGTCCGGCGTCGGGTATGTCCATGGACGTCAGCGCCTTCGACCACGCTTTCATGCGATCGAGGACGTCGTCGGAAACCAGCGGGCTCTCCGCGCCGCGCACCTCGAGAATCGGGCAGGGGATCGTCTCCAAAGCGTTCCAATATCGGCCGATCAGGCCGGGGTCCGTCATGTCCGGAAGCGGGGTGTTGAACAGCTTTGTGTCGGCTTTCCACGTGACGTTGCCGTTGCCCGCGTCCTTCAGTTTGTCGTTCATATCGCTGGCAAGGCGGTCGTCGGACGCCCACGGGTTGCCCTCACGGGCCCACGCGATCGCATCCTCCACCGAGCCGAACTCCATCGGGGTCGGCGGCCGCGCCGGCGCAGTCGCCTCTTGCGACGGCTCGGGGCCAATGTCGACCATGATGATTCGCTCGACGCGGTCGGCGTGTTCGGCGGTGTACAACATCGAATGCCAGCCGCCCATAGACAGTCCGGCCAAAACGAACTTCTCCAGACCCAAGGCGTCGACGAATGCCGCGACATCATCGACGAAGCGGTCTCGCGCATAGCCGTCGTCGGCCCATTCGCTCTCGCCGTGACCGCGTTGATCGAGTGCGAGGACGTGGTAATGCTCCGACATCGCCTCGGCGAATTCCTCCCAGATATGAGCCTGGCCGGTGTGGCCGTGAAGGCACACCAGGTGCGGCTTGCCCTCGGATCCCCAATCGAGGTATCGCAACGAGTTGCCGTTGATCGTGATTCGTTTGCTAGTGTATCGGCTGTCCTGCTGATCGATCATGTCGCGCTCCCGTGGCGTAGTTGAATAGAGTCGTTGGTTTGAGTAGGGTGATTCTACATGAAACAGGGCGACCCGGCCATTCCTCGATTGGCTCTGGAACGCCCGTGACCGTGGGGTATAATGACTCAAGGGATTCTTGCTTCGTCGGTCCATTCGCGACGATGTAATTTCCGATCCATAGCGCGGCAGATCCGGCTGCCGCCCTCAACAACCCCTTCAGAGAGGGAAGCACAATTATGTTGAAAAGTCTGGCCAAATTTATTGGCGGATCCGACGACAAGATCATTAAGAAGATGCTGCCTGACGTCGACGAGGTAAACGAGCTCGAACCCGAATACGAGCGACTGAGCGATGACGAACTGCGCGAGAAAACCTGGGAGTTCAGGCAACGGCTTTCCGAAGGATCGGACCTGGACGACCTGCTGCCCGAGGCGTTCGCCGCGGTCAGAGAGGCGGCCAAGCGCGCACTCGGTCAGCGGCACTTCGACGTCCAACTCATGGGCGGCATCGTGCTCCACGAAGGTCGCATCGCAGAGATGCGGACGGGTGAGGGCAAGACCCTTGTCGCCACCTTGCCTGTATACCTCAATTCGCTTTCGGGCGAAGGCGTCCACGTCGTCACGGTAAACGACTACCTGGCCCGCCGCGACGCGCACTGGATGGGAGCCGTGTACGATCGCCTGGGCGTAACAGTCGGTGTGCTCCAACACGGCACGATGTCCGACCGCGCGCTCCTGTACGACGCTTCGTTCGAAGACGGGGAGCGCGGCGTCGAGCACCTGACGCAGGTTGCCCGCGCCGATGCCTACGCGGCCGACATCACATACGGCACCAACAACGAGTTCGGGTTCGACTACCTTCGGGACAACATGAAGGTAGAGATGGCTCAGCGCGTGCAACGTCCTCTCGCCTACGCTATCGTCGACGAGGTGGACAACATCCTCATTGACGAGGCGCGAACTCCGTTGATCATCAGCGGTCCGGCGGAGATGTCAGCCCGCGACTACCAAAAGTACGCGCGACTCGTCCCGAGCCTTCAAGGCGCCAAGGACTACGTGGTCGATGAAAAGCACCGCACCGTTTCGCTGACCAATGAAGGGATCACGAAGTTGGAGCGGCTGCTCAACATCAACAACCTGTACGGTCCCGAAAACTTCGGTATCGTGCATCATGTCGAGAACGCGCTCAAAGCGCAAGTCATCTTCCAGCGCGACCGCGAATACGTGGTCCAAAACGGCGAAGTAATAATCGTCGACGAGTTCACCGGCCGCCTGATGGAAGGCCGGCGCTACTCCGACGGGCTGCACCAAGCATTGGAAGCGAAAGAGTCTGCTCGCATCCAGGCGGAATCGATTACGTACGCGACGATTACGCTCCAAAACTATTTCCGGCTCTACAAGAAGTTGTCCGGAATGACCGGAACGGCATCTACCGAGGCCGAGGAGTTCTGGAAAATCTACAAGCTCGATGTCGTGGCGATCCCCACGAACAGGCCGATGGTTCGCGACGACAAGTCCGACCTCGTGTACCGCGATCAAAACGCCAAATACCAGGCTGTGGTCGAGGAGATCGAAGAGCGCTCCAAGAACGGCCAACCGGTGCTCGTAGGCACCACGGACATCGACAAGTCGGAAATGCTCTCGGAGATGCTGAAGCGTCGAGGAGTCGCGCACGAAGTCCTGAACGCGAAACAGCACGAGCGAGAGGCAACGATCGTCGCACAGGCCGGCAAGCCCGGGGCGGTCACTGTTGCCACCAACATGGCCGGTCGCGGAACTGACATCGTGCTCGGTGGAAGCCCGGACATCGGCGACCTTTCGCCCGAGGAGTGGCAAGCGAACCACGCAAAAGTGCTCGAGGCCGGCGGCCTCCACATCATAGGCACCGAGAGGCACGAAGCGCGCCGCATCGACAACCAACTCCGAGGACGTTCAGGCCGTCAGGGCGACTCCGGCGCGACTCGGTTCTACGTGGCGCTCGACGACGAACTCATGCGCCGTTTCGGCGGCGACCAGATTCGCCGAGTCATGGACTGGGCCGGCCTGGACGCGGGCACGCCGATCGAAAACAAGATGATCAACCGGTCAATCGAAAACGCCCAGGTGAAAGTGGAGTCGTTCCACTTCGACCAGCGCAAGCACCTTGTCGAATACGACGACGTCGTGAACACGCATCGCGACGTTATGTACGCCGAGCGCGACAAGATCTTATCCGGAGCCAACCTCCGCGACAACGTTGAAGAGATGATTCATTCCGAGCTGTCTCTGCTTGTCTCGGATCATCTGGGAGACCGCCGGCCGGAAAGTTGGCATCTCGAGGAACTGGAACGTGACGTGAACGCGGTGCTGCCGTCGCCCGAAGGGTTCGTGGACACGATCGACGACGAATCGTTGGGCATCGACGATATCGAATCCAGGCTGCATCGTCATGCTTCCGCGTTCTACGACCGTGTCGAGGACGGCGTATCGGTGGAAGTGATGCGCGAAGTCGAACGCCGGTTGATGCTCCAATCGGTGGACGCCAACTGGGTCCAGCACCTGACGTCGATGGAGAACTTGCGTCAAGGAATCGGGCTGCACGCCTACGGCCAACGGGACCCGCTCGTCATGTACAAGAAAGAAGGGCACGAGCAATTCCAGGCGCTGCAAGAGAAGATCGAGCATGACATCGTGCACTCGATCTTCCGGATACAGGTCAACGATACCGCGGCCGGGAACGGACAGAGCAACGGAAGCAAGCAGCCTCAGCGCGCGGGCAGGAGCGCGCAACCGCCGCAGAACAAGACCGTGATGTCGAACGTGATCGACAATCGTCGACAAGAGGCGGTCCCGGCCAAGCAGAAAGTCGGACGGAACCAGGCGTGTCCATGCGGCAGCGGCAAAAAATACAAACGCTGCCATGGAGCATGATCAACCCTCGACGACGGTAGCTTCGAATTCTCCCGGCAGGGTGGCGGCGCGGGCAGGGAGGTAATGACCAACGGCGAGGTGCGGAAGTCTTCGAACTGATAGCCGGTTTGCTCGAGATGAAGGGCGAGAAGTCTTTCACCGTTCGAGCGTATCAACGGGCCGCCCGCACCATCAGCCGATTGCCTTCCGAAGCGACTGACATGCTTGCTCGCGGCGAAGACCTGACCGAGATCTCCGGCATTGGCAAGGCCATAGCGGACAAGACCGCCGAACTCGTGGACACGGGTCGCCTCGGATTTCTCGACCGCCTGATTGCAGAGTTTCCTCCTGGCATCCCTGCATTGATGGACGTGCCAGGTCTCGGCCTAAAAACCACGTTGCGTGTGTGGAAAGAATTGGGCGTCACCGATCTCGACCAGCTCGAAGCGGCAATCGAGACCGGTGCGCTGGCCGCACTGCCGAGGATGGGCCGCAAGAGCGCAGACAACATCCTGCGGGCGGTGCAGTTCTCACGATCCAAAAGCAATCGCCTGCCGATATCCAGGGCGCTTGCGGTGACCAGGCAGTTGACGGCAGCGATCTTGGAGCGCTGCTCTGAAGTCGACAGAGTGATTCCGTGCGGCGGGGTCAGCCGGTTCGACGAAGAGGTCGAAGAGATCGTCCTGGCGTGCGTCACCTCGAAGCCTAAATCGGTGCTTGGCGCCGCGAGTTCACTTCCCGGCTTTGCCGCTCTCCTCGTCACGCGAGATTCCGAATCGACGATCGAGTTCGAATCCGGTGTGCGCGTGACGATCCACGTGGTCGACCCCGCAACCCAGGGCGCTGCGATCCTGTACCTCATCGGGAACTCGGGCCACGTTCAACTGCTCGGCCAACGGGCAGCGGAACAGGGCTTTGAGTTGTCGGAACGTGGCCTGGCCGACATATCAACGGGCGTACTGGAGACCTTTGCTGGCGAAGAATCCTTGTATGATCGACTTGAGATGCCATTTATTCGCCCCGAAGAACGACTGGGTGGAAACGAGATCACACAGGCTGTTTCCGGAGACCTCTCGAAGTTGGTCACCCTGGAAGACGTCAAAAGCGATCTGCACGCCCACACGGACTGGAGCGACGGACGCGACGAGATGGCGGCAATGGTCCGCGAGGCCAAAGGCCGCGGGCTTGAGTACATCGCGATCACCGACCACTCGTCGGGCAGAGGCATCGCGAACGGACTGAGCCTGGAGCGGCTATTGGCGCATATGGCGGCTGTGAAGGAAGTCGAACGCGAAGTCGGCGGAATCAAAGTGTTGCGAGGAACTGAGATGGACATTCGCGCCGACGGATCGGTGGACTACTCGGACGATCTGTTGCGTGAGCTCGATTGGGTCGTCGCGTCGATACACTCGGCCATGGGACAGGAATCGTCGGTGATGACCGAGCGAATCATAACGGCGATGAACAACCCCCACGTCTCGGCGATCGGTCACCTGAGCACCCGACTGATCGGTGAACGCAAACCCATCGAAGCCGACTACGATGCGATCTTCCGGGCTGCGGCCGAAACCGGCACCGCGCTGGAGATCAACGGCTCGCTGGAGCGACTGGACCTCAAGGACGCGCGCGTCGAGCGAGCTCGGAAACTGGGCGCGATGTTGGTCATCACGACCGACGCCCACACGACGGAGTCACTGGGCAATCTGGAGTACGGTGTCAAAGTTGCGCGCAGAGGACTTTGTCGCGTCGACGACATCCTGAACACGATGCCGGCGGACAAGTTCATTTTCTGGCTGAAACTGGACAAGCGCAGCAGAATCGTGTCATCATCTGGTCATGATTGAAGGCGGGGCTATTCAGGGAACTGGGGTGCCCGAAGCCATTGAACGGCTGCGTGCGGCCCTTCGTGACGGCAAGGATTGGCCCACGGCCTTTGTCGAGACGATGGCGTTGTGGACTCAACCGCAAGAGGAGTTCGATGGCCAACGCTATGACTACTTCATCGGCGGCGAAGCATTCGATTGGCTGGCCTTGGCAAGCCGGTTGAGCTGCGAAGTCGAAGACCTCATCCCGCGCGAAGACATCGAAGAGATGCTGTTCACTGGCCGTTTCCCCGCGCCGTTCGGCGATGAAGAATTCGAAGAGCTCCTCGGTGGTGACAAACATCGCGGCCACTTGAACTACTTCTACGGTGTTGAGGTGGAGACTGCACTACAACAGACCGTCGAAAGCGAGATCGAAAAACGCCACTACGCCAACGGACGACGTTACGGCATCGACCACGCCGAAGAGGCTTATTTCCGCATCTACCGATCGACTGAAAGCCAACTGCTGGCCGAATATCAGGTCGCCAACGGCATCGGCGAAGACGACCCGATGACCTTGACCGGACTCAAAGAATTTACATATTGGCTGTTCAAGCGACGGCTTCGAGTATCGGACAAGGCAAAGATCGCAAGCGACACCCTCAAAGGCTTGCAGCTACTCAACAAGGCATCGATGGTTCCCTTCGATCTGAGCGCACTCGCGTATTAGGAAGCCGAATCCGGCACGACCTCAGCAGTGCAGACGCTTCACGGCAACCCCTCGTCATCACCCTGCCACCCTGACCGCCCCGGCTAGGCTGTTGGCGCGATCTAATGGCACGAATAGAAGCTCGACTCGTCCGTTCGTGGTGAGCCTGTCGAACCACACCGACGTCAATCCCTTGTCTTCGAACCGATCCGAAACGGGCCAACCCTGAACGCCGGGCCTACGAATCCTGCTCCCCGAACCCGAACATCCCGGTTCGTTCCAACTCGAATCCTGGCCTAGAGCGGGCGCCACGTCAATCAAACGACTACAATAGTCGCTGAACCAACCCCAGGATACGCGGAGGCGTAACATGATGACTGACGGATCGGCGCAAGCTAAGAACATGACGCTCCTGTCCCAGCACGACCTCGATGGATTCGGCAACGGTGGCGAAGGGATCGGCCTCCAGGCAACCAAGGACGGACGCCGGGTGATCTACATCGCTCACGAAAGCGGCCCGAAAGACTACACTGCCGTTGATGTCACCGATCCCAGGAACCCCAAGACCGTGATACAAACCGAGCTTCCACACGCCGACGTGCGATCCAACTCCCTTGCGGTGTTCGACGATCTTCTGTTGGTGGCGTATCAGACCTCGCGCCCCGGATTGAAGCCCGCTGGATTCTGCGTCTACGACATCGCCGATCCTGAGAATCCTCGCGAGGCCTCCCATTTCGACACCAGCGGTCCGTATTCGCGTGGCGCTCACTGTTTGTGGTTCGTCGACGGCGAGTACGCGCACGTCAGCACCGGCGCCGACGACTTTACGCCCAGAAACCAGAAAGACGATCAGTTCCACATGATCGTCGATGTGAGAAACCCGTCGCATCCGGTCGAGGCCGGCCGTTGGTGGCTTCCCGGAACCGGCGTTGACGATGTTGAAGAGGCGCCCGTTCGACACACGACCGTCGATGCTGGATTCAGAATCCACAATGCCAACATCTATCCGCAGCGTCCCGACCGGGCGTATCTGGGTTATCTCGACGCCGGCGCGATCATCCTCGACATCGCCGATAAGGCCCACCCCAAGATGGTCAGCCGAGTCGACTATCACCCGCCGTTTCCTGGCTTCACCCACACCGCGATACCGTTGTTCGAACGCGAGCTCATGATCGTGACGGACGAGTCTGTCACCGATGACCTGTCCGACCATCCGAAATTGGTCTGGATCATGGACATCAGAGAAGAGACGAACCCCGTAATAATCAGCACACTCCCTCTCCCGCCCGTCGAAGATTTCGGCGCGCGGCCAGGACGTTTCGGCGCACACAACATTCACGAGAACCAGCCGGTTCCGACATCGTGGTCGTCCGAGACGCTGATCGTTGGCTCATACTTCAACGCCGGCGTTCGGGTCCACGACATCAGCGACCCGTTCCGCCCTGAAGAGGTGGCCTATTTCATCCCCGAGGTTCCGGATCAGGAGAAGGGCGTCAACGTCAACGACGTCTACGTCGACGAAAACGGCCTGGTGTACGCTATCGACCGGTTTAAGGGCGGGCTTTACGTCCTGGAGATGAACGTGTAATCGACTGTTGAAGCGACGACAATCTTCGCTTCACGGCATCGACGGCGTATCATCGCCGTGAGCATAAGGAGGGTCGCTATGGCCGATCGGATGACGCATTGGGATCGTGTGCGAGCGGCGCTGTCGGGCGCGGCAGTCGATCGACCGCCGGTGAGCATGTGGAGACACTTCTTCGGCCAGGAGAACTCTGCCGCGGACTTGGCAGGCGCGATGCTGGCATTCCAGCGCGAGTACGACTGGGACTTCATGAAGGTCAACCCCAGGGCGACCTACCACAACGAGGATTGGGGCGTAGACGTGCGGTTTTCCGATTCTGACGCGGTTGATTCGGTGATCGTGGACCGGCCCGTGAAGCGTCCCGAAGACTGGGACGCCATCGAGCCCCTTGACGTAGGCCGGGGCGTGCTCGGCGAACACCTCGAGTCGTTACGTCTGATCGCCAATGGCCTGGATGGCGAAGTCCCGTTTCTGATGACGATCTTTTCGCCGCTATCGATTGTCGGCCGGCTGACCGAATCCGAAGACGCCATGACGGAGCATCTGAAGCGTGACCCCGCGAAGGCGCATCGGGTGTTGGATATCGTGACCGAAACATACACCAGGTTCGCCACCGAATGCCTGTCCATCGGCGCCAGCGGCATCTTCTTTGCCACCACTCGATGGGGTAGCTACGACCGGATGACCGACGAACAGTACGCCGAATTCGGCCGTCCGTACGATCTTCGCCTGCTCGAGGCGTTGCCCGAAGCCGAATTCAACGTCCTTCACGTTTGCGGCTCGAACAATATGCTGTCGACGCTGTCCGACTATCCCGTTGCGGCGCTGAATTGGGACACGCAGGATGGGACGAACGTCTGGTTAGATGAAGGTGAACGATCGGCGGACATACCGGTGATCGGTGGGATCTCCCACAAGGACGCGCTGGTGAACGGTTCGCCTGCCGACGTGGAGAGAGAAGTTGCGCGAGTACGCCGAGACATGAGCGACAGTCGTTGGATGCTGGGACCCGGCTGCACGTACTCGCACGAAGCCCCTGAAGCGAACATCAGGTCGCTGAGCCCTGCCTACACGAGTTAGGATTAGAGCTCGCGACCATCATGGCGCGAATTCGGCGGTCGAAGTCCGCCGACGTGTTCCACGATCAAATGATCGCTGTGCGCTCAGATTTCAGGAAGTGGTGACGATCATTCAGCCTGCACATAAATGCAGGCAGGGTCGCCGTCGTGAATGCACTCGATACGAGTCATCTCTTGACCGATCGATGCGTTGATCACAGCGGCGTCGAAGTCGCACACGGCCGTGTTGGCCATGGCCACTGAACGGAATGGGCAGTTTTGCAGCCTGATCTGAAGCTTGCCGTCGATGATGGCAGCTTCGGGCACAAAGTCCTCGCTCTGAAGGATGCCCAACAACGCGTCCTTGCGGTCGTCGATGCTGTCGGACTCCGAGTTGGCTGCGTTGTCCATCCCCAATTTTGCAGACAGTCTACCGAACACAACTTCCAACACGTCTTGACCGCCGAGGCCGTCGAGTTCGTTGGACGTCAAGACTCCCAATTCCTCGACAAGCAGGCGCAACAGGTGGTCATAGCCTTTCGGCATCGCCTCCTGCCCCTCCTCTGTGAGGTAAAAGGAGTACTCAGGCCGGCCGGTCTTCTTGCGGACTTCTTCGAAAGTAACCATGCGATCGCGCTGTAAGATGTCCAGGTGACGCCTCACAGTCGCCGGGGCCAAACCCAATTCGGTCGCCAAACCACCGACCGTGTCATGGCTGTTTTTCTGCAACAACTCCAGGATTCGAAGTCGAGTTCCTTCCATGCAGGCCGCCTCCTACTCTTGAACAGGCTTTCCCAAGTATAGAATTGGTTCTCCGAATGTGTCAACTAAAATGCATTAAATGCGTCGAAATATTGAACTTCTCACATTTTCCTCACCATGCACCGGTTGAAAGGCGGCTTTTCACGGCGCCAGCACCCGGGCATGTCCCGACCGGTTGTTTCCTCAACAGCAATATTCTTGGTGCAGGTCGATGCTGTTATGCTTGGGCAAGGCGTCGTCCTGGCGTTGCTCCGGATCAGGCGCCTCGAATAATGCCTATGCCGAATGCCAACCACAGAGCCATGAGAGGATGAATGGGGGTCGTTGCTGCCACGGCATGATGGCAATGTCAGCCGTTCGAGGCACGAATCCGGCGTCGATGCGATACGGGGACCGCGATCTTCGCGGCGTATTTGCTTCTTCGCCAGAGCCCAGAGATCGACGGCGGGCGCCGGCTACCTGAACATGTCGCGCGATCGCTCTCGAAGTAGAGCCGACGTGGATCCAACCGCACTCGCGTAGGGCAGTCCCCGAATGATCGCCACGGGCACGTTGATCGCTTTGGCCGTGACCAACTCGGCGGTCGCCGCCAACTCGTCTGCCACCGCGATGGTAGTCACGTGCATCGTTCTGCCGTGCGCGTCATCGGTGCCGCGATAGTCCACCATCGGATCCATTCCCGCGATGCCGACAGCGAAATTCACGTGACCGTCCCGCCACGCCCGACCGAAAGTGTCGGAGATAATGATGGGGGGAGCGATGCCGGTTTGTTTCTCCACCTCGGCACGTATCCGTCTCGCCGATGCGTCCGGGTCTACAGGAAGCAGGCAAGCGGACTCTTCGTCTGGCACGTTGGACATGTCGATGCCAGCGTTGGCGCAAACGAAACCGTGATGCGTCTCCGTGATGAGCACGCCTCGTTCGGCGTCCATCCGCACGATGGCCGCACTCTCTCGCAGAACTAGCTCGACGAGCCGGGGGTCGCGACCTGCCGCCGCCGCGTACGCCGCCGCGAACTCCGACGGCTCGACGCTGCTGAGCTCGACGACGCGATCTTCCGCCTTGGACACGATCTTCTGCGTCACAACCAGGATGTCGTCATGAGATATAGGCGTTCCTTGCCGTTCGGCAGCCTCGGCGATCATATGCCCCAGGTTCACGCCGGGCTCGATTTCAGGCAAGCCTACAACGCCTATTGTCAGGACCGATGGGTATTTGGGAGAGGAATTATCTGGCATGTCTACCGGCACCGCCTGGGCACGCAAGTTGCTTCGGGAATTGATGATTAGCCATCATACAGCAGCGCGCCGACGATCGACACCGCTGAGCCGTTCTGATCGTCGGCCGGGCACTGATCGTAGCCAAACGCTTCGCCCTGGGCTCCTTGGAGCAACCGCAATGTCAGGTAGATCGCTGACAATCCGCAGATCTTTCGGGCATCCTCTTCCTGTCGTGACAGATCGAGAAACGCTTCTGGGTCACCTGCCAAAATCGCATCGATCGACTTTTGATCGGCGGTGGCCAGGTTGGACCGCGCGTCAGCATCCAACGGAAGCCGGTCGCCGAACGCCGGTCCGACGTGGGCTAGGTCGCCGGCCGCGATCACCAACGCCCGCCTTTGGGCGATGACGCCGCCCATGACGTCGATGAACGCGTCGAGCCGTCCGATGTCTCCGGGTTCGGAGACGCCGCTGGTGACATGGGCGAACGATCCGCACAATGCAGGCACGACCTTCACGTCTCTCGATCGCGTGAAGTGGTGCAGCCAAACGGCGGCTAGTTCGATGGAGTGCTCCGATGTGTGGTGTATCTCTTCGCCGAACGCGCCGGCGCCATCCATCGCGTCGGCTAACCGGTCGACGATCTCGGTGTCGTTTGGCAAGGCGCCATACGGGGTTGCGTAGCTTTGGCGAGTCAACGTCACGCTGCCCGGGCTTCCGCTGTGATTGGTGCCCAGGATGACAACAAGCTCGACGTCTGCCAGATCCGGCGCCGCAGCTTGCCAGACCTCGGCATACGTGGCGTGGCCCCGGTTGTAGTCGATGTGAGGGCAAACCATGCCGACAAGTGAGCCGGTCGCCGATCGTTCGCTCGAGGAGTGGACAGCCGCCAGATAACCGTTCAGCGTCTCCGCGAGCTCGTCAGCCCGCTCAGGGTAGACGGCCCCGGCATGCGACGGCGGCCGATATTCGGCCTCGCGATACGCGTTCAGCGCTTCAGCGACGGCGCCGACGTACGCGCCGTTCTCGATGAGCAGGGCGCGATCAAGCTGCGCGACCATGTCGGTCAAGTTCGCATCCGTCATCGTGATGCCGGCGCGGAGGGCCAGCGAGGTGCGGATCTCGGCGATGGTTCGCTCTCCGTCCATGAGCGCGACGGCAGGAGCGACACTTTGTGGCAGCAAGATCGTGAAGTCCGACAGGTTCAACGGGTCGCGCAGGTACAGGCACGGCATTCCTTGGTGCTCTATCCAATGCGGCTCGACGGGGCGCAGACGGGGACGTTCGGGGATGTTGGTGTTCAAGGTCAACGGATCCGCTGTCTGATTGGCTCTTCAAAGACTAGTGAATGCTATCACAAGACGGTGTCGAATGCGGCTAAATCTGCGGTATTTAGCCTGATCCTTATGCTATAATTCGTGGCGCTCGCGATCCTCGGGCGTACGTTCCGACCGACGGACAACTCGCCTTGTCGCGGCGCCGCGCGGAGCTGCAGCACGTCGGCACTCGGGAGGTGACGATGCCGGTTTTCGAGGATCTCAAAGTATTTTCCGGAAACGCCCATCCACAGTTGCTCAAAGACATATGCGTCTACTTGGGCGTGAGCCCCGCCCAGATTGAAGTGTTTAAGTTCTCCAACGACAACACCTTCGTCCGGATCCTCGAGAATATCCGTGAATGCGACGTCTTCATCGTTCAACCGATAAGCACCCCTGTTAACGACAACCTCATGGAGCTGCTTATCATGCTCGACGCGGCGAAGCGTGCTTCGGCCGGCCGGATCACCGCCGTGGTTCCTTACTACGCCTACGGTCGCAGCGACAAGAAAGACCAGCCACGTGTACCGATCACGGCTCGCCTCGTTGCAAACCTAATTGAGACCGCCGGAGCTGACCGCGTTTTGACCATCGACCTGCACGCCGGACAGATCCAAGGCTTTTTCAACATCCCTGTGGACGAACTTTCCGCCATCCCGATGCTCGCCCAGTATTACATGGGGCACAACTTCAAAGACATGGTGGTCGCCGCGACCGACGTCGGCGACGCCAAGAGGGCAGGAGACACCGCCAGGTTCCTGGACGCCGACCTTGCCATCATCGAGAAACATCGCATCGGCAACAAAGAACAGGTTGAGGCGGAAAACCTGATCGGCGAAGTCGAAGGCCGGACGGCGATCATTGTTGACGACGAAATCGGCACCGGCGGCACCGTCATCGCTGCCGCGGAGCTGCTACAAAAACACGGCGCCAAAGAGATCTGGTGCGGAGTGACCCACGGCGTTCTGTCGGCTCGCGCGCCCGAGCTCATCAACAACAGCGTCGTGAAAGAGCTCGTCGTGACCGACACGCTGCCCATCGGCGACGGCAAACGCACATCCAAGACCAAAATCCTATCGGTGGCGTCGCTCCTCGGCGAGGCTATGAGCCGCATTCACGCCGGCCAGTCCGTCGGCGCCATGTTCGACCAGCGTTAACGGGTCGGAATCTCTGACGTCCAGTTCTGCAGGGCGAACCTTATCGCCGTCTCCTCTGAAATTGCTTGTCCTGACAGTTCGAAGATGGCTGCGGCTTCGCAGAGCTGACCGCCTTTCTTGGACGCCCAATCCAGGCGAGGCCCAGGTGAGAATGCTCAGTCGCTTGAGGTCACCGGTGGCATGACATCACAAACACACGGCTGGATTCCCGACAAGGATCTGGATTTCATCATCGACGCAGCGGCGCCGAGCTCGGATTCGCCGGGGCGGCTTCGGCGGTTGCTGGGAGAAGACGCCGAGTTCAGGGCGGCGATGGTTGGCGACGACGGTCTATTCGAGCGCGTGATGAACGACGAAGAGATATTCCTTCACGTGTCGCCCTCCCTCTACTTCGAGGTGCTGCTCCGTCGGGCGCATCGCGAATTGCAAACCGAAACGTACACCATCGAAAGGTCCGGGCGCGAAAGCATTCCGGTTTTCGATACCGACGACGTGCTGGAGTTCATGAAGCGTCCTCAGATCATCGAGTATCTGGCTTCGATGCTGGCATCGTTCACCCGCATTCAAAGCTACGTCGTTCCGGTCAGGGTACGGAAGGGGATACGGAGACGGATCCGATACGACGACATGGACGTCGACAGCTTGGTCCGATTCGTCGCGACCGTAGACCCGGTGGAGCGGTTTGGCTATTACAAACGCATCGCGGACGTTTGCTTGTTCGTGACCGGCGTGTTTCCGGATCATGCTCAGCGATCCCACGGGCGGACCGACAAGGGCAGGGGCGGTGTTGTGCCAAGATCGTTGCGGCTTCGCCGAACCTTGGAGGACTACGAGCGGGACGGGCGAAAGTTTTACGGCATGACGCAGAACCATCCGACGGCGCGGACGCTCGAGCTTACCGACGTGTTCGCATCGTTGAAGAGCGAATTCCCGGCCGCGAGAAAGCCGCTGACGTTCATCGCCACGAGGTACCTTCACGCAAGCAAACAGAACGTCTTCGGCGGCGCTTCGTCTTCAGGCGAGTGACGGTGCTTCGAGTCGCTATCCTTGGGACAATGCCTGCTTGGCCTCTTGCGTGATCTCATACAGGCATGGTCGCTGGGCCCCGATTTCGCGGCAGCCCCAGTTCTCGAGAATCGGAAGTATCTCGCGTTCGAAGATCTGACCGAACGCCGGACCGTCCGCGCCTGACAGCGTATGTTGCGGGAAATTGTCGCGAATGATGAACTGGCAGCCTATGCTCTTGAACTTGCCTACCGGCATTTCGCTGACCAACATCATGGCGATCTGCTCGTTGATCTGCGCCGGCGACAACGAGTCGTTTGCGTCGGTTTGATCCTGTTCTTCGGCTGGTTCTTCTTCGAGCTCAGGGCCAGCTTCGGCGACGATATCGTCATCGAATTCGACTGGAGGCAACGACCTGTCCACGACGTGCAGGTACTCCCACGGGAAGAACTCCTTGAGGAGCACGGAATTGGTGTCTCGTCGATCCGTCAGCACCCACAAGAACGGCACTCGGTCGAACTCGTCTGGCTTGTCCTCGATCTCCTCGGCGAGCTTTGCGAATAGCGCGATGAAGTCCGAGTCGTCGCTGACGACCGCGACGTGGCTGATGCGCTCATGAAGCAGGTCGGAGATCGCATCGACGGCGATCGCCATGTCGGCCGCGTTTTTGGTCGCGGCAAGGCTGTAGTGCTGAACGCCCTTGACCGTGACTTCGAGGTCGCTGAACTGGTAGGTGGCCCAAACGCGCCAAAGTTGCTGGTGGTCTGCCCGGACGTAAAGGTTCAGGGTCGAAGGTTCCGGCATAACGTCGAGCCAGCGGCTGATCAAGATGCAGAGTAGTTCGCGGGCTATCTCTTGGAAGTTCTGGACGTCTACGTAGATTCCGGTTCGATGCTTTGTTGCGGTGCGAGTAGTTTTTGCCATGCCGCGATTCCGGTGCTCGCCATGAACACACGACCGCTGCTGAATCGCTGTCGAACGGACGCGACGCTTTGAAATCGGCTAGCAGGACAGATCGTAAAATGTGCTGAAAGCCGGGTCGGCGGGACGTCTGCGTAGCCCGCCACATCCCCTTTGTAGTAAGCTTGTGCCCGTCTTCATCCAGCACGAAAAGAGCAGCGCCATAGGTCAACGATTCACCACTAGGTTGCCGCGTCCGCGGACGTTCGACGCCTGGGCGAAATACCGCGACTACCGGTTTCTTTGGACCGGAAACTTTTGCGCCAACTCGGCACAATGGTTGCAACTGATGTCGCTGGGTTGGCTTATCCATCACCTGACCGAAGGATCGTCGAATTCCTCACTGCTCGTAGTCACGGTTGGCGGGATCAATACGCTGCCCGGCCTGTTGATCGGACCTTGGGGCGGCGTCCTCGGCGATAGGGTCGACCGGCGCAAGCTCGTGATTTCGATCCAGATCTTCATGGGGGTTTTCGCCTTTTCGTTCGCGATGTTGGTGCGCTCGGACGCCGTCGCCGTATGGCACGTGTACGCATACGCGATCGTCAGCGGCGGTTGCCTTTCGGTGAGCCAGCCGATGCGCCAGGCGCTGATAGCCAACACCGTCCCTCGGGAAGCATTGATCAATGCGTATGCGGCCAACGTCCTGACAATCCCCGGGACGCGGATGATCGGTCCTTTCATCGGCGGCATCATCGTTGCGACTCTTGGTTTCTTCTGGAACTTTACGATCGAGTCAATGCTGTACGTCGGCATGATATTGGCCTACCTGCCGATGAAGACGCCATACACGATTTCCAGGAGTGGCGTGGCGTCCGGGGTGAGCGGAATGTTGTCGGACATGGCGGAAGGGTTAAGGTTTGTCTGGTCCGGAAACCGCGTTCTGTTCCTGGTGATGATGCTAACGTTAGTGCCGAACGTGGCCCTTCAGCCGGTCATGTTTTTGCTTCCTCTGTTCACGTCGGAAGTTCTCGGTCGAGGCGCCGATGTCGGCGGCTACATGATGGCCGCGAGCGGCTTCGGCGGATTGGTTATGGCAGTGGTCATTGCGTCGTTCGGCTTCATCTACGGTCGTGGAAAGGTCTGTCTTGTTACCGCAATCGCTAGCTGTTGCATTGCTTTGGCGCTGACTCAGGCGGTGTGGCTCCCGGCGGCGCTGGTGGCCATTGCTGTCTTTGCCGGCAGTCAAAACACGTTTCGCACCACATCGGGGACAATGATCCAGACGCTCACGCCGGACGAACTCCGCGGCAGAGTGACCAGTCTGCAGCGATACGGACACGGGTTCGTCGTCGGCTCGAGTTTGCTGGTTGGTTGGTTCGCCGGTGTGACGTCCGCGACGGCGGCGATGGTCGCGATGGGAGTCGCCGGACTGGTTGTGGCGGTGCCGTTCGCGATCGTGTCTAAGAGGCTTCGCGAACAAGCCTAGGCCAACTTTTTGTGGTTGCGGCGGCTGATGATGACGGCGGCGGTGTCATCGGGAAGAGAGCCGGTCGGGTCTATTCGCATCAACGGGCCAAGCGACGAAAAAGCGATGCGCCGGAGACGGGCCGCAAAACCCGTCTCCGGCGCAATACTACGCTTGCCTTGCATCTCGTGCGAAGAAGTCGAAGGGAACCCTTCGCTGCAAACCAATCGCCTCAATCAATCAAGCCGGCGCCTGTCCGGTTAGTCAGCGGCGTCAGCCATTGCGGCGACATCGGTCAAGGCGCCTTTTTCCCTGTCGGAGAGAACCTTGTCCAGGTCCAACAGGATGACCATCCGGTTTTCCATCTTCACGATTCCGAGAAGATAGACCGAGTCCGCCGTTGTGATCACCGACGACGGCGGCTCCACGGACGCCGCGGAGATCCGCAGCACCTCGGTCACGGCGTCGACGACGACGCCCATGTCCTGACCGCTGATGTCCATGACGACGATGCGGTTGTCCTTGTGGAGTTCATTCACCGAAATATCGAACCTCTTTCTGAGGTCGATGACCGGGATCACGTTGCCACGAAGGTTGATGATGCCCTCGACGAATCCCGGCGCTCCCGGAACCCGCGTGATGTCCTGCATTCGGATGATTTCACGGACCGAGCCGATGTCGACGCTAAATGCTTCGGCAGCGAGGTCGAACACGACCAATTGCTCCTCGGTTCGTTCCAAGTCAGTAGTAGTGCTCACTTGTCGCTCCCTATGCGAGCCGGGTGTACGTTCTAGATGGACCGTGGAAGCCGGGAGGCAAACCTGGCCTCCACGTTACAGGGCGATCAGGCGACGTCTGCCGCCTGCCCATTCTTGCTCAGCTTGAAGACCGACATGGCCTTTTGCAGTTCTTGTGCCATCGAGTCAAGGCTTTGCGCCGAGGCGACAACCTCTTAGACCTGCGCGCTCATCTCTTCGGCGGATGCACTCATCTCCTGGGACGCCGCGCTGTTCTGCCGCGAGATCGCGCTGATCAGCTCAATGGAGTCTACGACCCCGCCCGAGCTCCCAGCCATCTCCTGCGCTGCGGCGGTGTTCTGCTGCGTCGCCGAATTCACGCCGGTAAGTGGGACCAGAGGCGCTGGACTACGTCACTTTGCGCCTCGGCGGGTATCGCGGCGACGAATTCGGAACGCTGTGCTCGGCCAAGGCGACCAACGAGGACGACTACGTCCAGCAGAAGTTCGCTCGCCTCGTCATGCAGAGCAACAACATCGACCGAGCACGCGCCTGTGCCACTCGCCCTTGGTCGAGGCGATGCTGGCGGCGCTCGGAAGCGGCGCAACATCGAATTCGTACGTCGACTACGATGAGGCCGGATGCCTGGTCATCGTCGGCTCAGACGCCAACTCGAACCATCCCGTGGCCGCGGCTCGAATGCGGCGCGCGGTCGTGGAGCGTGGCGCCAAGCCGATCGTCATCAATCCGCGCCGCATAGAGATGTGCGACATCGCCGATCTCTGGCTGCGCCCGCGACCGGGCACGGACGTTGCATTGTTCAACGGAATCGCCCGCGTGATCCCCGACCAGGGACCTCATGACGAGAAGTTCGTCGAATACCGAACCGAGGGATTTGACGAGTGGCGTGAACCATCGACAAATACGCCCCCGAGTACACTGAACCGCTCACCGGCGTGTCCGCGACCGACATCGTAGACGCCGCTGCGGCAAAGGTATGCGAGCGAGTCGATGGAGCTCGCGTCTCTGAGCAGGTTGGTTGCCAGCCGTTGGAAGTACGCTGCGCCGCCGGAATGACGTCAGCCGTCGTTCGACAGCCCCTCGCTCAGCGCCTGAATGTGCTCCGCGCCAAGCCCGCAGCAGCAGCCGATCAATTGTCCGCCGGCGTCAACCCAACCCTGGGCTTCAGACAAGTATTCGTCGGGAGTGGCGATCCCTTCGAACTGCCAATCCGGCATGGTCATCCGGCCCGCCTGCGCGTAGGCGCCCCACGGCCCTGACCATCGCTCTCGGACGATCTCGAGCGCCGCGTTGGTCTGTTCGAGATCGGAATGCATCACCGAGACCAGGCTCGCGCCCAGCGGTGTCAGCGCATCCAACGCGTCGGCGAAGCTTTCGCCTCGACTGTCGAGCAGCACGACCTGCCCGTCCTCGTCGAACTTGACGCTAAATCCGACCCACGTCGGCAATCCAGTCGACAGCGCCCCCTCGATCGCGAAGGCAGTGCTTTCGATGTCGCGCATCATCTCGAGCATGATTAGATCGACGCCGCCCTCGGCCAGCAGATGGGCCATCTCGCGATACCCGGTCCTCGTCTGATCGGCGGTCGGCGCGCGCTCCAACCCCCCGCCGTGTCGCGCCATGGAACCGGCTATGCACACGGGTTTGTCGGCGGTCGAGTCGCGCGCTTCCATCGCAAGCGCGACGGCCCGGGCGTTGAGCTCACCGACTCTGTTTCCCATCCCTGCGAGCGCCAGGGTAGGGCGGTCTGTCGAAAACGTGTTCGTGATGATGATGTCGGCGCCGGCGCGGATGTAGTCCTCGTGTGTCTCGCGCACGATTTCGGGATGAGTAGACAACGCCGTGGCGCTCCAGCACACGCCGTGCATCGGCGCTCCGCGACGCTGGAGCTCGGTGCCGGTTGCGCCGTCCAGGATGATGACCTCGCCGCTGTCGATTCTCGATTTCAGTTTCTCGAACTGTGTCATGAGGAAGTGCGCTCTCTTGCCTGTTGTTGTGTATTGTCGGTCAGCTCTCGCAGAGCGTCGGACGTCGTGACATCGAATCGCGGAGCCGCTTCGAGCTCCTTGTACCGGTACGGCAGGCACGCGAACTGGCTCTGGAACCGCTCCCGCATCTCGCCGAGATCAGGATGGGGCGCCAACGCCTTGCCGGACCGCATCGCGTTGCGCAGGAGCGGCGCGGCTGTCGGGGACGGGCTCGGTTCATGCTCGAGTGCGATCACGTCTCGGCGCATCAAGCCGCCTTCAACCGATTCTCGCCACACCTGTTTCGCGCCGGGCAGGTTCGCTTTCTTGGAGCTCAGCTTCACCACCGGCGCTCCCTCGAACGACACCAGCTTGTAGACGAACTCAGTGCTGGGCGCATCCTCCGATGACCCAAGTCTGGTGCCGATTCCGAACCCGCCGATCGGCGCTCCGGCTTTCACGAGCTCGTCGATCGAGTACTCGTCGAGCCCGCCCGACGCGAGAACCATCACATCCTCGAGACCAGCTTCGTCGAGCAACCCACGAGCGATTGTTGACAGCTCCAACATGTCGCCGCTGTCCAGTCGCACGGCTCGCAGCATCTGACCGCGGCTCTTCATCTCATTGGCAACGTTGACCGCGTTGCGGACCCCGGATTCGGTGTCGTAAGTGTCCACGAGGAAAGTGCTCGAATTTGGGAACGATTCGCCGTAAGCCCTGAACGATTCGAGCTCAGTCGGAAACGCGGTGACGAAAGAGTGAGCCATGGTTCCGTGGGCCTGGATGCCGTAGGTAGCCGCCGCCTGGACGTTGCTGGTCCCGGCGAAGCCGACCATGTACGACGCTCGCACCAGCTTCATCGCCGAATCGGTTCCGTGTGTGCGGCGCGCCGCGAAGTCGACCAGCATTCGCCCTTGCGCCGCGTGCACGATTCGCGCCGACTTCGTGGCCAGCATCGTTTGCAGGCCGATCTGGTTGACGATGAACGTCTCGGCGAACTGGCACTCGATGATCGGCCCGGACACCTCAAGCACCGGTTCTTCGGCGAACAGCAACGTGCCCTCGGGCATTGCGCGGACTCGGCCCGTGAACCGCAGCATCGACAGAAATTCGACGAAACCCGGATCGAAGATTTCCAGCGATTCGAGCGCCGTCAGGTCGCGGTCACTGAAACTGAAGTCTTCTAGGTAGTTGAGGATGTCTTCAAGGCCTGCGAAAACATAGTACGAGCGATTGGGCGGGAAGTTGCGGAAGTACAGGTCGAACGTCGCGTCGCCGATCACGTCGTTTTGCCAGTACGCCTGCGCCATGGTCAACTGGTACAGGTCGGTGAACAGAGCGTCGGATAGCTCCGATCGACTCAAAACAGCGCCTCCATCCGGCAATCAACGTGACGTAAACGATGCGCCACAGTGTACGGAGCGACCAGGCACATGGTCAAGGATTGGGCCAAGGTATTACGGAACGATTCAACCGCGGGCACGCATCAGAGGCGCCAGGATACGCAACAATCCGTAGGGGAGGGTTTCAAACCCTCCCGCGTGTCTGGCTCAACACAACGCTTGCCATGACATAATAAAGCTTGCCAAAATGCGTAACCATAACGTATGTCGTCGCAAAAACCAACGCAGGCATGTTGGAGGTCTACTAGCGCCGCCTGACCCACCTGACCCGCCTGCGGTGCTCTGGCAGTTCACGGCCAAGCCTAACCCGCCAGCCGCCCACGTTGAACTACGCCCCGGCTCGCGCCCCCGTGACCTTCTCCAGCATGACAGGCGGCAGCGGAAACAACCAGCCGCGATTCATGATGATCTTACGCGCCAACGACGCCGGCACCGCCACGATGATCTCCGGCTCGATCGAGAACCTGCCGTCGAACCCGCCGATGGCGCTCCGTGCGTGGATTCCGGCGAATCCGCCTGGATCGACGCCGTCGACCGCGTAGTCGCTTCTCGGACCGCCGAACACCGATTGCCAGCGAAACGAGAAACCGTTCGTCACGGGAGGTCCGGCGCTCGTCGTTCCGCCGCCTGGGGTGACGACCATGCCCAGCGCCTTGACCGTGTACAACACGTCGTTCAAGTCTCCCTCGCCGCCGCAGCTCAGCGCCCAGTGCAGCCTACGGATCAGCACATCCGCAGCGTCGCGGGCGCCTGCCTGGCCGTGCTCGATTCGTTCGGCGTCGTCGTTCATTGGGTACTTCCCGCCGCCAGTTCCGGAAAGATACACGAGGCCGCCCTCGTGGAGGACGACTCCGGCAATCCCGGCGCCGGCCAGCGAAGTGACTTCGCTCTCGAACGACCCCAGGGACACGCCCAACTCTGTGATCCGATCGTAGACGTTGAAGTTCCGTCGCAACTCGTCCGGTATGGCCGCGTCGTCGTAGTGTTTGCCCATGGGATCACCTTATCTTTCAGTGTTCGATTTTGGTTCTTTCGGAGTCAACATCCTAGCAGAACTGCGACCCACTCGCCGAATCGCCTGCGTGGCTGAGGCGAACGATTTCAAGACGTCTCGCCGCGTGAAGATTTGGAGGCCGGGCATCGATTGGAAAGAGCGTGGCGCCGTCAGTGTGATCGAGGTTCAAACCCGTTCATCAAGCGAACCTGTCGTAGGACCCCAATGACTCGCAACACGGCGGCTCGATGTGTGATACTACCCTGTGCGCTCCGACCGCTACGTTCGGAGCGTCGATCGTTCACCGGTGGCGGAATGAGTGCACGCTGGAGAATCGATCCGTCGGCAACCGCGACGTTTCGGCCCGGTGCGCGGAACGACCGTCGCGACAATGTTGGATGATGATGCGAATGATAAGGAGCAACGATGGCAGTTAGCGATGTCGGTGATTTGGCCGGCCGATTGGCCCATAGCTGGGAACAACGGGATTTTCGAGACCTGCTGTCAATCTCCGCTATCACAATCGGCGCCGGCAGTCCGACGGACGCGGGCAGATCTTGGATCGCGCCCACGGACGTCCCAAATCCCATCGCATTAGCCGGAGGAATTCCTGACAGCCTGACAGTTCCGGTGGCCGAGCTCCGCGAATCGCTGCTAGCCGTGCTCGCAGAAGAACGCGACGATTCCATGACCTACGGCGGCCTTGTAGGCTTCGAAGGGCTTCGCGAGTCCGTAGCCCGGCGGCAGAGCATGATCGAAGACATAGACCTCAAACCCGAAAACTTCACGATGCACAACGGAAGTTCCGGCGCCCTCGACAACATCTGCAACGCGTTTCTGAACCCAGGCGACATCGCGATCGTCGAGGGCCCGAGCTTTTCCGGCACAGTCCGCACGATCCGGGGCCATATGGCGGACGTTGTCGAGACCGGGATCGACGAGCAAGGAACCTCGGTCGACGGCGTCAAGGCTTGCATCGAGCGCGCGGTGGCGGACGGCAAGCGCGTGAAGTTCGTCTACGTAATCCCTGACTTTCATAACCCGTCCGGCCTGACGATGTCGCTGAAGCGCCGCCTGGAACTTCTCGACATCTGTGCCGAGTACGGCATCATGATCCTCGAAGACGCCGCCTACACCGAGCTCTACTTCGACGAGCCGCCCCCGCCGTCTATGTTCGCTTTGTCAGGTGGACAGGGCGTGCTCCGAATGGGGTCGTTCAGCAAGATCATCGCGACCGGCGTCCGAGTGGGCTGGGTCGAAGCGACCCCCGAGTACATCGATGCCCTTTCCCGCGTTCGATTCGACATGGGCAACAACCCGCTGGTCCAGCGAGCCCTGGCACGCTACGTGGACTCGGGAGCGCTCGAACCCCACGTCGAGCGAATGCGTGCTCTCTATGCGTTGAAGTGCAAAACGCTCAGCGATCGCCTCATGGAAGATTGCGAGCCGTACATCAAGTTCATCCGGCCCGCCGGCGGCTTCTTCCTGTGGGTCGAATGCATCGGAGTCGGGTCAGCCGAGCTCGCCGACGCGGCTGCCAAAGAAGGACTGATGTTTCCGACAGGCTCGTTCTTCTTCAAAGACGGTTTCGAATCGGATACGAGCCATTTTCGGCTGGCGTTCTCGAACGCGTCCGTCGAAGAACTCGAACTGGCCAGCGAGCGGATGAATGCAGCCTTCCTCCGAGTCGCGGACTAGGCCGCACTCGGAGCTCAGAGCCGGTAGGTCGACCTGCGACCCCATCCGTTCGTCCTGAGTCCCGACGCATCGGGATCCCGGCGTTGTCGGGACCTGTCGAAGGACCTTCCCAAAGTAGGCCGCGCACCAAGATGAGCTCGGTCCAATGGTGGTTGCTCACGTACAAGCAGTCCTGGGCCCTGGCACGATCTCAACGCTGCATCAACCCAAGAAATCAGACGGCGAGCCGCCGAGGTGACGCATATGGCAACTACAACCGGAACGACCCTCCCCATCGAATCGACGACACTCGAAGCCGCAGGCCTCGATCCCGTGCGTCTCAACCAACTCGACGGCCTGATCGAAGGGCACATCGAAGCCGACCGATACCCCGGCGCACAATACGCAATCGCGCGCCACGGCAAAATCGCCCGCCTGAAGACGTTCGGTCGCGCGTCGCTCGACCCGTCCACCCCGGCGAACGAATCCACGCTTTGGCTGCTGTTCTCGCAGACCAAGGTGCTCGTCACCGCCGCCGTTTGGCAGCTCGTCGACAAAGGAGCGCTGCGGTTCGCTGATCAGATCACCGACTACATCCCCGAATTCGGCAAGCACGGGAAGGGCAACATCACGCTGTTTGAGATTCTGACGCACCAGGGCGGATTCCCGGCTGCCGCCGTATCGGAAGATACATGGGAAGAGCATGATCGTCTCAGACAAGAGGTCTGCGACTTCACGCTCGAGTGGACACCCGGATCAAGGGTCAAGTACCATTCCGGCTCGGCTCACTGGACGGCCGCAATCCTGATTGAAGCGATCACCGGCCGAGACTATCGCGACGTGGTCAGAGACGACCTGTTGGCGCCCATCGGTTTGGCCAACGAAATCTTCGTGGGCGTGCCTCCGGCGTCGCAGGACCGATGCGCAGCCATGCACGTGCTCGAAGACGACGCGATGGTCGCGCCGGCGAGAATGAATCGCCCGGAGCACAAGGCGGCGGGAATCCCTGGCGGCGGCGGATACGCCTCCGCGGCAGGCATGGCAGCGTTCTATCAGATGCTCGCGGCAAGCGGTGAGCTCAACGGAGCGCGCGTCCTCAGCCCCCGCGTCATCCAGTTCGCAACCCAAAACCACACCGGAGAACGCCTCGACGAAAGCATGGGCATGCCCATGCATCGCGGCCTAGGTCCGCACGTCCGAGGCTACACCCCAACGATCCGCGGCCTGGGCTCGATCGGCTCGCCCAACACCTACGGACACGGCGGCGCGGGCTCGTCATACTCGTGGACGGACCCCGACTCCGGCGTATCGTTCACTTATCTGTCGAACACCCAGTCCCCGGAACCGTGGCACACCGTCCGCCTGGACCAGGTAAGTAACCTCGCCCACGCCAGCATCATCGAGCCGTAGCGACATCACCGAGCGCGTCCACGCCCTACCCCTGCCCGCGCTCCTGGTCGATCAGGACGCGGCGGAGGATTTTGCCGGAGGCGTTTTTGGGGATCGCGTCGATGAACTCGACTTCGCGGATCTGCTTGAACGTCGCGACCTTGTCGCGGACGAAGCCCATGACGTCGGCGTCGGACACGTCGGCGTTGGCGGCGCGGACGACGAAGGCCTTCGGGATCTCGCCTGACTCGTCGTCGAGCTTGCCGACGACCGCGGCGTCGGCGATGTCGGGGTGTTCTAGCAGTATGCCTTCGAGCTCGGCCGGCGGCACCTGAAAGCCCTTGTACTTGATGAGCTCCTTCTTGCGGTCGAGGACCCAGACGTAGCCGTCTTCGTCCATCTTCACGATGTCGCCTGTGTGGAGCCAGCCGTCATCAGTGATCGTCTCTGCGGTGGCCTCGGCGTTGTTGAAGTAGCCCTTCATCACCTGCGGGCCGCGAACCATGAGCTCGCCGGGCTCGCCTCGCGGAACCTCGGTTTCGCCGGTTTCGAGGTCGACAACCTTCTCATCGGTGTCGGACACGGCAGGGCCGATGGAGCCGAGTCGCGATCGCTCCGGTTCCATGAAGTCGAAGTTGGTGACCGGCGAGGTTTCAGTCATGCCGTAGCCCTGGATGATCGGGAAGCCGAGTACAGACTGGATGCGCGATTGCATGTCGGCGGACAGTGGGGCGGCGCCGAAGAATCCGAGCCTGAGTGACGACAGGTCGTAGTTGGCGACGTCGGGGTATTGGGTCAGGCCGAGGCCGACCGGAGGTACGGTGAACAGCACCGTGACCTTGTGACTCGACAGGAGCTGTAAGAACTCTTCGATGTCGAATCGCCCCATCATCACCTGGGTCGCGCCGACTCCGATGCAGCCGTTCATCAGCACCTCCAATCCATAGATGTGGAACAGAGGGAGGTGAACTAACAGGATGTCGTCCTCGGTCACCGAAGCGCCTTCGTCGGGGTGGCCGACAAGCTGCTTTAGGTTGGACGTGAGGTTGTGGTGGGTGAGCATCACGCCCTTCGACAGCCCGGTGGTGCCGGAGGAGTAAGGGAGCGCGACGAGGTCGTTTTCGGGGTCGATGCGGACCTCGGGCAACGCGGAGGTGGAGCCCTCGATCATTCCCCAGAAGGAGGATGAATCGCTCGAGTCCGGCGAAATCCGAATCGTGCGATTCAAGCCGGCCGCCAACTCGCTCGCGGCGTCGGCCATCTCTTTCAACGCGTCGTGGACGATCAGAGTCTCGGCCTGGCTGTCGTTGAGTTGGTGGGCGATCTCTCGCTCGCGGTAGCCAGAGTTGATCGTAGTCGCGATCGCGCCGATCTTGGCGATGCCGTAGAAGGCGATGACGAACTCGACGCAGTTCGGCGCGAGCAGCCCTATGCGGTCGCCCTTAGAGATGCCAGACGTTGCAAGGGCCGCGCCGAACTTGTCGCTCAACTCATTGAGTTCGCGGTATGTGAACGTGCGGTCCCCGTCGATTACGGCGATCTTATCCGGGAGGCGTTCCGCGGTGCGGGTCAGGATGCCCTGCATTGGATAGGATTCGTATGGCGCGAGCGAGCGTCTGGATCGGCTCAAAGATGTCATAGCTATGCCTCCTGAAATTCCAACCGTGTCGCTTTTCGAGTTCGGGCGAAATGATCCCAGCCGCCCGATGTGACCTCCATGGGGGCGCCCGCCTCGTCCAATACCTCGACGGACGGCCAACCCTCACGTATGTTTCCGATTACGCTCACTGGCGTGTCCAATCCCCGAACGGCTCGCTCCATGATCGCTTCCGGCGCCGTGAACAAGAGCTCGTAGTCTTCGCCACCGCCCAGCGCGAGACTCAGCCAATCGTCGGGGAACGCCGACTTCAACGGGGCGTCGGCGGGCACTTGCCCCGCCTGCACCGTCGCGCCGACTCCGCTGGCCCTGCAGAGCTTGCCCAGATCGTCCAGCAGGCCGTCGCTAATGTCCATCGCTGACCTGACGCCGAGGCTGTTGAGCGCCGTACCCTCGGCGATACGAGGCGTCGGTCGCCAGTGCGCCGACGTGAGGTGTGCCCGATCGTCGCTTTCCGAGGCCGTGCCATCCATTAGCAACCTCAAGCCGCCTCCAGAGCAGCCAAGGTGGCCGGTCACACCGATCAGATCGCCCGGTTTGGCGCTGTCTCGGCGCATCAGTGGCCCATTGGCGGCCGTCATTCCTTCTAATCCCACGGCGATGAAAAACACGGGCGACTTCACGATATCGCCGCCTGCGATCATCCCGCCGCTCTGCTCGCAAGCGTCGGCCATTCCCGCGTACATCTCCTCGAGATTCTCGACCGATAGATCGCCGCGCAAACCCAGCGTGATCAACGCGAACGTCGGCATGCATCCCATGGCCGCGATGTCGCTCTGGTTCGTGGCGATCGCTTTGTACCCGAGGTCGCCCCATCCGATCTGATCGGCGATGAAATGAACGCCGTCCACCATCGTGTCGGTGGTCGCCACGGCGTCGCCTGCAAGCGACCATGACGCGGCATCGTCGCCGATGCCAAGATCGAGGATCGCCCCCGCTTCCGCGAGTGCAGACGCGAATTGCTGGTTTCGCGCCTCAATCGAGCCAACCAGGCGGTTTATCAGATCGAACTCACCGATGTCCTCAACAAGCATGGCCGCATTATACGCACAGCCAATTATTGGCACAACAAATTACGCCCAATGCTCCGAGTGACAGGTGATACAATATGCGCCGTCCGACGCGGCGAGGGCTTTGCAGGATTAGACGCCAGGACCCCGCACGGGCGCCTCGCCGACGCCCAAGAATTGAGTGTTGAGACATGATCCAAGGAGACACAAGCACTATGCGATTTTCGGATATTCTCTACTCTGCAGATGACGGGATCGCCCGCATCACTATCAATCGACCCGAGGTCTACAACGCCATCAGAGGCAAGACGACCGACGAGATGGCGGTCGCTCTCAAAGACGCCTGGGCTGACGAGTCAGTTCGCGCGGTTGTGATTGCCGGATCCGGACCCAACGCCTTTTGCTCGGGAAGGGACCAGGCTGAAGATCGAAGCAGCCCCGAGTATTCCGGGGATCCGGACGTCGACTATTCGAAGATCATCAGGAACCTCCCGAAACCGGTGATCGCCGAGGTGGACGGCTTCGCGATCGGTTCCGGAAACATCCTCGCGTATACCTGCGATTTCACGGTCGCGTCCACGCGTTCGACGTTCGGTCAGACCGGACCCAGGGTCGGCAGCCCCGCCACCGGATTCGGCGTGGCGTATCTCGCGCAAATCCTCGGGCAGAAGCGCGCCCGAGAGATGTGGATGCTGACCCAGCAGTACAGCGGCCAGCAGGCGTTCGACATGGGGCTGGTCAACTCGGTGGTGCCGCACGACAAGCTCGAAGCCGAAGTGAACCGATACTGCGCTCTGATCAAGAACAACAGCCCGGTCATCCTTCAACTCCAGAAACTGACCTTCAACGAGGTAACCTCGTATATGGAAAACATCCCGGCGGCCGCGGGCCGTTACGCTCCGAATTACATCACGTCGGACGAAGCCGAAGAGCGCAGACTGGCGTTCATCGAGCGGCGTCCGATCGATCCGTCGAAAAACCTCCCGCTGGTCAACACGGACTGAACTCGGTCTCAGGCTAGTCGTGAGAATATCGGCGATCGGGCACATTGCGTCAGATGACACGGGAATTGACCAACGGCCGATTGACACGCGCAGGCATCGTACGAAAGGCATATGGACATGAGCACAAACGAATCAACGGATATCAATCTGAAGCTAGCGTTCCTAAACGCCGGCATCGAGTTCCGACTCAGCGCGAAAGACGAGTCCGGATCGATCGCTTTTCGATTGGAAGCGTCCAACGCCGCGAATGGCGACGCGGTACAGTTGAACATGGAGTCGTCGCCCGTCTTGGCCGACTGGGTCAGAGGGTACACGCGGTGGCTGTACAGGCCCCGAATCGCGGCTAGCTTCGACGAGTCCGGAATCACGGGAACTTTTCTTGAAGGCACGAGCTCCGAGCAGGCGATGGACGGGCTTGAAATGGCTTGCGACATGATTCGCCAACGGTTCGACCTGTACACGGAGTCGATCCTGGACTAGTTAACGTGCGCCGGCAACATTCGGCAAAGTAGCAGCGCCGCCTGACTTGGCAGAGGCGGCGCTGTGTGGTGTCCCCGAGAAAGGACACGGGTGTAGAGCGCCCATGGCGGACCGAGGTTTTAGGGAGCCAGGTCCACGCGAGGCACAGTATTGAGATAGCCGCGCAGGCAGACCCCCAAACATATGTTTGCCAAGCCGCCGGCCTATTTTGCGTCGCCCAACTGGCGACGATGCACCCGCAGCGTTCAATTGTCCATGACCACGGACAGCCCAGCATCCCTGGCGCGCACCGCTGCCTCCTCGTTCACGACGCCGTCCTGCATCCAGATGTACTTTGCCCCGATTGCTATCGCGCCGTCGACGACGGGCCCGACGAATTCGGATCGGCGAAAGACATCCACCATGTCGACAGGCTCGGGGATCGATTCGAGGTCCGGGTAGCACTTTTCGCCGAGACCATCCTCAAGCGCCGGGTTCACCGGAATGATGCGATACCCGACTTCCTGAAGGTACTTGGCGACATAATGGCTGGGCCGTTCTGGGTTGGGCGAAAATCCGAACACCGCAATCGTCTGCGAACCTTCAAGCTGCTTTATCTCTTCTGACGGCGATTCCATATACACCCTCCGAAATGCATTGTTCCCAAGTAACATTCATCGTGTCGGACCAATAAAACAGCGAACCTTGGCGATAATCCGTAGGGGAGTCCCGTTGGAGGCGGGAAAACCTCCCGCAGCTACTTGCCACCGCAAACCGGCCTCGCGACAGAAACACTCATGACACTTGCCACCTTGTGTCAGGGCATGAACACTAGGCTTGGCCCTGATGGCGATAAACGAAATAATCGGCATTGTCCAAAATGTGTCATTCTGATCCTTCCGGGGAAGGAGAAGAATCTGGTCGTTGAACACGGCTCGTTGCCTGAGCGACCCCAAACGTTTCTTTTTCTCCAGGTCACCCAGGATGGCAAGAAACGTTGAGAACAACGTACTGGGTCAATGACAGTAACGGCTCAAGCGACTCTTGCATGCGTGCGACCCTTCGACAGGCTCAGGGCGAACGGATGGGTGCGTGGCTCACCATGGCCGGATGCCCAGCATCACGAGGAGCGTTGGGCACAACTTATTTAGTTGATGATCACAAGGGCCAGAGCACCAATCGAATGGGGGGCTCGGCCTTCAGGCCGACCCAGTGCAGCCACTTTCATGCCAATGCCACAGCCGACAATCCTTCGCCCGCGCACTCCATGACCGCGCAGCCCTATCTTCTTCGGCGTTCGATGCCGCGCAACTTACGACCGCCGCCTCGACCCGGACCGGGACCGCCGCTCTTCGCCGTACAAGTTTACACCCAACTGCACGCTCATCGTGGCGGGGAACACCGATCGCAGAAACGACGCCGTCAATCGATCGTGAATCGTGTTGGCGAGCTCGTTCTCGCACGTGATCCGCACGACGGCATTTGCGTCGATTTCGGCGGCCTCTTCGCGCAAGAAACTATTCAGCTCGTCCGGGCTCACAATGTCGTCGATAGCGACATCGACCATCGGGCGGACAGGGAGCTCGTGGAATCGCGCCTCGACCGAACGCCGTCCGCCGTCCGGGTTTTTGACGATGTCGATTTCGTAGAACCCCTTGGGTTCGTAACGTTCGGCGAACGATGTCCGCTCGGTCGAGCCCGGATATATCACCGGCATGTCGTCGTCGTCTCTCGGTCGTTTCAGGATTTGCGCGCGGTGGATGTGGCCCGCGAGCAAGGCGTCGAACTCGGGAGGGATCTGAGCCATCTGGACGACATCGTTGGCCGTGCGGAACGTGTAGTTGTTCGCCCCAACCTGCGCGCCTTGGATCGCCTGGTGCATGCAGAGCAGCTTCACGTCGGCCGGCTCGTCTTCCCATCCGGTCTCGTCGAGAACCGGGCCGAACTGCTCGTGGAGGTCGCCTCGTACGAACGGGAAACCTGCCACCGCGACCGAGCCGTTTTTCGTCTCGATCCGATAGGTTTTGGGTCGGTCGAAGACGAGAATGTTCGGGTGGCCCAACCAGATTGAAGGCGGCAGTCGCGACCGCTCGTGGTTGCCCGGAACGATCAAGGTCGGGATGCCAGACTGGGCGAACTTGTACAGCATCTCGTACGACATGTCCACGATCTTCGGCGGCACCCTGGCCCGGAAAAAGAAGTCGCCGCCGTGGATTAACATGTCCGGTTTCGTTCGAGTTGCGTGGTCGAGCACGCGTTGGAATTTGTCGAAGAAATCCGGCCCGCGCCTGCGCCTTTCGACGCGCGGCCTGACTGGAAAGTCGTAACCTAGATGCGTGTCGGCCAGCAGTACGATCCGAATTCGGTCATCTGTCATGTCGAGTGTACATGGACGGGAGCAGGGCGTCGTCGCGGTCAAGCAGTCGCACTTGGCATATCCGTTCGTCAGACGAACGAACAGCATTGGGTTCCGAGAACGGAGGCTGCGAGCGGCGAGCAATTCGTGGCTCGCTAGTCGACTACGCGCGGCGAAACGTCCCTGCTCGACGCCTCTAGACCACCTGGTCGGGCGTCAGGAGCTCCATGAATTCAATGCGTTGGCTCTCGATCAGCGGGCGAACCTTCGCGCCGACTTCGAGGGCCGCTTGTGGCAGGTCGTTGCCCGGACGCCCTGGCGATTGGATGGCCTCGTCGGTCCACTCCAGCACGACGATATTCTGGTCGCCTGGCAGCGTGTAGCCGTTGTACGAGACCCTGAACTCGCCTCGCTGTCCGGCGTCGTGATAGAGCTGTGCCTGCTTATGCAACAGGTTCGCGACGTTTAGCGCCTCACCGGGCTTGGTGTTGAAAATGCGTCGTATCAGATACAAATTGAGTCCTCCGTGTTTTTCGTAAAATCAGCAGGGATCGGTCGACCGTCGCCCTTGGTTGCTGGCCGCCCCATTCTATCAGCGACGCCGCGCCGCGGCACGGATTGTCGCGACGCGATCGCCGATTGACAACGGCGTGCGCGAATCATACCATCGGATCGGCCAGCCAACGATGATAATGCGGCTGCTGCCGCTCTGCGTTAGGCCGCTTGCACTCGCGACCCGACGGATCGATTTCGGATTACTTCCGGCAGCCATCGGCGGGGCGAACTCAGTAGGGCGCCTTACTCGCGCCGACCGTCGCTTACGATGCAGTGTTGCCGAGTTCGAGCGGCCGAGCGACCCGCTCAAACAACCTTTCAATCCGCAAACAGGCTAAGCACCGCCCGAGCAAGGGCGCATGGAGGCAAAAGATGTACTACGACGCATCACGATTCGTTGAGAATATCGAAGGCGGCCGGGACGACCGCACCCACGGCATCGTTGTTCTGACACCGCCCGAGTCGCGGCGGCTCCTCGCCAAAGCGATGGTCATGCTCCCGGAGGTTCAGCGATCCCTGGACAAGGGCATCATCGTCGTCTGCAGAGGTGTGACCACCGCCTACGTTGCGGAGGAACTGCTAGGGATCACGCTGGACAAGGCGAACTGCACTGCCGGCATCATAACCGACGGCATCCTCGGCTCCACGAACCCTGACGAACCGCTGGGTCCCTGGGTAATCCGTGACGGCCAGCTCTCGGAGCAGAGCATGGGGGACGCGATGGGCGAAGTCACTGCTCAAGACGTGGTCATCAAAGGCGTCAACGCTCTGGATTCGCTGGGCAACGTCGGTGTGCTTTCAGGGAACAACATGGGTGGCACGGTCGGCGACGTGTGGCCGATCGCAATGGCTCGCGGCGCCCACCTGATTACACCTGTCGGACTAGAGAAACTGGTTCCGTCCGTCGCCGAGGCCGCGCGAAATTCTGGACAGGAACTCTACCAATACGTGATGGGAGGCAAGGTCGGTCTGGTGCCGATCATGAACGCCGACGCGGTCACAGAGATCGAAGCGCTGGCTGTGCTCGGCGGCGTCGAAGCCACCCTCGTGGCATCGGGCGGAGTCGCCGGTTCCGAGGGCAGCGTTGTCCTCGCGATGGCCGGCAGCGACGAACGGGTCCGCGAGACGTTCGAGCTCGTGAAAAGCATTAAAGGCGAACCGGTGCTCGACATTCCGAACCTGTGGCCAGCGGTCGTCTCCTAGCTGGCCGACTGACAGTCCGACCGGATATTTACGCCCAAAACCCAGGGTGGGGCACAAACGATGCGCATCGAAAATGCCGGGCACATCGCACATCGACATATCTTCGAGCAATACGATGTGAGTTTCCCGGAAGGAGAAAATCGTGGAATTCAGTTTGATCTACCCGGTGCGGGAAGGCTACTGCGACCCTGAACACGTCACGGCAGCAGCCGTTGCCGCCGAAAACGCGGGCTTCCAATCGTTCCTGGTGTGGGACCACTACATGACCCCCGGCGGGCCCAACACGCTCGACGCCTGGGCGACCCTCGCCTTCGTCGCGGGGAAGACTTCGTCGATCATGCTCGGAACGGTTGTCACTCCGATACCGTTCCGGCCCCCGGCGCAACTCGCGAAAATCGTGGCAACGGTTGATGTTCTGTCGAAGGGCAGGGCGATACTCGGCGTCGGGGCCGGCTGGCATCAACCCGAATTCGACGGCTTCAGTCGCTGGGAGGCGCCGCGCGTTCGTGTCGATCAGACGATCGAGGCGCTCGAGCTCATCGATCGCCTGTGGCGAGGCGGTTCGGTCGACCACAGCGGGACCCACTACACGGCAACCGGGGCGCAGATCGCGCCGCTGCCGGTGCAGCAACCGAGGCCGCAACTGTGGTTCGGAACTCGTGGCAGGCGGATGATGCGACTCGCCGCGCGTTACGCCGATTGCTGGATACCGACCAACCTCGAGCCGGACGACTATCGGACCGGGATCGAACACCTGCGAAAGTTGCGTTCCGATTTGGGCGTACCCAGGGACATCAAAGCCTCGCTGCAGCACTTCACCCCGCACGAAAAAACCGACGACTTCCTGGCGACAATCCGGAGCTACGCCGACGCCGGCTGCACGAACTATGGCGCCGTCTGGGCGTACCCCGCGGACGAGATGGTGTCGCGAATCGAGTGGTTCACCAAAGAAGTGATGCCTAACGCGCCGGCATAGGCACAGGGCAAGCGCCGCTCAAATCTCGTACAGCGCCTCGGCGTTCTTCGAGAACATCGCTGACTGCTCATCGACGGTGAAATCGGCAACGATCTCGGTGTAGGCGTCGACGATTGTGTCGTAGTCGCTGAACAGGCTGTCGACGGGCCAATTGGTGGCGAAGATCACGCGCTCGGTCCCGAACGCTTCGATGCAGCGGAGCACGTACGGCCTAATGCTGTCCACGGTCCAATTGTGGTCGCCCATGCCGAGGCCTGAAATCTTCATCACAACGCTTTCGGCCTGAGCGGCGGTCGTGATGCCCTGCGCCCAGCGCCCGAAGTATTCGGAGTTGCGCGCAGCCGGAACACCCGCATGATCGACGACAATAGGCACGTTCGGATATTTGCCCGCGAGCGCTCGCAGTTTTTCCATGTCATGCCATTGGACGGCGACACTCGAACGTAGGTTGTATTTCTCGAGGAGCGCGAAGCCTCGGTGAAAATCAGGCTCGACCAGATAGTCGCCGTGCGAGAAATCGCGGATCCCGCGCATGATCGGATATTCGCAGTGCCTGGCAAGAACCTCTTCGACGGCCGCATCTCGTAGATCGGCGTAGGCGATTACCGCGTGCGGAAAGCCCGTGCGGTCGGATGCTTCCTGGAGCCACTTCGTCTCCATCACCGGGTCAGGCGATCCGATCGCCGCCTGAACGTGCACCGCTTTGGTCACGTTGGCCTCGCGCGTCAGTGCAACGAAGTCCTCGGCCACGAAATTGCGCTCGCCTAGTTTGCGCATCTGCTTGCCGATCATCGGCGGGTCGACGTCCGGCTGCCAGTGCGCATAGTGCAGGTCCGGTTGCTGCATGTCGTAGAAATGGACGTGAGTGTCGACGAAATCAAGCTTGCTCACTGTCTGCTCCTTTGCTGAGACTCTCGGGCGGGCGAGGAAGAGGCACGGACCAACCGGCTAGTGCAACTTTGCCACGGTCACCGGCGCGCCTGTCTCTGCAGATCGATAGCCGGCCTCCAAGAACTCGACCACTCGCGCCCCCTGCTCGCCTGGGGCGCGATTATCGCCGTCTCCCAGGATCAGGTCGACCAGCGCTCGAGAGGTTGCGTGGGCGGGGTAGAGCTCGTCTTTGGTCAGGTCGGTGAATTCTTCCGTTGTTCCGTCGTGAAAATGGGCGTCGAGGCGGCCGTTGATCATGTCCTGGCGAACTTGGCCTTTGGTCCCGAAATAGATAATCCGTTGATCGGACGGTTGACCCGGCCGAACTCCACCGGTCGAACTCATGGTGCCGACAGCGCCGTTTTCTAGGCGGTAACTGAACGTGTCGACGAGATCGACATCGAGGTCGAAGCTTTCCATGAACGCGAATACCTGAGTCGCTTTTAGGCCTGTAACGCGCATCACCATACCCATGGGGTGAGTGACTTGTAACACGCCTTGGCCGCCTCCCGCGACGGTGGGGTCGGAGTACGTGTCCTCGCTCGGACCGGTAATCGGGAAGTTGAACTCCGAAGCGTACTCCTGTGGTTTGCCGCGAAGGTAAGACTCCACCATCGACGTGAAGATTCCGCTGACGAACTGCAGTTCGCCGATCCGTCCGGACTGTACGATCTTACGGGCCGCTTCGGCGTGCTTTGTGAACTGGTAGGTGTAGCCGACCATCAAGTGAAGGCCGAGTCGGTCGGCCCGCTCAACCAGGTCCCAAGCCTCTGACGCTTTCAACGTCATGGGCTTCTCGACCAAGACGTGAACCCCGGCGTCGAGAGCGTCCTTGGCGACTTGGTAGTGATAGGCGTGCTGGACGGCAATGACGACACCGTCGATTCCCGAGGCCAGCAGCTCGCGGTGATCCTCGAACCTGTCTTTGACCTCGTAGAATTCACCGGCGCGCTTAGCCTTTTCCGCTTCCACGTCCGCTATCCCGGTCAACTCGGCTCTGTCGTAGCCAACGAGGCTAGGCATGTGGTGCTGGGTCGCCCACCAGCCGGCGCCGATGACGCCGATTCGCGCCTGGTCCATGTCGGCCTCCTGAGGCGGTGCGTATCATTCGCGAGTGTATGAGCATGCACTTTCAGTGTCAATCGTACGGTCATAAGAGGGGCGTTCGCGAACTAAATTTCAGCTATTGAGGCGTTTTCGTCACCACGGAGTATCGATGGCGGGAAACCGCGATGCGTCGATGATTAGAGACTAAATAGAGCTAGTTCAGGTCTCATCGACGGGGATTTCAATCAGTTCAGGTAATTTGACTGACTCCTCGCGGGGTGCTACCGTGTAGCGTGTTAGCGGCTGATCGTCGACCTTGGGTCAAATTGCAGAGTGCTGCGATGGCGGAAAGTCAGAAGCTACGATGAGCAGGGCGGTCTCAGAAGAATGGGGCGACATTTAGGACCGTCATGATTGGAGAACACAACATGAGCAGACTCGACGACCCTTGAGGTGACCACGCCATTATTAGGTTGTCCCGAACCTTTCGTGGATCGCTTGATCCACGGCTAGACCCGATCTCCACCCTTCGGCTCTACACCCAGTTTTTGCACTCGCGTATCACCTCAGCGCGCTCCCTATTGTAGTGTAGGTTCGTCCCCGCTCCTTTCCGGTCTGTGTCCCGCTGCGGTCGCCCAACGGCCAATTTCGGCGGAAATTTACGACGACAGACCCCAGGCCGTTGGATCGAAGTCAGACTTCGTTTACACCAGATGCACGCCTGTGAATCAGCGACGGAGTGGTTGAAGGGAACAGACCAAACAGCGAAGCGCGAAACGAGCGTTGGTCAATCGAGATCGTTTTGAAAAAAGCTCAAAGGCTCCGTCTGGGGACAATCGGGAAGATTCCCACCCACGGGCCTCCATTGAACAAATATCGTCGGACAGATTTGAGAAAGGTTGGAAACAATGATAGGTAAACCACACTGGAACAGGCTGTTCCCGTCGATGCTCGTCGTCGTGGCGCTTGCCCTGATCGCCGCTGCATGCACCAGCGACAGCGAGCCCGCCCCGGCGGCGCCGATCGACACAGGCGCGATCTCGTCCGCCGTGCAAGAAGCGGTTGCGGAGGCGTTGAAGGCGGCTCCGGCCGCTCTCGCGCCAGTTACGGCAGCCGAGATCCAGTCCATGGTTAGTGGCGCTGTTTCGAGTATCCCTGCCCCTGAGATTCCTGATCAGGTGTCTGCAGCAGAGCTCCAAGCCATGGTGGAATCGGCAATCGCCGCCTCCGCCGCACAGGCCACCGAGCCGCTAAGCGCCGCGGACATCAACTCGATGGTCGAGGCCGCGCTCGCTGCCGCCACAAGCGGATCGGCTTCCCGGGAAGATATCGAAGGGCTGATCACCCAGGCCGTTGAGGCGTCCGGTGCAGCGGCGGCTCTCGCTGCCGAAGCCGCCGCCGCCGCCGAAGCCGCAGCCGAAACGGTGTACCAGGTCGTGGCTCAGCAGGCTGCTGCGGCAGAGGCCACACCGACTCCCACGTTTGCTCAGAGCGAGATCAAAACCGGCGGGACGTTGCGTGTCGTGATGCCCACGGACAGCAACACACTGGATCCAGCGCTGAGCTTGAGCACGATCGACAACACAACTACGATGCAGGCATACAACAATCTGATCTTGCGCATGGAAGATCTGTCGTTGGAGCCCCATCTGGCCACGTCATGGACGCCAAACGACGACTTGACGAGCTACGAGTTCAAATTGCGCGAAGGCGTCAAGTTTGTCCACGGCAAAGAGATGACCGCTGAAGACGTCGTCTTCACGTTCGAGAGAATTCTTGACGAAGCGACCGGTTCCCCGGCGAGATCGGCTCTCGACTTTATTACCGGAGTTACGGTTCTGGACGACTACACGGTCACAATCGACATGGCCGGAGCGAACGCGTTCCTGCCTGACACGTTGTCGCTCTACCAAGGCCGCATCATCCCGTCGGACATCGACGCAGACAGGCTGGCAACCGAGATGTTCGGCACCGGCCCGTTCTCGCTCACCGAGTCCAGGCCGAACGAACTCGTGTCCTATGACCGAAACACCGACTATTGGGACGAAGGTAAGCCTTATCTGAACAAGGTGGCTATCTTCTACATGCCTGAGCCCGTAACACGAGCCGAGGCCCTCAAGTCCGGCCAGGTCGACATCCAGTTCCCGCTGGAGCCTTCCAGCGTGAGCGGCGTCGAATCGGCTCGCGGCGCGGTTGTGTTGGAGACGGCGTCATCTGCCTACCTGAACCTTTCGATGGACGTTCGAGTTCCCCCGTTCGACGATGTCCGCGTGAGACAAGCCATCCAGGCGGCCACGGATCGAGAGACGATCCGCCAGGTCGCGCTGTTCGGTCGAGGCGCGATCGCCAACGACCATCCCGTCCCGCCGAACGACCCTCATTACGACGACAGCGTTGCCATCCCCGCGTACGACGTAGCCAAAGCCCAACAGCTTCTGGCCGACGCCGGATTCGCTGACGGGCTCGACATTACGCTCCACACGAGCACCGTCACCCCAGGTATGGTCGAGATGGCAGTCGCGCTCAAAGAGTCGGCAGCGCCCGCTGGCATCAACATCAGCATCGAGCGAGCTCCGGAAGACAAATACTGGGCCAGCGTTTGGATGACCGAGCCGTTTACCACGGTCGGCTGGAACGGACGAAACCCGGACCAGGCATTCAGCATCGTCTACAAGTCAGATGCCGTTTGGAACGAAGCATTCTGGGTCAGCCACGCGGCCGATGCGTTAATCGTCCAGGCCCGAGGCCAGGCCGATCTGGCGGACCGCAAGGCGACCTACGGAGAACTCCAAGCCCTCGTGGTCGAAGAAGTGCCCCGCATCATCCCTGTGTTCAGCCCGGTGTTCTTCGGCGTTAGAGACAACGTGCGTGGCGTTGCGGCGCATCCGTCGCGGTGGCTTCTGCTCCACAAAGCGTGGCTCGACGACTAAGCTCTGAATCAACCGGAGGGTCGCCCGCAAAAGGGCGACCCTCCACCCATAAGGGTGGCCCCATTTAATGGCGCGTTTTCTCATGGTACGGACCGGTCTCATAGTCGTGACACTTTTCGTAGTGTCGCTGGCGATCTTTGCCGTCACTGAGATACTCCCGGGCGACGCGGCTGTCATGAGCCTGCGCCAAGGCGCCACCGAGGAAAACCTGAAGGCCAGGCGAGCTGAGCTCGGACTGGACCGTTCGCCCGTTGTACGTTACGCGGAGTGGATGGGCGGCGTGGTGCGCGGCGATCTCGGAGAATCGTTAATTCGAAAAACGCCGATAACCGAGGTCATCGGCGGCAGAATCGGGAACTCCCTGATCCTCGCCGTGTTTACGTTCGCAGTATCAGTTCCCTCCGCGATACTCGCCGGAATATGGGCGGGGGTCAAGCGCGATTCCTGGGGCGACCATACGATGAGCGTTGGCAGCCTCGTGGCGATCTCCTTGCCGGAGTTTGTCACCGGAATATTGCTCATGGTGATCTTCTCCACCACCCTGCATTGGTTGCCGTCTTCCAGTTTCATATTCCCAGGCACTAATCCGTTAACCAGCCCGTCAATACTCGTTTTGCCGGTCCTCACACTGACCGGAGTCTTATTTGCATACGTTATGCGCATGACCCGAGCGAACGTCATCGAAGTCATGGAGACACACTATGTTCGCACGGCAATCCTAAAAGGCCTCCCGATGCGACGCGTCCTCCTCCGCCATGTCGTTCCCAATGCCATGCTCCCGACCATCAGCATCATCGCCATGAATCTGGGATGGATGCTCGGTGGGCTTATCATCGTCGAGAACGTGTTCTCGTACCCCGGTCTTGGACGGCTGCTTTTGGAATCGATCGATTCACGTGACGTGCCGCTGTTGCAGGCTTTGTCGTTGCTAATCGCGGTCACATACGCGGTGAGCAACCTTGCGGCTGATCTTTGCTACGGCGTACTCAATCCGCGGATAAGGTTGGCGTAATGGCTTCTTCAGCAACGACGTCCCAACAGGGTTCGCGATTCGGGCAAGCGATTGTCAACGGAGTGGCCGCTTCCGGGCGGATGCTGCGCAATGAACTGGCGTTGGCGCTGCGCACCACCGCGGGAAAAATCGGGTTGCCGCTGGTCATATTCCATTTGATCTTGGCGACTGTCGGGCCGCTGTTGGCTCCTTATTCAGCAACAGATTTTCAACGCGACGAGGATAACAGGGTGCTCCAACTCCAGAGCCCCAATACCACCTATTGGCTAGGTACGGACAACGCTGGACGGGACGTCTTGTCCAGGGTCATGTCCGGAGCGAGCTCGATAATCGCCGTATCCGTTGCGGGAGCTGGGCTCGGGATCTTCCTGGGCACGGTCGTCGGCATGAGCAGCGGCTACAAAGGCGGCCGCACCGACGAGATCGTCATGCGCGTGATGGACGGGCTGATGTCGTTCCCGTCCTTGTTGCTCGCGTTGCTGGTCCTAAGCACGCTCGGTGCCAATCACGAAAATATCATCGCGACAATCGGCGTGGTGTTCATGCCGAGAGTCGCTCGGGTGCTTCGCAGCGTAACGCTGTCTCTGAAAACTCTTGAATTTGTCCAAAGCGCGCGTCTCCGAGGCGAACCCGCGCTGTACATCATCTTCAGGGAGATCCTGCCGAACGCCATCCCAGTGCTGGCCGTGGAAGCCTCCGTGCGATTGAGCTACGCTATTCTGCTGGCCTCTTCACTCGGGTTCCTGGGACTTGGTGTCCAACCCCCGTCGCCGGATTGGGGCCTCATGATTAGCGAGAGCCGCAACTTCCTGGTAGACGCCCCGTGGATCGGGCTGGCACCAGCCGCGGGCGTGGCTTCGTTGGTCGTTGGCGTAAACCTGTTGACGGACGGGCTCCGGCAGGCGCGTGGCCTACCTGTAGGAGGGGACCATGATTGACGCACGACCGGTCGATGTGCCGGTTGCTGAGGTCCGAGACCTCGCCGTAACATTTTTCACTCCGAGAGGCACCGTACGCGCGGTGCGTGACGTCTCGTTCGAGATCAGGCCCGGTGAAGTCCTGGGACTGGTCGGCGAATCCGGATGCGGAAAGTCCACCGTCGCATTCGCGATGATGGGATACCTGCCTGGCATCACCCGGGTCGACGGCGACATCCTGTTCGAAGGCGCCGACGTCTCGACGATGCCTGCCGCGGAGCTCCAAGACTTGCGAGGCTCCCGCATCGCGATGGTCTATCAGGACCCGGCGACAGCGCTGAACCCCACGATGAGGGTCGGCCCGCAGTTGGAAGAGGTGTTGAAGCGTCACACAGACCTCAACTCCGAACAATCTCGAGAGCGAACGGCCGAATTGTTCGAGAGTGTTGGCCTCGCGGATCCGACGCGCATAGGGCGGCGTTACCCTCACCAACTGAGCGGCGGAATGCAGCAGCGCGTTGTCATAGCGATGGCGTTGGCATGCGACCCACACTTGCTGATCATGGACGAGCCGACGACCGGTCTCGACGTAACCACCGAAGCGACGATTCTCGACCTGGTGATCGAACTCAAAGACCGAGTTTCTGCCGCGATCCTATTCGTCAGCCATAACCTTGGCGTTATCGCCCGAGTCGCGGATCGAGTGACCGTCATGTACGCGGGCCAGACCGTGGAGCACGGCCTCGCACGAGACATTTTCAAGTCTCCCAGGCACCCGTATACCTCGGGCCTGATTTCGTGCGTGCCGCAGCCGCCCACGGACGAAGGTCAGGGCGATCGGCTCACCAGCATCCCCGGTGCCGTGTATACGGCCCAGGAAGAGGGCGGTGAGTCATGCCTATTCGCGCTGCGATGTCCGATCGCTCAGGAATCTTGCAACAATCAAGCGCCGTCGATGGCCAGCACGGGTGACGGCCACTTCGCACGTTGTCTGTTTCCGGACGATGTTGCGCCTGAAATCTGGGGCGAGTCGCAAATACGAGTCGAAGAACTGACAGACGAAGAACCCGAGCCCGTGTTGGAGGCGCGCGGGTTGCGCCGTTTCTACGGGCGTCAGCGAAAAAGATACGGATTCTTTGGACCCAAGGGCAGGCCGCCTGTCCGCGCCTTGGTGGATATCGACTTCGACATAGGCTCCGGTCGAACCTTGGGCGTTGTTGGCGAGAGCGGCTCAGGAAAGACGACCGCGGCTCGCGCTGTCGTCGGTCTGGTGCCGCGCAGCAGTGGCGACCTGCAGCTCGAGGGCGACGATCTGGCGCGAAGCGTCGAGGATCGGACCGGTGACCAGAGAGCCGCCATGCGAATGGTGTTCCAGAATCCGACGGCGTCGTTGAATCCTAGACTGCCTGTTCGCCACGCCATCATCCGCTCGCTGCGAAAACTGGCCGGACTCAGCAAAAGCGAAAGCGAGGACCGAGCTGTCGAGCTGATGGAAGCCGTTGGGCTCGACCCGACCTATCTCGATCGACACCCGGTGGAGCTCAGCGGGGGAGAGCAGCAACGCGTCGCACTTGCTGGAGCGTTCTCCGCCAATCCTACGCTTATCGTAGCTGACGAGGCTGTTTCGGCCCTGGACGTATCGGTCCAGGCGCAGGTGCTCAACCTGCTCGAAGAACATCAGCGCGAAACAGGGACCTCATACATGTTCATCACGCACGATCTCGGCGTGGTCCGGTACGTGTCCGACGACATCCTCGTACTGTACGCGGGACACGTGGCCGAATACGGGCCAGCCGAAGCTGTATTGAACACGCCGTCGCATCCGTACACTGAAGCGCTGCTGTCGGCGGCCCCAGTGCCGGACCCCGACGCCGAGCCGGCGCATATCCGCCTCGAAGGATCCGTGCCGACGCTCCGATCCGCGTTCAAAGGATGCTTCTTTGCGGGCAGGTGCCCTCGGAAAGTCGGCGATGTCTGCGATTCAACGCCTCCGTCACGCCTGGAAGGAACCGAAGAAGGGCACGACGTCTACTGCCACATACCGCTCGCTGAGCTAACGGAAATGGCCTCCACGCCCCCGGAGCGCGACGTAGCGTCCACTCCAGCGGACTGACACACCCCCAAGACTGAGTCGCCGCGGGCGGAATGTCCCGATCCGTCTATTCCTCGCCATTTTCGGCTGCGGGGACGTTGCGGTCGTTCAGCCGCCCGGCGCTGTGCAGCGCTCGACGCAGCAGGAATTCGGCCTGGGCGTTCGCACTGCGGAGGTCATCCGCCGCCCATCGCTGCAAGGATTCGAGGACGACAGGGTCCAGCCGCAGCAGGAAAGCCTTCTTCTTCGCCATGATCGGCTACTGATACAGCGTGCCGGTGTTGACGACGGGCTGCGCCTCTCTGTCACCGCATAGCACGACCATCAAGTTGCTCACCATCGTGGCTTTGCGTTCTTCGTCGAGTTGGACCACCTCTTTCTTCGTCAGGGCCTCGAGGGCCATCTCCACCATTCCAACCGCGCCTTCGACGATCTGAGTCCTTGCCGCCACCACGGCCCCGGCCTGTTGGCGTCGAAGCATCGCGCCCGCGATTTCCGCGGCGTAGGCGATGTGGCTGATCCTCGCTTCGATCACGTCGATGCCCGCCTTCGTAAGCCTATCCTGGATCTCCGAGCGCAGCTTGTCTGTAATCTCTACGTTGCTGCGCCTCGGTGCGAGCTCGCTGTCGACGTCGGTGTCGTACGGGTACGTGGTGGCCATGTTCCTAAGAGCCGCCTCGCTTTGCACCTGCACGAAGTTTTCGTAGTCGTCCACCTGGAATACGGCGTCCGCCGTGTCGTCGACCTTCCACACGACGACTGAGGCGATCTCGACGGGATTGCCGTCGCGGTCGTTGACCTTCAGCCGGCCGCTCTCGAAATTGCGAACTCGCTGGGACACTTTTAGCTTCGGATAGGCGAACGGGTTCATCCACCAGAGCCCTGGCTGTTTAGCGGTGCCAGCGTATTTTCCGAAGAGCTGGACGACCTTCGCTTCGTTCGGGTTCACGATGAACAATCCGGCCGCGATCAACGCGCCGATCGCGACGCCCACGGCCGACACGATCCAACCGGCGATCACCTCGTTGATGACGGAGACCGCAAATCCGGCGATGCAAGCGACTCCTATAATCACGACCGGCCAACCATTAACTGCGAGAGCTCTTTTCTCCTGAATCATTGTCCATGCTTCCTGGGAGTGCCGCTTTCTCGAGACGATATTCACGGTCCAACGGACGGTCTTCAATCTCTATATGCTATGAAAATAATATCACTATGATAGCCAGCGGTCAAAACCACCGCAGCCAATCGGCGCCTCGGATCGATGCGGTATAGACGTCAAGCGAGCCGTGGTTGACAACGATCGCAGGCTGATGCACACCGGTCGCCAAATGGGGCAATGCCTTGGTCGTCGCGACTCGGCGTTACGAATATATTCAAGGATTGCATGGCAGGAGGAAGCCCACATGGAACCACGAGCAGACTATCCGAGTCTTCCACCGCGACCGGTCGACGTGTAGCGACAAGTCAGCGTAATTGCGACAGCCCGGAGGAAGGTCAACCCGAGAACAAGGCGGCTTTTTTAAAGACTTCAAAACGATCATCGAACCAAGTTCCCAGGCTCCAACGTTCCGGTTGCAAACCACGGAAGGCGACTGGATCGACGCGGCCGACTTCTTGAGCAAGAAGCATCTTGTGATTGAGTTCGGCGCGATCACCTGACCCCCCTATCTGCGGCAGGTTGCCGTAGTGGAAGAAACCGCCGAGGAGTTCGCGGGCAACATCCAGATTTTGAACGTGTACATGCGGGAGCCTCATGCTGGTAGAAAGCGATTCGAGCAGTACTCAAAGCATACGAGTTATGAACACAAGACAGGCTACGCGTGCGAGCTCGTTGAGGACCATGGCATGAAAGTTCCGGTTTTGATCGACGGATATGACGAGGCGATCCACAAGATGTTCGGTGGCTTGCCCAACATGATCTACGTCATCGACAAAACGGGCAGGGTCGTCTACAAGTCGACGTGGACCATGCACGAAGAGGTCGTGAAGGTGCTCCAAGAGCTCCGAGCGGAAGGCATGGCCGACGTGAGCGTGCCGGTCGGCGGTGACGGGGACTAGAACTCAGTCATCTCGGGCATCCGAACCAATCAGACGAACAAAGGACGGGCTCTCGCATGCGCCCGTCCTTTCTTTTTTCTTTCTATCCTCGATTGCGGGGCTCGTCCCTCCCGGCTCGTTCCCGCGGCCGATGCGTCCACCAATTCCGCAGCCGCCTCCCGGCTATGGCCTCGACGCCCAGGAACAGAGAATCAACGTGATCAAGAACCACACGTCACGGATTCGTTATGTCATACCGGCAGTTCGAAAACGGCCGCCGCGTTTCCACCCAGCACCCTGTTGCGGTCGGTTGATTTAATCCGAGCGAATCGACAAGATCCAGGTGACCTTGAATGTTGCACATCGGCCAGTCGGTTCCGAGCATGACTTGACTCGGATGATCCTGAATCATGCGTCCCAACACGTCTCGCATCGCGCCTATCCCTCCAGATGCTCGAACTACTGCTCCGTCTGCAGTTCCGGCGAGCTCGAAGTCAATGTTGGGGACATCTTTTGTCACTTCGTAGCAGTATTCGATCCGAGGCCAGAAATAGTGGGTGATTACTACACTTAGGGCCGGAAATCTTTCGGTGACCTCGGCGATGTACTTGGGGTCGTTGAATCTCGCCGCGTCGCGATTTTCGGGATTCTCACCTGTGTGGAACACGACTGGTAGGCGTTGACGCTGGCCAATCTCGTAGTAGGGAAGGCATCTGCTGTCAGTGGGATAGTACGGCTCGTGACCAGGAAAGAACTTCAAACCGTGAATCGTCCTGTCCGCCAGTAATATTTCGTATCGGTCGAAATCCTGCACTCGGCCGTCCAGGATATCGGGGCTGCCTAACAAATCGAGTGGATCAGCATCGTCGATGAGCGTACGCGCGGTTTCGAAACCCGCGATGTCATAGCGCGCTTCTTGGCTGTCCGGAATGACGATCGCGCGATCGATGCCGCGTCGACGCATCTCGTCCAGCAATACGGTTTTGCTGTCTGCGAGGGAATTTGCGTTGCCGTCGTAGAGCGACAGATGTACGTGTGCGTCGATAATCATGGCAGTGTTAGCGATATCCGGGGCGGTGAATGGAAAAATTGGCGCGAGCCAAGCGCCAATCGTTGACAGACGCGGCGCTGGGATATTCTGGCGCCTTGGGGAACGCCACGAAAACCGCTCGTTGCACCTGCCCGTTGATAGATCCCGCATGCGGGAGCGCCCGACCCGACCTCGCCGTCACTTGATCCTTCTGAAACCGGGGCTGGCCAGCGCGAACACGATTGTGACCACCATCAGAAGCACCCCGCTGATGAGCAGCGCGTCCGGAGTCCCGATGCGCTCCGCGACGGCCCCAAACGGCACGGAAGTCACCGGCATGAACCCGAGCGTCATCATGCGTACGCTCATCATCCGGCCCCGCATCTCGGGAGCGGAGTTGAGCTGTATGAGCGTCACGCTCAGGGACATAAACAGCGCGCTGACAAAGCCGACAAACAGCAGCAGCGGCACCGCCAGGACGTAGGATGTCACTTGCGAGCTGAACGTCAACCCGATTCCCCACAGCACGCACGAGACCACGACGACCATCCCTCGTCGGCTCAAATTGTTCATTGAAGCGAGGATGAGGGTTCCCGCCAACGCGCCGATTCCCATGAACGTTAGGAGCATCCCAAGGCCGTCCGATTGCACGTCCAAAGCCTCTCGCGCCCACGCGGGAAGCAGGACGAAGAACGAGAACCCGAATAGCTCCGGAATGATCGCCATGATAATGAGACCGCGTCGCACTGGGTCGGCGGCAACGTACACCAGGCCCTCGCGTATGTCTCCTAGAACGCTCTTGCGAGGGCGGTCGATTATCACCTGCGTCCCGGTGATCCTCATGACCGCCGCAACCGAGACCAGATACACGCCGCCCACTACGAAGAAAACACCGGCGGTCTCGATGAAAATGATCAGCACGCCCGCCAGAGCAGGGCCAACGATGCGCGATATGTTCATCCCCGAATTGTTCAGAGAGATCGCATTCATCAGCTTGGACTCGGGCACGATGTCGGCAATCATCGCCTGGCGACTCGGCATCTGGAAAGCGGACATCGATCCGTTCAATACGCCGATTACCAAAACCATCCAGAACGTGACAACTCCGGATAGATCCAGGGCTGCAAGCATGAGCGTAAACACGCCATTGCCGGCCTGGCTCATAATCACCAGACGTTTTCGGGGGATTCTGTCCGACAGAGCTCCAGCCAGCGGCGAGACCAGTGTCATTGGCACCGAGAACGTCATCATTACGAATGCCAGCGCCAGGGGAGAGTCGTCGGCCAGGCGGAGGACGAGCCAGCCTCTCGTGATCATCTGCATGTTCATGGCCATGAACGAGCCCATGGAGGCTAGCCACAACCACCGGAAGTCGCGAATCTGCAGCGATTCGAACATCCGGAATTGAGCCAGGGCTGACAGCAGCGTGGGTTTGGCTGTCGAAGCGTCGGTTGGTGGAGCCGGGGATCGTCGTAAACGCATGTTTACCTGAAGAACGTTTCTCGAATTAACAGACGTTTTGCTGCAAGCTAGCTATCACCGGCGCTATGCGTCGGTCAAGCGGACTCGCAAGCTTGGTTACCGCAGAAGGTAGCTTGCCTCGGCGACGTTTCCGTACTGACGCTTGTCTCTCGGATTCAAGGTCCGGTTGGGCTTCGAGTGAAGAGTGTGAAGTGGGGTCTATCCGAGTTTCGCCAAGAATTCGACAGGGCCGAATGACGCGATTGCGACGACAATGATCGCGATCACAACCGCGATCGTGGGTGGAGCGAAACGCTGGACCGTCAAGTTCAACATTGAGTTTGTGCGGTCGATCACGTAGGCGCCCACGCTCAAAATCACTCCGGCCGTCATGCCCGTGAACACGCCGAACGCGCCGTGGGAGAAAGCGACCGAAATACCGCGGAACAACGAATCCACCGCGTCGACGAACACGTCGCCAGCCGCGATCTTCCCAGTGAAGAACCGGACGAACACCGTGCCGAACGGAATGAACAAGCCGGTCACAAACGAGGATGATATGCCGAAGCTGAAACCGACGCCTACCCAAACAAGAATCCCGCGGGCGTTCTCAACCCTCTCGCTTATCGCCCACGTAATTGCTGCTGCTAAAAGTGCGGTGGGCACGAAAGCCCCGAGGCCTAATATCAGCGCGTTCGTGAAGTCGAGGTGTTCAGGGGTTTTCGGATATTCAGTCGCCGCCAAGAAGACCAGATACAGAGCGGCAACGCCGACCCCTCCGCCGCAAATCGCCACTGACACCACCAGCCGAATGCGGCGGATCTTGCGCCAATGACTCCGCGCTCTTAATGTTTCGGCAGCCTCGATCTCTCGATCGGTGCGGTTGTCAGCCAATGCCGTCCGCTTTGGCCATTGCGACACCGGGCAACTCAAGCTCTTCCGCTCGATGGCAACTCACAAAGTGGTTGGGTGAGATCTCAGTCAACTGTGGAGGTTGCGATCGGCACACATCTGTCGCATATGAGCAACGCGGATTGAAATAACATCCCAGAGGCGGGTCGGCTGGGTTGGCGACCTCGCCTTGAAGCACCACTCGTTCGGAACGGGTTCTGGGGTCTGGTTGAGGGTTGGACGACAGAAGGGCGGACGTGTACGGGTGCTTGGGTTGAGCGAACAGTTCCTCCGACGTCGCAACCTCGACCATCTTTCCGACGTACATCACCGCGACTCGATCGCTGATGTGCTTGACGACGCTGAGGTCGTGGGCGACGAACAGATATGTTAGATCGAGTTCTTCTTGCAGGTCCAACATTAAGTTGAGCACTTGGGCCTGGACTGACACGTCGAGCGCCGACACCGGTTCGTCTGCAACTATCAGGCGCGGCCTGAGCACAAGCGCTCGCGCAATGCCGATGCGCTGTCTTTGGCCTCCGCTGAAAGCGTGCGGAAACCTCCGCATGAATTCGGGGCGCAGCCCCACCAACTTCAAAGCGTCCGCAACCCGGTCTTCGCGCTCGCTGCGGTTGCCGATGTTGTGATTCGTCAGAGGCTCGCCCACGATGTCCAAAAGGGTCATACGCGGGTTCAGCGACGAGAAAGGATCCTGAAAGATCATCTGCATCTCGCGTCGCAGCAGCCGGAGTTGCGACGACGGGAGCTTTGCGACATCGACTTCTTCGCCGATCGTGCTCCTGAACATTATCTGTCCTGAGGTTGGTTCGACCGCCCTCAGAATGCAACGTGAAGTCGTTGTCTTGCCGCAACCGCTTTCGCCGACAAGCCCTAATGTCTCGCCCTCGTTGATGAAAAAGCTGACGTCGTCAACGGCGCGTATGGCGCCAACTTGTTTTCTGAGGAACCCCTTTTTGATCGGAAAGTACTTGCGGAGGTCGGTGACGTCCAAAAGCCTTTTAGGAGCTTGCTGGGTACTTTCAACCACGCGTCATCCTCCCTGAAACAGAAAGCAGCTCACCTGATGATTGCTTTCCACGTTTGTTAATTCGGGTTCTCCAACGTCGCAAGTGCCCTCCATGAACGCGGGGCAACGAGGATTGAACGCGCATCCGGTGGGTCTGTCATACGGATGGGGGATTGATCCCGTTATGGACGCTAGCTTTTCTCTCGACCCCGATTGAACACGGGGAATCGATTCGAGCAAAGCTTTGGTGTATGGGTGCTTCGGGTTGTGGAAGATATCGTCGACCGGCGCACTCTCCACGACTTTGCCCAGGTACATGACGACTACGTTGTCGGCCATTTCAGCGATCACGCCAAGGTCGTGGGTGATCAGCATCACAGCCATCCCGAAATCTTTTTGCAGGTTCTGGAGCAACTCGAGAATCTGCGCCTGGGTCGTTACGTCCAATGCGGTTGTAGGTTCGTCGGCGATCAGGAGGCTAGGGTTGCACGACAAGGCCATCGCAATCATAGCCCGCTGCCTCAGTCCTCCGCTCAACTCGAACGAATACTGGCGAATGCGCTCTTCCGGCAACGGAATGCCCACTTGCCTCAGCATGTCTAATGCGATTTCTTCGGCTTCTTTTTTAGAAACGTTCCGATGGAGCAGTATGGCTTCCATAAGTTGGTTGCCGATTGTGTGGACAGGACTGAAGGAAGTCATCGGCTCTTGGAATACGTACGCGATTTCACCACCGCGGATGGAGCGCATCTCGTCTCCGTCCGCGTCGTACGTGGTTAGGTCGACGACTTCGCCGACTTCGCCGTTGGCGCTTCTGCGCCGGAACCGTATTTCGCCGTCGACAATAACGCCGGGTTTATCCAATATGCGCAGTATGGACCGGGCGGCGACGCTCTTTCCGCAACCGCTCTCTCCAACGATCCCGAGTGTCATGCCTGCCTGGACATCGAAACTCGCTCCATCGACCGCGACGACGGTTCCTTCGTCGAGCGGGAAGTGGGTTACCAGATTGCGCACGGAGAGGAATTCTTCTGTCTGATTGCTCACGTTAACTTCCAATAGTTTACCCGTAAGGATCCGCGGCGTCCCGAAGGCCGTCGCCCAAGAAGTTGAACGCCAAGACGGCGCCGATCACGGGGACTGCAGGGACCATCAACCACGGTGTGAGGGCGATCGTCTGCACGTTCTGCGCGGCTTGGAGCATGACGCCCCAAGAGATCGCCGGCGGCCGAAGTCCCAACCCAAGGAAACTCAGAGATGTTTCGCTAATGATAATCGCCGGCAGCGCTAGAGTCGTCGATGCGATGATGTGGCTCAAGAACGACGGCGCCATGTGGCGGAAGATGATCCGCATCTTGCTCGCGCCCGAGAGTTCGGCGGCCGTTACGAAGTCTTCGTCTCTCAATGAGAGGAACCGACCGCGTACTTCGCGTGCCAGTGTCGTCCAGCCGATCAGTGAGATGATGATGGTGATGGCGAAATATATCTTGATGATGGACCACTCTCGAGGCACTGCCGCCGCGATGCCCATCCAGAGAGGAATCGTGGGAATGGATCGAAGGATCTCGATCACGCGCTGAATTATTATGTCCGGCCAACCTCCGTAGTAACCCGATACTCCTCCAAGCACGACTCCCAGTATGAGGCTAATCACCACACTGACCAAACCAATGAGCATGGATATTCTGGTCGCCAACATCAGCCGTGACCAGACGTCTCTGCCCTGAACGTCGGTGCCAATCAAGAATAGGGTCTCCTCGGATTTGTAAGGAGCACTGACTCCAAGCAAATGCCTGTCGGTCCTGATGAGGCCCAGGAATTTGTATTCATACCCGCGCGCAAACAACCTCACCGGAATTTTGACTTCGGGGTCGTTCACGTAGATTTTCTTGAAAGTCTTGAGGTCTCGCGCACCGGACACACCATTGACGTACAAGCCTGGCGACCAACCGTCAAAGAAATGCAGACGCTGAGGCGGCATTTCACCCCGAAAGGCCTCACTGAATTGCGGATCAGAAATTGCCAAAAAATTCGCGCCAAGGACTACTATGTAGAACCCAATTAATACAACAGCCGCGACCATCGCCAGTCGGTGCCTGCGGAGTCGCCACCACATCAACTGCCACTGAGTGGCAGAATAGACTCGCTCCGACGAACGATCCGCTGCGTCGTCCAAGGCTCTCCCCAGAGCAGCGCTTTCTTCGGCCATCTATGAGTTCTCCACTCTTATACGAGGATCAATCCACGCTAGCAATAAATCTGAGATAAAAGTTCCGATTACGGTCATGACTCCAATGAGCATGATGATGGTGCCAGCCAAAAACATGTCCTGAGCCAGCAGGGACCGAAGCAACATCGGACCGACAGTTGGCAGGCTCATCACGATGGAAACGATGATGCTGCCGGACACCAGCAGGGGCAGCAAATAACCCACCGTGCTCATCAGCGGGTTCATGGCGACGCGCAAAGGGTACTTGGTCACGACGCGCCACTCACCCAACCCCTTCGCCCTAGCAGTGACCACGTACGGTTTTCGCAGTTCGTCCAGCATGTTCGCCCGCAATACGCGAATGAGTTGGGCCGTGCCTGCCACAGCAAGTATCAGCGACGGCAGCCATAGGTGAGTCAACAGGTCCCAGACTTTGGCGGGGCCGTACGGTTGGTCAACCATTCCAGGTGAGAACAGCCCGCCGATGTTGGCGTCCAAATATACAAACCCGAAATACAGCAATACGAGTGCCAGCAGGAAGTTAGGGATGGCCAAGCCCAAAAAGCCTATGAACGTGAATACATAATCGCCGACAGAGTATTGTTTCACCGCAGAATAGACGCCTATCGGGATCGCCAATACCCAGGTAAAAACAATGGAGACGAACGCCAGCGCTGCCGTTAACGCGAGGCGATCTCCGATAACGTCACCGACAGGCCGTTGATACTCCATGGAAAGGCCGAAATCGCCTTGAATGGCGCTGCTTACCCATTTGTAATACTGCACGGGAAACGGACTATCCAGACCGTATTGGGCACGTAAGTTTGCCGCCTCGGTCTCGTCGATCACCTCACCAGATGTCAGGAGCTGTGCGATATACGTCGAAACGTAGTCGCCGGGGGGGAGTTGGATAATTGCAAAAGAAATGACCGACACCGCAAATATGGTCAGCAGTGAGAGCAGGAGACGACGAATTATAAAGCCTAGCACTTCAGACCTTTGATGATTTCACGGAGATTTGGACCACGAGCCATTGGGACACTCCCGGCTCCTCAATCAACAGTTGCCCAGCGGCTTGTGACACGATTGATGGACCGCCCCAGGGCGACTCGCACATCCATTCGGTTGGCATGGCGCGTCTCCCTGAGGCAGCCCATATGGTTTCCCTGGGTTCGTCTTACAGGTTATTCGTAGGACAGGGGTTGTGGTTGACGATTCTCAGCGCTCTTCCAGTACCACGTGACTGGTCGAGAAATGCTGGGGGTTTTGGTGTCTGGGTTGTTGTACTGCCTGGCGGGGATGTTGCCCAGGTCGTTCTTCACAACTCGTACACCTAGTGAGGCGGGAGACTGGCCGACGAGGCCAACGATCCACGCCTGGTCGATGACGATCTCCCAGAGTTCCTTGCCCAATTTGATCCGCTCGTCAGCAGGTACGCCGAATGCCTTCACGTATTTCGCGATGACATCCTTGAACGGCTGCTGGGGCTCTGTGCCCTTCTCGCCGTTCGTAATGCGCCACAACTGCAACTGGTATCCGAACGCGTTGGACGTGAATACGTGTCCGGGGAACGTGAACAGGTGGTCGCTGCCGTCACCCCAGGCGGACGAAATCTGAATCTCACCGGAGACCTCACGCTCACCTTCAAGGCTTCGCTCGACTCCGATCGCGTTGGTCTTGAGGCCCAGGTTATTGCCCCACTGCTCGGCGACCATCTCTGCGATCTGCACGAACTCCATGAACTGCGCCGTGCGGCCGCTGATCTCCATGACCAAGCGTTCGCCGTTGTCGGTGCGCAGCCTGAAGCCGTCGCTGTCTCGCTTGTCCAAGCCCAGGTCGTCCAGCATCTGGTTTGCGAGCTCGGGGTCGAACGTCGACCACTTGTCGCGCCATTCAGATTCTGGTTCCGGAGCATACAGGTTCGATGCAGCTGGCGAGTGGGAACCGGGAACGCCCAAACCAAGCCAGAACACCTCGTTGAGCTGGTCCCGTTCGATGCCCATGGACACGGCTCGGCGGAAGTCGGCGCTGGCGAGCCACTTGCCCACCTCTGGGTCGAGTGTGAAGTCCATGTTGAACTTCAGCGCGACGTCGCTTCCGACCTCTTGTGTGTCGAAGTAGAGCGTGTAGTCGCCCTTCTCCTGGTTTTCGATGTACACCGGCACCTTGGCCATGTTCAGATGCCTGGCTTGCCAGTCAAACTCACCGGCGATTGCTCGCAGGTTAATGACCTCGAGGTCTTCAGCCAACGACAGAATGACGGTGTCGATGTAGGGGAGCTGATTGCCCTCCGTGTCTACCGCGAAGTAGTACGGGTTGCGCTCGAGCTTCCACGTCGGGGTGTTGATCGGTGTTACGGTTTGCCAGGGGGTGACTACCGGCACCTCTGGGTTGAGCGCCCAGTCATTCTTGAACTTGAACAGGTTCACCCAGTTGTCGTAGCCTTCGTCCGACGCCAATTTGTCGACGACGTCCTGACCAGCGATTTCGGGGACGAACTGCTCGAGGTAATGCTTCGGCGCGAAAAAGCCCATGCCTCGAAGGCCTTGGTACGCATGCCCGCCCAACGCCGTTGCGCCTGCCAACACGTCCGCGAAGAAGAAGTATGGGTCAGGGAACGTGATCTTGAGCGTGTAATCGTCGATTTTCGACATGGTGCCCTGTTTGCCATTGATGGCAAACCATGGCGTTTTGTTTGGCACAAGCTCTTCATTCTGATACAGAACGTCGAACCAGAACATGAAGTCGTCCGCATCAAACGGGTCGCCGTCAGACCATCTCATGCCTTCACGCAAGAAAAGGGTCAACTCTCGGCCGTCTGAATTAAATTCCCAGCCTTTCGCGATGTTCGGCTGAGGGACGGATCCTGTGAAGTCCCAGAACAACACGTGGTCCGGTCCGGAGCAGCAGCGGTAGCCGTTCCACTTGTCGGCTGGGCCTGTAAAGCCTCGCCGCCAAATGCCGCCGTACTCACCAATGCCGTTTTCGCCTCTGACAGCGTCAACGGACTGGATTACGAGCAAACCTTCTGCGCTTGGCAGTCGCTCTTCGACCGGTGGAAGCTTGCCCGCGGCGACCATGGCGGCCAGTTGAGGCGCTTCGCCAAAGGATGTCGGGAACGTGCTGACGTCGGTCAAAGTGACCGGGCCCTCGAGTACTCCGACCAGATCGGTGCCGGACGACGAAGGCGTTGACGGCGTTACCGGAGCCGGCGCCGGGGCGGGGGCGGGAGCCGGGGCGGGCGCCGGAGCAGGGGCCGGGGCGGGAGCGGTGGTCGCCGCCGGAACGGGAGCCGGCGCAGGCGCTGCCGGCGTATCCGGTTCGTCTTCTTCGTCGGCTCCGCAAGCCCCGAAGATCAAGGCCAGCGATACCAACATCGCTACAAAGGCCAACGTCGTCGTCGACCTACTCTTCTTCCAAAAACTCATTACTTCCCTCCTTCAAACTTCTGGGTTCTCGTCGACTCAATGAAATGAGACGATCCCTGTACGGACTCAAGACCGCTTCGTAATGGCGAGTATGCGGATGCAGGACCCCCCACGCGACGTCGAATTGATCGGCGTCCCTACACAATTCCTAGGGCCAACTGAATCGCGCTGCCCCTCTTGGCACGCTTGGATGGGTACGATAGCACTGCGATATGCGCATGTCAATACAGGAATTGCAGGATCAAAGCGACCCTAATCAGGCGGTTCGTTATGAACCATCCGATCCTGCCACAATTACCTGGCGGTGTATACGTGAACCTCATGTTGACTTAACGGAGCAGTTGGCAAACGCGCGCAATGAGCGATCTCCAAACCTCAGTTTGTTTGTCTTCCCACCTCGAATCAGATGGTTAAGGTTGTATCCAACAGCGAAACGCAATGATTCCTCCAACAAATTCGCTTCTAGGGCGGATATCTGGCCATGGTTGGATCTATCGCAACATGACACTCAAAGATAACAGCATTGAGAAACCTGATTAGCTGTTCTATAATTCCGACCGCCGAAGGCAGTTTGCCAAGAGGAGGCTCGACGATGATTCAAGAGAGTGCTGACACCCGACCGTCCGCCCTTGGGCACCTGCGTGTGCTGGAGGTCGTGGACGACATGGGAGAACTTTGCGGCAAGATGTTTGCGGACATGGGCGCCGACGTGGTTCGCGTCGAGCCGCCCGGAGGCGCGGAGACACGCCGGATAGGGCCCTTCCTGGATGAAGCGCCGCATCCCGAACGAAGCATACATTTCTGGCACTACAACACAAACAAGAAAAGCGTAACGCTCTCGTTGGACAAACCGGAAGGCCGAGAACTCTTCGCACGGCTCGTCAAAACCGCGGACATCCTTGTCGAGAGCATGCCCCCGGGGTATATGGACGACAGAGGCTTGTCGTTCGACGAGCTCAAGGAGGTTAACCCGGCGCTGGTGTATGTATCGATCAGCCCGTTCGGTCGCGGCGGCCCGAAAGGTCACCTTAAAGGCGGCGACCTGGTCGGCTGGGCGTCGAGCGGATACATGTTCACTACCGGCTGGAGCTGGCAACAGCCGACACGACCCTGGGCGCGGCAAGCCTCGCAGGCTGGATGCCTGTTTGCCGTGGGATCGGCGTTAGCTGCGACCTATGTGCGCTGGAGCACGGGTCAAGGTCAGCACGTCGACATATCGCTCCAGCAAGCCGTCGCCGCACAGGTCGAGCACGATGTCTCGTTCTACGTTGGCGACAACATCGTCTCGGGCCGTAGAGGCAACGACCACGTCAATGGCTTCGGAGGCACCAAAGTCATCCAGTGCAAAGACGGCTGGGTGCACATCAACGTCGGATGGAGTCCGAGAGGAAACCAGATCGTGAAATGGATGGACGAAGAGGAGTCCGCGGGCGACCTGACCGACGAGAAGTGGCAGGACCCCAAGTACCGGCGCGCCAACGTCGACCATGTCGTAAAAGTGGTTACCGCTTGGGCGATGACCAAGACCAAAGCACAGTTCTTTCATCAAGGACAAGCCAGAGGTCTCGAGTGTGCTCCGCTCAACTCCGTATCCGAAGTGTTTGCCGATCCTCAATTGGAGAGCAGGGAATTCTGGGTCGACGTCGAACATAACGAGCTCGGGCGCGAGATCAAGTACCCGGGCGCCCCATATCAATTCTCGGACACCCCGTGGACGATGCGGCGGCGTGCGCCGTTGACCGGCGAAGACAATACAGCGATTTACGAGAAAGAGCTCTCGCTTTCGAAGCCAGAGCTGACCGTTCTGGCCGAAGAAGGCATTATCTGACCAGGTCGAGTTCCTCGGCATTTGCCGGTCGGATGCGACCGGCAGTTCGCCGATTTCATTTCAACCAATATCGGGCCACGGACAGTGGCTCGACAGAATCACACAGACCGGAGGACGGCAATGGCAGGACCTTTGAGCGGAGTCCGCATTACAGACTTTACCTGGGTGGTCGCAGGTCCGTTCTGCACCAAGACTCTGGCCGACATGGGCGCCGAATCGATCAAGATCGAGGCGCGGATCAGGCCCGACGGCATGCGCAACTACGTCAACCGTTACAACGATCTCGACAAACCGTTCCCTTATGGCACGTTCGACAACTTCAACCGGAGCAAGTTGGGTGTGTCAGTAAACGCTCGTGACCCACAGGGCTTGGCCCTGATCAAGGACATGATCTCAGTCAGCGACGTCGTGGTCGAAAACTTCAGGGGCGGCGTGCTCCAGAGCTGGGGCCTGACTTACGAAGAGATGCGGAAGGCCAAGCCGGACATCATCTACATCAGCCTCTCCGGTTACGGGCAAACCGGTCCCTACGCGACATACGCGTCGCACTACCACATAGCGCAGGCCATGCCCGGCTTCACGCAACTGACTGGATACGAAGGCGACGTTCCGGTGGTCACGGGAGCTTACGGTGACACCACGTCCGGATTGCACGCGGCGGCGGCGATTTTGATGGCGCTCGAGTACCGGAACAAAACAGGGCAGGGGCAGTACATCGACGCGTCCCAGCTTACTTCTATGGCCCATGTCATGGGCAGTGCGTATCTCGAGTACGCCGCGAACGGCAACGAACCCCGAGCCAACGGGAATCGGTTGTCCCATCCGGCCGCTTCTGTCGAGGGCGTGTTCCGATGCCAGGGCGACGATAGATGGGTTGCCATCGGCGTCTACACCGACGAAGAGTGGCAGGCCGTTTGCCAGGCCATCGGCCGGCAGGACCTCCTCGGCGACCCTCGTTTCAAACTCGTGTCCGACCGCGTCGAAAATTGGGAAGCCCTGGAAGCCGAAGTGCGGAAATGGACCCAAGATCGAACCGCCGAAGACGTGATGGATGCGCTGCAGGCGGCAGGCATAGGCGCGGCGGTTGTCCAGAACATACATGACCTGATGGACCACGACGAACAAATGGCGGACCGCGAACACTACGTGGACGCCTGGCATCCGGACCGAGAAGTCGGAACTTTAAGGATGGAAGGCGTCGTCCCCAAATTCTCGGGAAGCAACGGGGAAGTTCGGCGCGCGGCGCCCATGATCGGCGAGCACAACGACTACGTGTTCAGCGAAGTCTTGGGCGTCGACAGCGGCCGCATGGACGAGCTCCAGGAAGCGGGAGTCTTCTTCTAATACAACCATCCACAATTCAGAGCACCGCCGACCCCGTTTTGACAGTGTAGGCGACCGGAGGTAACTTGGCGTATGAAAACATCATCTACGAAAAGAAAGACCACATCGCGTACATTACGATCGACCGTCCCGAACACCGCAATGCGATTAGCCCGCCGACCCAGATCGAGCTGTGGGACGCATTAATTGATTTCCGCAACGACAGCGATAGCTGGGTCATCATCCTGACCGGGGCAGGAGACCACGTATTTTCGGCTGGCAACGACCTGAAGTGGAGGTCCGAGCATCCCGACGAGACGCCGCCATGGGGGCCGAACTACCAATCGGACCCCGAGCGTGTCGGAACTGCGGGCGCGCTGCCCACGGAGATCTGGAAACCGATGATCGCAGCGGTCAACGGCTACGCGGTGGGAGGCGGCATGGAAATGACGCTCCACTGCGACATCGTGATCGCTTCGGAGCACGCCCAGTTCGGCGTTCCTGAAGTGCGCAACGTCGGAGGGCTGCCGTCGGGCGGAGGCATATTCCGATTGCCCAGGCAGTTGCCATACAAGGCTGCGATGTGGATGCTGCTTAGCGGCCAGTATATGTCCGCGCAGTACATGCACACCGTCGGTTACGTAAACGAGGCAGCGCCGCACGAGAAACTGATGGAAACGGCGGAGTCGTACGCACGACTGTTGACCGCGAACCCGCCGATCGGTGTGCAGACCTCGAAGGAAGTTGCCCTGCGCAGCCTGGATTTGCCGTTGGACCATCCTCGGACGGCATGGGAGTATCTCTGGGAAGGAACCACCGCCAAGATGCGGAACTCGGAAGATGCGCAAGAATCAAGGTCGAGCCTGGCTCGAGAAACGACCGCCCGTGTTCCATAACAGATAGCCGCGCCTCGGATCGGATTCTTGGTGAGGATTCCGCCGTCGCACGTGGTGACGAACAACGAGATTATTGGCGTCGAACAATTCTTGTCATTCAGATCCTTCCGAGCCCGGAAGGACGAAGAATCTGGTCGGAGAACATGAACCTTTGACTAAGCGACTCCGGATGCCTCTCCCTTTGTTGAAGGTACGCCGTCGCGAGAAGGGTCGAGCACGGTTTATTCGGTCGATTACGTAACAGGCGCTTGCGCTGTCGGGGTCCGAAATAACCGCGCGAGATCGGGCGAGTCGACTAGAGCGCAAACTCCTCTACGCAGATGAAGAGCATCAGTCGAAGGCCAGTCCCTCAAGACGGAGGGCGCCCTACCGAAGCGTTCCGCGTCAACTGACATGTGGTGCGCCGTTTCTCCGCGACGGCGACGACGACGTGCTTGGAGAATCTCGAGGCCGGTGGCCCCCGGACGGATGAACTCGCGAATGTAGAGGGCTTCTCCCCGACCTGCGGGTACCCAGATCGACGCGAGAACACGATAATCTGAACGGCGTTTAACTCGATGTCACGACGGAGCCACGAACAACCCAAACCGCGCACTCACCAGGAGGCAATATGGCGTACGAGAACATTATCTACGAAAAGAGACAACACATCGCCTACATCACCATCAATCGGCCCGAGCGCCTAAACGCCATCAGCCCGCCTACGCAAATCGAGCTCTGGGATGCGCTGATCGATTTCAAAAATGACAACGATAGTTGGGTCGTAATCATGACGGGCACCGGAGACCGCGCGTTCTCGGCCGGCCATGACCTGAAGTGGGGGAACGAGCATCCGGGCGAGTCACCCAACTGGGGACACAACTATCAGTCGGACCCCGAGAGGATTGGGCTTGCCGGCACGTTGCCGACCGAAATCTGGAAACCGATGATCGCGGCGGTCAACGGCTACGCCGCCGGCGGCGGGATGGAGATGACCCTCCATTGCGACATCGTAATTGCGTCTGAGCACGCACAATTCGGCGTACCGGAGGTCCGGAACGTGGGAGGTTTGCCCGGAGGCGGAGGCATTTTCCGTTTGCCCAGACAAGTGCCCTACAAAATCGCCATGTGGATGCTGTTGAGCGGCCAATACTTGTCAGCCGAGTACATGCACAACGTCGGGTACGTCAACGAAGTCGTGCCGCACGAGAAGCTGATGGAGACAGCGGAATCATACGCCCGTTTGTTGACGGCGAATCCGCCCATCGGTGTGCAGACATCCAAAGAAGTCGCCCTTCGCAGCCTGGACCTGCCCTTGGACCACCCCCGAACGGCGTGGGAGTACCTCTGGGAAGGAACCACCGCCAAGATGCGGAACTCGGAAGACGCCCAAGAATCCCGGCGCGCATGGCTTGAAAAGCGGCCCCCAGTGTTCCACAACCGTTAATCGCGTCGAGGGTCTCACAGTGAGTTCAACGGGAATCCGGCCCACGACTGCAACACTCGCGACATCATAGAGCAACCCGAACCGCGCAGGAGGCAATATGGCGTACGAAAACATCATCTACGAAAAACGAGACCACATCGCCTATCTAACGTTCAACCGCCCGGAGCGTCGAAACGCCATCGATCCGCCCACCCAGATAGAGACTTGGAACGCGTTGAACGATTTCCGGAACGACAACGATAGCTGGGTTGTCATTTTGACCGGAACGGGCGACCAGGCGTTTTGCGCCGGCGCGGACCTGAAGTGGAGGACTGAGAATCCCGACGAATCCCCGCCCTGGGAGTCGAACTACCAGTCGGACATCAACCGAATCGGCCCGGCGGGCGCTCTGCCGACCGAAATCTGGAAGCCGATGATTGCGGCGGTCAACGGATTCGCGGTCGGCGGCGGCATGGAGATGACGCTTCACTGCGACATCGTGATCGCCTCAGAACACGCCCAGTTCGGCGTTCCGGAGATACGGCACGCTGGCGGGTTGCCAGGTGGCGGCGGCATATTCCGTCTACCCAGACAGGTCCCATATAAGGTGGCGATGTGGATGCTGCTCAGCGGCCAGTACATGTCCGCGCAGTACATGCACAGCGTCGGCTACGTCAATGAAGTCGTTCCGCACGCCAAGTTGATGGAGACCGCCGAGGCGTACGCTCGCTTGCTGACCGCCAACCCGCCAATCGGCGTGCAGACATCCAAAGAAGTAGCGCTTCGCAGCCTAGATCTTCCGTTGGACCATCCGCGGACGGCGTGGGAGTACCTTTGGGAGGGAACCACGGCCAAGATGCGCAACTCGGAAGATTCGCAGGAATCCCGGCGCGCGTGGTTGGAAAAGCGGCCGCCGGTCTTCCATAACAGGTAACAGCACTCAGGACGCTGGACGGCGCGGGGATCGCATGGCGCGATCTCCGCGTTTTTATTTCGACGATTGCGCTGGCGTCTACGACAGACCTTCGAGATGCGGACGCAGATCAACCGCCGCTCCGTCACGATCGATCGACTCCGTTGCGCCCAAAGCAAGCGCGAGGCTGTGCATTCCCGCGACAACGTCGGCGGCGGGCGGCTCTCCGCCGGCGACCGAGTCGAGGAATGACTGCAGCAAGTATTCGTCGCCGCCGCCGTGTTCGTCGCGGAGCTCCTCCGGCAACACCGTGGTCTCGATCTCTCCGCCGACCGGCTCTACGACGAGGGTCCCGTCGGCTTGACTCGCCGTCACGACGCCTCGCTGCCCGACGAACATGAACCGCCGATCGTGGCGCTGGCCGGTCGTCGCGAAGTTGAACGACAACCGAACCCCGTTCTCGTAAGAAGCCATGCCCGTGGCGTTGTCGATGATGTCCTTTTCCGAATTGAACGCGCATATGTCGTTCCCGAGCTCGCCCGGATTGGCGCGCTCCGCGACGGTCGGGTAGACGTAGTTGTACGCATCGTCCCGGTAGACCGCCGGACAGGTTGGAGCAAGTGAGCAGTCCCGGCAACGCGAGGCGGCGTCGGGTTTTGCTACGAACGTGTCATTGTTGCCGGTGGCGCTAACCTGAGTCGGCGCCGAGCCCACGATCCAGTTGACGACGTCGAATGCGTGGCATGCCTTGTGCACCAGAAGACCGCCGCTGTTCTTCCGAAATCGCTGCCACCGCCGGTAGAACGATGCCCCGTGATAGTACTCGATAATCTCGGCGGCGCTGACCTGGACCAAGTCACCGATGATCCCGGAATCGACGATCTCTTTGATGCGCACGAACATGGGCGCGTAACGCAGCATGAAACCGATCTGCACGACCTGGGGCGCTGCCTGCGCTCGACGCGCCATGTGGCGGGCGTCGTCCAACGTGGTCGCCATCGGCTTCTCGCAGATCACATGCTTGCCCGCGTCCAGCGCCTTGTCGAGCAGCTCTTGGTGGGTGAAGTCCGGGGACGCGATAATGACCGCATCGACCTTCGGGTCTCCGAGCAGTTCTTCGATGTCGCCGTACGCGCGGATGTCGCCGCCAAGGTCGTCGATCGCGCTGCTGCGGCGTCCCTGGTCAGGTTCGGCCAGCGCGACCAACTTCGCGCGGTCGGCATTGCGCTGGATGTCAGGTCCAAAGAAGTACATACACCGCTGCCCGGCGCCAATTATTCCGAATCCTAGTGGCATACGTTTTCCCTCAATCCGCGAGCGTTCCAAACCAATCCCACTCGCACTTGTGGCGCCCTACGCCCCGCGAAGGACACGATGTTCCCGCACGCAAGAATTCTGCCTGACTCGCGTTATCAGTCGAAACATTTACCCTGCTATGGGTCAACGACTTCACCGCATTTGTGGTGAAGGTCTACGCAACCTTGCTGATTCAATCCGACGACAGAATGATCAGATTGGACAACTGTCGGCATCAATCGGATTGAATCGGGATGCAAGGGCGAAGCCCTGCCGGGGTGTGGGGTGTCCCCACAGAACTTTCGCGGGTGGGCGGGTGGGACAGATCCGGATCGACAAGGTTCAACTCGATCTATGAGCTTGATGCGTTCCGCTGACGACAATCCGCGGTGTTGGCCTGTCCCGTTTGTGACGCAACTTCAGCAAATTCGATGGAGGAATCAGACCGACGATATCCGAGGTCGCCTGGCGGGTGGCGCTGTGGCAAGCCACGTGTCTTGTAATCTAACAACCGTCGGTCGGAAACCGCATACATTCACCCAGGGCGGCGCGGGTCGAGTGCGCCGCCCCGGGAATCGAAGCACAGTGGCTATCCTAGCCCCAGCCCATCTCTCCCATGTCGCCTTCACGCGATGTCCAGTCCGGATCGATGGCGAATGACTCAAGTTCCATCTTGCTGCCCGCGCGCCGGACCTTGATCGTCTTCAACCAGTCGGTGTCGTTCTGCTCGGGGTAGTCAACGCGATAATGGCCTGCGCGACTCTCGGTGCGATTCATCGCAACGGTGGCGACCATCTCGCCGACGGTCAGCAGGCTTCGAACCTCAAGGGCCTGTACGACGTCGGTTGGCTTACTGATCGAGACGTTCGCCAGCCGTTCTCGAATCGATCCGATGTCCGCCAGCACCTGGCTCAAGGTCTCGGGTGACCGTGCCACCAGCAAATTCGCCCAAGCGCTGTGCTGGAGCTCCGACTTCAGCGCGGCCGGCGACTCGTCGCCGCTGCTGTTTGCGAACGCCTCGATCGCCACGATCGAGTCCTGAGCGCCCTCGAAGTCGAACGTCGGCGCGGCACCCTTGGCCACCCGGGCCGCGTGCTTGCCAGCCCTGGCGCCAAACACCTGCGAGGCGGTGAGCATGTGGCCACCCAGCCGGTCGCCGCCGTGGGGGCCCGTGGCCTGTTCGCCCGCGGCATAAAGCCGAGGGAGCGTACTCTGTGCGTTCTCGTCGATGACCAGACCGCCGTTGGAGCAGTGGTGGCAGATCGCGACCTGCAGCGGGCCGTCCTCCCAGCGTATGCCTCGGTAGTTGTACCAATCCCTGAGCTCGGCCGGGATCGCCTCCGGGTCCGACAGATACATGTTGAGCGCGCCGTGTTCGCTAGCGCGACCTTCGACGACCTCATTGACCATGCCGATGTCGAGGTACCGCGAGTACTGGTCGCGCGCGGAGAATGGGTTGTGCCTTCCGTGCTCGGTTTGGGCCTGCGCCAGAGTTCCGCCTTCGGGAATGTAGTTCGCGGCAAATTCCTCGCCTAGAGTGTTGGTCATCCGTTCGCCGCGCCTCCATGCCCAGCTATGGACGAGGTTGGTCGTCGGATAGACGGTGCCCAGGAAAATCTGCATGAACTCCATGTTCATCAGGTCGGCGCCCGCGTTGTAGGCCATCGAATACCCGTCGCCGGTTACATCGGTCGGGTTCATGTTGAATCGGAAGAGCTGACCGTTGCCGCCGGTGCCGAGAACCACGGCCTTGGTTTGGAAGATGTATTGGGTTCCGTCGTCGCCCACGCCGACCGCGCCAACGCATTCGCCATCGTTGATTACGAGGTCAGTCACGAGGCACTGCTCGAGTATCCGAACATCGCTCTGCCGGATGACCCTGTGCAGCACGTCCATGATCGGCACGCCGTGCTGGCGGGCGCCCATGCCCTGGCCGCCGGGGTGCACGATGCCCCATTCGTCGAGCGCATTTCTCGAATCGATGGTGTCTTCGATAAGTATCTGAACCATCTTGCGGTCGGCCATACCGAGGCCGACTTGGATGACGTCGTCGAAGACCTGTTCAGCCGTCCAGCCGCGCATGCCGACACGGCCCAGTCCATGGGAGCCGGTCGCCTCGGAAATCGATATGCCCGTGGCGCCCCCGCCGCGAACGCCTGTCGCGCCGAATCGTCCCTTAGTCGCTAGAACCACCGATGCGCCAGCTCTGTTGGCCTCGGCTGCCGCGCGGGCTGCCGCCCCACCGCCGCCGACGACCAACACATCGGTCTGAATAGTTTCCGCCATAGTCAACCTCCCTGGGTTGTTGAATTCTTCATGGTGTGCGAGCCCGAATCAGGCCGCGAGGTTCGATTCGGCGCACGCCCAAAGATCGAACCCGTGACGGCTGCAAAGCTATCACAGAATGCGTGGCGTGTCACCGTGCGGCGAATCCCCGCACCCGATTATTTCAGGCGCTCGAAATCTCTTCGCGAGCTGCGGCGCGGGCATCGATCCTCGGGCGCCCAGTGACTGAGCCGATCTCGCCGCACATCACGTCTTACGCCACGAGATTCAGTCCAATATTGCGTTGACGTTGGCGCCTTGCATCGATATCATCACGGTCAAATTCTGTTGGGATGTTTGTCGCCCATTCGCGGGTAGCAATTCTCGTTGGCAGGCTTGTATCGACGCGGCGATTCCCGCCGCGCAATTTCGGATGCTGCTGCTTTCCGCGAATTAGCTCCAGGCGCCCGGATTCATGGGGTCCGTTCGTGATCCGTCGGCGTCGTCAATCATCGCGGCAAGATTGGTTGGCGCCCCCACGATCGGGCGGTCGACTCCGTGATCGTGAGCGCGCTTCCGTTCATGGTCGCTCTTTTACCGCAGTTCCCCGTACTGAGGCGGCGCTATATGCAGTCTATGTTCCGTGTTCTCAATCATATGTTCGTCCGGTACGCACGGCAGAAATCCGACCCATTCTTGGCGCAGGAACGGGCGCTGATGCGGATACTGAAACACGCTCAGGGGTCAAGATTCGCGTCCGACTATGGCTTGGATCGCGTCGGGACGATGGTCGATTATGTCGATGCCAAGCCCGTTCTGCATTTTGAAGACCTGAAGCCGTATTGGGAACGGGCGGAACGTGGCGAACATCAGGTATTCACCGATGAAACCGTCACACATTTCGCGATGACGGCGGGAACGACCGGCGCCAGGAAACTCGTGCCCGTCACTGAATCGTTCACCAAGAACAGCCGTCGACAGCTCGTGCACGCATTGTCGATCTATCTGATCCGACACCCCGAATCCGGTCTGTTGTTCAAGGCAGGCCTGGGGATCACCGGACGATCACGCGTGACGAAGACGGCGGCTGGGATCCCGTGTGGCCTGATTTCGGGAATTGGGATCGAGATCACTTATCCGGTTTTGCGCGCTCGAGGCGTCCCGTCAATGGCCCCGCTCAATATTGAATATTGGGACGAGAAGCTGACCCGAATGGCACAAGAATCCGATGGCAAAACCATCGGATTCATCGCTGGAATACCTTCTTCGATCGTGTCGTTTCTTGAGCGAACGACAACGGTCTTGTCGCCGGAGAGATATCGGTGCTTTGCTTCTAATTTGGAGCTAATCGTGTCTTCAGGGCTGAGTCATCTTCCCTACAGAAGCAAGATCGAAACATCGCTCGTAAAAGATCCTGAGTACATCAATCTCTACATGGCCAGCGAGGGAGTGCTGGGCCACGAACCCGTGGACGATCCGACGTGCCTGGAGTTGTTCGCGGGCGAGACCCTCTTCAAATTCATCCTGCACGTTGACTATTTGGCGGGAGACTACAGCCGCAGGGTCGGGGTGGACCGGTTGGAGGCCGGCGCGCCGTACACCCTGTTGATCACCACTGGGAGTGGGGCGTTCAGCTACGTTGTCGGAGACGTTCTTCGATGCACGTCGGTCGGCGCGGCGCCAAGGTTCCAGATCGCCGGCCGTACAGTGTTGACGCTGGACGTTGTCGCCGAGAAGACCTCGGTGGAGGCGGTGGAAAAGACGCTGCTTGATGTTTCCGAAGAATTGGGCGCGTCATCCGTTGAGTTCTTCGTGACCGTCGACACGAGCGGAGAAAAGCCAAATTACGTCTGGGTGATCGAAGACGACTCGACGTGGTCCGATACTCCACTGGAGTCGATCGCCGCCAGGCTCGATGAACGCCTGTGCGTACACAGCAAGAATTACGAGTATTTCTCCAGAATTCAACCGCAGATCGGCTCTTGCCGAGTTGCGCTTGTCGAGCCTCGAAAGTTTCAGCTGTGGCTCCAAGCTCGAACCGGCGAACAGGGGCATCGCAAAGTGCCTCGAATCCTCCGAGATCCAGCCGAAGCACGCGACCTCATTTAAGGGCATCGGACATCCGCGATGTCGTTTCCGCCTGAACTCAGTCGGCGGTTCTCTCCGCTAGAACAGCAGCCATCCGTGGCTGCCGGCGACCGCTCCCGCGATTGCCACGAGGCTCAGCGCCAGCAGCACCAGGTGCAGCCGGAACACGATGGCAAACGTCCTCGTCGGGTTGATTCCGGCGTGCTTCTCGAACAGGCGATGTAGGAACAACGGCTCGAACACGAACAGCACGAGCGTGAAGATGACCCAGACGATGGTCATCGCGTGCATCCACCAGTACCTGAGTTCGGCGTATCGGCTCCACGCGTCGATGTAGTACAGCATATAGAAGCCGGAGGCGCCGGTCAGGACCGTCGTGATCTTCGCCTGCAGGGCGAATCGAGATTCGATCTTGTCGAAGATCGCGACCCGGTCGTCCTTCGAGGCCATGCGCCGAATCGCCGGGAGCAGCACGGTAGTCACCATCGCGACTCCGCCGATCCAAAGCACGATGGCGATAATGTGCACAACCCTGGCGAAAGCGTACTTTTCCATCAGATCCTACCCGGTGTATCGAGGCAGCGGCTTCCTGGATGCGCCTATACGCCGAACCACGTCGTGGCGATCTCGAGAGGCTCGCGTTCGCTCTGCACTTTGTTGGCTGGGAAGTCCCAGTCGGGATAGCCGATGGCCAGGTTGATGCTGAGCCGTTTGGTCTCAGGGATGCCAGTGTGCTTTCGTATAACTTCCGGATACATGAGCCCCTGGCCCTGGATGCAAGTTCCCAGACCGTAGTGCATCGCAGCGAGGGCGATCGTTTGCGTGATCGTGCCGATGTCGAATTGCGACACGTCTCGCATCGACTCGTCGATATAAAGGATGATCGCCGCGGGAGCGTCGAAGAATCGAAAACCGAGCTTCGTCCATTCGATCTTTTTTTCCTGGTCCTCGCGAGCAATGCCCATCAGTTGGAATAGCTGAATTCCCAGTGAAACCTGGCGTTTCCGGTAGTCGCCTTCGAGTCGGCCGTGCCATACAAGTTCCGGATGCGGGGCGATCCCGGAGGTGAATTCCGCGATGTTGTCGCGTCTGATGTCGTCTAGAACGTCGCCCGCGACGATCGTGCACTCCCACGGCTGGGAGTTCAGAGCTGACGGCGCCCGGCTGGCGATCTTGATGATCTCCTGCAGCACGTCCCTGGGCACCAGGTCGGGCTTGTAACCCCTGATGCTTTTGCGTGTTTGAATGGCTTCGATCAGATCCATTCGTGTCCTCCTTAAAAGTGTTGCCCAGTCGAGTGTGTTCGAGGCGGCGTTGCCGGACAGGGTGGAGGTCTCGGTTCAACGACGCATCGCAGTTGTCTCGACGTGGAAGCTTATCGCGACAATCGCGGAGTCACAGTGGCGCTTCGCCGCATCCCGATGACTCACGGCTGGCATTTTAGCACGAAGTTTCGATAAACCTATAGAGGGCGAATTCGACTGCTATCCGTCCGGTCGAAACGTCGTCGCGCTCGGGCGCGGCGATGCAGACGGGTGGCCTTGCCCTTCGCTCTGGACTATACTGCTTGCTGGAGCAAAAACCGACTCTCGATTCGACGGTCAACAAAGAACGTAAGGGATCGGCTCGATGGACACGTTGGACGCAAGTGAGATGGTGAGGCAGCAATGAGCGAATACATCCCTAGCCCGACCGGATGGGTGGCGGAACAAGTCGAACTTTACGAGGGAAGCGGCGGCAAGGAGGGCACGACCCTTCGAGGCATGCCGGTTATCATCGTGACCAACCGCGGCCGCAGGACTGGCGCGACGCGCAAGACGCCGTTGATGAGAGTTGCCGACGGAGCGAACTACGTGCTGGTCGCGTCCCGCGGCGGAGCTCCAACGCACCCGGTCTGGTACTACAACCTGAAGGCCGACCCGAGCGTCGAGATTCGCGACGGAACCGAGGTCACTGCGATGCGTGTTCGGGAAGTCGACGACGCATCTGAGAGGGCGCGACTCTGGGCCCTTTCGGTCGAGGCTTATCCGCCGTACGACGAATATCAGGAGAAGACCGACCGCACGATTCCGGTGTTCCTAGCCGAGCCCGTGTAGCTGGCGGGTTGGCTTGATCGTCGGTTGACGATCAGGAGAAGTGTTGACTGAAACATATTGGAAGCAAACGTGGCGAGAGCTGGTCGAAGGGTTCTCCGCCGAACCGGCGCAAGGCGAAAACTCGCTCCTCGCCCGATGGGGCAAAAAGGTCAAAAGTGCCGGCTACACCGAACATCGCCGAAAACGTGACCGCGACGATCCGCTAATGCGGTTCGTTATCGACAGGGTCGGCCCAGAAGACACGATCCTCGACGTGGGCGCCGCCATCGGCAGATGGTCGATCCCGATGGCCAAGAAAGCCCGATCCGTAACCGCGCTCGACGCGCTGCCCGGCATGCTGGATCTCCTCCGAGAGAACGCCCGCGACGAGGGCATCGACAACATCCAGACGATCCAGGGCGACTGGTCGACGGCCGAGCCCGGAATTCACGACTACGTCCTCGCGTCGCACTCGGCATACACGAGTCCGGACATCGTTGGCTATGCACGCAAGATCGAGCGCCATGCACGGAAGGCTTGCTACATCGTTTTGCGAGTGCCCATGCATGACGGCGTCGTCGGCGAGCTCTCCGATCGCATACATGGCAACTGGCACGACAGCCCCAACTTCACCGTGGGCTACAACGCCTTGCTCGAGGCGGGAATCACGGGCCACGTCGTCATGGAGGAACCGGTCAGACACTGGAGCGACACCAGCCTCGACGACGCGCTCTTGAGGGCGAAACGACACCTGCGGCTCAGCGTCGACGATCACGACGAAGCGATCATGGAGACTCTGCAACGCCGCCTCGTGCGCCGCGGTGACGAGTACCGTTGGCCCGACGGCATGCAGTCAGCCCTCATCTGGTGGCGTCCCGCGAACTGACCGTCAACCTCCCGAGTCAACGAAAACAGCAACAGAAGCGTAGGAGAACGTGAATGGCCGTCTATTCAGTCGCAAGCATCACCGTCAAGGACTGGGACACGTACCAGGAATACATGAAACTTGCCGCCCCGATCATCGAATCGTTCGGGGGCAAGTACCTTGTCCGAGGCGGCGAGATTCTGGCCGACAGCACGACCTGGCATCCGAAACGAGTCGTCATCCTGGAATTCCCGACCCTCAAGCAGATGAACGCCTTCCGCGACTCTGATGAGTACAGGCCAGTCGCCGAGATCAGGCACAGATCCGCCGACTCCGAGGGCTTCACGGTGGTCGGATACGACGGCTGAGCGGTCGATGCTCAAGCCGGAAATCATTCTATGGGAAGAGGGAAGACATGGGACTGAAGGACAGAACACCAACCACAGTCGACGAGTATCTCGATTACAAGAAGCGCTTCAACAACTGGGGACGGTGGGGCGATGACGACCAGTTCGGCACGTTGAACCACATCTCCGCCGACACCGTCACACATGCCGCGAGCTTGATCAAGACCGGCCAAACCGTGTCGTGCGCCAACCCAATCGCCACCGAGGCGGTGCTCCCGGACAAGCATCGGAACGGGCGACCTGCCGATCATAGGATGTCGGTCAGCGAGACCGGCTCCGGCGACTATATCGGCGTCTCATACCATGGCTTCGTCAACACGCACATCGACGCCCTCTGCCACTTCTTCACGACGAACGTCAACGAGGGCGGCCGGCTGTACAATGACCGCGACCCGACGCTCGTGACCGACGGCGGCGCGCTGACCAACTCTGTCGACAACTGGCGCGACGGCATCGTGACCCGCGGCGTGCTCTACGACATCCCGAAGCTGCGCGGCGGCGACTACGTCGAGTACGATCAGCCCGTCGAAGGCTGGGACCTTGAGGACTGGGCGAAGCAGCAGGGCATCACGCCGATGGCCGGCGACGCCGTTCTGGTGCGCTCCGGCATGTCGGACTTCTGGACCGCGCACCCGGACCTTCAACTCACGTTCCCGCCGAACACGCCCGGCAACGCGCCGTCGATCATCGAATACCTGTACGACACCAACGCATCGCTGCTCGGTTGGGATCTGCAAGAAGCCGGTTATCGCGACCACGACTACCCGGCCCGAATCGCCGTCCATGAAGTCGTCATACCGCACATGGGCCTGCCGCTGCTCGACAACGCGAACTTCGATCGCCTGGCGGCCATCTGCGCCGAACAGGGCCGCTACGAGTTCTACCTGACAATAGCGCCGCTGGTGGTGATGGGCGGAACCGGCTCCCCGGCCAACCCGATCGCCACGTTTTAGCCCACAGCCATCAACTTTCAGCGACAGCTTGCCGGTAGCAACATTATGTCGGGGGCAGCAGCGAGACGCCAATCGCGGCGCGAACAGATTGTCATTACGGTCCTTCCGAGCTCGGAAGGAAGAAGAATCTCAGGCCCCGAAGGCAGACAAGGCAGGCCTCCGTGGGGGAGGGTTTGGCAAACCCTCCCGCTCGGCCCCGACCCACCAAACCGGCTGCTACGCCGGCGCCAACCCCCGTCGACCGTGGAGTTGCATCAACACGCGCTACAGGCGCCCGACATCCACCTGAATCTGTGAGAAACAAGACACCGCTCACGTTCCGATATCCGCGAGCGGTGTTCGATAGCCGTTGAGCCGACGCCTAGAACCGCGTGTACCCGCCGTCGATCACGAACTCCTCGCCCGTCTGATACGACGACGCATCGCTCGCGAGATACACCGCGATCCCCGCGAAATCGGCGGGCTGTCCCCAGCGTCGCACCGGCACTCGTCGCATCACCCGGTCCTCGAACTTCTCGTTCCCGACGTTCCACGCCGTCATCGCCGTCTCGATCCAGCCGGGTATGATCGAGTTCGCCGTGATTCCGTGACGGGCGAGCTCAACCGACAGACTCCGGACCAGCGCAATCATCGCCCCTTTCGTCGCGGCGTACGCTTCGTTTCGAGCGGCGCCATGGATCGAAGAAACGCTCGACGTCCCGATCAGACGCCCGCCCTCGCCGCGCTCGATCATGTGCCTCGCCGCCGCCCGGAACGTGAAGAACGTCCCGTCGAGGTTGATGCCCATCACCCGTTTCCAGGTCTCGGTCGGGAACTCGTGGAACAGCGCGCCGCCGCCGGCCCCCGCGTTTGCAAAGCACGAATCCACCTTGCCGAACGTCTCGAGCGTCTGGGCGAACGCCGCCTCGACCTGCTCCTCGTCGGACACGTCGCAACGAATCGCCGCCGCCTTGCCCTTGATCTTCAGGAGTTCGGCCTCCGCCGCCGCGTTCTTGTCCGGATTCGTCCCCCAAACGCAAACGTCCGCCCCTGCCTGCGCCAACCCAACCGCCATCCCAAGCCCGATCCCGCTGTTCCCCCCGGTAACCAGCGCAACCTTCCCCGTCAAATCAAATGGTTCGAATGCCATGTCGGTGTGTTCCTTTCAGGTGTCGTGATCAGTCGGGCCAGCTTATCAGGAATGCGGCGAAGTCGCGCCTGTTGAAGTTCAACCCTGGCTTTGAACTTCACACACATCATTCAGCGATCATGTTCCTCCATTTTCGGACGATGTCGTCGGCGTGCGCCAAACCCGGGACATCTTCTTCACCATCTCACGACTTGTAGCCCCGCAATTCTTTGTGGTCGAGCCGGGTTTCCGGTTGACCTCGCTCAAGTACATACAGCGTTCTTGCGACGTTCCACTGTACTGAAACACCCATTTCGCTCGGTAAGGACTAAGTCGGGTTCCCTCGTATATTTCGCGGGCCGCAGCGGCCAGCGCGGGCTCATTGCGGTTGATGCCGCCACCTGGAAGCGAGTAGCGCGTACGTCCTCTATCGCGTACCAGGAGTATCTTTCCGTCACTGACTACGAGAGCTGTCCCGCGTCAACGTTTTGGCATGAGGTTAACGAGCCGTCGAAGCTTTGTTGACCGACGCCAGCGCGAGTTCGACGAGGCGATTGAGAGAACGTTCGTGCGAAGGGTCGCGCGTTATCCGATTGAATAATTCGATCGCAAGGTCATTCTTGTTTACCTTCGTTTTCTTGCCGCGCAATCTTGCCAGAGTACCGTTTCCTCGCGTGGGGTTCATCTTGTCGGTAGGCTGCTCGGTCGCCGCTGCAGCGATTGATTTTGCGGGCATGGAGTTCGTTGCATGGCTGGACGACAACGATTCGTCGAACGCCACAGCGCCGAACACATCTTCAATCGTCCCGTCCCCCGCGATATCGGGCCGTAAATAGTCGGTTATCAGCACGACGTGGTCGCCTAAGCCTATTTCCTCGAGTCGTTTTTTCCGGCCTCGCCCTTTCGAATCACTGTCAAGTATGACCGCAAACTCGCGCCGTTTCGTGTCACACCACACCGCGTATTTCTCGATATTGTCGGCGTCTTCTGCAGAAAGGACGCCAATTGCGTCGCCGGGCCTGTCCGACACGTCTCGAAATGCTCTCAGTCGCACGGCTCCTTCGACATACCAGCGATCGCTTGGGCCTTCGACAATGAGGGTCGTTTGGTTCCCGAACAACGTGTCGCCGATTGTCATGCCCATCGCGGTTCTGATTACCACTCGCTCATCTTTTCCGGAAGATCTGGCTTCTGTGACGGTTGTTCCACCACGATGACTTGCGGACGTTTCTTGTTTTTCGACCACATATATTCTGCGGGAATCGGCTAGTGAAAGAAGCGTCGGGCTATGGGTAGCCACGACAACTGCGTTAGAGTCGGCCAGCGCGATCAACAAGTCTCGGACTTCTTTCTGAGCTTCCAAATGAAGAAATACCCCTGAGTCGTCGACCAATATGATGGCATTTTTCCATTCACTGCCGAGATCAACCATCATGTTGATGAAAAATGGCAAGAACCACTTCAACCCTTCACTCGATTCGGACGGCGCTACATATGCGCCGGTACTTTCTCTGAGGGATACGAATACACGATCGTCCGGGTTGACGGTTAGTTGAATCGTCAACTTTTCTTGAGTCCAGTGTTCTTGGATCACATCTTGCAGAATCTCGTTTCCCTGATGGACGACCTGTTGGCGCTCCCTTTCTTCGAGGCCCCTGAGACTTGCCGGCGATAGCCCCGCAAGTTGTAGGAGCTTCTTCGCTGAGAGCATCGAGCCGTTAGCAGCGTTTTCTGCCTGAGCAAGGGCGAATTCGTCCGGCAAGTCGTACCTCGAGGGAACGAACGTCACTGCCGGAAAATACGAGTCAATGTCGTTGGCCCACTGTGGTCTACGGTCGAACTGCGAAAAACTCCCTCGCAATACATGGACGAGCTGGTTTAGCTCCTCAGATTCGACATTGAAACCATCCGCCGCTGGCATATTGGCGAGGTCGGTCAGGGGACGAAACAGAGTTGCTGACGCTTCATCTCTTGTAAGCCCAATAGCGGTCTGTACCAAGTCCGCGAGGCCTTCAGAGTGACTACTCTCAAAGTTGAAGGAGTCCAAATACGAGTTGATCCCTGCGATGGATTCTTGCACTACGTTGGAGTGCGAATCGTCTATTTCAGGCGATTCACCCAGATTCGTTGTGGCCGTTCGATTGCCGTCGGCGAACACGCGGCGAATGATCCCAGTAACATCCTCTGGCAAAGAAAGATTGTGACCATTGTCGGTACGTCGAACTTGAAACTCGGCTGACACAAGTACGGTGTCATTCGGCAGAGCGCGTCTCTCAGTTTGGGTTAGAGCTTTGGGAAACCGGTTTGGCGGAACGTTGGCAGAGGAACTCAACAAGCCGATCGCTTGCAGAATCGTTGATTTGCCGCTGCCATTTCGTCCTACGAGGAATTGGATCCCCGGTTCAATCGGAACCCGAACCTCTCCCAGTATGGACCGGAACGAATGGATTGTCGCTGCTGTTAGCGTCAACACTTTTGAAGGTCCCACCGTATCTCCAAACGTTTGTCTTGATGCTCCGCAAAATTCGTGCGAATGGCGCATGTAACGTATCACGGAGCTGGTGTTGTCACCCCGTCTGTCAGGCGAAAGGGCTTGCGTCGTCACTTGACCTGGCGAGTGGCAGAAACGTACGAAATATGCGCCGCCGAAGGAGCGCAGCAGTCCTCTGGTTGAATGAGATAGGCGTCGAATCACGTACGGGCTAGGACGAGCTGTCGAAGCGCGTAGTCGCCTGTTAACGGATTAGCCTGTGCGGCGAAACACGCATGACTCAAAGCCCGAAACGCGTCAGATCGGCCTACCCTCGGGTTTTGCGGTTTGCCCGCGCATCAGAAACTCAATAGCACCGGCTTGACCCGGCGCAGGCCATTCCCGCCCACACGCCGGTACACTCGCGCGGCGTCGCAGTTCCGAACCGTGGTCGCTAGGGGTCGGTGACGGAATCGATCGCCGGCCCCGCCCATCATCCCAGCACACCGTGACCAGGTCGTTAGAGTTGCATGAACAAGCTCATCGTCGAGGACGAGTGGAATCACACGATGTGCCGGCCGGTCCCGAGGACTCGTCCACGAACTCGTTATGCGTCCCCCGTTGGCGCGTACGTGGCACTCGGGGGTTAAAGTCGATCTGCCGCTGGTCGACAGCGCCTGCGGTTGTCGCTCCGGCCAATGCGACGCCAACCGTCGCCCTCAACCGAAATCATCGACAACTATAATGATTCTAAGCAACGATTACTGGTAGACTCAAACATATAAATCTTTCAAGAACCGGAGGAATGAAATGGCAGAAGTGGAATTCAAAGAAGACACGTACGCGTACTGCCCGGGCGAATGTGGAGCTCAGGTGAACAAAGAGCTGTATGAGACGCTCACGCAGAAAAACAGCGGGAGTCCCGCGGTGTGCGGCGACCCCCATGGCGTTGGTTGCAGCCGCAAAGGCGAGCCGCTGATCGTCCGTTAACCGGTCTCGATTGCCGGGCGCTCAACGATCCCCGTTCGATTATTGGGCGCCTGGTTGATTGCCCGGCGAACGCTGCTGATGACCACATCGGCCGGTGCGCTACCCGAGGTAGTGGGCTCGGCCTAAGGTCATCTACTAAATACATTGTGCTCTACGCTTCTCGCCGTCCTGATCTTCCGCAGAATGAGAAACTTCTGGAGTTCTGCTGGCAGAAGTGCGTGTTCGGCGACTAGATTCTTCGGCTTCGGCCTCTGAATGACAACTTTTTGTTCAGCGCCACGTATTTCGTTTGTTGCCATCAGGCCGACCCTGTTCAGCACTCTTCACCCCAGGTCTCTCCCTGTCGCATCCCGCGCTCCCCGAACCGCGACACGTCTATCGACGCGCGCCCCTTCAGGATTGCGGGCGCCCCCGATCGGCGATCGAGGCAGTCGCCTAGTCGCGAACTACTCGAGCACGCCGCGGCCGGGACGTTGAAGCTGGACGAACACGCCCATCGTCGTGGACGGGTGAACCCACACGACGTTTGTGTTCGGGCCCGGCTCCTCATCGTCGGGGATTCCGGTGATGCGTCCGCCGTTGGCGCGCACGTGTCGCACGGTCTCCGCGAGGTCCGGCACGTCGAACGAGACCATGTACACGCCACCGCCTCGGGACTTGAGGAAGCGGGCGACCGCGCCCTCGGGGTCGGTCGGCTCCAAGAGCTCGATGAACGCGGTTTCGCCGTCGCCCATCCAAGCTGCCTGGAATCCGTAATGCGAAGGATTGGGTATGACCCTCATCATCTTGACGCCGAACATCTTGGCGTAGTAATCCGCCGCCTCGTCGATGCTGCTGACGGCGATAGAGAAGTTGGTCAGTTTGTCCAGCAATTTGGCCCTCCATACTTAACGAGTAGAGATTTCGGCGATGGCGAGAGTCTAGCGATTGGCTTCGAGTGGGTCAAACCGCGTCGAACTCAGTCGCGCCGCTTGGCGCCGTGCTGATCGCGTCCCGGCTCCGACGCCCATACGTCTACGCGTCTGTTCGACTATGCGCTTGTGGTGCGGGATCGTGCGCTGACGTGGGAACAGCGGCCTCCACCTCACCGGTCGTGCGTGACCGACCTACAGCCCCGTCGAGCCCGGGATCGAATCGAGGCGCCCGTCACGGTAAACCGTGCCGTCACGGCAGAAGGCGCGCCTCAGTAGAGTCCAGTTACAAATAGGGAAATGGCAGCCTTTGTCCCAGTGGATGTGCTCCTGCCACCACTCTTCGTCTTCGAACACCCAACGTACGTATTCGCTTTCGGTCCGGCCCGCGATGAGGAGCTCTGTCTCGTAGTATTCGTCTCCCGTGAAGTATCGGGCATTGCGCACTAGGGAAATCTCGCCGATCGAAAAGTCGATGAGTTTGCCTTCCGCCAACCTCATCTGCGTTCAGAGTTCAATCATGATTTCTTCGAGGGCGACGGCATACTTGATGGATGTGCCCCTGGCGAATTCGTTGGTGGACGCGCAGTGTCCACGAGATCGAAGGCTCATGAACTTGAAGACTACGAACCTGGTTTCACCGCTTAACTCCCCCGCAAAGGCCTCGGTGCGCTCCCGCAGGCCGGCTACCATCTGCGTCGACGGCAGTTCCGACGTGCGCGCTGTTGTGAGCAAAAATGCGATGACGGCGCACCAGGTCCTAAACATCAGCTCACTCAATTCGCATAACCTTGCCTGCGGCAATCGACGTTCAACGGGCGCCGATTGATTCGGAACGTCGAAATGCCGCCGAGCCTCCACACAGTGCGCTCGCTAATATTGTGACAGTGGATTTCCCGCTAGAGCAGGTAGATATCTACTCCGCTGAAGCCTATGGTCGCGTTGTAAGAAGACGACGCGACCCGTACGTACACGGTGGTCCATACATCGTCCCCCGGACAGTCGAACAGGATAGCCACCTGTTCGTTAGAGCCAACCTCTTCGGTGTCCACCAGGGTTCCGTTGACGAAGAACTGAGCGGTGGGCGACCCGATACCGCGCAAGGCGAAGAGCATCAGGTACTGTTTCTCCGTGCTGACGTTCCGCTCGCGAAATATTATGCGCAAGCAAGAGCGACCGTAGACATCGGTTTCTAAGTCGCTAATGGTTTGGTCGGCGAGCTCCACAACACTGTAACCGAGGAGGGTCTCGTCATTGGCGCTCTGTTCGGCTATCGACCAGCCGGCCGACCAGCCGCCCCAGCCGTGAGTGACACCGAAGCAGGCCAGCCATCCCGTACCGTACGAAGCTGACGGGTTCGCCGGATCGTAGGTATTGCCGAGTTCAGTGTTTGGCGATAGCGAGGCGATAGCGAGGCGATAGCGATAGGAAAGGCTCAACACCCATCACTCACGCTCCCCGCGCCCGATGCGCGACCGCGATATCGGCGAGCTCTGCCGCCTAGCCTCAGCTCCTTGTGCGCGGTGCTCGGTGTCGCGCCGCGACTTTTCCTCTCGTATCTGGCGCTCTACCTCCTTCTTCTTCTCCTGGGCTTGTGGATCCTGGCTTCAAACCGCTCCATTTCAGCCCGGCCTCTTTCCTGCTGCTCTCTGGTCACGATAACTAGCTTGACCATGACCGCCTCCTTTTCGTTCCTGATTAAGACCGTCGCGCCCGACCACAATCCAACTTACGCTGGACGCACTCACCTCGGGCAGCCTATCTCGGAGCTCTTTGGTGGCTAACCGTTTGATGATCGCGTCCGAAATGAGCCGTACGCTCTCGGATCAATTTGCTTGACGAATTGCGACATCATCGTCGTCCAGCCATGCATCGCCACACCGACGACAGGAGCGTGGGTATATGTGCTTGTCCGGCGAGACCGAGTGCGTTTTGCCGCAATGGTACCAGAGGGCCGATAATCGGCCAAGGCTTGGCCGCACATGATGCGCGGGTTCGCGCGCACCGATA
>JASMDM010000002.1 GCA_030752795.1 SAR202 cluster bacterium | reverse complement strand
ATCCCGGTCCAACGCCCCGCCTTAATCTCGGCGGTATTGAAGGCGACCCGCTTGGAAGCGGCCATCATCAACGCGAAGATGTGCTCGGCTACCACCTTGGCCGTCCTGCCGGGCTGGTTGCTGACCACGATTCCCAATTCCGACGCGGTTGCCAGATCAATCATGTCGGTGCCGATCGAGCATGTCGTGATCATCTTGAGGTTCGGCAGCGCTCGCAGCGCCTCGCCGGGCCAGTCGATTGCGCCACGGGTGTTGATTATGATGTCGGCGTTTGAGACGCGCTCGATCTTTTCTTCGTACGAAGACGGCCTGTCCAGGTGCATGACCAAGTCGCCGTGAGGCTCCAGGCGATCGGCGTGGGCGGACCCTTGCAACTGCGGCGGGTCATCTCCGGGCGCCACAAATGTGAGTCGTTCGCTATTGCTCATGTAGCACGTTGCTTTCTGGTTTTGTTCAAGTAGACTGGCTCGACAGCATTCGAACACTAATGCTGCAACCAAGCAAAGTCAAGCAAGCATGCGCGCTGCATTCGACGCTCTTGTCACAGTCGGCCGATCGCGAATATCACTCGAACGAGTGTTGCCTTTCCCAACCCCTTGTTTTACAGTAATTATCATGATCTGGTTGCGTCGGATAATCACCGTCCCCTCCGGCTTGTTCTTGTTCGTGTTTTTGCTCGTGGCGATCGTATTGCTGCAAGTCAACGACACGTTCCTAGACCCGGACTACTACCGCGATACGCTGTGGAACGCCGACATCTACCAGTTCGTGCTAAACGACCTGGCGACCGTGGCGCTCGACGAAGCCAGAGAGTACCCTCCAACCGAAATCGACCCCGACCTGGACGAGAATCCACTCGTCACGTCAGGTCTGGCGACCCAGGATTTCGTCGTGGCGCTGAACGAAGCGTTGCCTCCCGATTGGGTTCAAGAACTTGTCGAGCGGGTTTTGGACGAACCGGGTTTCTACCTCACCGGCGAGCGCGATGACTTCTCAGTGACGCTTGTGGCCGGTGACCGGGTTGTGCAGATGGTGGACCTGGCCAAGGACCTGATGCGCCGAGCCGATGCCTACAACCTTCTCTTCGAACAGATTGTGACACCGAAGGTCGAAGAAGCCGTCAGGGATGAGTTGCCGTTCGGAATCGATTTGACCGCCGACGAGGCGATTGAGTCGGCAAGAAGGATCGTATCGCCCGAGTGGGTGCAGGCGAACGTCGAGAACGTTCTCGACTCCGTCACCCCATACGCAACCGGAGAAACCGATCGATTCGAGATTCGCTTGGACTTCGCTGAACGAGTCGACATCGCGCTGGTCGAAATCAAGGCCATCGTCGGCGACAGCGACATCTACGAACTAGTCTACGAAGAGGTGATCGACCCGATGATGGCCGACGCGCTAGGGTCGGGAGTTGACCTTCCATACGGCATCGCGTTAAAAGAGTCCGAGATTTCGTCCGCGATGCGCGAGGTTGCGCCGCGTGAATGGGTTGCCGAACAGGCCGACGCCATCGTCGATTCCGTTGGCGACTACGTCACCGGAAAATCCAACGATCTCCGGATCGACATCGACCTTCGCGACAACAAGATCAACGCCAGAGAGATCCTGGTAGAGATCGCCCGGGACAAGTTCGCGCGAACCGTCGAAGGGCTACCTGATTGCACGTCGGGTCAAATTGCGTCTATCGGAACCACGGGCATCGACGGGTTGCCCGAGTGCATGCCCGCCGACCCGAGGATGCAGGACCTCGTTTTCGCGGCCGCCGATTCGCTGACAGGCGAGATAGAGACCGCGGTCGACACCGTCGCTCTCAGCCGAGTGCCTGACACGCTGACCTACACACAGACAGACCTCAAGAACGCGCTCGCGAAAGTCGGCGCCCTGGAAAACTACGACCTGTTCGAAGACGTCCGCGAGATCATCGGAACGGGTTGGACCTACGATGAAATCGATCTGAGGGCGGATCTGATCGACTTCATCGACGAGGACGCTGTCGACCGGATGGACGACATACGCGGTTTCCTTTCTGACGGATGGACATACACTGAACAGGACTTCCGAGATCTGATCGCCGAGGAAAACGGGTTCCAAACGCTCGACGATTTTGACACCGCCCGGGAATGGTTCCAACGAGCCCGATCCTGGCGTATGCTCGTGTACTTCCCTGTCGTCGTGCTACTGCTGATCATCGCTTTTTTGGGCGGCCGCACGTGGGGCAGCCGGATCGGATGGGCCGCGGCTTATCTGGTGATGTCCACGGCGATCATATTCTTGCTTTTCGGCCCGGTGTTCGGCACGTTCTCCGAAGCTGGTGTGGCGGACGTTCCGAACTTCGACGATCTCCGCGCCGACGCGATAGCAGAGATTCCCGTTGCCGACAATTTCGGCGACACTCAGTTGATGGCCACCAACAAGCTCATCGACATCCTCGAAGACGTGGTCGATGACTTCGCGTCTGGGGTGGCCGGTAAAGCGTTCTTCCTGGGCATTATCGGACTGATAATCCTGGGGGTGGCGGTCTCGTGGCAGACCCTGATCGGGTTCGCTCGCGGGTGGGGCTTGCTCGACTGACGATTGGCTGCCGAACTTGGCCGGCGAACGACCCCTTGCGATTCCGCATCTTCGACGCGCCGAGCCGCTTCCAACCGTAATCAGTCTGCTCTGTTGGCCTTGTGACCGTTCAGGCTGCGCGTACGAACGACCGCCAATATCAATGACAACCCAGCATGAGAACAGGAGCTCCCATGGCCCGAATCACACAGATCACCGAGAGAGACCAGGTTGCAGACGAACACAAAGCGATCTTCGACTCGATTGCCGAGAGTCGGGGGCGGGTCAGCGGTCCGTTCAGCGTGTTGCTGAACAGCCCGGAAATCGCGGGCCGTGCCGCGCACCTCGGGGCCTACATCAGGTTTGACTCGACGTTGGAACCACACCAGCGCGAGCTCGCCATCATCACCGCCGCCCGACAAGCTGACTGCCAGTACGAATGGTCCGCCCACGCCCCGATGGCTGAGCGCGCCGGCGTACGCGACGAGGCAATCGACGCGGTTGCCAACAACGCATCGGTCGACGGCCTCACCGAAGAAGAAGCGTTGATCATCACATACGGTCGCGAGCTGCTGGGCGCCAGCCGTGTTTCCGACCAGACCTTCTACGATGCCCGCGCCAAATTCGGCGAACAGGGCGTCACGGAACTGACCGCGACTCTCGGCTACTACCGAATGCTGGCATGCGCGCTCAACGCATTCGAGGTTGAACCGCCCGACGGGACGCCTCGCCTACCGTAGCGACGCCGCCAACCAGCCACTGCCCGCTTTTTCCCGATGCCGGACGGCGCGCCGAGCGATCTTTAACGACAGTCGATCGGTGTTGACCTCCGTCCGGTTACGGTCATCAGTCGTGCTTGACACCTCTCGCCAAGCCGAAACCTCCGGAGAACGAGTAAGTCTTTGAAGGTTTGCAGGCAATCGTACGTGGTCAGCGACCAGATTCTTCGGCTACGGCCTCTGAATGACAGCTTTCCCCGCTGCTGCTGGCGGTGTTTGTCGCCCTCACCGCACCCGTGACATGACTTTCTCGGCGAAGGCATCCATCGTCTTGTGAATGAAGTCTACGTCTGAAGTGCTTACGGACAAGACAAGTTCGTTCACACCCTGAGCTTCGTATTGCTCGATTGTCCTCGCGAGTTCTTCAGGTCTGCCGGACATCGGCGAATCCACGCCTTCCGTCCCGTCGTCGGCAACGCGCAGCTCCAACCGTATCGACAGGTCCAGCGCGGACCCATCGCGACCCGCGGCATTGGCCATGTCGCGGATGGGCTGCATGCGGACGCCGGCCTGTTCGGGGTCGAGTCCCATCGGATGCCAGCCGTCGCCCAGGAGTGCGGCCCGACGGTGCGCCGCGGCGCTGTGGCCGCCTATCAGAACCGGCGGACCGAGCTGCTGCACTGGCTTGGGCGAGAACTTCACGCCGGAGAACGAGAAGAATTCCCCGTCGAAAACCGGGTCGATCGCGGTCCACAGCTCTCGCATGACCGCGATGCCTTCGTCCGTGTAACGGCCGCGATTGTGGAAATCGCGGGCGAGCGAGTCCGACTCTTGCTTCAGGTTGCCGACGCCGATTCCCAGGTTGACTCTGCCGCGGGACATGACGTCCAGCGTCGCGATAGTCTTCGCCAGCACCAGCGGGTTCAGGTACGGCAAGACGATCACGGTCGTGCCAAGCCGGACCCGGTCGGTCACGGCAGCGACCCACGTCAGCAGCGTCAACGCGTCGTAGTACGGGGCGTCGCCGAGTCGATCGAGAATGTATCCGGCGTGCAGGACGTGGTGGTTGACCCAGACCGAGTCGTATCCCAACTCCTCAGCCTTGCGTGCGACGCCCACCACGTCCTGCGGGTCTTCCAGCCCATAGTTGTGTGGAACGATGAATCCGAACCTCACGGCGACTCCTCAGTGCTAGCCCGTCAAGATATCGTTGAGTTTCGCCATGTCGTCGTCAGACAGGTCCCACTCGGCGGCGGCGGCGTTGGCTTCGATCTGGCTCGTGCTTGTAGCTCCTGCAATGACCGAGCTCACCGACGGCTTGGCCAGCAACCACGCAAACGCTAGCTCGAGAACCGTGTGACCCTGTTCTTGTGCGAACGCCTCAAGACCTTCCAATATGTCGAAGTTGGCGTCGGTGAACCGTCCTCCGTCTCGCTTAGCCAGCCGGGTCCCCTCGGGCGCAGGTTGTCCGCGTCGATACTTGCCGGTGAGGAAGCCGCTTTCGAGCGGGAAGAACGGCAGAATCCCGACGCCGTACGCGTCACAAAACGGGACGAGCTCGCGATCGGGGGCTCGATACATCATCGAGTACCGGGGTTGATCGCTAACGAACGTGGTAAGCCCGAGGCTCTTCGCTGTCCAATACGCCTCGCACGCCTGCCATGCCGCGAAGTTGGAGCTGCCGATGTACCTGACCTTGCCAGACTTGACCAGATCGTCGAGCACGCGCATCGTCTCTTCGATCGGCGTGGTCGGGTCGGGCCGGTGAATCTGGTAGAGGTCGATGTAGTCGGTTTCAAGGCGTCGCAGGCTAGCTTCAATTTCCCGCATGATGTGGCTGCGTGAGTTGCCCATGTTGTTAGGGCCCTCCGCCATGCGGCTCGACACCTTCGTCGCGATGATCGCCTCATTTCGCCGGCCGCGCAGCGCCCTGCCGATGAACTCTTCCGAGACGCCGGCCGTATAGCTGTTGGAGGTGTCGATCATGTTAATGCCGAGGTCCAGCGCTCGATGAACGACTTCGGCGCAGATATCGGGGTCCTTCATGCTGCCGAACATCCCGCCAAAATTGTTCGTGCCGAGTCCAATGGCCGAGACCTGCAGTCCCGATCTGCCCAGTTGCCTGTACTGCATTCACTATCTCCTGTCTATTACAAAACCAGTTTTCGCGCGACCAGCAATCCGTCTTCCCGGGTGACGCGGATCGCGAATGGATACGAGTCGATGTCCAAGGCCCGATCTCGGTCTTCGGCGTGAAAGTGCGGTTGTGCGGGATCAGAGTACTTCTGGGCTTCGTCGCCTGCCAACACAAGGCTTTTCACGGCATCATGTTCGGGCGCCCTGCCTTGAAGCAGGTTACGCAGGAACAGTGCACACTGTTCGTCTTCGTCCGCGCGATTCAATCCCGCGGCGCCCATGGCCACGATGCTGACGACTTCCGGATTTCGGCGCTTGACTGCCTCGACCGTCGCACTTGCGATAGCGAAGGAGCCAGCGTATATCTCGTCGGCGTTCGTTGCGGCCGCCATCCCGACAGTGCCGGCGCGGGTTGACTGGATCAGCGTCTTGCCCTCCACATCGGCTGTCGACATCTCGTGCGGCGAGTTGCCGTGATCGAAGCCGTCGGGGCGAACGCCTGCAACTTCGCCGATGCAGAGATCGCCGACGCCGCGATCGCGAAAGTCGAGAGCTTCTGTAACTTCCGCAACCAGTACGATGCGGTCAGCGCCTCGCGAGAAGGCGACCGCAGCGGTGGTGAACGCCCGAAAAACGTCGATGATGATGGTCGTGCCCGTCGCTTCTTGAGCGCCACGCAGCAGACTGCCGATACGAATTTCCATTGGTCCTCCATGGGTTGGTTCACGAAGCATTGCTTCTTCGTGCAAGTGGCAATCGCGCCGAATGCCCGATCGTTCACCGACTGCCGCTTACGGTCTCAGGGCTCGTGTCGACAACCGCATCGCAGGCGTCGTGACGATCGGAGAATCCGTATCGGCCGAGTCACAGACCGATCATGGGCGAACGGCTTGTCGCATGAAAAAGCGTTGTGGCGGCGCGGGATCTCGCAGCCCGGATTTTCTCTGCAGGAACGGCGTGACTCTCACCAAATCGGAGATAAAATCGATCGTGGTGCCGGTCACACGATGCCTCAACATTACGTTGACGTAGGTTTGATCGCCCCAGAGTATCCGTTGTGCGAGGCTCCAGAACACGGACGAGTGCCGCTCTGCCCAAAGGTAGAACCCCGGGGTCAGGTGGAACAGGTCGTGGAACCTGCGGGAGACGTTCAGTTCGGCCAGCAGAGTGCTGGCCATCTCTCGCCTATAACCGGATAGGTCCTGAACCTCGCCCGCGACGTACTGCGCGATGTGCTTGGCCGCCGTGCCGCCGCTCAAAATCGCGGCGTATATGCCTTCCGCGGTCATTGGGTCCACGAGGCCAGCGGCATCGCCCACGAGCAGCGTATTGCCCTCGGCCAACGGTGAACCAGGTTGGCGGATCGTCAGATGGTGCCCGTGAATCCCGGTAAGGTCCGAGGCTTTGAATCCGTAGAATTCCGTCAAATGCGCCAGTTGAGTTCGGAGGGTTGGACCGAGGTGCCGCCATCCTCCGACTCCGATATTTACATGGTCAGATTTCGGGAAAACCCAGCCGTAACCGCCGGACAGGCTGCCGATATCCAAACCGAATCTTGTCTTCCACTCGGGAGGAACGCCGCCCGGAGGCGTGACATCTCCTTCGATGGCAATCTGTTTCCAAAGTTTCGGTGTAACGCCTGCCATGGCCGCGGTCGTACCGTTCGCGCCGTCGGCCGCCACCAAAACGTTTGCGTGAAACGTTTCGTCTTCGGTTCTAACTTCGACTCCGCGCGAGTCTCTGGTCACTTCGCGCACGATCGATTTTTCGCGCAAAGATGCGCCGGCCTCCAGCGCTTTTTGCAGCAGGAACGCGTCGAAGTCGATCCTTCGAGTCATGCTGGCGAGCGCTCTTTCGGACCGGCGCTCGAAGGTGTCCGCTTGTTTGTACGAGAACAACACGTCACTTACGACGCGACCCACGACCGGTTCGATGCTGAAGGGCAGCAAGTTCGCGGTACGGGCGGTTACGCCGCCGCCGCACGGCTTGTCGCGCGGGAATTCAGCCCGGTCCAGAATCAACGCCTTTAGCCCCAGCGCCGCGCACTCTCGTGCCGCGGTGCTTCCGGCTGGGCCCCCTCCAACTATGACGACGTCGTATTTCATTAGGGCTGCTTCATCTCCGTGCGGTGCGCGGCATTGATCGATTCCCGTTGTCCTTAATTCGCATCAACGGCGACAGCTCCGCTCGAATCCTGTTTGGTCAGACGAGCGTCACGCAGATCAGGAGGCAAGACGAAACTCACGTCTTCCTTGGCCCCTTCGATTTTCACTACTTCGGTCGGATCGATGGCGTTGACTACTGCCTGAACGAGACTTTCGGGTGTGGAAGCGCCGGACGTGATTCCGACGTTCTCGACGCCTTCGAGCCAGCTCCGGTCAAGTTCGTCCGGGCCGTTAATCAAGTGTGCGCTCACGCCGTGAGCCTCGGCGACTTCTCGCAGCCTGTTGCAGTTCGAGCTGTTAGTGGCGCCTATGACGAGCACCATTTCAACGAGTTTTGACAGCTCTTTCACAGTCGCCTGACGGTTGGTCGTTGCGTAGCACAGGTCGTTGCGAACGATCACGTCATCGAATCGGTTGCGGATGTGGTCGATTGCCCGTTCGGTGTCGTCCACCGACAGCGTGGTTTGAGTGAGTACGGTCACCGGGGTGTCGGCGGGCCAATCTGGGCCGTCGACACTCCCGTCATCGGCCATCAGATCCATGTCGGCCTGGCCCATGGTGCCGATGACTTCCTGATGGCCTCGGTGACCCACCAGAATCAACTTTCGTCCGTCACGGGCATACTTTTGAGCTTCGTTGTGGACCTTGGTGACCAGCGGACAGGTCGCGTCGATAACCTTTAATCCGCGCTCGGCGGCGCGTTCGAAGTCTTCAGGAGGCGACCCGTGAGCCGAGAACACCACCGTGGCTCCGGTCGGGACCTCGTCCACGTCGTCGACGGTAATTGCGCCCTGGTCTTCAAGCGATTTGACGACGAACGGGTTGTGAACGATCTGATGCTTGACGTACACAGGACGCCGATGCCTTTCCAGAGCGAGCTTAACCACGTCGACCGCTCTCACCACACCCGCGCAAAAGCCTCTTGGCTCGCCTAGATACACGTTCATAGCGCCCGTTCCCTCAGGTCGGAGATTCCATCGGGAATATTAACACATTCGACGCTCTGGACAACGGTTGCCGAGCAATGTATCCTGCCTATCCAAGCACGATCAGGGGTATCTGACATGAAGCTAGCGCAGAGGATGAGCAGGCTTGGAACCGAGACCGCGTTCGAGGTTCTGGCCAAAGCTCGCAGGCTCGAAGCGGAGGGGATGAACATCATCCACCTCGAGATTGGCGAGCCGGACTTTGAATCGCCTGAAAACGTGGTTAGCGCCGGCTCAAGCGCCATCGTCGACGGTTACACCCACTACGGGCCTTCTTCCGGATTCCCCGAGCTCAGGGATCGTATCGCCGAAGAGATTTCGTCTACGCGCGGAATCGCGGTGACTGGCGAAAACGTTGTCGTCACCCCTGGCGGCAAGCCGATCATGTTCTTCGCGATTCTGGCGCTGGTGGATCAAGGCGACGAGGTTCTCTACCCCAACCCCGGATTCCCTATCTACGAGTCGATGATCGAATTCGTGGGCGGTGTCCCCGTGCCCATGCAGCTTCACGAGTCGAGCGCGTTCAACGTCGACATCGATGAGATCGAGGCGCGGATCACCGATCGCACCAAGCTGATGATCGTCAACTCGCCCAACAATCCGTGCGGCAGCGTCATCCCCAAAGAGGACTTGCAGCGCCTGGCGAACCTTGCGAAAGAACACGACATCGCGGTTCTTTCCGACGAGATCTACAACCGGTTCCTGTACGAAGGCGAGCACCACTCCATCGCGGCCTTCCCCGGCATGCGAGACCGGACGATCATTCTCGACGGTCTCTCCAAGAGTTACGCCATGACCGGATGGAGGATCGGATACGGGGTGATGCCCCAGGAATTGGTCGAGCCAATATCCAGATTGGCGACGAACAGTGTGTCATGCACGGCCAGCTTCACCCAGATAGCCGCTCTCGAGGCTCTGTCCGGACCGCAGGAACGCTCGTACAGCATGGTCGAGGAGTTCAAGAAGCGCCGCGACATCATCGTGGCCGGCCTGAATGACATCCCCGGAATCCGGTGCCCCCTGCCCCTTGGCGCCTTCTACGTGTTCCCGAGCATCGAGGAGACCGAAATAACCAGCCAAGTGTTCGCGGAGTCGCTGCTTTCCGAGGCAGGCGTCGCGAGCTTGGCCGGAGAGTCGTTCGGTCGCTTTGGCAACGGCTACATCAGGTTCTCGTTTGCCAACTCCGTGGAGAATCTTGAGATTGCATTGGAGCGGATCCGCAATTTCGTTCGCTCCCGGTAACGCGTACGGTCCACCGACGCAGCGCCTCGAGTCGGTCGATCCGAACCCGCGAGCCCGTGAATTGCTTCGCGAAAGATCGTTCGTCGTAACATTTGACGAGAGGCCACGATGACCTCACTCCCCGTGCCCCGAGACTCACATCCGTACCACATGCACGACGCGATCTTGGCTCAGCCTGACGCGATAGCACGTATGCTGAACGAAGAGCAGCGTTCCGTTGAACGAATGGCTCGCCTCGTCGGTGAATCCGAACGAATCCATTTGGTGGGCATCGGCACTTCCTGGCACGCCGCCCTGGTGGGCGAATACATGATGCGCACGATTGCTTCTCGCGAGGATGTCAGAGCGTGGAACTCGTTCGAGTTCGTAACCGCGCCGCCTTCGTTGGATCGCAGCGACGCGGTGATCGTGTTGAGCCATCGCGGCACTAAAACGTACTCGGCCGATTCGCTGGATCTGGCGAGGGCCCACGGCGCGCGAACTGCCGTTATCACCGGCGTCGGGTCGGCAATCGACCCCGCCATGGCCCACGCCGTGATACAAACCTCTGTTTCCGACCCGTCCTCTGCGTTCACGATCAGCCACACGGGCGCGATGACCGCCCTCGCGATGCTGACGGCCACGTTAGCCTCTAACCGTCGAAGATTTCGTGATGAACTACAACGCCTCCCGGGGCTCGTAACGGAAGCGCTGACCCAAGAGCCCGCGGTTCGCGATTGGGCCGCAGCGACGCGGGGCGTGGAGCGACACTACTTCACCGGGTGGGGCCCCAACGCGTCGACCGCGTACGAGGCCGCGCTCAAGATGAAAGAGGCCAACTACACGACGACCGAGGGCTTCCATCTGGAGCAATATCTCCACGGTCCGTTCGTCTCGACCGACGACGGTTGCCAGGTAACGTTTGTCGTGCCGCCAATGTCCGGCGCAAATCGAGCGATCGACGTGATGAACGCCGCAAACGCCGTCGGCGCGAGAACGGCTGCCATCGTGCAAGCCGGCGATCAAGAGCGTGTTTCGGCCGCCGACACGGTCATCGAGGCGCCCGCCGTTTCGGAGGCTCTGTCGCCGATTCCGTACCTGGTCCCGCTTCAGCTATACACGTATTGGCTGGCGGTCGAGCTAGGCCACAACCCGGACGTCTTCCGTTTGAACGACCCTCGACACCTCTCCGCTCGCGACCATTACCAGCTATAATTCGGGGCCTACGACGCATCTGTTCCGCGAACATGTTGACAGTAGGCGTCCCGCTGTCGGGGCGTGTTAGGCACTTTTAAGATGTGTCCAAATAGGTGTTGGAACGCAAGTGATTGATTGGAGCCGGATTGTCTGTGCGTGATTTCAGGATTGCGATGGCTCAACTCAATTTGGCCGTAGGCGATCTGCAGGGCAACACGCGGAAGATCGTCGATCACATCGATCGGGCACGATCACAGGGGGCCGACCTCGTCGCGTTTCCCGAGCTCGCGATCCCCGGCTACCCGCCCGAAGACCTCATCTTCCGATCCCAGTTTGTCCGAGAAAATCGCGAATGCCTCGACGAAGTCGTCGCCGCGTCGGAAGGTATCTGCGTCGTCGTAGGGTTCATCGATTCGGACGCGGGCGACAACTACAACGCCGCCGCGGTTGCCGTCGATGGCCGGCTCGCGGGCATCTACCACAAGATATTCTTGCCGACCTATGGAGTCTTCGACGAAGACCGGTACTTCAGGACCGGCGAAATCTGTCCCGTGTTCGTCGTGAACGGCGTCTTGGTAGGCGTCAACGTATGCGAAGACATCTGGTATGCCGACGGACCGACGACCGTACAAAGCGCGGCGGGGGCCGAAGTAATCGTCAACATCAACGGATCGCCGTTCCATGCTGGCAAGCGGGACGAACGGGAGAAGATGCTTTCGGCCCGCGCTGCCGAGAACGACGTGTTCGTCGCGTACGTGAATCTCGTTGGCGGCCAGGACGAGCTTGTGTTCGACGGCGGATCGATGGCATTCGACCCGACCGGCGCCCTCGTCGGCTCCGCGGATCAGTTCGTGGAGCGAATGTTGGTCGTCGACTTCGATGTTTCCGATGACCAACAAAGCGACCTCAATCCCGTCGTTCGGGACGAAAAGGTCGAGATCATTGAATCGGTGACCCATCACGTCGCTGAGTATGAGCCGAAGCCCGCCAGATCGCCCATATCGGGGCAGCTCGTCGAATACCCCGGCGAGGAGGGCGAAGTCTACGGCGCGCTCGTACTGGGAACCAGGGACTACGTGCGCAAATGCGGGTTCGAAAAGGTTCTCGTGGCGCTCTCCGGCGGGATCGACTCGAGCCTAGTCGCCGCGATTGCTGTCGACGCCCTGGGCAGCGACAACGTGGTCGGGGTCGCGATGCCGTCCCGGTTCTCGTCCGACGGCAGCGTCACCGACGCCGTCGAACTGGCCGACAATCTCGGAATCGAGCTGTGGACCCTGCCGATCGAGACGACATTCCAAGCGCTGCTGGACACGCTGTCGCCTCAGTTCGAGGGCACCGAGTGGGGCGTGGCGGAAGAGAACATCCAGTCGCGGATTCGCGGCAATCTGATCATGGCTCTGTCCAACAAGTTCGGAGCGATGGTCCTGACAACCGGCAACAAAAGCGAGATGGCAACCGGCTACGCGACGATCTACGGCGACATGTCGGGCGGGTTCGCGGTCATCAAGGACGTGCCCAAGGTGCTGTGCTACCGCCTGGCGGAGCACCGCAATCGCCAGGACGACGGCGAAGTCATCCCGTCGACGGTCATCGAAAAGCCTCCGAGCGCGGAGTTGCGACCGGACCAGTTGGACCAGGACAGTCTGCCGGATTATGAGATTCTCGATCCGATATTGAAGGCGTACGTCGAAGACGATATTGGGTTCGACGAGATCGTGGGCATGGGGTTCGATGTCGACACCGTGAAGCAGGTTGTGTCATTGGTGGACCGTTCCGAGTACAAGCGCCGGCAGGCCGCGCCGGGGATCAAGATCACGCCGAGGAACTTCGGGCGAGACCGCCGGATGCCGATCGCGAATCGGTTCCGTCCGTACTGACGGGCGAGCCCGCGTTACGCTTCTGAGCGACGGCGGGGCGTTCTCGGGGCGAGCCTTCGATAGGCATCCAAATACTGGCTCATCTTTCAAGCACGACTTGGGCGCCATCACGTGACCCAGGACGAACGGACAGGAAGCGCGACTTGTGTGTGTGGCGACCCTTCGACGAGCTCAGGGGAATGGATTTGGGAGTAGGACCTCGCTTAAATCCGTTCGTGGTGAGCTTGTCGAACCACCTTGACCGGACAAGTTTCTCAGGCGGGTTCAGCGCCCATTGACCCTCCGCTCCTGCTAGCGATCACCGTCCCAGCCGCGGACTATCGCGTCGCTCATCTTGGCGACTCGGACCATTTCTTTCACATCGTGAACGCGTACGATGTCGGCGCCATTGGCGATGGACAGAGCGACGGTCGCGGCTGTGCCTTCTACTCTGTCGCCGACCGGCAAATCCAGGACGTAGCCGATAGTCGACTTGCGGGACATCCCGATTAGCAACGGGAATCCGAGCGTTTCGAACTCGTCGAGTCGTCGCAAAATTTCGAGGTTGTGCCGTGCAGTTTTGCCGAACCCCATCCCCGGATCAAGGATGATATTCTCGCACGCTACCCCGCCCTCCATCGCCGCGTCGGCGATACGCCGGAGTTCGCCGATGACGTCGGGGACGACATCGGCGTAACGGGTGTGGTCCTGGTTGTGCATGAGCGCAACAGGCACGCCCGCCTCCGCGGCGACTCGGACCATGTCTGGGTCTCGTCGGAAGCCCCAGATGTCGTTGATCATGGCGGCGCCCGCGTCGATCGCCGCTTGAGCCACTTTGGATTTCTGGGTGTCGATGCTAATCGGCGCGTCCACCGCCTTGGCGATTGCTCGAATCACGGGCAGCACACGCGCGAGTTCTTCTTCCGCGGTGATTGGCGCCGCGCCGGTGTATATGCCCGGCGGGCGGGTGGATTCGCCGCCGATGTCCAGCATATCGGCCCCGAACTCCTGCATGCGAAACGCTTGCTCGACCGCAGCCTCGACGTCGGACCCGATGCCGTCGCCGGAAAACGAATCGGGCGTGACGTTGACGACGCCCATGACGAAGGTTCTCGTACCCCATTGGAAGGTTCTACCGCCGATCGTCGTGGGCGGCAACTCGCGATGTTCGCTCTGCATCAGACTCTCTTGCTCCGATTGCGGAATGACTGTACACTTTGACTTGAATTATCCCACCTCAAGGTTTCCTATACAAAGATGGTTCTCCGGCGGAAGGTAGAAACCAAGCGCGAGGAACTAGCCCGCAAACGTGAGACTGCTCTCCTCGGCGGCGGTCAGCGTAGGATTGACGCCCAACACAAACGGGGCAAGCTCACGGCCAGAGAGCGCATCGACCTTCTGCTCGATGAGGGCACCTTCGAGGAGATCGACACCTTCGCCCTCCACCGCTCGGTCGAATTCGGGTTGGAGAAGCAAAAATTCCTCGGCGACGCGGCGGTTACCGGACACGGCAAGATCCACGGGCGGACCGCGTTCGTGTACGCTCAGGACTTCACCGTATTGGGCGGATCGCTGTCCGAGGTTTCCGCGCAGAAGATCTGCAAGGTCATGGACCTGGCGTTAGCCGCTGGGGCGCCCGTGGTCGGTCTAATCGACTCGGGCGGCGCGAGGATCCAGGAAGGCGTCGACAGTCTTTCGGGGTACAGCTCGATATTCCATCGAAACGTTTGGTCCTCGGGCGTCGTGCCGCAGATTTCGGTGATACTCGGTCCCGCTGCCGGCGGCGCGACATACTCTCCGGCGCTCACGGATTTCATCTTCATGGTGCGCGGCGTCGGCCAGATGTACATCACCGGCCCTGACGTCATCCGTGCGGTCACCGGCGAGCAAGTCTCGCACGAAGTCCTCGGTGGCGCGGAGCCGCACTCCACGCTCAGCGGAGTGTCTCACTTTGCTTTCGACAGCGAGCAACAGTGCATCGAACAGGTGCGACGGCTGCTGGCGTTCCTTCCGCTCAACAACATGGAAGACCCGCCCCGGCAAACGCCAACTGACGACCCGAACCGGATGGACGTAGAACTGGCGGATATCGTTCCCGAGAGCCAAAATCAGCCCTACAACATGGTGAACGTCCTTACTCGGGTTGTCGACAATGGCGACTTCATGCAGGTACACGAACAATTCGCGCGGAACATCATCGTCGGGTTCGCCCGATTCGACGGGCGAGTCGCCGGCATCGTTGCGCAGCAACCCGAATACCTCGCCGGTGTTCTAGACATCAACTCGGCCGTCAAGGCTGCCCGATTCGTACGGTTCTGCGACTCGTTCAATATCCCGGTCGTTACGTTCATCGACACCGCCGGATTTATGCCGGGCATCGCACAGGAGCACGGCGGGATCATCCGCAACGGAGCCAAGTTAATCTTCGCGTACGCCGAGGCGACCGTGCCGAAGATCAGCATCCTGACGCGCAAAGCATACGGCGGCGCATACATAGTCATGAGCAGCAAGAACCTGACCAGTGACATCAACTTCGCCTGGCCGACTGGCGTGATCGCGGTTATGGGCGCGGACGGCGCGGTGAACATCATCCATCGCGGCGAGATCGGAAACTCCGACGATCCGGAAGGTACACGAACTCGACTCATCAGCGAGTACGAAGAGCAGCTCATGAACCCGTACATCGCGGCGGGTCGAGGGATGATCGACGACGTCATCGACCCGGTCCAGACGCGACCCAAGATTATCCGCGCGCTGGAGATGTTGGAAAACAAACGCGAGGCGCTCCCGCCGAAGAAGCATGGGAGCGTGCCTTTGTGAGGGTCTTCGCCCAGGGCGGGAACTCCGACACGGACCCGGCCGTCATGGCCGCAATATCCGCGGCGATCCAGGCTTTCTTGGAGCAGGAAGCCGCCGATACGCGATCACGTGGACCACGCGGACTTGGGGCGTGGCGAACCGCGACATGGGCCGCACAGCCACAAGCCACGTTCGGTACGAACCGCTCCTGGCGCGGCATCAATTAAACACACCTGACCCGGATACGGACTAGATGACAGCCAACCCAATCAAGATCACCGACACCACGTTTCGAGACGCCCACCAGAGCCTGATGGCAACACGGTTGCGAATTGAGGACATGGAGCCTCTCGCGGCCAAGATCGATGCGATCGGCTTCCACTCCGCCGAGGTTTGGGGCGGCGCCACGTTCGATTCGGCGACGCGGTTCCTGGCCGAGGATCCTTGGGATCGTTTGCGCACGTTCAAGCGATTGATGCCCAACACGCCGCTGATGATGTTGCTCCGAGGCCAGTCACTGGTCGGGTACAGAACCTACGCCGACGATGTCGTCGACTCGTTTGTCGAACGATCGGCTGAGAACGGCATCGACATCTTCCGTGTGTTCGACGCGCTCAACTACGAACCGAATCTTGAGCGTGCCGCCGCGGCGGTCAAACGAAGCGGCAAGCATCTTCAGATGGCGATCTGCTATTCACTGACCGTGGAAGGCAGGCTTGGCGGACCGATCTACAACCTCGACTACTACATCGACCGCGCGAAACGGTTCGTGAACCTCGGCGCCGACAGCATCTGCCTCAAAGACATGGGCGGCCTGATGGCCCCTTACGACGCGCATAAACTGATAACCGCACTCAAGGAATTCCTCGAGATTCCGATACAGCTTCACACGCATTACACGAGCGGGATGGCGTCCATGACGGCGCTGAAAGCCGTCGAGGCCGGCATTGACGTCATCGACACGTGCCTGTCGCCGCTGGCGCTCAGAACATCGCAGCCCGCCATCGAGCCATTGGTCGTGACCCTCGGCAACACCGATCGAGACACCGGGTTCGACTTAGCCGCGCTGCTGGAAATCGGTGACGAGCTGGAGGCGATACTGCCTCGGTACCGAGCTCAGCTTCAAACGCCCAAAGCCGCGGTAATCGATGCGAACGTCCTGTCGCACCAGATACCCGGCGGCATGGCCTCCAACCTGGTGTCGCAACTTCGGGAAGCCGGAGAGCTCGACCGATTGAACGCTGTGCTCACCGAGATTCCGATCGCTCGCGCTGAACTCGGATTCCCGCCGTTGGTGACTCCGATGAGCCAGATGGTGGGCTCGCAAGCAGTCAGCAACGTGCTGTTCGGCCGATATACGATGCTGTCGGAGCCAGTGAAAGACTACATTCGCGGCAACTTCGGCGAAGCTCCGTCCGAAATCGACGCGTCGTTGCGAGAGAAAGTTGCCGAGGAAGACGGCGGGTCGATCAACGCGGCCCCGCCCCGCCCCGCTGACGCTCTCGCGCCCGAACTCGACGAAGCCCGAAGCGCGATCAGCGAGATATCCGACGACGTCGATGACATTTTGATCTATGCGCTGTATCCTCAGACTGGGCTACGGTTCCTCAGGATCAAGCACGGCCTCGAACCAGTGCCCGACGAAATGAAGTCCAAGACCCTCGAGCAGATGGAGCAGGAGGCTGCGGCCTCCGCGCCGAAACCGTCTGCGAGCGCGCCCTCGCCGTCTGCCAGAGCCAGGCGGTTCAACGTCTATGTAGGCGAACAGTTCTACGAAGTGGACATCGATCCAGTGGGTGGCGACGCGCCCGCGCATCAGTCGGTTGCGACGGCCACCGCGCCGAGCACGCCTGCGGCAACTCCGGCATCCTCTTCGAGCGCCGCCGAGACAGTCGACGGCGAGACCGCGTTGCGGGCTCCGATGCCGGGCATCGTGGTCAGCTACTCGGTTGAGGTCGGCCAAGAAGTCAAGGCGGGCGACGCCATGCTCATCTTGGAAGCCATGAAGATGCAGAACGTCATTCCAGCGCCGGCCGGAGGAACAATCAAATCACTGGGCGTGTCGCCCGGCTCCCAGGTCGTCAAAGACGACACCCTGGCAATAATAGCATCGTAGCTAGACGCCCCAAAGTTGGGGCAGTTTCGAAAGGAGCAGGCTTTGGTAAGTGAACAGTCAATTGATGCCGCGAAAGAACATTTTGGAACCGTGGTTCGAGAGCAACTCGAGCGAGTGGAACGGCTGAAGAACGAACCCGATTGGGTCGACTACTCATCGGTCTCGCCAATCATCATCGGGATGTTGGGCGGCGACGGCATCGGGCCCATGATCAGCAATGAAACGCAGAAGGTTCTCGAATACTTGCTGCGAGACGATGTCGCCGCCGGGAAGATTGACTTTCGGGTCCTCGACGGCCTCACTATTGAGAACCGCGCCGAGAAGATGCAGTCGATTCCGGACGACGTGCTCGTGGAGATCAAGAAGTGCCACGTCACTCTCAAGGGACCGACGCACACCCCTGAGCAGGGCGACGGGTGGCCCAACATCGAAAGCGCCAACGTGCGAATGCGCAAGGAGCTGGACCTGTTCGCCAACGTCCGTCCCGTCAGGATTCCAGCGGAAGGCATCGACTGGACGTTCTTCCGCGAGAACACCGAAGACCTGTACGCGGTCGGCAGCCAGGGTCTGAACGTCACCGAAGACCTGGCCGTGGACTTTAGGGTCATCACGAGCCAGGGATCGCGACGCATCATCGACGCCGCGTTTGCCCACGCCCAACGCACAGGCAAGTCGAAAGTGACCATCGTGACCAAAGCCAATGTCGTCAAGACCACCGACGGCAAGTTCCTGGACATAGCCCGAGAGGTTTCCGAGAACTACCCGGGCGTAGACTGGGACGGCTGGTACATCGACATTATGACCGCCAAGCTGCTGGACAAGAAACGTCGCAACGAGTTCGAGGTGCTGGCTCTGCCGAATCTCTACGGCGACATCCTCACGGACGAGGCAGCCGAGCTCCAGGGCGGCGTCGGGACCGCGGGCAGCGCCAACATCGGCAAGGTGTATGCCATGTTCGAGGCAATCCATGGCAGCGCCCCCAGGATGGTCCAAGAAAACCGAGACCAGTACGCCGACCCAAGCTCGTTGCTGCGAGCCGGCGCCATGATGCTGGAGCACATCGGATACGAAGACCTGGGTTCGAAGCTGCACAAAGCCATTGACATCTGCGGCCAGTACGAACGCAAAATCACCACGACAGGGCGCAACACGGGCGCGACCGGCGAAGAGTTCGGTCAGTACATCATGGACACGGTTACCGACCCCAAAATCGAAGAGCGGTGGCAGGAGTTCGTCGACGCCACCGGATAGGCGACCAATAGCCGGTTGTCAGTCATCATAAGCCGACGCAATGCAGCCTTGATGCAGAACTGGCCCGCGCAGAAATCGCGGGCCAGCTTTGCGTAGAACATTCACGAACGAGGTGACACCCATGAGAAGCAAAGTAACAGTTGTAGGCGCGGGCAACGTGGGCGCCACAACGGCGCAGCGCGTATTCGACAGCGGCTACGCCGACATCGTGCTGGTCGACATCGTCGAAGGTCTGCCGCAGGGCAAGGCGCTCGACATGCTTGAATCCGGCCCGGTCGTCGCATCCGACGCCACGGTGATCGGGACCAATGGATACGAAGAAACCGCCAATTCGGACGTGGTCGTCATCACATCGGGCATCGCACGCCGCCCCGGCATGAGCCGCGACGACCTGCTGCTGACGAACATGAAGATCATCTCCAGCGTCGTCCAAGAAGTCGCTCCCAAGTCCCCCAACGGCATCCTGTTGATCGTTACCAACCCGCTGGATGCCATGGCCCAGCAGGCGTTCAAGGTCAGCGGCTTTCCGAAGAACCGAGTAGTCGGCATGGCCGGCATTCTCGATACGGCGCGCTTCAGGTCGTTCCTGGCCGAGGAGCTCGACGTCTCAGTCGAGTCAATCGAGGCGTACGTCCTCGGCGGTCACGGCGACACGATGGTGCCCGTCGTCGGCAGCACGACCGTGGGCGGCACGCCGATCGCGAAGCTGCTCTCTGCGGAGCGGCTAGACGAGATCGTCAAGCGAACCCAGGACGGCGGCGCCGAGATCGTGAACCTGCTCAAGACCGGCAGTGCGTACTACGCACCGTCCGCGGCGGTCGCGCAGATGGTCGAGGCGATCATCTTCGACAAGAAACAGGTGCTCCCCTGCACCGCCTACCTCGAAGGCGAGTACGGCATCGACGGCCTGTTCGTCGGCGTGCCGATCAAGCTCGGCGCCAACGGCGTGGAAGAGGTCATCCAATTCGACCTGAACGAGACCGAAGCGGCGGCGCTCAGCAATTCGGCCGCCTCCGTGCAGGAGCTCGTTGATGTCATGGCCAACGCGGGATAGTCGCAAAAGATCAACGGGAACCGGCCAAGTCCAACGATGCGCGAAAGCGCGGGCTATGTCCCCGAAACTCGTACGCGCACCGTGGCATCGACAACCGCACCGTTGTTCGCCATGCTCAATCCAATACCGCAGCTTGAGTATGGCGAACACTGCTTGACACCAACCTACCGTTGGCGTACAAAAATAAGGAATCTTCCCCACCGTTCACTTCTCCTTCAGGAGTCGGGAACTGGTGGGGTTTTCTTTGGGAATTCAATTGACGCAACGAGTCACGGTCTTTATTGATGCTCAGAACATGTACCGAGGGGCGCGTCGGGTATTTTTCGCAGGCGATGGCTTTCACGTGAGAGGGCAGTTCCGGCCACTTGCCCTCGCACAGGAGTGTTGGCAGTCAGCAGAAACGGGACAGATTGTTAATAGAGACTTTGAGCTGATATCGCGAGCTCTCTGAGTTGATGAT
>JASMDM010000001.1 GCA_030752795.1 SAR202 cluster bacterium | reverse complement strand
CGACGAGGAATGGGACCGGCTTGACGAAGACTTCTTGGTCGCCATCGAGCACGGCATGCCGCCCACGGGCGGACTTGGCATCGGCATCGACCGCCTGACCATGCTGCTCACCGGCCAGCGCACCATCCGCGAAGTCGTGCTGTTCCCGCAGCTCCGTGGCGGCTAACGGCAAGCTCCAGCCGAGTGCGGCCGCACGTCGTCCGACTCGACGCGGGGCGCAGCTGACGTCCAATGAGGCTCTGGATCTTCGTATGTCATCGGAAGCGTCAGATGCATTCGCGAAGGTTGCCCCACGGCAATGACGAGCGGTAATCGAGCTTGGCCGTGATGGCGATAGGCAACATAAATGGCGTCGGGCAATTATTGTCATTCAGAGGCCGCAGCCGAAGAATCTGGTCGTTGGACACGCATCGTTCGCCGGCACAATCCCAGAAGCTTCTCCGTGGGGAAGACATTGCGTGGTGACAAGCACCGCGATCGGCCACGGTCGACTGCGAGAATTCGGGATGCAAGGGCGAAGCCCTGCCGGGGCGTGGGGTGTCCCCACACAACCTACATGGACGGGCGGATGGGACAGAACAAGCCTGATGACCCACGACAACTAGAGTCGTTTTAGGCGCTTCGGCGGTCTCCGGAGTTGCCCAGTTATTCCGTTCGCCCGCGGTTCAACGAGAAACCCTGAGAATGGCGACGACGATCGGCCGACCTCACAGACGATTCTGAAGCGCCGGCGCCTCCAGCCCGTTCGTCGCGGACCTGTCGAACCGCACGCCGATCATGATAAAATCCCGTAGCGAAGACGGCAGGGCAGCGTCCAACCAGAGCCGTCACTGGCGATCTGCCACACACACCGCAGAAACTCATCGGAGCATCGAATGACGACTAAGGTTCGCGCCAGGTTCGCGCCGAGCCCCACCGGCGAGCCGCACGTCGGGAATATCCGGACAGCGATCTTCGGATGGCTGTTCGCACGGCATCACGGCGGCGAATTCATCATCCGCGTCGAAGACACGGACCAGGCCCGCAAGGTCGATGGCGCGACTGAAATGATGCTCGCGTCGTTGAAATGGCTAGGACTGGATTGGGACGAAGGTCCGGACATCGGCGGCCCGCACGGGCCCTACGAGCAATCGCAGCGTCTGCAGCTTTATCGCGACGCCGTGGATTCGCTTTTGTCGACGGGCGCGGCGTACCGATGCTCCTGTACGTCTGAGCGTCTATCCGCCTTGAGAGAACAGCAGCAAAGAGACGGATCCGATCGCATCGGTTACGATGGGAAATGCAGAGATCGCGACTCAGACGAAACCCGCGAGTTGGCGAAATCCGGTGAATCCCACGTCGTTCGTTTCAGAATGCTCGACACGGGAACCACGGAAGCGGTCGACATCATCCGCGGCGACGTATCGTTCGAGAATGCCCTGTACGACGATTTTGTCGTGCTCAAATCCGACGGGTTTCCGACGTACCATCTGGCAAACGTGGTCGACGATCACCACATGGAGATAACCCACGTCACACGGGCGGTGGAGTGGTTGTCCAGCCTGCCGTTGCACATCCAGCTGTACCAGGCGTTCGGATGGGACGCCCCGGAGTTTGCCCACCTGCCGCTGATCCTCGCAACCGACCGAACCAAGCTGTCGAAACGTCACGGTGCGACCTCGGTTCTCGAGTTTCGCGAGATGGGACTGCTCCCGGAAACGCTGTTGAACTTCCTGACGATGCTCGGATGGTCGCTAGACGACAAGACGGAGATATTCACAGCGCAGGAACTCACAGAGCACTTTTCGCTCGAACGTGTCAGCAGATCCGACGCCGTATTCGATTTCGACAAGCTCAACTGGATGAACGGCGTCCACATCAGGGAGACGAGCGCCGATCGATTCGCAGACGCGATGCTGGACTATTGGACGCAGTATCCTCCGGATGAGTTTCCGATGGCCCCTGACCGCGAATTCGCGTTGAGGATCGTTCCGTTGACCCATGACAGAATCAAGTCGCTGCCAGATGTGGCGCCGCTGGTCTCTTTCCTCCTCCGAGAGCGAATCGATTACGACGACGAGGAGCTGATACAGAGGGGGATGGACATCGAGTCGACCTGCAGGGTGTTGCAGGCATCACAGGATGGCTTGGCGAGATTGGAATCGTTCGATTCAGCGGCAATCGAGGCGCTCCTCAGGCCGATGGCGAAAGGATTGGACATCAAAGTAGGACAGGTTCTCGGGACGTTGAGAGTTGCGGCGACCGGCCTCAAAGTGTCGCCTCCGATATTCGAGACGTTGGAGGTGATGGGCCAAGAGCGGGCGGTAAGATCGATCCATGCCGCTCTCGACCGATTGTCAACCGGCATGTCTCGTTATTCCTGATGTCCCAATCAGGCAGATGGTGACACATGACTATGAAAGAAAGACTGGACTCTGACCTCAAGTCGGCCATGCGCGATAAAGATGTGCTGCGTCGCGGATTGATCCGTTATTTGAGGTCGGAGATTCACAACCAGGAAATCGCCAAACGGGCTGACCTCGACGAAGAAGGAGTGCTGGCCGTCCTGAGCCGACAAGCCCAACAGCGAAGAGACAGCATCGAAGCGTTCAAAGAGGCCGATCGAACCGACCTTGTCGACAAAGAGCGAGCCGAGCTCGACATCATCCTCGAATACTTGCCTCAACAGCTTTCGGCCGAGGAGATCACGGCGCTCGTCCAACAGGCGGTCAAAGACTCGGGCGCGACCGGGCCGAGCGACATGGGCAAAGTGATGGGACGATTAATGCCACAGGTGCGGGGGAAAGCCGAAGGGCGTCAGGTGAGTTCGATCGTGACCGAAACACTGAAAGGCTTGATCTCGTGAATTTCGGCGTTGTCGTCTTCCCCGGAACGTGGAGCGACGAAGACTGCCACTACGCGGTCTCCGACGTGCTCGGCCAGCAGGCGCAATACGTGTGGCACAAAGACACCGATCTCTCGGGGATCGACTGCGTGATCGTGCCGGGCGGGTTCTCGTACGGCGACTACCTCCGTGCTGGAGCAATCGCGCGGTTCTCGCCCGTGATGCCGGCCATCGAACAGTTTGCCAACGACGGTGGGTTGGTGATCGGCATCTGCAACGGATTCCAGATACTGTGCGAGGCAGGGCTACTTCCAGGCGTGCTCATGCGCAACGAACACCTGCAATTTCGGTGCCAGTGGGTGAACCTCCGAGTCGAAAACGCCGAAACCCGATTCTCGGCCTTGTCCGCTGAAGGTGACGTGCTCCAGGTGCCGATCTCACACGGAGAAGGGAACTACCACGCCGACGATAAAGTGCTCCGCGATCTGGAAGCGAACGGGCAAATCGTCTTTCGATACTCCACCGAAGACGGCGCAATTACCGGCGAAGCTAACCCCAACGGTTCGATGTCGAATATCGCCGGGGTCGTGAACGCTGGCGGCAACGTCTTGGGCATGATGCCGCACCCGGAGAGGTGTTGCGAAGAGCTCGTGGGCGGCGTCGACGGCGCCGTGATATTTCGCTCAATTATCAACTCCGTGACAGGCTCTTCGGCCACGTCCGGCGGGAGCATCGCGGGTTGACGCTCGGCGTCCTGTTGGGGTTGTCGGCGGCGGTCGGATTCGGCGCCTCCGCCGTTTTCGCCCGACTTGGGCTCCAGTACATCAGAGCGACCACAGGAACAGCGGTCTCACTTGTGGTCGGCACGATTGTCACCACCGTGATCGCCTTCGCGCTGCACACGGATGCGATCTTCGACCTCGCGGCCGTGGCTTTCCTCTGGTTCTTGCTGTCTGGCGTAATCAATTTCCCTCTTGGCCGGTTGCTCAACTATACGGGTGTCGGCTTGGCGGGAGTCTCTCGATCCGCGCCGATTGTCGGGGCGTCCCCGCTGTTTGCCACCGTTGCCGCGATCACACTGGGCGGCGAGTCGATCAACGCCACAATCGCCCTGGGAACCGTCGCCATCATCAGCGGGCTGGTTCTCATCTTGAGCCAGCGATGACGACGGCGTCGGCAGGCAGGCGGCTCTGGCTGGGATACGCGGCGTCTCTAGGCGCGGCTGCGTGCTACGGCTCAGTCGCCGTGGTTGGACGCAAGATCGTGAGCGATTTCGCGCCGCCAATCGTCGCGACGTCATTTTCGATGATGTTCGGCACGGCCATCGTATTGGCGGTCTTTGGCCGGTACGTCAACTCGGATATGAAAACCGCTCCCGGGCGAGCATGGCTGTTCGCCGGAGCAGCCGGCCTGGCGGCGGCCTGGGGCGTTTCGAACTGGTACTTGGCCCTGGGCGAAGCCCCGGTCGTGCTCGTTGCGCCGTTGGTTGGAACCAGCCCGTTGGTCTCGATTCTCATGATGCACCTGTTCCTTCAGCGTCTGGAGAAGGTAACATGGAGAACGGTCTTCGGCGCGATGATGGTCGTCGGAGGGGTGGTGTTGGTGGCATTGGGCAATCGGTGAACCGTTGTGCCGCTTGAGCCGTCGCTCACGAGGGCGCATCACCAACGTCAACAACCCAGCGGGCGGGCTTGAAACCCGCCCCTGCGCGGATCTCGTCCGCAATCGGAGGAGCCATGGCAGTGTCACAACAAGCTCTGGATGACCTGGCGATATCCGGTCCCGAGTACGAAGCCATCGTCGAAAGACTGGGCCGCGAGCCCAACGACCTTGAGCTCGGCCTGCTCGGTTCGTTGTGGAGCGAACACTGCGGCTACAAGCACTCGAAGCCGTTGCTGCGCATGTTCGAGACGGAGAACCCGCGGCTTCTTGTGGATGCTGGCGCCGAGAACGCCGGAGTCGTCGACATAGGCGACGGGCTGGCCATCGTCATGAAAGTCGAGTCCCATAACCATCCGTCAGCCATCGAGCCGTACGAGGGCGCCGCGACGGGCGTCGGCGGCATCGTACGCGACATCTTCGCCATGGGCGCTCGCCCGATCGCACTTCTGAACTCGCTCAGATTCGGGCCGCTCGACGACGCTCGAAATCGATACCTGTTCGAAGGGGTCGTCGCCGGAATTTCTGGGTACGGGAACTGCATCGGCGTGCCCGATGTCGGCGGCGAGATACAGTTCGCCGAGTCGTATTCCGGCAATCCGTTGGTGAACGCCATGTGCGTCGGAATCCTTCGTCACGAAGACCTTCGGCGAGCCACGGCGGGGCAGGCGGGCAATCTTCTGCTGCTCGTGGGATCAGACACCGGGCGCGACGGCATTCACGGCGCATCCGGACTGGCTTCTCGCACGTTCGAGGACGAGCGCGAGCTCAGGCCGACGGTCCAGGTGGGCAACCCGTTCATGGAGAAGGTTCTCATCGAAGCCTGCTTGGAAGCAGCCCAAAACGAGCACGTGGTCGGCATTCAGGATCTCGGCGCCGCCGGACTCACCAGCGCGAGCGTCGAGGCCGCCGCGAGCTCTGGCAGAGGTCTAGAGATCGACGTGGCGCGAATCCCGCGGCGGGCAACCGGGATGGCGTCTTATGAGGTCATGCTGTCGGAGTCCCAGGAGCGGATGCTCATCATCGTTCAAGATGGCCACGAAAAGGAAATCCAGGCTATATTCGACCGATGGGACCTGCGTTCCGATGTCATCGGCAAGGTCACAGACGACGGCGTCGCTCGAATTTTCGAGGACGGCGAGCTCGCGGGACACGTGCCGGTGGGCTTGCTCACCGATCCGCCGCTGTACCGCCTCCAAGGCCTCAAGCCCGCGGGACTCGACGACCTGCAATCCGAGGACCTCAGCACACTGCCGCTACCGAACGGCAATCCGGCATCGGTGCTCAACACCCTGCTTGCGTCTCCGAACATCGCAAGCAAGGAATGGGTGTACCGGCAGTACGACCACCAGGTGCAGACGAACACGGTCATCCCGCCCGGCGGCGACGCGGCGTTGCTTCGTGTCAAGGGAACGCAAAGAGGCCTGGCGGTCACCACGGACGGCAACGGCCGGATCTGCTATCTGGACCCGTACACGGGCGGACAGATCGTGGTTGCCGAGGCGTGCCGTAACTTGGCCGTCGTCGGCGCGGAACCTATCGCACTCACTGATTGCCTGAACTTCGGCAACCCCGAGAACCTCGAGATCTACTACCAGCTCGAAAATTGCATCCGCGGCATGGCCGACGCCAGCCAGGCATTCAGCGCGCCTGTCATCAGCGGCAACGTCAGCCTCTACAACGAAAGCCGCGGAACCGGCATCTACCCGACGCCCGTTATCGGCGCTCTTGGCCTGACCGACGACGTCACCAAGACCGCGAGGATCGGGTTCGCGAACGACGGCGATGTCGTCGTCCTTCTCGGGCGCGATTCGCTGGAAGCGCTCGTCTCGGAACTCGCCGGAAGCGAGTATCTGGACGTGGTCCAGGGCAACGTGGCCGGAATGCCGTCGATCGACATGGACCTCGAAGTCGCCGTGCAGCGAGCGTGCCGTCGATTGATACGACAAGGCCACGCACGGTCCGCACACGATTGCTCCGACGGCGGCTTGCTGGTCGCGCTCGCCGAATCCTGCATCGCCGGCAACATCGGACTCCGGCTCACGGCGCCGGCGCCTGATCGCTGGGACTCGGCACTGTTCGGCGAAGGCCAGTCGCGAATTGTCGTCTCGATAGACCGGTCGGAGTTGACTCACTTCGACAAAATCTGCTCCGAAGAAGGCGTGCCATGGCTTGAGCTAGGCACAATCGGCGGCGACGCGCTCACTGCGGACTGGCTAGACGACCAACCCGTCAGCCAACTCAAAGACACATGGGGCAACGGACTCGAACGGGCACTGACGTCAACTTCAGAGTAATCGACCCGTTCAGAGGCCCCTTGCGTCCCTGACGTCCCTTCGGTCTCTCGACCGTTCGTCAGCAATCATCCACATAGGCGGCTTCGGCCAACCACGCCGAGTCGCCATCCAATGCAACTTAGGAGGCACGCGATGCAGATCACGGATGTCCGACTCAGGCAGCTTTCAGGCATTATGGAAGTCGATGGCCCGTTCATGGAAGATCGCCTCGTACAGCCGCGAGACATCTACCCGGCGTTCTTTTCCGGAGAAGGCGTCCGTCAGAGACTTGGCAACAACCAGATCGACGACACCCACCTGAGAGTGCAGGCGACCTTCCTGGAGATACAGACCGACGAAGGCGCGACGGGCATCTCGTCGGTGCAACCGGCCACGGAGCAGCACCTGTCGCAGCTCAAGCCGCTTTTGATCGGTCGGAATCCGTTGGCGACCGAGAAGATCTGGGACCAGATGCACCGGACGCTGGTCCACGGGCGCCAGGGCCACCCGATGATGGCCGTGAGCTCGGTCGACAACGCGCTGTGGGACCTGAAGGGCAAATGGCTCGGGCAGCCCGTGTACATGCTTGTCGGCGGCCCGACGCGCGACGAGATGCCGGTTTACGCCAGCATGCTCGGCCACAACGCCACGGACATGGGACGGGTCCGCGAACGAGCTCAGTGGGCGCAATCGCAAGGCTACGCCGCACATAAGTGGTTCTTCCGCAACGGCCCGATGCAGGGCAAAGAGGGCCTGAAGAAGAACGTCGCACTCGTGAAGACGCTCCGCGAGACGTTGGGCGAGGACGATGACATCATGCTGGATTGCTGGCAGAGCATGGACGCCAACTACGTCGTCGACCTGGCGTCGCGCATCGAGGAGTATCGACCCCGCTGGCTGGAAGAGTGCCTGATGCCCGACCGCATCGAGTCGCATCTGCGGATCAAAGCGAAGACCTCGATTCCGCTGTCGGGCGCGGAGCACGAATACACACGCTGGGGCTTCAAACGCTGGATCGACAGCGGAGCGTTGGACATCGTCCAACCCGATTGCGGTTGGGCCGGCGGACTGTCGGAGGTCCTCAAGATCGCCGCCATGGCCTCGGCCGCCGACCTGATCACGATATGTCACCAAGGCGTGACGCCGGTAGGGATGGCGTTCTCGGCGTCGCAATCGCCGATCCACACCCCGTACGTCGAGATGTTGGTCAAGCACGCGTCTCTTGCGTATCACTTCGCCAAGAAGCCGCTGGATTTCTCCAACGGCTTCGTTCGCGTCTCAGAAGACCCCGGCTTCGGCTTCGACATCGACGACGCCAAAGTCGAAAGCGAAGAGGTGCTCGAGCTGTAGGCGGCTCCGCGGGTTGCGTTCGCCCCTACGACAGCTCGTATGGCAACGAGAGTTCGCCGCAGATGTCCTTGAACCAGTCGATGACCTCAGGATGGAAGGGGATGCCCTTTGTCGCGCGCTCGACCTCGGACTCCGACTCCGGCAGGCCAGGGTACATGACGCGGTCGTGGCCTTTCGCGGGTGGCGTGGTTCTGAGGCCTTGGAGCATATCGTCCATTGTGCGCTTGAACTCGCCCACGTCCATGAACGCCTCGATGCTGTACGCGGCGACGTAGTGGCCGAAGTTCGGGCGTCCGGGGTTCATACCGTACCCGCCGCCCGATAGTATGCCGCCGAGGACGTCGACGATCATGCCCATGCCATAGCCCTTGTGGGATCCGAGCTCACGCGTGCTGCCGAGGGGCAGCAGGAACGATGTCGCGGGGCCTTCGTAACCGGGAGCAGGCGGAGCAGCCTCTTCCATGATGGGCACGCCGTCGACGTCCGCCACCCAGCCGGGGAGCAGGTTATTGTCTAGCCTTCGGGCCAAACCCAGCTTGTTGCCGGCCACGGTGCTCGTCGCGGCGTCGAATACGAACGCTGGTTCCTTGTCCGCGGGCGCTGCGACGGCGATCGGGTTGGTGCCGAGTCGCGGCTCCGCGCCCCAGGTCGGGAGTACGCTGGGAGGGCAGGACGTCATGCAGGTGCCGATCATGTCGTGTTCGAGGGCCATCATCGCGTGGTACGAAGCCATGCCAAGGTGGCGCCCATTGCTGATGGTCACCATGCCAACGCCGGTGTTCTTGGCTTTTTCGATCGCGATGTCCATCGCCTTGGGAACGACCATGATGCCAAGTCCGGTGTCGGAGTCGATGTTCGCGGTGGCAGGCGTCTCGCGGACGATCCGCCAGTTCGGCCGCGGGTTGAGCGACCCGCCGGTGTAGCCAGCCACGTACCCTCTGAGCATGTTGGAGACGCCGTGAGTGTCGACTCCGCGCATGTCGGCTGTGACCAGAACGTCGGCCCCCAAGACGGCGTCGGCGTCGGTGACGCCCATCTTCTTGAAGATTGCGGTGACCGTTTCGCGAAGCGGAGCTTCTTCAACAAAAATGGCGTCAGCGTCTTTTACTTTGAATTGCTCGAGCAAGTCTGACCTCCTTGATTGCGCCCGATGAGGCGGGGACGTGCTGTGATTGACCCCTGGGGGCGCAGGTGAATTGTATTATCGGCGCGCCAAATCCGCAATACGCGGGCGGGAGACCGGCAAGAGGGCCGCGATGACGCTCGACCCGAAATGTTGAGGACGATTGAGCTGAAAATCGGATCTTCATGGAAGTCTCACAAACCCCCGATTGCAGGCGACGCGGGGCGGCCCACGGCCGTGAACCCTTCGTGGACGCAGCACGAAAGATGCGCTGACAGGCCAGAAATATGGCGCCGCGGTTGACCCGAAAGCGCTACTTAGTATATGCTAAGTTCGCTACTTAGCATATACGTATTTGAACAAAATGAGGTCGGGGTAAAAATGACGCGAGACCCGGATAATCCGACAAACGCCTCAGGCCAGACGCCGCGCACGGCACGCCTCATTTCAGCGAAACGCACAGGGACTCTGGCGGCGCTCTGGCTGATCGCAGCAACAATGTTCTCGGTTGTTGTCGCGGCATGCGGCGAGACCGCCGACTCTTCGTCGGGTTCGCTGGTCGTGTACTCAGGCCGCTCGGAGTCGCTCGTGGGGCCGATCATCGAACAGTTTGCC